>NZ_CP151633.1:1259594-1889391 GCF_038397715.1 Microbacterium sp. LWO14-1.2
CGACTGGATGCCGCGCACCGACGCGGCACCGAGGACGCCGGAGACCAGCGGATCCTCCGAGAAGTATTCGAAGTTGCGACCGCAGAGCGGAGAGCGCTTGATGTTGATGCCGGGGCCGAGCACGACCGCGACGTTCTCGATCGCGGCCTCCACGCCGATCGCGGCGCCGACGCGCTCGACGAGCTCGGGATCGAAGGAGGATCCGATGCCGACCGCCGGCGGGAAGCACGTGGCTGGCACGCTGCTGGCGAGACCGAGGTGGTCGGTGGCGTCCGCCTGCTTGCGGAGTCCGTGCGGACCGTCGGTCATCATGATCGACGGCAGGCCCACCCGGTCGATGCTCTTCGTGGTCCAGAAGTCGGCGCCGCTCGTGAGCGAAGCCTTCTCCTCGAGGGTGAGGTCGGATGCCGAGGTGTCGGTCATGGTCGTCCTTTCGCGGCGACGGCGGTGTCTTCCGAAAACCATACGACAGTCAGTATTGGAATTCAAACAGCATTCAGGATTAGGGTCGAGGGATGGCACGACGAGGTTCATACGCGAAGGGCGTGGCCCGGCGTCAGGAGATCCTGGAGAGCGCCCTCGACGTCATCGGGCGCACCGGCTACCGCAACGCGTCGCTCAAACAGATCGCCGAAGCCGTGGGCGTCACTCCCGCGGCGCTGCTGCACTACTTCGGATCGAAGGAAGAGCTCTTCACCGAGGTGCTCCGTACACGCGACGAGCACGACGAGCGCGACCCCCGTATGAACGATCCGGGGGATGCGAAAGCGGCTTTCCTCGACGTCATCCGCCACAACGCCGAGGTGCCGGGCGTCGTCGAGCTGTTCTCGCGCCTGGCAGTGGATGCCGCCGACCCCGAGCATCCCGCCCACCGGTACTTCCTGGATCGCAGCGAACGTCTCCGCGGCCGCATCGCCGAGGCGTTCGACGGCGACACGGTGGAGCGAGCGGCGCTGGACGCCGACACGACAGCGCGGGTCGTTCAGGCGGTCGCCGACGGCCTGCAGCTGCAGTGGCTGATCGACCCATCGGTCGACATGCCCGGCATCCTCGAGGCCCTCATGGACGTACTGTATCCACCGACGGCGCCACGCTGACCATCAGCCCGCGCCGGAAGCCCGGCCCCGGCGGGTCAGCGGACGTTGCCGTTGGAGCAGGTCTGCTGCGCTGCCGAGTTGCCCTTGATCGAGTTCGGGAGCGCGACGACGTTGCTCGGCTCCTCCGTGGCCGGCGCGGTGGCAGTCGGATCCGGCACCGTGGTGTCAGGGACGGGGTCGGTCACGACGACTCCGTCATTCGCGGTGTTCTCGTGCGTCACCTGCAGCTGGGCGTTCTCGTTGATCGCATCCCACATCGCCTGCGCGGCCGACTTGTTCGCGACGACCTTGTTCGGGTTGTCCGCATCCGTGCCGGTCGGGTACTGCAGGAACACGATGTCCTCGAAGGGCACCGACTTCACGGCCAGGGCGATCTGCGCGATCATCGTCGGGTTGGCGAGCGAGGTGCTGGTCTCCATGTTGCTCAGTCCGGTGTTCGCGAGCTTGAGCATCATGGGGAAGTTGCCGAGGGTGTCGCTGCTGATGAGCTTGCGCACGAGGCTCGACATGTACTGCTGCTGGTTGCCGATGCGTCCGAGGTCGCTTCCATCGCCGACTCCATGGCGGGTGCGCAGGAACTGCAGGGCCTCGAGCCCCTGGACGGTGTGCGTCCCGGCCGCCATGTCGAGGCCGGTGTACTTGTCCTTGATGGGGTTCGCGAGACAGACGTCGACGCCGCCGATCGCGTTGGTGATCTCGATCACGCCGCCGAAGGTGACGGACGCCGCGAACTGGATCTCCTGACCGGTGAGCTGGGTGATCGTCTTCGCGACGCAGTTCAGACCGCCGTCGGTGTAGGCGGTGTTGAGCGGCTGCTTGCTCATCGCGGAGTGCATGTTGCCCTTGTCGTCCTCGCAGGCGGGGATGCCGAGCATGAGGTCTCGCGGGAAGCTCACCACGGTGATGCGGCGGGGCTCTTCGGAGACGTGGACGAGCAGGTTCACGTCGTTGAGGGTGCCCTCGGAGTCGGCGCCGGAGCAGCGCTCACCGAAGTACTGCGCGTAGGCCTCCTCACAGGTGTCGACGCCCGTGAGCAGCAGGTTGAACCCGCCCTTGTACTCCCCGATGTCGGGGGGAAGCTCCTCGGTGCCCTCCAGCTCGACGGCGTTCGCCGACACGGTGCTCGTCAGGTCGTACGCGACGTAGGCGGCGACGCCGAGCCCGCTCACCAGCACGACGGAGAGGCCGATCGCGAGGAACTTCAAGAGCTGGCTGACAGCACCGGGGGTGCGCTGCTGACCATGCCGTGCGAGGGTACGGCGGCGTCGGGTGTGGGGACTCACTCGTGGCCTTTCGGTTCAGCGTCTCGGTGCGGCGACACCGTGCTTCGAAGCGGAGGGTGTGGGATTCGAACCCACGAGACATCTCTGCCCACTGGTTTTCAAGACCAGCTCCATCGGCCGCTCGGACAACCCTCCCGACAGACGAATCCGCCGACAAGCCGTGAGTCTAGCCGAGTTCTATTCTCCCGCGCTGACCTGGGCGGCTGCTGGAAGCGTGTTCAGCGCGTCGGCGAGGCCGCCGTCCTCGACGTCGGCCGTCGTCTCCCCGGCCGCGGCCTTCACTTCGGCGGGCGCCTGCCCCATGGCGACCGCGCGTCCGCCGATCTGCTGGGCCCACGTGAACATGCCGATGTCGTTGCGCCCGTCGCCCGCGACGAGCACGCGGTCTCCGTCGAAGCCGAGCTCGGTGCGCACACGCTCGAGGGCGGTCCCCTTGTCGACGCCCTGCGGGGCGATGTCGAGCCACGCCGTCCAGCCGATCGCGTACGACACCTCGTTGAGACCGGCGTCGGCGACGAGGCGGTGGAAGTCCTCCTCGTCATGGCCGGGCGAGACGACGACGACGCGCGACACGGGCTCGGCGACGAGTTCCTCGAAGCCGACCTGCCGCCCTCCGTCGAGGGTCCAGTCATCGAGGTGCTCTGTGTAGAGACGCTGCCCCGAGGCGAGCTCCACCATGTAGCGCGCTTCGGGCAGACGCGCGCGCAGCAGAGCCAGCACCGGCGACGCGTCGAAGGTCTCGATGTGCCAGCGCTCCCACTCGTCGCCGACCCGGCGCATCGTGACGGCACCGTTCGAGCACACGACGTACTCCGGCGTGAGGCCGAGCAAGTCGACGTACCGCTCCGTGGCGTTCCAGCTGCGGCCGGTCGCGATCGTGACCTCGTGACCGCCGTCGCGCAGTCGGGCGACGGCCTCGGGCACGCCGGGACTCATCGACTCGTCCTGCAGCAGGATCGTGCCGTCGACGTCGAGACCGATGAGCCAGGATGTCATGCGGTCGGCTCCAGCACCTCGAGGCCGCCCAGATACGGACGCAGCACCTCGGGCACGCGGACGGATCCGTCGGCCTGCTGGTGCGTCTCGAGCAGGGCGACGATCCACCGGGTCGTCGCGAGCGTCCCGTTCAGGGTCGCGACCGGCTGGGTCTTCGCCTGCTGACCGTCCTCCGCCGCCGGGCGGTGCCTCACGTCGAGGCGCCGCGCCTGGTACGTGGTGCAGTTCGACGTCGACGTCAGCTCCCGGAATGCACCCTGCGTCGGCACCCACGCCTCGATGTCGTACTTGCGGGCAGCGCTCGACCCGAGGTCGCCGGCCGCGACGTCGATCACCCGGTACGCGAGGCCGAGCGACGTGAGCATCTCCTCCTGCAGGGCGACCAGACGCAGGTGCTCCGCCTCGGCGTCCTCGGGCGTCGTGTACACGAACATCTCGAGCTTGTTGAACTGGTGCACGCGGATGATGCCGCGGGTGTCCTTGCCGTGCGATCCCGCCTCGCGCCGGTAGCAGGTGGACCAGCCCGCATAGCGGAGCGGGCCGCGTCCGAGGTCGACGATCTCGTCCTTGTGGTAGCCCGCGAGCGCGACCTCGCTGGTGCCGACGAGGTACAGGTCGTCGTCCTTGTCGAGGTGGTAGACCTCGTCGGCGTGCTCGCCGAGGAAGCCGGTGCCCTGCATGATCTCCGGGCGCACGAGCGTGGGCGTGATCAGCGGAACGAAGTCGTTCTGCAGCGCCTTGTCGAGCGCGAGGTTCATGAGCGCGATCTCGAGGCGGGCTCCGATCCCGCGGAGGAAGTAGAACCGGGCGCCCGACACCTTCGCCCCGCGCTCCATGTCGATCGCGCCGAGGATCTCTCCGATCTCGAGGTGGTCGCGCGGTTCGAAGTCGAACGCGGGCACCTCGCCCACGCGGCGCAGCTCGACGAAGTCGGCCTCGCCGCCGGCCGGCACACCGTCGATCACGACGTTCTCGATGCGCGCGAGCGCCTCGGCCGCCTTCTCTGACGCCTCGTTCGAGACCTGCTGCGCCTGCTTGACGCGGTCGGCGAGGTCCTTGGCCTGCGCGACGAGCGCGGCCTTCTCCTCCTTGGGCGCCTTCGCGACCTGCTTGCCGAACGCGTTCTGCTCGGCCCGGAGCTCCTCGAAGGCGGCGAGCGCGGCCCGGCGCGATCGGTCGGCCTCGAGCGCGGCGTCGACGGTGCCCTGGTCGTTGCCACGGGCGGCCTGAGAACGGCGGACGATCTCCGGGTTTTCGCGGAGGAGTGCGAGGTCGATCATCCACCAAGTCTATGGCGAGTCCCGGGCGCGTCAGCGCGGCGGGAGACCGCTCCGCGCGGCGTTAGAGTAGCGCCATGACGAAGAGCTCCCCGGCCCGGCGACAGGCCGCTCTCGTCTACAACCCCATCAAGGTCGCCGAGAGAGAGCTGCGCGCGCGGGTGCGTGAACTCTCGAAGGAGGCGGGGTGGGAGCATCCTGCGTTCTATCCGACGACGATCCAGGATGCCGGGCAGCGCGCGACCGCGCAGGCGCTGGAACGCGGGGTCGACGTCGTGCTCGTCGCCGGCGGCGACGGGACCGTCCGGGCGGTCTCGGAGACGATCGCGAACACGGGCGTGCCGCTCGCGATCCTGCCGAGCGGGACCGGCAACCTCCTCGCCCGCAACCTGGGCCTCCCGCTGGCCGGACCGGACGACATGATCAGGGCGGCGCTCGGCGACTTCCGGCATCCGATCGACATCGGGTGGGCGCGGCTCACGCGCGAGAACGGCGACGAGGAGGAGCACGCGTACGTCGTGCTCGCCGGCATCGGACTCGACGCCGACATGATCGCGAACACGCGTCCGGATCTCAAGCGCTCGGTCGGGTGGATCGCCTACGTCGACGGCGCGGCGCGCTCGCTCGTCACGGCGGAGCCCTTCCGGGCGGTGTTCCAGATCGACGACGGACGCCTGCACACCACGAAGGTGCACAGCATCCTCTTCGCGAACTGCGGCACGCTGCCGGCCGGCATCGCGCTGATCCCCGACGCGTCGATCACGGATGCCACGCTCGACCTCGCGGTGATCCAGCCGACCGGTGTGCTGGGCTGGCTGGGCGTGTGGCGCAAGATCTGGTGGGACAACTCGGTGCTGCGGCGATTCAGAGCCGGACGCCGGGTGCTCGACCGCCGTGGCAAGGACGCCTCTGTGCACTACTTCCGAGGCACGATCGCCGAAGCCGCGGCGAACCGGCCGACGCCCATCGAGCTCGACGGCGACGAGTTCGGCTCCGCCGTGCGCATCACCTGCCGGGTCGACCCCGGGGCCCTGCTGCTCGCGCTGCCGGCAGGGCATCCGATCTCGTCGCTCTGACGTTCGCGGGATCCGCTCCGCTCGTCAGCCGCGCACCTGCACGGTGCCGTCGAGCGAGTCGCCCACGAGCGTGAGCGTGAAGTCCCCGTCGTCGATCGCGTCGTCGTCGAACGAGAGGATCGTCGCGCGGGGCGCCATGTCCATCGTGCACATCTGCTCCGGGTCGGTCGCGAAGGTCACCGTACCGGTGTTGCCCGACCCCTCGACGCTGTCGACCACGGGCGGGCACCCGGACGAGCCCCAGGTGAGCAGCACGAGCGAGGAGTCGTCGAACCAGCCGGCCGAGGGCGTGTACTCGGTCGGAGAGCCCGGCGTCCCGGTGAAGGCCGCATCGCCCTCCAGGTCGACGTCGTCCTGCAGCTCTCCGTACGTCACCGCGAGCGTGATCTCCGCGGTCGGATCCACCCCTTCGGGGAGAGTGCCGAGGCTCGCGCGCTGCGCCATGTCGGCGGTGCAGACCTGATCGGCATCCGAATCGACGAGCGTCACCGAGACCTTCTGACCGTCAGCGCTCACCTCGTCGACCAGCGGGATGCAGGTGGACGACCCCCAGGTCACGACCGCGAAAGCCCGGCCGTCGTCGAGGATCGTGCCCTCCATGTCGTCGAACTCGTCGGACGCACCGGGCCCGGCCGACGGGTCCGAGGTCGTCTCCCCCGCACCCGCACCGGGGCCGACGGTGCAGCCGGCGAGGAGCAGCGCGGCGGCGAGGGCGGAAAGCGTGGCGGTGACGAGCCTGGGGGAGGTCATGCTCTCAGGCTAGCCACGGCCGAACAGCCCGCAAAGGACCGTTGACGAACTGCGGCCCAGCCGTTACTGCAGCGCAGAGGTGAGTCGTGCGAGGTTGTCGAGAACCGTGGAGCGCAGCGGCTGTTGCATCCACTCGTCCAGCGTGAGCTCGCGGCTGAGCGACCGGTACTCGTCTTCGACCTCGCGCATCTCCGACACGAACTCCTCGCCTCGAACGAGCATCGACACCTCGAGATTGAGACCGAACGACCGCATGTCCATGTTGCTCGACCCGATCACCGCGACCTGATCGTCGATCGTGAGGCTCTTGGTGTGCAGGATGAACGGCTTGCGGTACATCCAGATCCGCACGCCCGCTCGCAGCAGCACCTCGTAGTAGCTGCGCTGGGCGTGGTAGACCATCGCCTGGTCGCCCTCCTCGGAGACGAACAGCTCGACCTCGACGCCGCGGTCGACCGCCGCGGTCACCGCGAGCAGCAACGCCTCGTCCGGTACGAAGTACGGGCTCACGATCATGATCTTCTGCTTGGCCGCGTACAGCAGACCGAGGAAGAGCCGCAGGTTGTTCTCGACCTCGAACCCGGGGCCGGACGGCACCACCTGACAGTCGAGGTCGCCGGAACCGGCCTCGGCGTGTGAGATGTCGATCTCCTGCAGCACCTCGTCGGTCTCGCTGTACCAGTCGCTGAGGAAGATCGCGTTCACGCTCAGCACGACCGGACCGTCGATGCGGACCATGAGGTCGACCCAGTGCAGCCCGCGCTTGATGTTCTTGGGGAGGTTGTACGTCGAGTCCGTGACGTTCTGCGAGCCGAGGAAGGCGACCTTGCCGTCGACGACGAGGAGCTTGCGGTGGTTGCGCAGGTCGGGCCGCTGCATACGCCCCTTGAAGGGCTGCACCGGCAGCATCAGGTGCCAGTCGGCGCCCATGCGGTTGAGCCGGGCGATCGTCGCCTTGTACCGCGGCTTCCACCTGTTGGCCCAGTGATCGAGCAGCACGCGCACGTGCACACCCCGCTCGGCGACCTCCTCCAGGGCCCGGAAGAAGTTGTCGGTCGAGGCGTCGGATTGCAGGATGTAGAACTCGACGTGCACGTAGTCGTCCGCGGTGCGGATCGCGTCGGCCATGGCGTCGAGCGACTCCTGGTACCCGCCGATCAGGTGGGCGCCGTTGTCGCCGGAGATCGGGAGGGCGCCGAGTCGGTGATTCATCTCGACGAGCGGTGGGAACCAGCTCGGTGCGTCAGGACGCAGGGTGCCGAAGTGCAGGTGCTCGCTGGTCTCGGCGATGTACTCGTTGATCTGATCCTGCTTGCGGCGGCGCGCACGCGGCAGCCGCGGGTTCCCGATCAGGATGAAGAGGAAGACGCCCACGAACGGGATGAAGAACACCGCCAGCAGCCAGGCCATCGCAGCGGTCGGGCGGCGGTTGCGCGGGATGACGATGATCGCCGTGATGCGGATCGCCAGATCGAGCAGCAGGAGGAAGCCGGTGATCCACCAGCCCCAGCTCTCGGTCGTCATCGCTCCCTCTCGGCCCGCAGCGGGGATCGCGGGGAGCGGATGCTCGACCCGGTGTCTTCGCTACACAGTAGCCGATGGGTAGGACGCCGCTCAGGGGCGCGGGGGCAGTCCACGTGCGGCGCGCTCCTCGGCCTCGATGCGCGCATGCACCTTGCGCTCGGTGCGGTCGAAGCGGAGGATTCCGCGGAGCACGAAGAAGAACACGACGCTGACCCCGATCGTCGGGAGGATCGACCAGGCGACCGCGAGCCAGAAGTTCTCCATGCCTCCATGGTACGCGAGCCACTGCTCCTGCACATTCGCCGCTTCCCAGGGATCCGGCCCGGAGCCTGTGGAATCGCCCCGCAGCGGGCGTGCACTCGACCACACTCGGCGCATGACCACCGTGCTCCGCGCCTCCAGCTCCTCCGACTTCCTCCGCATCATCCCCTCCCTCGCCGGCTTCACCCCGCGCGAGAGCCTCGTCCTGCTGCCGTTCCACGCGACCAGGACGACGGGAGCGCTGCGGCTCGACCTCCCCCGCGACGAGGTCGAGCTCTCCGAGTACGCCGACACCGCCGTCGCACTGGTCGCGAGGGTGGAGCGGACGGATGCCGTGGCCCTCGTCGTCTACACGGATGACGAGGCGCAGTCCACCCGCGACGGCGTCGTGCTCCCGTTCGCGGTCGAGGTGGAGGTGGTGCTGGGGTGCGCGTCCGACGCCGGACTCCACATCGTCGACGCTCTGTGCGTGACTCCTTCGGGGTGGGCGAGCTACCTCGTGGACGAACCGGAGCTGGAGGAGTTCGACGACGCGCCCGCTCCCCGGGTGCGCGGGATCGGCGACGTGTCGGGCGATCAGTGGGCCGGCGCCGCCCTCCCCGACGCCGACTTCGCGGAGCGGGAGCGCGTCGGGCGCGCGCTGCTCCGGATCGCGGACGTGCTCGACCGCGGGGACGACGATCTGCCGACGGCGCGCGACGATCCGCAGACCCTGGCCGCCGTCCTTCTGCTCGACGACGTCCCGGTGTTCTTCGAGGCGGTGCTGGCGATGCGCGAGGAGCTTCCGACCTTCGCGACGGCGGCGCTGCTGTGGTGCCTCGACAGACCGCTGCTGCGCGACGTCGCCCTCACGCAGTGGGCCACCGACATCCTCGGCGGCGTCCGCACGCTCGACGCCCAGCTGGGCTTCGCCGAGAACCGCACGGCGGTGCCGGACGACCTCGGCGAGGTGTTCCTCGGCCGCGGGCCCCGCCCGGACCCCGATCGGCTGGAGCAGGCGCTCGCCGTCGTCCGGGCTGCGGCCGCCCGTGCACCCCGCGCGTCACGACCCGGTCCGCTCACGGCAGCGGCTTGGCTGTCGTGGGCGCTCGGCCGGTCCAGCCATGCCGGTCGCTACCTCGACATGGTCGGCGAGATCGATCCCGAGTACGGGCTCGCGCAGCTCCTCGCGACCATGATCGGCGCGGCGGTGCTGCCCGAGTGGGCGTTCCGCCGCGGTGAGACGGCGGCCTGAGTGCGCGCTCTACTTGACGAGCGGGAACAGGATCGTCTCACGGATGCCGAGGCCCGTGATCGCCATGAGCAGACGGTCGATGCCCATGCCCATCCCGCCGGACGGCGGCATGCCGTGCTCGAGCGCGCGCAGGAACTCCTCGTCCACCGGCATGGCCTCGACGTCACCGCGGGCCGCGAGCTTCGCCTGCTCGACGAAGCGCTCCCGCTGGATGACGGGATCGACGAGCTCGGAATATCCCGTCGCGAGCTCGAAGCCGCGGATGTAGAGATCCCACTTCTCGACGACGCCCTCGATCGAACGGTGCTCGCGCACGAGGGGCGACGTGTCGACGGGGAAGTCCATCACGAAGGTCGGGCGCACGAGGCCGGGCTTCACGAAGTGCTCCCACAGCTCCTCGACGAGCTTGCCGTGCGTGGCCTGCGCGGGCAGGTCGACGCAGTTCTCCTCGGCGAAGGCGATGAGGTCGTCGACCGAGTCCTGCGGAGTCACGATGCGACCCGAGGCCGCCGAGAGCGAGTCGTACATCGAGATGCGGTCCCACTCGCCGCCGAGGTCGTACTCGGTGCCGTCGGCCCACGTCACGGTGGTCGAGCCGGCCACGGCGATCGCCGCCTGCTGCACCAGCTCCTGCGTCAGCTCGGCCATCTGCCGGTAGTCGCCGTACGCCTGGTACGCCTCGAGCATCGCGAACTCCGGGCTGTGCGTGGAGTCGGCGCCCTCGTTGCGGAAGTTGCGGTTGATCTCGAAGACCCGCTCGATGCCGCCGACCACGGCACGCTTGAGGTAGAGCTCCGGAGCGATCCGGAGGTAGAGCTCGGTGTCGAACGCGTTCGAGTGCGTGACGAACGGGCGGGCGGAGGCACCGCCGTGCTGCACCTGCAGCATGGGCGTCTCGACCTCGAGGTAGTCGTGCCCGGCGAACGTCGCCCGCAGGCTGGCGTTGACTGCAGCGCGGGCGCGCACGGTGGTCCTGGCCTGCTCGCGCACGATCAGGTCGAGGTAGCGGCTGCGAACGCGGCCCTCTTCGCTCAGCTCGGCGTAGGCGTTCGGCAGCGGGAGGATCGCCTTCGACGCGATCGCCCATCCGTCGGCCATGATCGACAGCTCGCCGCGGCGGCTCGAGATGACCTCGCCGTGCACGAAGACGTGGTCGCCCAGGTCGACGTACTCCTTCCAGTCGGCGAGCGACTCCTCGCCGACGTTCGCGAGCGAGATCATCGCCTGGATGCGCGAGCCGTCGCCGGCCTGCAGCGTCGCGAAGCACAGCTTCCCCGTGTTGCGGCTGAACACCACGCGGCCGGCGACTCCCGCCAGCACACCGGTCTCGGCTCCCGCCTCGAGGTCGCCGTACTCGGCGCGCAGCGCCGGGATCGTGTGCGTCACGGGCACGCCGACCGGGAACGCCCCGCCCCCGGCATCCGCACGCTTCGCGATCAGTCGCTCGCGCTTGGCGAGGCGCACGGCCTTCTGCTCGTGCGCGTCCTCATCGGTGGCGTCGGTGGTCTGCTCGGGCGCGGCGGACGCGTCAGTCATTCGGGGCTCCTCGGAAAGTCAGCTCCAGTCTACCGAGGCGGGCGGAGCGCTCCGGAGCCGCCAGATCCCGGCATCGGGAAGCGAGCGTGGGTAGCCTCGAAGCATGGCAGCCATCCGCTACGCTCCCGCTCTCGCCGCGATCGCGTTGGGCGGCACGGTCGCTCTCGCCCCGGCATCCGCTGTATCGGCGGCCGTTCCGACGCACTCGTCACACGCCGTGTCCGCGGCGGTCGGTGCCGACGTCGACGACTTCTCGTACGCCTCGTGGGACGCCCGCTACGAGGTCGGCCTGGACGCCGAGGGACGATCGCACATGCACGTCACGGAGACCTTGACCGCGCGCTTCCCCGACGCCGACCAGAACCGCGGCATCGTGCGGGGCCTGCCGACGAGCTACCGGAACGCCTGGGTGGACCCGCAGATCCTCTCCGTCACAGACGAGCAGGGCGCGAACGTGCCCTACGAGACCGACGAAGACGACGGCGTGCTGTACGTCCTCACGGGCGACGACGAGTACGTGCGGGGTCTCACGACCTACGTCATCGAATACGAGATGCGCGACATCATGCTCACCGCGGACAACGGCGTCGACGAGTTCTACTGGGACCTCCTCCCTCTCGACAGCACCCAGCCGATCGAGTCGTTCCAGACCGAGATCGTCTTCGACCGCACTCTGACCGACCGTCTCACCGGGAACGCGCGGTGCTACACCGGCCTCTCCGGTTCCACAGACGAGTGCCCGATCCTCTCCGGAGCGGATGCGTCGTCCTTCCGCGTCGAGCAGGACTCCCTCGCTCCGGGCGAAGGCGTCACCGTCGCGATCGGATTCGAGCCGGGAACCGTGACGCAGCCCACGGCCCGTCAGCCGGATCCGGTCACCGACGTCGTTCCCGCGGTCGTCGGAGTCGGCGCGCTGGGGCTCTCGGTCGGCAGCTGGTTCGCCGTCTCGTCCTTCCGCCGCTCCCGACGGCGCGCCACGGGGATCGTCGTGGCGCAGTACGACGTCCCCGACTCCCTGCCGCCCCTGCTGGCCGCGGCGATCATCCCGGGCGCGAAGGATGCGATCCCCGCCGAGATCGTGCACCTCGCGGTCCGCGGCACGCTGCGCATCGAGGAAGGGGCGGATGCCGAGGAGCCCCGCCTGCGCCGGCTGCCCGGCTCGCGCATCCCCGACCAGCTCGACGTCGAGGCACTCGACGCCCTGTTCGCCGAGGCCGACTCCGAGGGCGTGGCCGACCTGCCCTCGTCGAGCGAGACCTTCGCCGCACGCATGACCGCCCTCACGCAGCGGGGCACGGCGGAAGCCGCCGCCCGAGGGCTGACGACGAAGGCGCGGAGTCAAGGAGCCGTGATCCTGCAGTGGATCGCCATCGCGCTGGTGCTCGCCGGGTTCGGCATCGGACTGTTCGGGATCATCGCGGGCAGGGTCACCGCGATCCCCGCGTTCGTGGCCGTGTCGTTCGGCATCGTGCTCGTCCTCATCTCGAGCTTCTACGCCTTCTCGAAGCACACCGTGCTCACGCCGGAAGGAGCGCGTGAGCTCGAGTACCTGCAGGGCGTCCGGGAGTTCATCCGCGTCGCCGAAGCCGACCGTCTGCGGATGCTGCAGTCGTACTCGGGTGCCGAGCGTCGACAGGACGGCGGCGCCGATGTGATCGTCGTGTACGAACGACTGCTCCCGTACGCGATGCTGTTCGGCATGGAGGACGAGTGGGGCGCGGTTCTCGAGAACGCGTACGCCTCGGCTCAGCGCGGGGCAGGGTGGATCGGCGACCCGACGTCTCCGTTCCTGCGCTCGCAGCTCGCCGCCTTCGCCGTCACCTCGCAGGCGGCTGCCACGTACTCGGCCCCGAGCGCGAGCACCTCGTCGAGCGCCGGCGGATCGTTCGGCGGCGGGTTCTCCGGCGGCGGCGGAGGCGGAGGATTCTCGGGCGGTCGCTGACCGCGTGCCGCGAGGGTCAGAGCAGCGGCGGCGGCCCGGAGGCGTCGCGCAGCGCACGCTCGACGGTCGACTGCACGAGCGCCGACAGGAACCCTCCGGCGTTCTCGACCCCGATCGCGCTGAGACGCGAGGTCGACTGCGCGATGATCGAGCGCGAGAACTCGGTGGCCGTCTGAATGGCATCCGCGTACGCGCTCCGGTCGGCCTCCGCGATCACCACCGGCTCGCAGCCGATCTCGACCGCGAGCGCCTGCGCGATCGGCAGCACCGCCGGCGGGGCGGTCACCGCCGCATAGCCGGCCTGGAGCTGACGCAGATCGATGGACGTGCCCGTGAACGTGATGGCCGGATGCACGGCCAGCGGGATCGCTCCCCGCTCGGCAGCCGGCCGGAGCACCTCGATCCCGTACCCGGGGTCGGTGTGCAGCACGAGCTGCCCGATCTGCCATCCGCCGACCTCGGCGATGCCGGCGACGAGCGACGGCAGCTGATCGTGCGGGACGGCCACCACCACGAGCTCGCTGCGCCGGACGACCTCGAGGGCATCGAGCACGGGCACATCGGGGAGCACCGCCGACGCCCGATCGTCGTCCGATCCGCTCGTGATCCCGGTGACCGCGTGACCGGCGCCCGCGAGAGCCGCCCCGATCACCGGACCGACGCGTCCCGCGCCGATGACACCGACGCCGAGTCGTCCGTCGCGGTTCGCGGGATCACTCACCGTTCGACGCCGGGGGCGCAGGAGGCACGGGCGGTGCCGGCGGCGGCGCGACCGGCGGCACCGGAGGCTGCCCCACAGGCGGCGGCGCGACCGGAGGCACCGGAGGCTGACCCACCGGCGGCGGCGCGACCGGAGGCACCGGAGGCTGGGTCACCGGCGGCGGCGCGACCGGAGGCACCGGAGGCTGCCCCACAGGCGGCGTCATCTCGGCCGCCGTGCGACGGGGTCCGTCGAGATCCGCCACGGCTGCGGCATCCGCTGCGTCGTAGGCGCCCCAGCGGTGGGTGTGGTCCATAGCCGCCGCAGCCGCCGCAGCCGTGCTCACGCCGTCGATGAGGAACAGCGCGTCCGGCATCTCCAGCGCCGAGATGTACCCGGTGATGATGCCCTGCACCGAGTGGATCTGCGCACCGGAGACGCGCTGCGCACGATCGATGGGACCCTGCGACAGCGAGACGCCCTGCAGGCGGGCGAGAGGGAAGATCGCGAGCTTGCGCCAGATGACCCCGCGACGCAGCAGCAGACCGAAGTCGGTGAGGAAGTAGCCCTGCCGCTTCCACGAGATCGGGCGACGCCACCACGCGCGACGGGGCATGGTGCGGTACGGGTCGCCCTCGACCGGACCGAGGATGCCGTGCTCCCAGACGAGCGGGATGTCGGAGACCGGCGCATCGGGCAGCACCAGCGAGAGCACGCGCTCGACATCGGCGCGCTTGCCCACCGGGAGCACGACGTTGAACTGCTGCGCACTGCCCGACTGCTGCTGCGCCGCGCTCTTGCCGCTCATGCGGTTGATGCGGATCGTCCACCAGCCGAACGGACGCCACAGGAGGGACTGCGACACCTCGACCGCGAAGATCCGTCCAGGGGGAAGCGTCTCGGTGACGGTCGTCAGCAGACCGTAGGTGATGCGGACGCCGTCGGGGGTCGGTGCGATCGAGTACCGCAGCGACTTAGAGATCTGCGCCCAGGTGATACCGACCACGGCGATCACGAGCGGGATCCCCATGCCGAGCCCGAGACCGAGCCCGATGAAGCTGCCGAGCGGCTCGCCGTCGAGCAGCGAACCGATCAGGATGCCACCGAAGGCGACGAGGAAGATCAGTCCGAAGAACACGAGCCAGAGCACGCTCGAGATGAGTTGCGAGCCGACGAGCCGTCCGGTCGGGATCTTGACCACGCTCTCCGGTTCGACATCGGCCAGATCGACGCCGCCGATGAGACCGTTGACGCCCTCGTTCATCGAACCGACCAGTTGGGCGCGGGCCGAGGTCGGGGCCGAGCCCGCGGCATCCGCAGCCGTCCCCCGCGCACCCGGCGCACCGGCGACCGCCGACTGGCGGGCCGCGCGCGCCCCGGAGGCGAGGCGCAGGATGTCGGCGCGCACCGACTCCGCGCGCGCCGTGGCCAGGTATTCGAGCTCGACGTTGGAGTCGGTTCCCGCGCCGACGACCTCGAGCTTCGCGAGTCCGATGATGCGCGCGGGGAACGGACGCGTCAGGTTCACACCCTGCACGCGGTCGAGCGGCGCGCGACGGTGCGAGCGGAAGATGATGCCCTTGCGCACCTCGACGTGGTCGCCCGTGATGCGGAACTGCTGGAAGCGCCAGACGAACCAGAAGATCGCCACGAGCACGGCCGCGAGCCCCAGCACGCCGAGCAGGACGACGAGGATGAGGTTGTTGGCCAGCACCCATTCGACGGGGTCGCCCTGACCGTACTGGTCGTAGTGGGCCTCTTCGGGCGTGAACAGGTCGACGAACCAGGCGATCAGACGGTCGCGCAGGTTGGCGATCGCGATTCCGGCGACGATGATGAGCGCCAGCCCGCCTTTGAAGAGCGGGGTGAGCGGATGCATCCTGTGCCACTCGCCGTCCGCGAGCGTCGTGCGATCCCCCGACCGAGGCGGCGCCGGCACCGTGCCTGCGGCGGGCGGCGGGAGCTGCGGCTCGCTCACAGGCCGGTCCGGCGGGTCTCGGCGACCTCGATGAGCGTGTCGCGCAGCGCTTCGGCAGCGGCCTGCGTGAGCCCCGGGATCTGCACGCCGGTGGTCGCGGCCGCGGTCACCATCTTCAGCTGCGTCACCCCGAACGCCCGGTCGAGCGGGCCCTGCGTGATGTCGACGAGCTGCATGCGGCCGTAGGGCACCGCGATCATGCGCTGCCACAGGATGCCCTTGCGGAAGACGATGTCGTCGTCGCGCAGCATGTACCCGATCGCCTTCGCCTGGCGCGGGAGGATGATCAGCGTGATCAGCGTGATCAGCACGATCACGCCGGCCGGGATCCACGCCCACGTCTGGTGCAGCGCGAGCGCGAGCACCGCCGCCACGACAGCGACGATCGCGATGAAGATCACGTTCTGCACGATCTGCGACACGACGTACCGCGGCGAGATCTGGTGCCAGACGCCGTCGAGTTCGAGACGCGCCTCGCTGCGCACCGTGCGCAGCGCCGTGTAGGTGCCGGCGTCGAGGGCCGCGAGGTCAGTGACCTCCGCCGAGTTCAGCGGGGCCGGGGTCCCCGGCTCGGTCTCTGGGTTCTGAGTCATCAGGATCCTTCGGCAGTGTGCAGAACTGTTCGGCGACGAGTGCGGCGACCGCGAGCACGACCGCACTCCCGATCAGTGCCAGCATCGCCACAGTCGACCCTACCGGGGGATCAACGGGCCGCGACAGGAGGAACACGAGCAGCCCGGCACCGAAGCCGGCCATGATCGCCCCCAGCAGACTCGACGCCCGCGCGAGAGTCACGGCCCTCGTGGCGCGGAACGGGTCGATGCGGATTCCCTTGCGCACGCTCGCGCGCACCGGCCAGGCGACCGACAGCGCGGCCGCCGCGATCAGCAGGAGCAGCAGCGGGAGCAGGAGCGACGGCGTGAAGGTCGCGCGGCCCATCACCGTGAGCACGTGGTCGAGCAGGAATCCGGCGCCGGTCGCGAGCAGCGCGAGGACGACGAGGACGCCGATCGACGTGCGCTTCATCCCTGACCCCGGTCGCGGAGAGCGGCGGCGAGATCGGCCACGCGACCGTGCCCGATGAGCACCGCATCGGGGTCGAGGTCCAGCCACGGCTCGAGCACGAAGAGCCGCTCGGCGGCGCGCGGATGCGGCAGCCGCACCGCCTCGGCATCCGATGTCTCGTCGCCGTAGGCGATCAGGTCGAGGTCGAGCGTGCGATCGCCCCAGCGCTCGTGGCGCTCGCGTCCGTTCTCGTCTTCGATCGCATGCAGCATGCCGAGCAGCACGGATGGTGCGAGGCGCGTGGTCACGAGCGCGACCGCGTTCACGTAGGCGGGGGCCCCGGGATCCGGCCCGTCGAGCCGCACCGCGACGGTCTCGTGCAGCGGCGACAGCTGCACCTCCGAGACCAGGGGAAGGCGGGCGATGCGCGCAGCGGCGCCGCGGATGGTCTCCTCGCGATCGCCGAGGTTCGCACCGAACGCGACGACGGCGACGGTCTCGGGGCGCGGGGCGCGAGGACCTGGGAGATTCGGCGGGATCGTCAGATTGCGGCTCACGGCGAGACCTCCTCGGCGGGCTGCCGACGGACGCGATGCACGGTCACGGACACGTCGGTGAACGACAGCGGGATGGGAGCGTGCGGCTTGTGCACGGTGACGATCGCTTCGTGCACGCGCTGGTCGTCGAGCGCGACCCCGGCGATGCGCTCGGCGAGGGTCTCGATGAGGTTCACCGGTTCTCCGCCGACGACGGCGGCGATCCTCTCGGCCAGGTCGCCGTAGTGCACGGTGTCGGCGACGTCATCGGATGCCGCGGCGTCGCGCAACGGCATCCGGAGCCGCACGTCGACCGTGAACTCCTGTCCGTCGCGGCGCTCGTGGTCGTAGACGCCGTGGCGTCCGAACACCGTCAGTCCGGTGAGGGCGATCTCGTCGAGGACGCTCATGGCTCAGCCCTCCCAGGCGCGCGCGACGGCGAGGGCGTCGCGGGTGGCTCCGACGTGATGCACGCGCACGGCCCACGCTCCGGCGCGCATGGCGAGGGCGCTGGTGACGGCGGTGGCGAGGTCTCGCCGCTGCTCGCTCACCGAACCAGCCTCGTCGGGCTGCAGAGCCTCGGCGATGAATCGCTTGCGCGACGTCCCGACGAGCACACGGGGGCCCAGCGCGACGATCTCGTCGAGCCCGCGCAGCACCTCCCAGTTCTGCGCGCCCGCCTTCGCGAAGCCGATGCCGGGGTCGAGGATGATCCGCGACGGCGCGATGCCCGCAGCCGCCGCCTCGCCCATGCGCTCCTGCAATTCGCCGGCGACCTCGCGGGCGACGCGGTGGTAGTCGGCGCGTGCGTACATGTCGTCGGAGAAGCCTCGCCAGTGGCCGATGGCGTAGTCGGCTCCGGATGCCGCGACGACACCGCGCATCTCGGGGTCGGCCAGGCCGCCCGACACGTCGTTGACGATCCGCGCACCCGCCCGCACGGCGGCGTCGGCCGTGGCGGCGTTGATCGTGTCGATGCTCACCGGCACTCCCGCCTCGACGAGCCGCTCGACGACGGGGATCACCCGCTGCTGCTCGACCTCGGCGCCCACGCGGTCGGCGCCCGGTCTGGTCGACTCGCCGCCGACGTCGAGCACCGTGGCCCCCTCGGCGCGAAGGCGCAGACCGTGCTCGACCGCCCGATCCACCTCGAGGTAGCGTCCGCCGTCGCTGAACGAGTCCGGCGTCACGTTGACGATCCCCCAGATGCCCGTCATGCCCGCGACGCTCCGGTGGATGCGCCGATCAGGGCGATGAGCTCGGCACGGGCGACGGCGTCGGTGTACTCGCCGCGCGCCGCGATCGTGAGGGTCGACGCCTCCGGCTGTCGTCCGCCGCGCATCGTGACGCAGCCGTGGCTCGCGTCGAGCACGACCAGCACGCCGCGGGCGTCGAGGTTCTCGGCGATGACGTCGGCGATCTGCTCGCCGAGCCGCTCCTGAACCTGCGGACGCGTGGCGAGGATCTCGACGACGCGGACGAGAGCGCCGAGCCCGACGACCTGCTCGCCGGGAAGGTAGGCGATGTGGGCGTGCCCGGCGAAGGGCAGCAGGTGGTGCTCGCACACCGACCGGAAACGGATGTCGCGCAGCAGCACAGCGCCCGAGGGAAGCGTGTCGGGGGCCGGGCCGCGAGAGACGCTGATGGTGCGTGCGAGGGGTGCTGCGGCATCCTCGCCGACACCGGCGAAGAACTCCGAGTACAGCTCGGCCATGCGCGCGGGCGTCTGGCGGAGCCCCGGACGGTCGGGGTCCTCCCCGATCGCCTCGAGGAGCTCACGCGTGAGTCGCTCGATCCGCGTCCTGTCGACGCTCACGATCAGGCCGTCGCGGGACGCGGGTTGGTCGCGGTCGACGGGCCCTGCTGCGTGCGGGGCGCAGCGGACGGCTCCTCGACGGACGCGGCGACCGGCACGACCTTCTTCGGCACCTCGATGGGCGGCACGTCCGACACGGGACGATCCTCGCTCGACAGCCAGAGCGGACGCTCCGGCAGCTTGCGCACCTCGGTGAAGATCTCCGCGATCTGGTTGTGGTCGAGCGTCTCCTCCTCGAGCAGTGCGAGGGCGAGACGGTCGAGGATGTCGCGGTTGTCGCTGATGACCTGGTAGGCCTCGTCGTGGGCCTGCTCGATGAGGGCGCGCACCTCGGTGTCGACGCGCTCGGCCACCTTCTCGGAGTACTCGCGGCCGCGGCCCATGTCGCGGGCCACGAACATGTCGCCCCCCTCGGAGCCGAGCTTCACGGGACCGACCTCGGTGGTCATGCCGTACTCGATCACCATCTTGCGGGCGATCGACGTCGCCTTCTCGATGTCGTTCGAGGCGCCGGTCGTCGGGTCGTGGAAGACGATCTCCTCGGCCACTCGTCCGCCCATCGCGTAGGTGAGCTGGTCCTGCAGCTCGTTGCGGGTCACGGAGTACTTGTCGTCGAGCGGCAGCACCATCGTGTAGCCGAGCGCCTTGCCGCGGGGCAGGATCGTGATCTTGGTCACCGGGTCGGTGTAGTTCATCGCAGCCGCCGCGAGCGCGTGACCGCCCTCGTGGTACGCCGTGATGAGGCGCTCGCGGTCCTTCATGACGCGCGTGCGACGCTGCGGACCGGCGATGACGCGGTCGATCGCCTCGTCGAGCGCGCGGTTGTCGATGAGCTGGGCGTTCGAGCGCGCGGTGAGCAGCGCGGCCTCGTTGAGCACGTTGGCGAGGTCGGCACCGGTGAAGCCCGGGGTCTTGCGGGCGACGACCTCGAGGTCGACGCTCTTCGACAGCGGCTTGCCCTTGCTGTGCACCTCGAGGATCTTCTGACGGCCCTTGAGGTCGGGGGCGTCGACGCCGATCTGGCGGTCGAAGCGACCGGGACGCAGCAGAGCGGGGTCGAGGATGTCGGGACGGTTGGTCGCCGCGATCACGATCACGTTCGCGTTCGGGTCGAATCCGTCCATCTCGACGAGCATCTGGTTGAGCGTCTGCTCGCGCTCGTCGTTGCCGCCGCCCATGCCCGCACCGCGGTGGCGGCCGACGGCGTCGATCTCGTCGATGAAGATGATGGCCGGCGCGTTCTCCTTGGCCTGGTTGAACAGGTCGCGGACGCGCGAGGCGCCGACGCCGACGAACATCTCGACGAAGTCCGATCCGGAGATCGAGTAGAACGGAGCGCCTGCCTCACCGGCGACGGCACGTGCGAGCAAAGTCTTGCCGGTTCCGGGAGGGCCGTACAGCAGCACGCCCTTGGGGATGCGGGCGCCGATCGCCTGGAACTTCGCGGGGTCCTGGAGGAACTCCTTGATCTCGTGCAGCTCCTCGATCGCCTCGTCGGCACCGGCCACGTCGGCGAACGTCACGGTCGGCGTCTCCTTGTTGACGAGCTTCGCCTTCGACTTGCCGAACTGCATGACCTTGCCGCCGCCGCCCTGCATCGACGAGAGCAGCCACCAGAAGAGGAGGCCGAGCAGCACGAGCGGAAGGAGAAGCGAGAGGATGCCGTCGAACCACGTCGCACGCGGCACGCTGTCGTTGAAGCCGTCCTTCGGGTCGGCGGCGTTGATCGCGGTGACGACCTCGTCGGCGCGCGCCTCGACGTAGTAGAACTGGACCTTCTCGGAGCCCTCGAACGCCTTCGACAGCGTCATGTCGACGCGCTGGTCGCCGTCGGTGGTGACGACCTCGGTCACGGTGTCGCCGGCGAGCAGCTTCAGACCCTGCTGGGTGGTGATCTGGTGGGGAGCGCCGAGGTTCGAGATCAGCAGGAAGCCGCCGAACAGCAGCAGCCCGATCAGGGCGACGTAGATCAGCGGGTTCCGCGTGAGCTTCTTGACATCCATGGTCGGATCAGCGTATCGCGCGGGCCCTAGGTGACCGCTGTGCGTTCACCCACGGCGTACCGCCGGCTCAGGAGTACACGTGCGGCGCGAGCACCGCGACGTCGCGCAGGTTCCGGTAGCGCTCGTCGTAGTCGAGCCCGTACCCGACGACGAAGTCGGTGGGGATGTCGAAGCCGACGTACTTGCAGTCGATCTCGACCTTGGCGGCCTCCGGCTTGCGCAGCAGAGCGAGCACCTCGATCGACGCGGCCCCGCGCGACCCGAAGTTCTCGAGCAGCCAGCTCAGCGTGAGGCCGGAATCGATGATGTCCTCGACGATGAGCACGTGCTTGCCGTTGAGGTCGGTGTCGAGGTCTTTGCGGATCTGCACCACGCCGCTCGACTTCGTGCTCGCGCCGTAGCTCGACACGGCCATCCAGTCCATCGGGGCGTGGAACGGGAGCGCCCTGGCGAAGTCGGCCATCACCATCACGGCGCCCTTGAGCACTCCGACGAGGATGAGGTCCTTGCCCGCGTAGTCGTGCGTCACCTGTGCGGCGAGCTCGTCCAGCTTCGCGACGATCTCCTCCTCGGTGACGAGGATCTGTGCAAGGTCGTCCTGGATCTCCGCGGCGCGCATGGATCGATTTTAGGCGACGAAGTCGGATGCTCGGTCCGGCGGGCCCGTCCACCCCCTCCCCCATGTCGGGCGCGCGCACTACCCTGGGCGGTGACACGGGCGACCGCCCCTCACGGAAGGAATCCTCATGGCTCTCGACGACATCCTGAAGCAGGTCCCGATCGACGACGTCGCCGCCAAGCTCGGCGTCTCGCACGACGAGGCCAAGGCCGCCGTCGAGCAGGGTGGCGCGGTGCTGCTCAGCGGGCTCGCGAAGAACGCCTCCACCTCGGAGGGCTCGTCCGCGATCGAGAACGCGCTGAAGCGCCACGAGGGGACGACCGGTGCGAAGAAGGTCGACGACATCGACCAGAACGACGGCGGGAAGATCGTGTCGCACATCCTCGGCGCGGACGAGAAGAAGGTCACGACGAAGCTGAACGAGTCGAAGGAGACGGCGGGCATCGACTTCGGCAAGCTGCTGCCGATCCTCGCGCCGATCGTCATGGGGCTCATCGCGAACGCGACGAAGAGCAAGGACTCGACGGCCGGCGGTCAGGCGCAGTCGGGTGGCGGCGGTCTCGGCGATGTGATCGGCGGACTGCTCGGCGGCGGCGACTCCAAGTCGAGCGGCGGCATCGGCGACCTGCTCGGCGGCGTCCTCGGCGGGCTCTTCGGCAAGAAGTAGCCCGCGGCGAGGCGCCTCAGCGTGCCGTGAACACGATCCTTCCGCCGATGCGCCGCGCAGAGCATCCGGGCAGATCGATCGGCCCCTGACCTGCCCAGTCCGTCGCGAGGCGCGCGACCTCGAGCGTCTGCACGCGGGTCAGGCTGGCGCCGAACTCGCTGTCGACCACGAGGCGGATGATGCGGTTGCGCAGCGCGGCGGGATTCGCCGCGAGCGCGGCGGCGCTGACCGAGATGCCGGCCTCGGCGTGTTCGACGATGTCCTCGATCGTCTCGTGGATCATCTCGTCGAACGCCTCGGCGTCTTCGCGCAGCTGCTCGGCGGTGCGGGCCAGCGCTTCAGCGACGCCCGGTCCGAGCTCGGCTTCGAGGACGGGCAGCGCCCGATCCCGTACGCGCACGCGGGCGAAGCGCGGATCGGCGTTGTGCGGATCGTCCCACACCTCGACGCCGGATGCCGCGCAGAACGCCCTCGTCGTCTCGCGGCGCACGCTCAGCAACGGCCTGATCCAGCGGAGTCCGTCGTCGTCGGTGCGCACCGGCGCCATGCCCTGCAGGCTCGCCGCGCCCGATCCCCTGGCCAGTCCGAGCAGCACGGTCTCCGCCTGGTCGTCGAGCGTGTGCCCGAGCAGCACGGCCGCGGCACCGGCGTCCGCGGCCCCATCCGCGAGGACGCGGTAGCGGGCGTCACGCGCCGCGGCTTCCGGCCCGCCCTCCGCCCCGACCTCGACCCGCACGACGAGGGCGCCGAGCCCGAGCGCGCCCGCTGTCTCCGCTGCGCGGCGGGCGACAGCATCCGACCCGTCCTGGAGTCCGTGGTCGACGGTGAGAGTTCCTGCC
Organism: Microbacterium sp. LWO14-1.2; assembly: GCF_038397715.1. Lineage (NCBI taxonomy): Bacteria > Bacillati > Actinomycetota > Actinomycetes > Micrococcales > Microbacteriaceae > Microbacterium > Microbacterium sp. LWO14-1.2. The sequence continues at coordinate 1,282,734 of NZ_CP151633.1, forward strand.
CGCAGGCCGAGCTTCGGCGCTTCGAACGCGGTCGCCGCAGCGAGCGCGAGCGAGTCGGCGCCGCCGGACAGGGCGACGACGACCGTCGATCCCTCGGGCAGATCGGCGAGCGCGGTGCGCACGGCCAGGCGGATCTCGGCGATGGCGGGTGGGAGCGACGGCACGGTTCCACGGTAGATCACGGCGCCAGCCTCTCGCGCGGCGGCGACGGTGCGCTCTAGTCTGGCGCCGTGGCTGACGACTCTTCGAGGTTCCGACCCGAGCGCTTCACGGCGTTCGTCGACGCGGTCGTGGCGATCGCGATGACGCTGCTGATCCTGCCGCTCATGGAGGCCGTCTCGGACGCGGCGTCCGGCAAGCTCACGACCGCCGAGTTCTTCTCCGAGCACTCGGGGCAGCTCCTCAGCTTCGCGCTGAGCTTCGTGCTCATCGCGACGTTCTGGATCGGCCACCACAACCAGTACCGCGCCGTGGAGTGGATGACCGGTCCCCTGCTGTGGATCAACATCGCGTGGATGGTGACGATCGTGTGGCTGCCGGTGCCGACCGCGATGATCGGCCAGATGTCCACCGACGCGCTGCAGACCCTCGTGTACATCGGCACGCTGATCCTCACGCAGGTGACGACCCTCGCCGCCTGGATCTACCTGCAGAGGCATCCGGGCCTCACGACAGCGTCGCCGTCGACGCTGCGGGCCGGTGTCATCGGCGACCTGTCGGCGATCATCCTCTTCGCGATCGCCCTCGCGATCGCCCTGCTCCTGCCCGACCACAGCTACGCCGGACTGTTCCTCCTGCTCGCCACCGGGCTGGTGACCCGGGTGATCGATCGCGGTGTCCGGCGGCGGGATGCCGCTCGCGGGTAGGCTGGTCCGCGGCATCCACCCGTCTTTACTGAGGAGCACACGCATGGGCGCACACGACGCCGTCATCGAGATCCCGCGCGGCAGCCGCGTCAAGTACGAAGTCGACCACGAGACCGGACGAGTGCACCTCGACCGCGTGCTCTACACGACCTTCGGCTACCCCGCCGACTACGGCTACTTCGACAACACGCTCGGCGAGGACGGCGACCCGCTCGACGTGCTCGTGCTCCTCGACCACGCCATCTACCCGGGTGTCGTCGTGGAGGTGCGTCCCGTGGCCGTGCTGAAGATGAGCGACGAGGCCGGCGGCGACGACAAGCTCGTGGCCGTGCTGTCGAAGGACCCGCGCTGGGCGCACATCCAGGACATCGACGACATCGCCGAGTACACGAAGAAGGAGATCGCGCACTTCTTCGAGCACTACAAGGACCTCGAGCCCAACAAGTGGGTCAAGGTCGACGAGTGGGGCAATGCCGCCGAGGCGCAGCGCATCCTCGACGAGGCGATCGTCCGTTTCGGCGAGCAGGGCCACTGACCCGTCACACCGCATCACGCAGAAGACCCCCGGTTCCGCTCAGCGGCCGGGGGTCTTCTGCGTGTGCGTCGACGACTCAGACGGAGATGCCGCGGTCGGCCATGAAGGCGATCGGGTTCGTGTACGCCCCGCCGATGTAGACCTCGAAGTGCAGGTGGCAGCCGACGGACGCGCCCGTGTTGCCGGCGTAGGCGATGACCTGCCCCGAACTCACCCACTGGCCGCTGCGCACGGCGAACCCGCCGTTGCGGATGTGCGCGTATCCCGTGGCGATCCCACCTCCGTGCTGGATGCGGATGTAGTTGCCGTAGTTGCCCTTGGGGCCGGCGTAGTCGACCGTGCCCGACTGGGCGGCGTAGATCGCGGCGCCGCAGCCGTTCGCGAGGTCGACGCCGTAGTGGTACGCGGAGCACGCGTCGCACGGCTTGGGACGAGGGCCGTATCCTGCGCTGCGGTGGCCGCCCTGCGGACGGACCCATCCGCCCGACCCCGGCGATCCTCCCGTGCCTCCGCCGCCGCCGTTCGCTGCGGCCGCCGCTGCTGCTGCGGCCTCAGCCGCCTCGCGGCGCTTGCGCTCCTCCTCGGCGACCCGGACGCCCTCCTGGTAGCCGGCCACGGTTGTTGCGGTCTGATCCTTGAGCGCGGCGAGCTGCGCCTGCATCGTGGCGAGGTTGGCCGTCTGCTCGTCGAGGGCGGCTTGAGCGGCCGCGGCTGCTTCTTGGGCGGCGATCATCTTCTGCTCGGCGATCTGCTGCAGACGATCGCGCTCGTCGCGGGCCACCTTGGCCTGGTCACTCAGCGACTGGGCCGAGTTCCGGGCGGCGACGGCGTTGTCGTACATCGTCTGGTTGTACTGATAGACCTTGTCCATCGACCCGAGTCGGGACAGCAGGTCGTCGGCGTCGTCCGCCGATTCGGAGAAGAACAGCTGCAGGGCGGTGTCGTCTCCGCCGTTGCGGTACAGCTGCCCCGCGAGCTGAGCGGCCTTGCGCGTGGCCTCGTCGGCGGCGAGCGCCTGTGCGTCGGCCTGCGCCTGCAGCGCCTCCGCCGCAGCGATCGCGTCGAAGTACGCCTGCTGCGCCGTGTCGAACTCGGCACCGGCCAGCTCCGCGGCGGCCTGCGTGTCAGCGACCTTCTGCGTGAGGGACTGGATCAGTCCCTCGATGCGGGTCACCTCGGCGGCCTTCGCGTTCTGGTTGCTCATCGCACGCTGCACGTCGTCCCAGCTGGGGTACGTCGCGGCGTAGGCGGCGGATGTCGTCGCGCCGATGCCGAAAGCGCTGAGGGCGACGACGCCGAGAGCGCCGAGACCCAATCCGAGCGCGCCGCGTCGGCTGACGGAATCCTTCGACCAGAGGGCGCGACTCTCGGCCGACGTGGGCGCGCAGCCGCAATCGTCGGACGCCAAAAGGCCCGCATCCTGGGGGAGATGCTTGTCGTTCACGCGGCCCCTTCCGCCGGTTTCACAGATGCCACACTAACAACAACCGTCACACCAGCAACAGAGGCAGATCGGGGCGAGGGCGCAGCTCAGCGCCTCCCATCGTGCTACCGAACACGCCCGGGACGTGGGCGGCGCGCCCTCGATTGGCAATTTCCCGGATCGATCCCTTATGCTTGAGCGTCGGCAAGGAAGTCCCCCGGGACAGACTTCGGCCCCATCGTTTAGCGGCCTAGGACGCCGCCCTTTCACGGCGGTAGCACGGGTTCGAATCCCGTTGGGGTCACTCCATCCGATACAATTGAAAACAAGTATGGCCCTGTAGCGCAGTTGGTTAGCGTGCCGCCCTGTCACGGCGGAGGTCGCGGGTTCAAGTCCCGTCAGGGTCGCTCTGTGCGATTGGTCCTTTTCTCGGAGAGGGCCTTTCGTCTAGATGCGACAGGTTCGCCGGTCGCACGGCTCTGTAGCTCAGTTGGTAGAGCGCACGACTGAAAATCGTGAGGTCACGGGATCGACGCCCGTCGGAGCCACAAGGACCATCATTACAGTGGTCCCAGAAACCCTCGCCTAGCTTCTACATGGCGGGGGTTTTGCTTTGCCCAGGCTAGGGCGGCGATGGTCCTCAGCGCCGCCCTCGGCGAGTGAGCAGTGCCGCCGCCGCGACGATGCCGGTGCCCGCGAGGGCGGCGCGCAGCGGCCCGGAGCGCCACCCTCCCGTCGACGGACTGGCTGCCGACGGCGGGGAGAAGACCGTTCCCGCAGAGTCCTCCGGGAGGCTGCCGTGAAGTTGGATGTGCCGCATCTGCCAGGAAGAGGCTGCGTCGAACACCCGCGGCGCAAAGTCGTGCACGAGCAGGGAGGCGGTCTGGACGCGTCCCACGAACGCGTTGTGCCGACGGCGGCTCGACGCGCGTTCGATCGCCCGCGCGACGCGCGTCGGCGACACCGCAGGCGGCAGCGGCCTCACCTTCCGCCCCGTGTAGTTCGCCGCGTGTCGGAAGACAGGTGTGTCGGTCGTCGCCGGAAGCACGACCCTCACGCGGATCCCGGAGCCACGCAGCTCCTGCCGCAGGCACTCGGCGAATCCCAGGACCGCGAACTTGCCCGTGACATAGGGCGAGATGGCGGGTGACCCCATCCGCGAGTACAACGACGCGACCAGGACGAGGGTTCCCTTCCGCTGACGCCGAAGGTGCGGCAGGGCCGCCCTCACGCCGTGCACCTGACCCATGAGGTTGGTCTCGAGCACCTGTCGGAACACGTCGGAGGGCAGATCCTCGAACCGTCCGTACGCGAAGACGCTCGCGTTGCCGACCCACACATCGATGCGGCCGAACGCGGCGACCGCGTGCGCCGCGAGCTCTTTCACCGCTGCCTCATCCGTCACATCCGTCGGCACCACCCGCGCGTCAGCACCCAGCTCGCGACACTCCGCGGCGACGGTCTCGAGGGCGCTCGCACTGCGCGATGCCAGCACGAGGCGAGCTCCTCTGCGGGCGAAGCGCCGAGCCGTCTCGCGGCCGATCCCGCTCGAGGCGCCGGTGATCACCACCACCTGTCGCGAATCTCCGCGCCGTCGCTTGTCGATCTTCCGTCCGTCTCGCATGCGGCGAGAGTAGGCGGCGCTCGGGAGCCCGCCCCGCCCCTTGACAGATCGGCCGGCGCTGCCGTCAGCTCGGCGCGAGGTCCGGCGCCGCTTGGATGCCGAACTCGTGCTGCAGCGCCGAGCGCGCGGCGAACCATCCCGGCAGACCCGTGACGCCGGGCCCCGGGGCAGTAGACGCGGAGGCGAGATACACACCGGGGAGCGGTGTCCGCCAGGGCTCTGCGCTGACGGTGGGCCGGGCGAGCAGCTGCCAGAGGTTCGGGGCGCCCGCGGCGATGTCGCCGCCCGGGTAGTTGGGGTTGTGCCGCTCGACCTCGACCGCGCTGCGCGAGTGCGTCGCGAGAATCGTGTCCCGGAACCCGGGCGCGAAGCGCTCGATCTGCGCCGTCACCGCCTCTCGACGGTCAGCCCCGCTGTGTGCGGGGACGTGCGTGTAGGCCCAGAGCGTGTGCTGCCCTTCCGGCGCTCTGGACCCGTCGAACACGGAAGGCTGCGAGACCAGCACGTACGGGCGCTCTGGCAACCGTCCACGGTTCACCTCGTTCTCGGCGGCCGCCACCTCTGCGCGCGTACCGCCGATGTGCACGGTGCCGGCTCGTGCGAGTTGCGGATGCCGCCAAGGCACCGGTCCGCTCAGCGCGAAGTCGACCTTGGCCACGCCGCCGCCGTAGCGGAAGCGCTGCAGGGCCCGACGATAGCGGGTCGGAAGCCGGTGGCCGGCCAGATCGAGGAACGCTCGCGGTGTGATGTCGAGGAGGGTCACCGCCGCGGCGGGGAGATCGGCGAGATCGGTGACGTCGCGGTCGAGTATGACCTCGCCGCCGTGGGCTCGCAGGTCGTCGAGCAGTGCCGTGACGATGGACTGACTGCCCCCGACGGGGATCGGCCAGCCCTGCGCGTGCGCGTACGTCGTGAGCGCGAGCCCGGCACCCGCTCCTGCGATGCTGGGCTGAGCGAGGATCGTGTGCGCCGCCACCCCGGTGAGCAGGGCAGGGGCGACGTCTCCGCGGAATCTGCGATTCCACGCCAGAGTCCCCTGCTCGAGGGAGCGGAGTCCGAAGGCAAGCGGAATGCGCAGGCGATCGGGCATCCGCAGCAGGGGCGAGCCGGTGAACCCGGCCACCTCGCCCGCGTGCTCGACGAGCGGACGCAGCAGCCGGTCGTAGGCCCTGCCGTCGATGCCCAGTTCGTCGCGCGTGCGATCGAGGTCGCGATACGCGATGCCGGCCCGTCCTCCGTCGAGAGGCTGCGCGAAGGAGATCTCCGGCGTGACGAACGGAATTCGGTCGCGCAACCCGAACTCCCGGAAGAACCGCGATTCGAATGCCATCGGATGCACCGCGGAGCACACGTCGTGGTGGAACCCAGGGAGCGTCAGCTGCCGGGTGGCCGCTCCCCCGCCCGGCTGGTCGGCGCGCTCGTACACCCGTACGCGCAGTCCAGCGCGTGCGAGCGTCACGGCTCCTGCGAGACCGTTCGGCCCCGCACCGACGACCACCGCGGCATCCATCCTTCGATGATCCCCGCACCGGCGGCCGGAGGTACGGGGATCGACGCCCGTCGGAGCCACAAGGACCATCATTACAGTGGTCCCAGAAACCCTCGCCTAGCTTCTACATGGCGGGGGTTTTGCTTTGCCCAGGTGGAACGGCCCGACGTCATCCTCCAGACGGATGCCGATACCTCCCCCGTGCGATGACGCCGCCTGCTGCACGCAGCGAGGCTGGATGCATGAACGCACGAACGGCCCTCGCCGCCCCCGCCCTGATCGTCGCAGGGCTGCTGGCTCTCACCGGATGCTCCGCGTACGACAGCCTCGTCCACAAGTACGCGACGTCCACCTTCGACGACGCGAACGCCTTCGAGAAGGATGCCGAGGTGGACGCTCCGTGGATTCCCGCCGATGCGACCGACATCACCGTGCGGACCTCCACCCTCGAGGATGCCGCCGACGCCGTCATCCTGCTCACGAGCGACTCCTCGCTCGCCGGCGACTGCGGCGAGGTCGATCGGCGCTCGGCTCCCTCCTGGGTGCTGGACGACGCCCCCGATCCGTACGAGGCGGGAAGTGTGTTCGTCTGCGGCGACTGGAGTGTGATCGAGGGCGACGGCGTGTGGTTCGGGTGGACCCCGAACTCCCCCGAGGAGCGCGAGGCCGCCAGCGCAGGGTGAGCCAGCAGCACCCGAGCAACCAGGGTTGACAAGCGGGGAATTAGCAACGTAGGTTGACGGCATGGGATCCGAATCCGTCGACGTGGCGACCATCGCCGCCAGCACCAGCGACCCCCGCGCCGGCCTGCGGGCCATCGCGACACTGCGACGCCTCACCGACATCTGGGAGCTCGCCCAGGTGGAGGCGGGGCTGCGCGCCGGGATGACCTGGCAGGACGTGGCCGATGCCCTCGGCGTCACTCGCCAGGCCGTGCACAAGAAGCACGCGCGGCGCATCGACCCCGCCATCCCCGTTCCCCGGAGGAACTCGTGAGCAAACTGACGCGCGCCGCCGCCACCGCGCACACGCTGTCGCTCGCTGCGATGGAGGAGGCCTCGCGCTACGGCACGCGCGACGCCGAAGTCGAACACCTCCTGCTCGCGCTCACCCTTGACGCCGACCTCGGCGGTCAGGTGCTGCGCAGCCTCGGACTCGGCCTCGACCGGGTGCGCGACGCCATCGACCAGGAGCGTGCGACTCAGCTCGCCGCACTCGGCGTCGACGTCAGCCACGAGCCGTCGCGCATCGTCTTCCACGAGACGGCGGGGTACGACTGGACCCCGCAGGCCCTCGCGGTGCTCAACCTCGCGAACACGCGCGGACGCGACGGCAGCTCGATCGCCGTGCTCCGGTCGCTGCTCGAGGAACCGAGCGGAACCATCGACGCGCTGCTCGCCCAGCTCGGCGTCACGAAACCGGAGATCACCGCCGCCATGGACCAGGCCGAGAACCTCCCCGACGCGGCCACCGCCGCGGCATCCGAGATCCTGCGGAAAGTACACGACGTGTTCGTCCCCGCACCACCCGTCGAGGTCGAGGCGTTCGTCGCGGATCCGGCGAGGATCCCGGAATGGGAGCCGAGCATCGAGTCCGTCGCGCTGACGGACAACCGGTGGGAGGGCCGATCGACGTCGGCGCATCCGGACGGCAGGCCCGTGGAGATCAGAGACGGCTTCCACCGGCAGCTGATCCAGCAGTCCGCCTCTGCGGCCGGCCCGGCTTGGCGCTTCTCCTACCCCGACGCGGAGCACGCGAACACGCGCACGGTGGGCTTCCGCTGCGAGCCGGCGGCCGGCGGCACGCAGGTGCGCATCACCCTCGCCTGGGACCGCGACCCGACCCGGCGCCCGAACAGACTGCGCTCGTTCCTGCTCCGACCGGTCTTCCGGGTGCTTCTCTACACGCAGCTGACCCAGATCGGCAGCGGGATCACGCGAGTGTTCCGCTGAGCGGCTCCCAGATCGCGGCCGACGACGGAGGAGGGGTTCCGGTCCCCCGTACCCGATTACGGAGGACCGGAGCAGCCGATGAGAAGGTCCGCAAGCGCACCCACCCCCGCAGTGCGCTCGAGACCGAGAGAAACCCGAAAGCGCCGACTGGGCCGACCGACGCGGAGCGGCATGCTTGCGGCTCGTTGTACTGCCAGCGTACGGATGCCGTCGGATCCCCGCTCATGAGGGCCGAACCATTGACGCGGAGGTTGCGGTTTGATAGCGACCTCACTGGATGAGTCGGTGCATGTTCCACCCGTTGCCGACCTTCATGGGCGTGCCGAAATACGTCGAGCCAAGCCACGGATAGATCCACAGGTCGCCGACCGAGTCCCGAGCGATCACGTCCGCGTACCCGTCCGATGTGTAGTCGGAGCCACCCGTTATGGCCGTCATCCCGCTCCAGCCGTTCCCCACCTGCACTGCGGACGTCACGCCGGAGCCGTCCCCGCGGAAGAGGAAGAGGCGTCCGGCGGTGTCACGAGCGAGCACATCTCCCCGACCATCGACGACGAAGTCTCCGGCCACGATCGTATCGATGCCGTCCCATCCCTGACCGATCGGGGCGACCGACGCGAAACCTCCTGCACCGTTCCCGGAATACAGATAGAGACGCTGGTCGGCTCCGACGGCGACGATGTCGGCACGACGATCGCCGTCGAAGTCGGCACCGCCGGAGACCAGTCGCAATGAATCCCACCCCCAGCCGACCTGGGTGGCGTGAAATGCGTACCCGCCGAGGTTGCGGTAGAACCACAGCGTGCCGTCCGCACGGATCGCCATGATGTCGCCGCGCCCGTCGCCATCGAAGTCGCCGCGGATGATCGATCTGGTGGTCGCCCACCCGTAGCCGAACGGCACGGTCCCCCACCCGCCCTTCCCGTTGCTTCCGTACAGGATCATCTGACCGGCATGAGACACGGCGAGCAGATCAGCGTACGAGTCGCCGCTGATGTCCGCGTTCACGGGGAAGGTCTTGATCGTGAGCCAGGTGAGGGCGGTGACATTACCCTGACCGCAGTAGAAGTACGTGTTCGTGACGTTGTCGCTGCCGCGATAGATCTCGAAGTGCAGGTGCGGCCCCGTGCTCTGGCCGGTGCTCCCGACGATCCCGATCAGCGACCCTTGAGCGACGGCGGTGCCGACGGTGAGGGTCACCGACCCGTAGACGAGATGGGCGTACCTGGTCGTATAGCCGTTCGCGTGAGTGATGACGATCTGACTGCCGTACCCGGTCGTCGCGTTCGAGTTCACAGCCGTCGTCACGGTGCCCGACGCCGCGGAGTAGACGCCCGCATTGGAGTTCTGGTTGATGTCGACGCCCTGATGGGTAGGGCGAGTGCCCGCAGGGCATCCGTTCACGGTGTCGCTCACGCGCCCGCTCACCGGGGTCACGAACATCTCCGCCGCCTCTGCGGGCGCCCCAGGAACAGCCGCAACCGCGACCAGGACGAGGGCGGTGACGATCGAAGCGATGATCCGCCTCGACCGGCTGGCGGATGAGCCGGACAGGCGGATCGATTGATTCATGAGTACAAACGTACGGAACAGCTGGCATTCCCGCTCCTCGACCCGCCTCGCTACGCTCGAAGAATGCTCGATACGCTCACCGGATTCGCCGTGGTGGGCGTCGCGATCGCCCTCGGGTGGGTCATCGGACGCATCGATCTGCTCGGACCGCACGCACGGCACGTCCTCGGGCGGCTGATCTTCTTCGTCCTCTCGCCGTTCCTCCTCTTCACCGTGCTGGCGCAGGCCGATGCGACGATGCTGTTCTCGTCGCTGCTCCCCGTCTCCGCGATCGCGGCCGTCGCGATCATCGCCGTCTACACGCTCGTCGCACGCCTGTGGTGGCGGCGCCCCGTGGGCGAGACCCTGATCGGCGCCCTGGCCGCCGGACAGGTCAACTCGAACAACATCGGCATCCCCCTGTCCCTCTACCTGCTCGGCAGCGCCGCGTATCCGGCGCCCGTCGTGCTGATGCAGCTGCTCGTCTTCACCCCGGTGTCGCTGTCGATCCTCGACGCGGTCACGAGCGACTCCGCCTCTTTCCTCAAGACGCTGCGGCGCACGGCGACGAACCCCATCATCATCGGCTCGCTGCTGGGCACCCTGGTGTCGGTGTTCGACCTCTCCCTGCCGCCGCTCGTGATGCAGCCCGCACAGCTCATCGCCGACGCCGCGGTCCCGGTGCTGCTCATCAGCTACGGCATCTCGCTGCACGGTCAGCGCGTGCTGGGAGCGCGGGGGCACCGCCGTGACGTGGTCCTCGCCTCGGTGCTGAAGCTCCTCGCGATGCCCGTCATCGCGTGGGTCGTGGCGGAGTTCGTGTTCCGACTCTCCGCGCACGAGGTGCTGATCGTCGTGATCCTCGCCGCCCTGCCGACCGCGCAGAACGTCTTCAACTACTCGCAGCGGTACGACGTCGGCGAATCGATCTCGCGCGACACCGTGTTCCTCACAACGATCGGATGCCTCCCGGTGCTCGTGCTCATCATGGCGGTGCTCGGATGATCGCCCCGGCGCCCGATCTCGGCGCGTCGTAGGTTGGTGGTCGTGGACAACCCGCTCCTCCTCATCGCGCTCGTCGCGGTCATCGTCGTGCTCGCGATGGTGCTCCCCCGCTGGATCCGCCGCTCCTCGGGCGAACGCGGCCGCCGAGCCGGGCGGCGCTTCGAGGAGGACCAGCTGCTCGCCATCCTGGACACCCTCGGCACGGCCGTCGAGCTGCGCACCGACCCGCAGGCGGCCCAGCGGCTCGTCGACGGGGTCGTGCAGCGTGAGCCGCGCAAGTTCACGATCCTCGGAGACGGCGTCTACGGCATCCGCTTCGTGGAGCCGGACGACGCGATCGCACGACTCGTCCCCGGCCCCGCCGGCGCCCGACTGCGGGTCGAGGAGTTCCGGGAGTACCTCGGCCGCCCCAACACCGCCGGGTTCTGGACCGACCTGCGCAGCGGCGTGGTCGATGCGGCATCCGACCACGGGATCACGTACTCGACACCGCCCGTTCCCTCGCGGTTCGAGCGCAGTGAGGACCCCGGACCGATATGGCGGTTGACCGACTGAAGCCTGGGGAAACGGGTGCACGAATCGGAGCCGACGCAACTAGGCTGTGCTGAGTCGTCGATGCGCCCGCTCGGCCCTCGGCATCCGACATCTCGCCACATCGCAGACCCCGGTCCCTGTGACATGCGCCAGAAAGGCTGACCATGACTGACTCCCCTCAGAACGACCGCACTCCCGACTTCTTCGACAAGCTCATCGAAGACGCCCCGCGCGAGCAGAGCGGCGGCTTCACGGCCTCGTTCCGCGGCTACGACAAGGCGGAGGTGGATGCCGCGCTCAGCGCGCTGCGCAACCAGCTGCAGCAGGCGAAGGCCGACCTCGCCGACGCCGAGGCGCGCCACGAAGACACCGTCGAGGCGGTGAAGGACGAGGAGCGCACCGCGCGCGAGGCTCTCGAGGCCGAGCTCGCCGCCGCGAAGGCGCAGGCCGCAGACGCCGAGCAGCAGATCACCACCCTCACCAACGAGCTCGTCGACGCACCTCGCGCCGAGGGCGTCGAAGCGCCGTCGCGCGAGCAGTTCGAGGCGATCCTGCGGGTCGCCGAAGAGCAGGCCAACGTGCTCATCCAGAACGCCGCCGTGCAGGCCGACCGCCTGATGGCCGCCGCCCGCGAGGAGGTCACGACGCAGCGCGCCGAGGCCGACGCCGACGTGGCGCGCATCATCGCGCAGGCGCAGCACGACGCCGACCAGGTCCGCCTGAAGATCGACACCGAGTACACCGCGCACCAGGCGACTCTCGAGCGCGAGGCCGCCCACGCCGCCGAGAAGGTGCACCAGGCCTCGCAGGAGGCGACCGCCATCCGCACCGAGGCCGAGAAGGGCGCCGCGGCTCTGCGCTCGCTCGTCACGCGCGAGACGACGCAGCTGCGCGCGGATGCCGAGCGCGAGGTGCGCGAGATGAACGCCCGCGTCCTCGAGTTCGAAGAGACGCTGACCCGTCGTCAGGACGATGCGCAGCAGGAGTTCCTGGTGCTGCACAACCAGGCCGTCTCGCACGCCGAACGCATCACGACCGACGCGAACGAGCAGGTCACCGCCTCGCTCGAGCACGCGCAGCGGATCTCGGCGAAGGCCGACGACTACGAGCGGCTGATGCGCTCGCAGGCGCAGACCATCGAGGCCGACGCGCAGGTGCGCGCGCGCGACACCCTCGACCGTGCGCGCGCGAAGTCGCAGAAGATCGTCGACTCCGTCACGCAGCACACCTCGACGGTGCTGCGGGATGCCGAGGACCACGCCCGTCAGCTGCGCTGGCAGCAGCAGCAGCTCGCCAGCTTCATGGCCGAGGTGCGCGAGCTGATCCGCCCCGACGGCATCTTCAGCGACGAGCACGCGGCGACATCCGCGGCGCCGGCGGTCCCGTCCGCTGGTTCTGACGCTGACGCCGCCGACGCCGACGAATCCGCCGACGTCGAGCTGATCGCCGAGGTGCCGGAGCCCGTCGAAGAGTTCCGCGGCGATGAGGCGCTCGACGACGAGATCCTCGACGAGGACGACGCGACGATCGACGGCAAGATCACGATCGAGGTCGTGGAGAGCGACGAGAAGGCCTCGCGCTGACCATCGGACTCTGAGAGGGGCGTGAGCGGGCTTCTGCTCACGCCCCTCCCGCGTCTCCGGAGCAGCGAACCGTGTCGACTATCGCCGACGTCCGCGACCGGGCACTCTGGACTCATGACAGAGAGCGTGATCGAGGTCGAGGATCTGCGGAAGTCGTACGGCGGATTCACGGCCGTCGACGGCATCAGCTTCGACATCCGCCGAGGCGAGACGTTCGCGCTCCTCGGCCCGAACGGGGCCGGCAAGTCCACCACGATCGAGATCCTGGAGGGATACCGTCACCGTACCTCCGGCGAGGTGCGGGTGCTCGGGGTCGATCCGCAGCGCGGTGGGCTGGAATGGAAGGCGCGCCTCGGCATCGTGCTGCAGTCGTCGGGAGAGGCGGGCACCTTCACCGTGCGCGAGCTTCTGACCGAGTTCGCCGGGTACTACCCGAACCCGCGCCCGGTGGACGACGTCATCGCGGCGGTCGGCCTCGAGCAGAAGCAGCGCTCCCGGGCCGGGCGGCTCTCCGGTGGCCAGCAGCGCCGCCTCGACGTCGCCCTCGGCATCATCGGCCGCCCCGAACTGCTGTTCCTCGACGAGCCGACGACCGGCTTCGACCCCGAGGCGCGACGGCAGTTCTGGGACCTCATCCGCTCGCTGAAGGCCGAGGGGACGAGCATCCTCCTCACGACCCATTACCTCGATGAGGCGGCCCAGCTCGGCGATCGCGCCGCGGTCATCGTCAACGGTCGCATCGCCGACATCGGCGCGATCGACGAGATCGGCGGGGCGGAGGCACGCGTGCCCGTCGTGCGGTGGATCGACGGCGAGGGAAACCGTCAGGCCGAGCGCACGCATGAGCCGGGCGCGCTCGTCGCCGACCTGCAGGCGCGCGGCGGCGAGCCCCGCGACCTCGAGGTCGTGCGCCCCACCCTCGAGGACGTGTACCTCGACCTCATCCGCGAGCACGGCGCAGCGGACGACGACCTCCACCTCGACGTCAAGGAGCGGGCATGACCATCGCCACGGCATCCCCCCGATTCGGCCTCGCACGCACGGTGCGACTCGGCCTCCGGCGCATCGGCTTCGAGCTCCGGCAGTACTTCCGCGCCGGTGACCAGGTGTTCTTCACCTTCCTCTTCCCGACCGTGATGTACCTCATCTTCGCGACGATCTTCACGGGTGACATCGGTCAGGGTGCCGACACGGTCAGTATGGCGACCTACTACCTGCCCGGCCTGATCGCCGGCGGCATCTTCCTGTCCGGTGTGCAGGGCCTGTCGATCGAGATCGCCGTCGAGAAGAGCGACGGCACCCTGAAGCGTCTCGGCAGCGCCCCCATCTCCCCGGTGACGTACTTCATCGGCAAGCTCGGCGAGGTCGTGGTCACGGCAGTGCTGCAGATCGGGCTGCTGCTGATCGTGGCGGTCGTGCTCTACGACGTCGACCTGCCGACGGATGCCGAGCACTGGGCGCGCTTCGCCTGGGTGTTCGCCCTCGGGCTGCTGACGTGCGCGTTGCTCGGTATCGCGCTCTCGTCGGTCCCCCGCTCGGGGAAGACCGCGTCGGCCGTCGTCATCCCGGTCGTGCTGCTGCTGCAGTTCATCTCGGGTGTCTACATCGCGTTCACGACGCTGCCGGAGTGGCTGCAGAACCTCGCCGCGGCGTTCCCGCTCAAGTGGATCGCCCAGGGGATGCGCGCGGCGATCCTGCCGGACTCCTTCAAGGCCGTGGAGCCGGCCGGCGAGTGGCAGCTCGGGGCCGTGGCCCTCGCGCTCGGGATCTGGCTGGTCGTCGGTCTCGTGCTGAGCAGAGCCACGTTCCGCTGGATCCGCCGCAACGGCTGATGGGGCGGCGTGGGTCGCCGACGCGGCTCGGGTGAACCGCTACGCGCGGCCGAACTGGGCTGCGGCCGGGCAGTCGAAGGGATCGCGGGCGGCGAGGCCGACGCGGTTCAGATACTCGATCACGATGGCGTACGACCGGCCGAGACTCGTCTCGGTGTAGTCGACGCCGTTCGCCTCGCAGTAGTCGCGCACGATCTCGCGGGCCTTCGAGAGGTGGGGGCGGGGCATGCTCGGGAAGAGGTGGTGCTCCACCTGATGGTTGAGCCCGCCCATCAGCCAGGTCACCCAGCGCCCGCCGCGGATGTTCCGCGACGTCCGCACCTGCTTCGAGAAGAAGTCCAGCCGGGCGTCGGGGTCGATGATCGGCATCCCCTTGTGGTTCGGCGCGAAGGAGGCCCCCATGTAGACGCCGAAGACCGCGAGCTGCACGCCCATGAAGGCGAAGGCCATGCCGAGCGGGAGCAGCAGGAACACCGGGACCAGCACGACGGCGAAACGCGCGGCGATGAGGGCGAGCTCGGTCCAGCGCCCCTTGACCTTGCGACCGGTCGCGAGGTGCTTGATGCCGAGGTAGTGCAGGTTGAGTCCCTCGAGCGTCAGCAGCGGGAAGAACAGCCACCCCTGCTTACGTGTGATCATGCGCACCAGGCCGCGCGACTTCGCAGCATCCGTCTCGAGGAACGAGATCGTGTCGACCTCGATGTCGGGGTCCTTGCCCACCTGGTTCGGGTTGCCGTGGTGACGGGTGTGCTTCGAGTCCCACCACGCGTAGCTGATGCCGACGACGCCGGCCGCGAGGATGCGCGCGAGGCGGAAGTTCGCCGGGCCCGACGAGAGGATCTGCCGGTGCGCCGCCTCGTGTGCGAGGAACGCGACCTGCGTGAGGATGACACCGAGCGCGGCGGCGATGAGCAGCTGGAACCAGCTGTCGCCGAGGAGGATGAAACCGGTGATCGCGCCGCCCAGGGCCACCGCGACGCCTGCGGCGACGAGGCCGTAGAACCACGGCGTCCGCTGCAGCAGTCCGGTCTCCTTGACGACCTGCGACACCTGCCTGTAGGCCTGCGCCATGGGCGGGAACTCAGCATTGCCCGAGTAGGTCTGACGGATCGGTCCGAGGGTGCTGGTCGTGTCGACCTGTGCGAGGGAGATGATGCTCTCCTGACGATCGGGAGCCCTTGAGCTGTGGAAGCCAAGGGCGGATGCCGATCGCTGTCCTCAGGCTAACCCGGTGCGCATGCGGTGGTCGGCATACGACGGGCTTTCCCAGGGCACTGCCAGACCGTCTCTCAGCGCACGGTCCGAGGGCGGTCAGGCCCGGGCGCGGCGCGGCCTCCGACGCAGCACTCGGGGCAGAGCGAAAGGGAAGGTCGACGGACGGCGCTGGGGTGCGTTGACGCGCTCGAGCGCGTGCCGAGCTGCGTCGAGCGAGTCGAACGCGCCGAGCGCGGTGCCGCGGTGATCGTGCGTGACGTGCGCCGAGCCGTCGAATTCGACGAAGCCGGCGAACTCGCCGCCACGGGTGGCGACGTGCACGTCGATGTCGGCCTGCTTCCAGGTCAGGGGATCGGAGGAGGAGGAGATGGTGGTCGTGCTCATGGTGATACTCATTGCTGTGTGGCGGGCGCGCGTCAGCGCTCCGCAAGTCGTGCGATCGAGGGCGGATGCCGCGCGCGTCGATGTGCGTGGTCCGTAATGGCCCTGATCAGTGGCGCCGCGGCGGCCCAGAGGGTGGCCATGTCACACGGTGCGTCCGCCAGTCTAGCAGATAGAGTCACCGCGCCGGGGGCTCGCCTCCGCCGCCCGGTCCTCCGTCGCCGCCGCCCGGCCCGCCGGACGGCGCCGATCCGGCGCTCGGAGCGGTGGTCGTGTCGACCGAGACGACGAGCGCGGCGGTGTACCCGGCATCCGCGTCTCCGGTGATCGTCGCGAGCTGCAGCGCGGCGGAATCGTCGCCGAAGACGTTGTCGCTCGCGAGGCTCGTCTGCGCCAGGTTCTGCGCGGAGCCGTCGTACCGCGCGTCCGCGTAGACCGTGGAGCAGGTCTCCTCCGGCAGGGCCACCTGGGAGGTCGCGATGGCGTTCGCGGAGTCGGTGATGGAGTCGACGTCGGGATACACCTCGAAGTGGATGTGCGGCCAGCGGCCCGAGTAGCACCCCGGGAAGATCGACGAGAACGACACCCACCCGTCGGCATCCGCCACCTGGACTCCGCGCAGGTAGTCGACGTCCTCGAGGCCCGACGAGTACATCGAGTACTCGCCTTGGGCGGTGCAGTGCCACGCGTAGACCGCGACGCCCGCGAAGGGGACTCCGCCGTTCGCTCGGTCGAGGATCTGGAACCGAACAGTCAGCGGGATGCCGTCGGCCGTCGCCGATCCGTCGATCGAGGACCTGATGTCCTGGCGGACGATGCCCGACTCCTCGAGCACGTCCGGTCCGTTCGAGCCGTCGCCCGGATACGGCCCGGCCGTCTCGTCGGGGATCTCGCCGTCGGCGGTCCCGGCACTGGAGCCGCTGGACCCTGTCGTGGCCGTCGGGGTGGACGAGCCGCCTGTGGCTGGCGCGCAGGCGGCGAGGATGACGGCGCCGACGCCGAGGCCTGCGAGGCCCAGGACGCCGCGACGGCTCACGAGGGTGCGCAGATCGAA
Source organism: Microbacterium sp. LWO14-1.2 (assembly GCF_038397715.1). NCBI lineage: Bacteria > Bacillati > Actinomycetota > Actinomycetes > Micrococcales > Microbacteriaceae > Microbacterium > Microbacterium sp. LWO14-1.2. The sequence goes on from NZ_CP151633.1 coordinate 1,299,778, forward strand.
CGCGGCGCCCTGGTCGACGACCTCCTCGTCGACGCGGTCGAGCAGTCGCCCCTCGTAGGCGGGGCCGTCAGGCGTCTGGACGGGTTCGGGGATGCGGCTCATGTCGGGCTCCTGTAAGGGGATGGGTCGGCGATGGATCCATGCTCACGGAGGAGTCGATCAGGAGGCTATGGTGCACCTGTGGCGCGACTATGAAGAGCGCTCGCCGTCCCGAGGGATGAGCGGCGGCCGGAGCACGAGCACCACGACGATCAGCGCCATCACCCCCGCGGTGATCGCGACGGGGATCGGCAGCACCGGGTCGAGCAGCACCAGCACCGCGCCGAGAGGAACGACCGTGTTCACCACACGGTCTGCGTTGTCGCGGATCGCGACCCACCAGATGGCGAGGAGGAAGAGCGCGATCGGGATCGTCACGGTCAGCGATGCCTCGGCGGTCGACAGGTGGCTCTCGCCCGTCAGCACGTCGAGCTCGACCTCGATGCCCGCCGAGAAGGCGGCGGCCGCGGCGAACACGAGGTAGTGGGTGTAGCCGTAGCGCAGCGATCGACCGAACGTCGTGATCGCCCGGTGGTGGGGCGGCCAGAAGTAGATCCACCACAGCGACGCGGTGACGACGAGCGTGAGCACCGAGATGGAGATGAGAGGCACGAAGGACTCCAGCTCGTGGCTCGCGTCGATGATCGCATTCGCGGAGGCGAGGAGGCTCTCGCCCAGCACGATCAGCGTGAACAGCCCGTAGCGCTCGGTGATGTGATGCGGATGCCACGGCGTCTGCCGTCGATACTCCGCGAACACCGGGATGCTGACCTCGAGGAGAGCGAAGACGATGAAGGCGATCAGCTGCAGCGTGCCGGACGGGATCAGCAGGAACAGCACCCAGAGCACCTGCACGGCCGCGATGCCCGCCGCATAACGGCGTGTCGCACCGCGCAGCTCCCCCGCCCCGCGCGAGGCGCGGAGCCACTGCGCGATCATGGCGACGCGCATGACGATGTATCCGAGCACCGGCATCCGGAAGTCGCCGTGCTCGAACGCTGCCGGCACACCGGCGGCGAGCACGAGCACACCTCCCATCTGCACGATCGTCGTGACGCGGTAGAGCCAGTCGTCGGTGTCGAAGGACGTGGCGAACCAGGTGAAGTTCATCCAGGCCCACCAGATCGCGAAGAAGAGCATCGCGTACGACGTGATCCCGTGCACGACGTCGCCGTGGCTCAGCGCGTGGTGGAGCTGCGCGGACGTGATGCTGACGGCGACGACGAAGACGAGGTCGAAGAAGAGCTCGAGGCTGCTGGCCGCCCGATGCGGCTGCGCGGGGTCGCGCGGCTGCATGCGGCTGAGGTGGAATCGAGGCGCGGAGGCTGTCACGGCGGTCAGAATATCGGCGCGGATCACGGAGTGGGCGCAAGCGGCGGAATATCGGTTCATCCACACGTGTGAAAAATCTTCCTCTCGCGCGCCCCATCCGCTATAGTGATCGGAGTCTGCAGTTCCTGCTGTACGCGTGCACCGTGTGGGACGGTGCCAGCACTTCCCGTGATGTGGGATCACGGTTCGCGGCAGGACCCGAGGGGTCGGGTATGCAGACGATGCTGGGGACGTGGGGTCCCTGGTCTGGGGAACACTGGGGAAACACATGTCGCACTGGGGATTTCTGCGTACATTCACGGCTCACGAGGCCTCGGCATGACTTCCGTCGAGGATGCTCTGAGCATCTCTCGCACGGGTTCGGTCTTCACGCCGATCGCCGCACCGCGAGCCACCAAGTCGGTCACGCACACGGTGGTCACACCACGCGTGTCCGCGACGCTGGAGCGACGCCGTCAGTGGGAGCGGCGTTATCGGATGCGACTGCGGATCTCGGATGCCGGGATCATCCTGTTCGCGGTCGGGATCACAGCAGCGATCCAGCTGGTGTCGGGAGTCGCAGGGGAAGAGGCCCTGCGCAACGGCATCCCGCTGGCTGCGCTCTGGTATCTGATGCTCAGCGCTCTGCATACACGTGATGCAGCGCTGTTCCGCGCCAGCGCCACCGAGTACCGCGGCGTCGCGCACGCCAGCGGACTGGCGTTCGGGATCATCGCCATGGTCGCTGTCGTGCTCGGCTGGGAGTCCATGCAGCTCGTGCTGCTGGTCGGACTGCCGTTCGGCGTACTCGCGCTGCTCATCACCCGATGGGTGTGGCGGCACTGGCTGACGGCGCAGCGTGCGCAGGGGCGGTTCGCCTCGCGCACGCTCGTCGTCGGCAACCGTGACGACGTCGAGTACGTCGTCCGAACCCTGCACCCGATCGGGGCCTCCGGCTACCAGGTCGTCGGTGCCACACTGCTCGACGGCAACGCGCGCGATGTCGAGGTCGAGGGTGCTCACTTCCCCGTGATCGGCAACGTGAACACGGTGTCGACGGTGGCCGCCGAGCTCGGCGCCGACACGATCATCGTGGCGAGCCGCCCCGAGGGCGAGCCCGACTTCGTGAAGAAGCTCAGCTGGCAGCTCGAAGGCACCGCCGCCGAGCTCGTGCTCTCGAGCCGTCTGACAGACGTGGCCGGTCCGCGAATCTCGTTCGCGCCGGTCGAGGGCCTGCCGCTCATCCAGGTGCAGATCCCGTCGTACGAGGGCGGGCAGCACGTGCTGAAGCGCGCACTCGACATCGCCGTCGCGACCATCGCGCTCATCCCGATCGCACTGATCACGCCGCTCCTCGCGCTGCTCGTGAAGCTCGACTCGCCCGGCCCGCTCTTCTTCTTCCAGGAGCGCGTCGGCCGCGACGGACGGACGTTCCGCATCGTCAAGTTCCGGTCCATGAAGACGGATGCCGAGCAGCAGCTCGCCGCACTCAAGGAGCAGAACGAAGGCGCCGGCCTGCTGTTCAAGATGAAGGACGACCCGCGCGTGACGCGTGTCGGCCGCATCCTGCGCAAGCTCTCGCTCGACGAGCTCCCCCAGTTCTGGAACGTGCTCGTCGGCGACATGAGCGTCGTCGGACCGCGTCCGCCGCTGCCCAGCGAGGTCACGGCGTACGACGGCACGGTCTACCGTCGCCTCTACATCAAGCCCGGCATCACCGGGCTGTGGCAGGTCTCCGGACGCAGCGACCTCTCGTGGGACGAGAGCGTGCGCCTCGACCTGCGGTACGTCGAGAACTGGTCGGTCATGAACGACCTGCAGATCATGTGGCGCACCGCCAAGGTCATGGTGCAGCCCAGCGGGGCATACTGATTCCATGAGCCAGGGGAACGCCCTCACCATCGCGATGGTGGGGACGCGGGGGGTGCCCGCAGCATATGGAGGATTCGAGACCGCGATCGAGGAAGTCGGTCGCCGTCTCGCCGAGCGCGGCCACGACGTCGTCGTGTACACCCGAGGCTCGGAGCGTCGCGAGAAGGAGTACCTCGGCATGCGCGTGGTGCACCTCCCCGCGGTGCCCGTGAAGCAGGTGGAGACGCTGAGCCACACCGGCTTGTCGACGCTGCACCTGATGTTCCGTCGGCGTCCGGACGCGACGTTCGTGTTCAACGCCGCGAACTCGCCGTTCCTGCCCCTTCTGCGGCTGCGCCGCGCGCGTGTCGCCCTCCACATGGACGGCCTCGAGTGGCGCCGCTCGAAGTGGGGCCCGCGGGGCAAGGCCTACTACCGGTGGGCCGAGCAGTTCGGCGTGCGCACAGCCGACGCGCTGATCGCGGACGCCCCCGGCATCGCCGACTACTACACGCATCAGTTCGGAGTACCCACCGAGCTCATCCGCTACGGCGCACCGATCCTCGAGGAGCCGCCCGCGCGCGGGGTGGGCGAACTCGACCTCGAACCGGACGGCTACCACCTGGTCGTCGCACGCTTCGAACCCGAGAACCACGTGCTGGAGATCGTGCAGGGCTACCGCGACAGCGCTGCGACACTGCCCCTCGTCGTCGTCGGCTCGGCACCGTACAGCGCCGGGTACACGCAGGAGATCCAGCGACTGGCCGACGGCGACGACCGTATCCGTCTCATCGGCGGCGTCTACGACCAGGAGCTCCTCGACGCCCTGTACGCGAACGCTCTCACGTACGTGCACGGCCATTCCGTCGGGGGGACGAACCCGTCTCTGCTCCGCGCGATGGGCGCCGCGACCGCTGTGATCGGCTTCGACGTGCCCTTCAACCGCGAGGTGCTCGACGACGACGGCTGGTTCTTCGCGGATGCCGACGATGTGGCCGCCCACGTCGTCGCGGCGGAGAACGACCGTGCCCTCACCGCGACCCGCGCCCGCAACGCCCAGGAGCGGGCACGAACGCACTTCCGCTGGGAGGACGTGGCCGACGAGTACGAGGCCCTCGCCCGACGCCTCGCCGATCGTTCGACGATCCACCCTTCGGCCAAGCGCGCCAGGCGCCGCACCGAGGACTGGGCGCCGTCGTCGGCGGCAAAGCGGACGACGCCGTGAGCGGTGACGCGCGGCGCATCGTCCTTCTCGTGCACCCCGGCGCCGAGATGTTCGGCTCCGATCGCATGCTGCTCGAGAGTGCGATCGCGCTCGTCGAGAGCGGCTCCCGCGTCGTCGTCGCGCTCCCGAGCCGAGGACTCCTCGATCGGGAGCTCCGCGCCGCGGGTGCAGAGGTCGTCGTCATCCCGATGCTCGTGCTCCGCAAGGTGCTGCTCACACCGCGAGGACTGCCCCGGCTCTTCCGCGACATGTTCCGCGGCCTCGGAGCCGCCTGGCGACTGATCGGCTCCCTGCGCCCGGACGTCGTGTACGTGTCGACCATCATCATCCCGCAGTGGCCTCTCGTCGCCCGTCTGCGCGGTACGCGCGCGGTCAGCCACGTGCACGAGGCGGAAGCCTCGGGGAACCGGCTGGTCAACCGCATCCTCTACTCCCCCCACCTCGCCTCGCAGCAGACCCTCGTCAACAGTCGGTTCAGTCTCGAGACGCTCCGTGCCGCCCTGCCCGCCCTCGCGCGGCGGTCCCACGTCGTCTACAACGGCGTGGCGTCGCCCGACGAGCCCGCCGCCCCGCGCCGAGCGATCGACGGTCCGCTGCGCGTCCTGTACGTGGGCCGCCTGTCGCCGCGGAAGGGTCCCGACCTCGTGATCGAGGCCGCTGCGCAGCTGCGTGCGGCCGACCAGCCCGTGCGGTTGACGCTGCTCGGGGCCGTGTTCGAGGGCTACGAGTGGTTCGAGAGGGAACTGCGCGACCAGGCGGATTCCGCGGGCGTCGAGGTCGACTTCGCGGGGTTCCACCCCGACATCTGGCCGTTCCTCGCGGATGCCGACGTGCTGGTCGTCCCCTCGCGGGTCGACGAGCCATTCGGCAACACCGCCGTCGAAGGCGTGTTGGCTCTGCGTCCCGTGATCGCGAGCGACAGCAGCGGACTCCGAGAGGCGGCCGGCGGCTACGAGACGACAGCACTGGTCCCCGCCGGGGACGCGCGCGCGATCGCGGCGGCGCTCACCGACTTCCGCGAGCGGTGGGACCGCATCGTGGACGCTGTCGACGAGTCCCGCGCAGAGGCCCTGCGTCGCCACGCGCCATCGGAGTACCGCGCCAGCATCCGGTCGCACCTGCTCGGCGCGACCGACGACGCGGCGAGCGCCTAGCCCGAGACGTCCGCGGTCGGGGTGTCGGCCGGTGCCGCGGTGAGGCGCGCCCGGTGACGCACGATGTAGATCGTGAACGGAATCAGTTGACACACCAGCAGGGCGAAGGCGACACCGATCAGCGGTCCGGCGATTCCCAGGATCGGCGTGAGCACGAACGACAGCGTGATGCCGAGCGCCGCCATGCTCAACGTCGGGATGACCTGAAACCGGATGCCCGGCTTGTCCATGATGAACATGCCGAGCGGATACACCGCAGCCGTCAGCATGATCATCAGCCCGAATGCGAAGATCGTCGTCGGCCTGACGGTCAGCTCGCCCTGCGTGATGAAACCGAACAGCCACGGACCGACGAGCCAGACCATGACCGTCGCCACGGCCACCGCGAGTGCGAACAGCGCCGACAGCAGGAACGGCCCGCGCGTGAGGTCGCCCTTGTGACGTGAGCGAGCGAAATGCGGCCACAGCGCGAGCCCGCCCGCCATCACCAGCCCGTTGAGGGCGAAGAAGACCTGACCGGCGACGCCGTACTCGGCGACATCGGTCGGTCCGCCGAGCTGCGCGATGATGTACCGCTGCGATCCGACCGCGATCGGGTACGTGACCATCTGCGCGAGCATGGGCCATCCGACATCCATGACGCGCACGCCGGGGAACCGGCGGGGCCGCAGCACCATGCCGGCAGCGGAGGGGATGAGCGGCGAGGTGGTCCGCGCCGTGATCAGGATGCCGAGGACACCCACCAGGAACGACGCCGCGAACGAGGCGATCGCGACGAACGAGTGCAGGTCGTCGCCGCCGAAGGTCAGCATGAGCCAGACGCCCAGCAGCGTCAGCGGCGAGATGAGACCCTGCAGGAGGATCACGACGTGGTTGCGGCGCTGGCCGAGCATGATCCGAGTCCACACGCCCAACGGGATGCCGAGGCAGAAGATCGTCACGCAGTAGAAGGCCGCGAGGGAGGCGCCGGGACGCCCTCCGGCCTCGCCGAACACCAGCTCCCATGCCCCGGTCGTCACCAGCACCGTGTTGATCGCCATCGCCGACCCCGCGAAGATCAGCAGCACTCGTCCGACCGAGGTCAGTTGGTAGCGCAGCTTCTCGTCCGAGCGCACGTCGTCACTCGTCGCGACGGCGTTCACGAGCACCGCCCCGCTGCCGAGGTCGGTGAACGTGAGCAGTGAGGGGATCGTGGTGAGGAGGGTGTAGAGCGCGAAGCTGTCGACTCCTGCATCACCGATGATCATCCGGGTGGTCAGCACGCCGCACACGAGCGCGATGACCATCGTCAGCGCTCGCGCGCCGACGGCGAGAAGTGAGCTCATAGATCAATCATCGACGAGGCAGGGCTCCCAGTGTCGTAGCGTTCTGGTCGAGCCGCGATGCCGACGCGACATCGCCGGGCACGGGGACCGCGATCGACGCCTGCGAACCCTGCTGCGCGGGCAGCAGCGTGTAGTACGCGTCGACGACCGGCGCTCCGCTGACCTCGACCGAACGGCGGTCCTGACCGGTCGCCGCGGTGAACTGCCGCAGGGTGTCGGCGACGGCGGGGTCGCGGGAGACGGACCCGCGCGACCAGGCCGAGAACCAGCGGGGGGTGCCGGGCTGCGAGCGCTGGTAGAGGTTGCCGTTGACGCTCGACACCATCTGCGAGCCGGTGAACTGCAGCGAGAAGTCCTGCACGCAGACCATGCAGTTGCCGCCGCTGTCCGCGACCACGTTGTTCGACACGACGATGCCTCGCACGATCCAGTCGGCGAGCGGCGCGTAGCGCGTCCGGGGGTCGTGTCCTGCGGCGTTCGGGTCGGAGGCGCGACGCGAGTCCTGCGCGATGTTGATGTTCCGGTCGGCGTTCCCGGCGAGCGTGTTGTTCCAGACCTTCACGTTGCCGGAGTCCACGACGAAGAGACCGAACTCGCCGTTGGCGGCGATCACGTTGTCGGCGACGATCGCCCTCTCCGAGAGCTCGACCATCACGCCGTGCCCGGTGTTGCCGATCACGTCGTTCCCCGTGAACACGATGTCGATCACGGACTCGTCGAACCACGGTCCGCGACCGTAGTTCTCGGTGAAGGCGGAGTCGATCACCGAGACGCCCTGCGTCCGCGTGACCTTGAACGCGCCGGAGACGGGTGCGTGATTGAAGTGCTCGGAGTTGTTGCCGACCGACAGCATCCCGACGACCTTCAGCCCGTCGGCCTGTGAGGCGCCGCCGCCCAGCATCCCGTTGCCGATCAGCGACACCCGGGTCAGCGTGGTGCGCGGCGCCCAGGAGTAGAAGCCGGTGGTGGAGTTGTCGCGGATCGTCACGTCGTTCAGCGTGATGTCCTTGGCTGCGGCCACGACCGTGCCCATCTCGGGCACGCTGGTGGCGTAGCGACGGACGCCGATCCCCTGCACGACACTGCCGGCGGACTGGATCGACAGTGCCTGCGTGAGGACGCTCGCCTCGACCGTGCGTCCCGTGGGATCGCTGCCCACGATGAGGCGGTCACCGCCGTCGTCGACGAAGAAGGTCCCGGGCTTGACCTGGGCGGCCGAGGCGACCTCGCGGAGCTGCACGCCGTCGATCCAGAGCTGATCCGGGTGCGCTGCCATCGGATACGCCGGATCGATGAAGCGCCAGTCGGCTTCGGTGTTGTCGGCCGCCCCCTTGCTGTAGGTGGGGCTCGAGTCGAGATCGGTCTTCCACCCGCTGACGACCCAGGTGCTGCCGGAGGCTCGCCATCCGGTGACCTTCTGGGTGCCGTCGAGCCAGACCGCCTCGTTGGGCGCCGGCTGGATGGTGACGCGCTTGCTGCCCGGGACCACGACTTCCTCGTGGTAGGTGCCGCCCCGGAGCACGATCGTGCCACCGTTCGGCACGATGCGCAGCGCTGCGGCGATCGACCGGACCGGCGCGGCGCTGGTGCCTGCAGAGCCGTCCATGCCCGAAGGCGAGACGTAGACCGCGGTGGCCGGTGCCGGGTAGGCGATCGAGCCGGGTGCGGCGGCGCCGGCGGCCCCGCGCACCCCCGCGGGCACGGTCGACGGCTGCGGACCGGTCGGCGCGGGCGGCTCAGGGGCAGGAGTCGGGGTGGGGGTGGGGGTGGGGGTGGGGGTGGGAGTCGGTGTGGGGGTGGGGGTGGGCGTCGGGGTGGGGGTGGGGGTGGGAGTCGGGGTGGGGGTGGCCGTCGGAGTCGGCTTCGGGGTCGCCGAGGGAGTCGGCTTCGGGGTCGCCGAGGGAGTCGGCTTCGGGGTCGCCGAGGGGGTGGGCTTCGGCGTAGCCGTCGGCGTCGGCTTAGGAGTCGCCGTCGGAGTCGGAGTCGGCTTCGAGGTCGCCGAGGGCGTCGGGGTCGCCGTCGCCGTGGGAGTGGGTGCGGGCACCGGCTCCTCGCTCGGAGCAGGCGAGGGCTCCTCCGTCGGCTGCGGCTGCTCGGACGGCTCGGGCTGAGGCTCCTCGGAGGGCTCTGGCTGCGGTGCCTGCTCGGTCGGCGTGGGCTCGGGGACGGGCGCCGGTGCCACGGCATCCATCGTGGTGAGCGAGAGGTCGTCGATCGCGACGGGCACGACCGTCTTGGCGCCGCGCGAGGTGTAGAGGGCGAAGGCGTAGCCGCCCGCCCCTTCGATGCGCGATGCGGAGGCGTCGGAGTGCGATACGAGCCAGGATGCGGGCTCGGCGGATCCGGCCTCCCAGGCCTTCGCGTCGAGCTCCACCGGATTCGTGCCGGTGACGCTGAGAGCGACCTCGACCTCGGTGCCCGCCTCGACGGTGAACGGCAGCCGGCGCTCCGCGACGTTCTGCACCCGCATCAGATCGGTGAGACGCACGAGCGACAGATAGGCCGCACCCTTGGGCTCGACGCGCACGCGCACGCCGTAGGCGTCCTTGCCGACGACGCGCACGGCCTGCGCGAGGTACAGCGGTCCGCCGGTGGGCAGTGTGGGGACGGTGAGCGAGAAGCGGCTGTCGACGTCGGTCGCCTCGACCCCGTCGAGCGTCGCGCGGGCGGTGATGCCCGGCTTGCGGCTGGCGAGCAGCGCCTCGCCGTCGGAGACGCTCGATGCGCCCTCCACGACGCGCCAGGCGCCGGATGCCGAGTCGCCCCACCCCGAGGCGACGTCGCGGTCCATGCCGTCGTCGAGGAGAGGAGTGCCGTCGACAGCGCTGGGCACGGCGGACGCCTGCGGGGCGGCGGAGGCGGCGGAGGGTGCGAGCGCGAGGAACGCGCTCACCCCCATCAGGGCGCTCAGCCCGGCGGCGAGAGTGCGTCGACGCAGCGGCGTCCGCGCAGCGGAGAGGTCACGGGCAGTGGAGTCGTGCTTCGGGTACGAGGCCATGTCGCGGTCTTCTGGGGCAGGGTCTACGATCACCAACGTCCGCCGCAGATTAACCCCGGCAGCAGAGCGCGAGTCCCCCTCGCAACCCCTGAAGAATAACGGCCAGGTAAAGGTTCCACAACTTCACCCGCCGCTTTCCCGGCAGTATCCCAGCACACAGTCGACTCGTCCGCGCGGATGCGCGGCTATCAGTCGCTGTAGTACTCGCTGCGGTGGCGGTCGGGGCGAGCCCGGTTCAGCACCGTGCCGAGAATGCGGGCACCGCCCGACTCGAGCGACTTGATGCTCTTCGCGAGAGCCGCGCGGCCGGTCTTCGTCGCATCGACCACGAGGATCACACCGTCGGTCTGCGTCGCGAAGAGGTTGGCGTCCGCCACGCTCAGGGTCGGCGGCGAGTCGATCACGACGTAGTCGTACTCGGTCGCGGCGAAGTCGAGCAGCTGCGTCATGCGCGACGACGTCAGCAGCTCGGCCGGATTCGGCGGCACGGTTCCCGCCGGCAGGATGTCGAGCGTGCTGTCGGCGACACTGTGCTTGGCCACCTCGAAGTCGACCTCGTCGAGCAGCACGCTCGTGAGGCCGATCGAGCCGTCGATCCCCGCGTGCTCGTGCGCCCGAGGCCGCCGCATGTCGGCGTCGATCAGGAGCACGGAGTTGCGCAGACCGGCCAGCGTCATGGCCAGGTTCACCGACACCGTCGACTTGCCCTCCCCCGGTGACCCGGAGGTGACGAGCAGGACCTTCACCTGCGACGTGACGTTGGCGTATGCGAGAGCCGAGCGGATGCGGCGGAACTCCTCCGACGTGTGCCCCAGCGGCTCCTGCGCCACCGCGATGCCGCGCGTCGCGAGCAGGGTGTCTTTCGAGACCACGCCGAGCACCGGGTCGCCGCCCGACTGCGCGAGGGTCTCCTCGTTGCGCACACGCGTGTCGAGCACGCCGATCAGCACGGCGACCGCGAGACCCAGCACGCCGCCGAGGAAGGCGCCGAGCAGGGCATCGCGCGGCTTGCTCGGTGTGAACTGGAACTCCGGGGCGACGGCGTCGTCGATGATCTCGGCGCTGATGGTCGATTCACCCTGCGGATCCTTCGGCGCGACGTCCTTCACGACGAGGATCAGCTGACCGGCGACAGCGTTCGCGAGGTCGGCAGCGGCATCCTTGTCGTCGGCGATGCCGGTGATGCGGAGCGTGACCGTGCTCTGCGGGATCGAGACCTCGATCGAGCGCGTGAGCTCACGCGGCGTGACGTCGAGGTCGAGTTCCTCGATCACGGGGTCGAGCACGCGGGAGCTCGTCGCGAGCTGCGCGAACGACAGCATCTGGCTCTGCGTGTACGCCGAGCCCTGGTTGAGGTCGGAGGCGCTGGTGCCCTGGTTGAGGGCGAAGTAGAGCGAGGTGGTCGCCTGGAAGAGCGGAGTCTGCAGCGAGGCGTATCCGAACGACCCGATGCCGCCGATGAGCGCGCCGGCGACGATGATCCACCAGAACTTGCGCAGCGAGCCCGCGATCACGCGCAGACTGACCCGGCTCTCGCCCATGTTTCCCCGTTCCCCCTGAGACTTCGATTCTAGAGGAGACACCCACGCGGCCCCCGTCATGGCTGTGGATGACTCCGCGCAGGGGCGCTGAGCGCCGGAACGGCAGAGGGCTCGGTCAGGAACTCGGATGCAGGATGCCGTGCTCCCCCGCGCGTCGCGTCGTTCGCCCACGTGATCGCGAGGCCGACGCAGAACCAGAGGAACATGCTGTACTGCGTGATCAGCGCCACGACGACGAGGCTCGGGAGCTGTCCGACGACTGCGAGGGACGCGGCGTTGCGGGTCGACCGGCGGACCGCGATCAGCGCCGCGCACACGATCGCGGCCATGATCAGCAGCGTCGGGACCCAGCCGTAACGGAGCAGGGTGAGCACGAGCGCGTTGTCGATGGACCGGGCGAAGTAGCCGAGGTAGTAGTCCCCCGAGACCAGCGATTCCCAGTCGCCGGGGTTGCCGAACGGCTGCACCTGTTCGAGCAGCACCAGCAGGTCGGTGCGGTAGTCGGCGCTGCCGCCCGCCTCCTCACCCGCTGCGCCGAACACGGTGTCGATGATCGGCAGGACGATCGCCGTGCCCAGCAGACCCGCGGCGGCGACGGCGACGCGGAACCGCGTCGAGACCCCTGCGATGAGGAAGGTCGAGAGCACGAGCGTGAGCACGAGCGTGATGAGCCCCGCACGACTGAAGGTCAGCACCGTCGCGACAGCGATGATCAGCACACCGGCGATCTTGGGGAGCAGACGCCAGCGCGTGGCGACGACGAACGCTGACGACATCGCGAGAGCGGCCCCGAGCGCGATCGAGTGACCGAACGCCCCCTCGACGCGCAGCAGACCGCCGCGCTCCTGGAGGGGGCTCCACGTGTCGTACACGACTCCCGAGCCCGGCACCAGCACGAAGGGGTTGAACGACGTCACGAACTCCACGACCGCGAGGGCCGCGGCGATGATGGCCACGACCGAGATCGTGGTCGTCACCCACGCGGTGTCGACGCGCGCGAGCAGGACACGCCCCCAGATGTAGGGGATGATCCACTCCAGCATCGCCGCGACGAGCGACGCGAGGTCGACGGAGCCGAAGCCGTAGAGCCCGGCGACCACGAGCACGAAGGACGCGACCCACGCGTCGGCCGCGCGCAGCGGCACGATCGACCAGTTGACGACGATCAGCAGAGCCGTGAGCAGCGTGATCGCCGCCCAGTAGAAACCGAGGTTCGCTCCCACCCAGATCGGGACGAAGAAGAGCACGCACGTCCAGACCGCGAACGCCGCCCTCGGCAGCATCCGGAAGAGGAGCACCGCGATGGCTCCCGCGGCGATCGCTCCGACGGCGAGCAGCACGATCGGAACGGCAGTGGTCATGCGTCAGGATCTTACTCGGGTGCGGTGACGCGGAACGAGTCGAACGTCACACCCAGCGTCGCCGTGGACGAACCCGAACGATTCCCGCTCAGACCCACCGCACCCGACGCCGCCAAAGGAGCAGCATCCGTCGTGCTCAACTGCCACGCCGCCGGCTCCACCGACCCCGTCGCCCACACCTTCGCCTGCAACGCCACCGACGACGAACCCGTCACCGACACCTTCAACGAATACGACGTGTTCGGCTGATACGTCAGACCCGACACCACCTGCGTCGCCAGCACCGTACCCTCACGATGCGCAACCAACCACACCATCCCATCCGGACGCAACCACGCCCGCACGAAGTACTTCCCCGCCGCCGAACTCCGAGCGATCACACCGATATACGACCCACCCGTCGAACTCGGCTGATCCACCGAGAACTGCACCGACAACACCGCATCACCCACCGCCGTCGACCCCAACGTCGCATGACGCGTATCACCGGGAGCGAGTGCCATCCTGCCTCGACCGTCGCTCACCGAGGTCGTCGCCTGCGAGCCGCCCGCGATCGTCCAGGCGCCACCCGTGCCGGTGGCACCCCAGCCAGGACCCGCCGTGCGCTCGAACTCATCGGCCGCGAGCGCCGGGAGCTCCGACTTCACGGGCGGCGCCGTGACCGTCACCGCCCGGGTGGCGGCGTGCGTGACGCCGCGATCGTCGGTCACCGTCAGGGTGACCGTGTAGGTCCCCGCGGCGGCGAACACGTGGGAGGCGGTCCTCCCCGCGGACACGGCGCCGTCGCCCCAGTTCCACGAGTACGACGCGATCGTGCCGTCGGCGTCGGTCGACGTGGAGCCGTCGACGGATGCCGTCAGGTCGACGCTCGACGCGGTGAACGCGGCCGCAGGGGCGGTGTTCGGCGCCGGGATGTTGATCAACCGCTCGGTCTTCGAGACGAGGTCGTTACTGTCGCGGACCGTGAGGCGCACCGTGTACGTCCCGGGCTGCGCGTATGCGTGCGTCGCCGCCGCCCCCGACCCGGCGGCGGAGCCGTCGCCCCAGTTCCACGAGTAGGACGAGACCGTCGCCGTGCCGGATGCCGCGGTCGCCGCGGCATCCACCGTCAGATCGAGTCCGGACGACGATGCCGTGAAGGCCGCAGCGGGTGGCAGGACGTTCCGGCCGATGCTGAAGTGCGTCTTCACCTGGTCCGCCGAGAGGGCCTGCGGATAGACGGCGACCTCGTCGATCTTGCCCTGGAAGTTCATCGAGGTCGGAGCGAGCGGGTAACCGGACACGGAGTCGCCTCCGACGCGCCAGTACCCTCCGAAGGACTGTCCCTTCGTCGCCGACGCATCCGTCGCGACGAGGACGCCGTCGACGTACAGCTTCATGCCGTACGAACTCTGGCTCGTGACGACGTGGTGCCACACGCCGTCGTTCAACGCAGTCGGCGAGGTGACCGTCTTCACTCCGCTGCCGTTCGTGGCGAACACCACACGCCCGTCATCGGCCATGACCAGCTGTCGGTCGTACATGCCGGAGTTGCCGGTCGACGACGACCCCCAGCCGATGAGCTTGCCACCGGTCTTCGTCTCGGTCTTGAACCACAGCTCCGTCGTGAAGGCGCCGGGCGCGGAGCCCCACGCGGTCGCTGTCATGCGACCGTCGATCGTGCCGGAGAAGCTCGAGCCGTTCGGCGGTGTGTGTGCCACGTTCGCGGTGGTCGGGGTGACGCCGGTTCCGACGGTCGCGGTGTTCGCGCCGGTCCAGTCCTGAGTGGTGCCGCCCATCGGGTAGTACAGCTGGGGGCCGTCGGCGATCACGGCATCCGCGTAGGCCGACGGCGCGCTGGGCGCGACGGCGGTCACCGTCTGACTGCGGACCGCGTTCCCGTTGCCGTCGCGCGCCACCACCACGTACTGCTGACCCGCCCCGGCGCCCGCGGTCTCGTCCGTCAGCACGATCGGCGCACGCCTCCACCAGGTCGAATCGAGCGCGGTCGTCGCGACCAGGGAATCGTCACCGGCGCGCCTCAGCTCGTAGGTGAGCGACAGATCGTCACGATCCCAGTTGCTGCGGATGACGACCCGCACCCTGCCGGGGACGAGAGCGCGTGCCGTCGGCACCCAGGTGGATGCCGAGAGTCGCGGCCCGTCCTTCGCACCGCCCGGGGGCGTGGTCGAGAAGCGCACGAGTCCCTCGAAGCGACCGTTGTTCACGGAGCGGAACTCGCCGCCGATCGAGATCATCGAGCCGGTGCCCGTGATCGACAGGCCGGCCTGGCCCAGGCCGGTCGTGGTCCCGACCGCCCAGTCCGGCGACCAGGCGTAGGCGGACGGCGCCGGAGTGCCCTGCCAGTTCACGTAGTTGCCGTCGGGCTGACGGCCGAGAGTCCCGCGGGCCTCGGCGGTGAACGCCTCGGAGTACCGGTGGGTGCGGGGACTCTGCTCGGGGTGCATCCCCATGGTCTCGCACGCGTGCGTGTGGCTGGTCGTGTAGACGACCTTGCCGGTGGAGTAGACGCCGTAGTGGTCGCCGAGGCAGTCGGCGATCCAGCGCACCGCCCCCGTCCCCGCCTCCGCGGCGAACGTGCCCTCGAGGTTCGCGACGGCGGGGCCGGCGAACGCCCAGCCGGTCCCGTACACGGCACCGGCGTCGGCTGCGAGACCGAAGATCCCCGCCTTGCCCGCCGTCGTACCGGCGTTGCTGCCGTTCTTCACGGTCTTCGGCAGCGCCCAGCCTGTGTCGAGTCCTCCGGTGATCTTGTCGACGGCCGCAACGCCGCGCATGGCGGTGTCGCCGTTCACCTGCGAGAAGCGGCCGGCGACGATGACGTTCCGTCCCGCGGGGTCCATCACCAGGGCATCCACCTGGAGATCCGACTGCGGCGCCCACGGCTGGACGGCGCCGGTCGCCGCGGTGAAGGCGGCGAGGTTCTTGCGCGCCGCGCCGTTGCCCTGTGTGAAGAGTCCGCCCGCGTACACGGTCTCCCCCGAGGTCGCCAGTGCGTAGACCCCGCTGCCGCCGATCGACGGCGCGAATCCGGGGACGAGCTCGCCGGTCCTGGCGTCGATAGCGGCGATGTTCCAGCGCGAGGCGCCGTTGACCTGGTTGAAGGAGCCGCCGATGTAGATGCGGGTGCCGTCGGGCGAGGCCGCGACCGCCTTGACGACGCCGTTGACCTTGGGCGCGAACGGCAGCAGCTGACCGGTCTCGATGTCGTACGCGAGCACGTTCGACCGGGCGGTGAGCTTCGCACCCGGTGCGGCCAGGGGTTCGCGGGCGTTGTCGAACTTGCCCACCGCGTACACGGTGGAGCCGATCATGGTCTGCGCCCACACGTATCCGTTGTCGATCTGCACGGTCGGGATCGGATCCGACGTGACGACGTTCTCATCGCGTTGCAGGAGCGGCGGCGGTGACGACGGTTCCGCGGCCACCGCCGCCTGCGCTCCCAGCGCGGTCATGCCTGCGACGAGCAGACCCGCCGTCAGGACGACGGCGAGAGATCGGCGCGCACGGCGCACGAAAGAGTTCCCCATGTGTTGTTTCCCCACTCCCCAGAATGAGGGGTTCCCCAACCCCTCAATCGCCTCCCCAAAGGCGACGTTCCACGGTATCGCGGCCGTGTTCACGGATTCCTCGGGGATGTGTGAAAACAGTCCGGCGTCCTCGGGAACGAAGAGAACCACCCGCCGGATCCGTGCGGATCCGGCGGGTGGTTCTCAGGAGAGGAAGGTGGTTACGGTGCCGTGACGCGGAACGAGTCGAACGTCACACCCAGCGCGGCCGTGGACGAACCCGAACGATTCCCGCTCAGACCCACCGCACCCGACGCCGCCAAAGGAGCAGCATCCGTCGTGCTCAACTGCCACGCCGCCGGCTCCACCGACCCCGTCGCCCACACCTTCGCCTGCAACGCCACCGACGACGAACCCGTCACCGACACCTTCAACGAATACGACGTGTTCGGCTGATACGTCAGACCCGACACCACCTGCGTCGCCAACACCGTACCCTCACGATGCGCAACCAACCACACCGTCCCATCCGGACGCAACCACGCCCGCACGAAGTACTTCCCCGCCGCCGAACTCCGAGCGATCACACCGATATACGACCCACCCGTCGAACTCGGCTGATCCACCGAGAACTGCACCGACAACACCGCATCACCCACCGCCGTCGACCCCAACGTCGCATGACGCGTATCACCGGCGATCAGAGAGAGCTTGCCCTTGCCGTCCGCGACCGTGGCGGCGGCCTGCGAGCCGCCGGTGATCGTCCAGGCGCCACCGGTGACCGCGGAGCCCCAGCCAGGACCCGCCGTCCGCTCGAACTCATCGGCCGCGAGCGCCGCCGGGTCGACCGGAGGCTGCGGGTCGACGGGAGGAGCCGTGACCGTGACCTGACGCGTCGTCGTGTTCGTCGCGCCCTTGTTGTCGGTCACGGTCAGGGTGACCGTATAGGTGCCGGCCGCGGCGTAGGTCCGCGAGCTCGTCGCCCCGGTGCCGGTCGTGCCGTCGCCGAAGTTCCACGCGTACGACGCGATGGTGCCGTCGGAGTCGGTCGAGGCGCTGCCGTCGACGTTCACCGTGAGCGCCGAGGGAGTCGCCGTGAAGGAGGCGACCGGAGCGGCGTTCGTGGGCTCCGGCTGCGGCTCCGGCTGCGGCTCGGGCTGCGGAGCGGCACCGAGGTTCTTGACCGTGAAGTCGTCGAACGTCGCGATGTTCGTGCCGGTCGCACTGCCTGCGCGGTACGAGAACACGGTCGGCGCACCGGCCACCTGCAGCGCCGGAGTGGCGTCGGTGGTCGACAGCTGCCAGTTCGCGGGCTCTGCCGCGCCGCTGGCCCACAGCTTCGCACGGATGGTGGTGGTGGAGGACCCGGAGGTCTCCATCGCCAGGTTGAACGTGCTGCCGGCCGACCAGGTCAGCCCGGCGACGGCCGTGCTCGCGATGGCGGTGCCGTTGCGGTGGATGACCAGCCACGTCGTGCCGTCGGCGCGGTGCCAGGCGAGCGCCCGGTAGCCGTTGTTGCCGGAGCGGCGAGCGCCGAGACCCTCGTACGCGACTCCCGTCGACGGACCGGAGGTCAGCGTGTAGGTGATCCGCGACTCGGTGTCGCGCAGGGACGTTCCCTGCAGCAGCATCTCGCGCGTCTCGCCCGCGGTGAGGTTGATGCGTCCGACGCCGTCGGCGACCGAGGTGACGGCGGCCGAGCCGCTCATCGGCGCCCAGGTGCCACCGGCATCCGCTGCTCCCCAGCCGCTCGAGACGACCCGACCGAAGGAGTCGGATGCCGCGAACACCTGCGCCTGCACGGTGACCGACTTGGTCTGGCTGGCCGTCGCGCCGAGGCTGTCGGTCACGGTCAGCGTGATGTCCTTCGCCCCGCCCTGCGCGTAGGTGTGGCTGGCCGTCGCACCCGTGCCTGCGGCCGTGCCGTCGCCCCAGTTCCACGAGTAGGTCAGGGTCGCCCCGTCGGACGCGCTCGACCCCGTTCCGGAGACGTCGACCCGGAGGCCGGAGGCCGTCGAGGTGAACGCCGCGACCGGGTTGGCGTGCGTCGTGACGGCGTCACGAGTGGTCGAGGCGGAGCCGCCGCGGTCGTCCGTCACGGTGAGCGTCACGGTGCGGGTGCCGGGCGTCGCGTAGACGTGGCTCGCGACCTGGCCGGTCGACGTGGTGCCGTCGCCCCAGTTCCAGTCGTACGAGACGATCGTCCCGTCGGAGTCCGTGGATGCCGAGGCATCGGCCGAGACCGAGAGCCCGGAACCCGTGACGACGAACGACGGAGCGGGCAGCACGTTCGGCGCCTGGACCACGACCGTCTTCTCGACCGTGGTCGAGAGGTCGTTGCTGTCGGTCACCGTGAGCTTCGCTGTGTAGGTGCCCGCAGCGCCGTAGGTGTGCGACACGGTCTTGCCGGTGCCGGCCGGTGTCCCGTCGCCGAAGTCCCAGCGGTAGCCGGAGATCGTGGCGGGGGCGGTCGGCGCCGAGGCGCTCGCGTCGAACGCGACCGAGAGGTCGGTCGGGGTCGCCGTGAAGTCCGCGGTCGGGGCGACGAAGCCCTTGCCGACGCCGTAGTGCGTGCGCACCTGCGCCGCGGTGAGCGGGTAGGAGTACACCGCGACCTCGTCGATCGAGCCCGCGAAGTAGTACGAGCTCGGTCCCGACGGCCAGCCGCCGATGTTGTCGCCGCCCACTCGCCAGTATCCGACGTATCCCTCGGCGTCCGTCGCTCCGGGGAGCGAGGAGGCGAGCGTTCCGTCGACGTACAGCTTCATGCCGGACGAGTCCTGCGACGCGACCACGTGGTGCCACTCGCCGTCGTTGAGGGCGGTGTTGTTCTGCACCGTCTGCGTGCTGCCGTTGTAGGCGCCGAAGATGATGCGGCCGTTGTTCGTCATGTAGATGTGACGGTCGTAGCTTCCCGACTCACCGGTCGCCGAGCTGCCGTAGCCCAGCAGCTTGCCTCCCGACGTCGTGGTGGTCTTGAACCACAGCTCGGTCGAGAACTGCTTCGGCGCTGCCACGCGGTTGCTCGCCGCCACGAGGCCCGAGTTGTTCCCGCTGAACGAGGACGCTCCGGTGATGGTGTTCTTCACACCCGTCTGGGTCTGGCTGACGCCGGAGCCGAAGGTCGGGGTGTTCGACCCCGCCCAGTCCTGGTTGACGGTGCCGAGCGGGTAGTACAGCTGCGGCTCGTCGGCCGTGACGGTGTCGACGTAGGACGAGGCCGCACCGGCGGCGACCGTCGCGGTCACGCTCTGGCTGCTCACCGTGTTGCCGTTGCCGTCCTTGGCGACGACCGTGTACTGCTGCTGCGATCCCGGCGTGGCGGTCTTGTCCTCGAGGCTGATCGAGGAGCGGTCCCACCACGTGCTGTTGACGGTCTTCGTGGCGACGGGCGTGGTGCTCCCCGCGCGACGCAGCTCGTAGGTGAGGACGAGGTCGTCGCGGTCCCAGTTCGCCGGGATCGAGACCCGCACGCGACCGGGGATGAACGACTGCGCGGTGGGCACCCAGTTGGCGCCCGAGAGACGGGGGCCGTCCTTGGCTCCGCCCGGAGGCGTGGTCGAGAAGCGCACGAGGCCCTCGAAGCGGCCGTTGTTCACGGAGCGGAACTCGCCGCCGATCGAGATCATGTTGCCGGTGCCCGTGATCGACAGGCCGGCCTGGCCCATGCCGGTGGTCACACCGACCGCCCAGTCCGGGGTCCACGCGTACGCCGACGGCGCCGGGGTGCCCTGCCAGTTCTTGTAGGTGCCGCCGGCGGCGGGCTGGTTGCCGAGCGTGCCGCGGGCATCGGCCGTGTAGGCCTCCGAGTAGCGGTGCGTGCGCGGGTTCTGCTCGGGGTGCATGCCCATGGTGCCGCAGGCGTGGGTGTGGCTGGTCGTGTAGACGACCTTGCCTGTGGAGTAGACGCCGTAGTGGTCGCCGAGGCAGTCCGAGATCCACCGCACCTGGCCGGAACCGGCCTCGGCGGCGAACGTGCCCTCGAGGTTGCCGGTCGCGGCGTCCGCGTAGACCCAGCCGGTGCCGTAGACGCCGTTCGCGTCGGCGGCGAGGCCGAAGATGCCCGCCTTGCCGGCGTTGCCGCCGGTGTTGGAGCCGTTCTTCACCGTCTGCGGCAGAGCCCAGTTGGTGTCGACGGCACCCGTGGTCTTGTCGATCGCGACGGTACCGCGCATGCTCGTGTCACCGTTGACCTGAGAGAAGCGGCCCGCCGCGATGACGTTCTGTCCCGCGGGGTCCATGACCATCGCATCGACCTGCAGGTCGGCCTGTGGCGCCCACGGCAGCAGTGCGCCGTTGGCCGCGTTGAAGGCGGCGAGGTTCTTGCGGGTGGTGCCGTTGCCCTGGGTGAACAGGCCGCCGACGTAGACGCTGGATCCCGAGGTCGCGAGGGCGTAGACGCCGCTGCCGCCGATCGAGGGGTTGAAGCCTGAGACGAGCTGGCCGGTCTGGGCGTCGAGCGCCGCGAAGTTCCAGCGGGTCTGGCCGTTCACGGAGTTGAACGATCCGCCGATGTAGATGCGGCTTCCGTCGGGCGATGCCGCGACGGCCTTGATGACGCCGTTGACCTGCGGTGCGAACGAGAGCAACTGGCCGGTGTTGATGTCGTAGGCCAACACGTTCGACCGTGCCGTGAGGCTGGTGCCCGGCACGGCGAGCGGCGCGCGGGCGTTGTCGAACTTGCCGACCGCGTAGAC
Organism: Microbacterium sp. LWO14-1.2; assembly: GCF_038397715.1. Classification (NCBI taxonomy): domain Bacteria; kingdom Bacillati; phylum Actinomycetota; class Actinomycetes; order Micrococcales; family Microbacteriaceae; genus Microbacterium; species Microbacterium sp. LWO14-1.2. The sequence continues at coordinate 1,320,789 of NZ_CP151633.1, forward strand.
CGTCGACCCGATGGTCGTCTGCGACCAGACGTAGCCGTTGTCGATCTGCACAGTCGGGATCGGGTCGGACGTCACGACGTTGTCGTCGCGCTGCAGCAGCGGCGGCGGCTGCGGCGCGTCGGCCGCGACCGCGGCCTGCCCTCCCAGCGTCGTCATGCCGGCGACGAGCAGCGCCGCCGTGACGACGGAAGCGAGGACGGAGCGCGTCCGCTTCCCGATCGATGTGTTCCCCATGAGTGACTCCCCAGTCCCCAGAAATGTGATGTTGTGAAAAGTGATTGCCGTACTTCAGTACTGCGGTATTGCGATATATCGAGCAGGGTAAAAAATGAAAAGCTCAGATGACGATGACGATGAATCCGTGATGCGTCAGGAGATCACGCCGGCGAAGGTCGCGACGGGTTCTCCTGCGGCGTAGTTGACGTTGATCGAGACGGCTCGACCCTGCGCCGGGTCGAGCATGAAGACGTAGGTGCCCTCGGTCTTGGCGCCTGCGGCGAGCTCGCCCTGGAGCGGCTTGTTCGGGCCGGCCGTGGTGGCCACCCCCACGTCGCCGTCGTCGGTGACGAGATTGACGACGGCCGAGTCGATGCTCTGCGCGCGGTCGGAGTCGTTGGCGACCGAGACCGTGACGACGACGGCCGGACCCGCGTACTCGCCGGGTGTCTCAGGCGTCACGGTCGTGGTCGAGATCTTGTCGATCGTGATGGCCACGTCGGTCGAGAGAGTGATCGTCTCGTCGAGGGCGCCGGCCTGCACCGTCAGCTCCGGTGCCTCGGTGGGACCGTCGGCGGTCGGATCGGCCGGCGCGTCCCACTCGGTCGTGACCGAGGCTTCGGGCTCGGGTGTCTCGGACGCGGCCGGAGCACCCGTGCATCCGGCGAGCACGACGGCGAGCGCCACGACGGGCGCGATCAGGAGCGCACGATGCGTGCGCGATGTGCCATCCCCACGACGGCAGGAAGAAACGCTGAACACTGCAGCTCCCCAGTACAGAAAAAATCCCCAGTTCCGAGGCCCCTCGCCTCGGCTTCCCCTCACGTCGCGCAGAACGCGGCGTCGGCTCATACTAATGCCGAAACGCCGCCCTCACAAGAGGGAATCAGGAAGAACGACGGGCCGGACCGCCGAGCTGAGCCACGATGGTCTCCACGGCTCGCTCGACCTCCGCGATCGTGTCGCGGTGACCGCGGCTCCCATGCCGGTCGGCGATGCTCGTGGGGTCGCTCGGCGCACGGCCGGAGAACACCCGTCGCAGGCGGCTGCCGAGATCATCGGGCGCGGCGAGCGGCACGGCGCGGGAGCGCGCGCGATCGAGGTGCGCGACGTACTCGACGACCCGATCCTCGGCCGCCGAGGGGAACCCCTCGCCCAGGTGGGCGGCCTCCTTGATCGTGAACATCCAGTCGCGCGACCTCGGAGCGAGACGCACGAGCTCGCCGCGGATGTCTCGCGAGGCCGCCAGCACGATGCTCGCGTGCTCGATCATCTCCGCGGTCACCTCCCGTGCACGATGCGCGTCGGCCGACTCGCGCCACGCCTCGTCGCCGTGCAGGTGGGCGACCTCGGTGCAGATCGTGTCACCCGCCGTCGCTCTGACCCCGCCGCTCGTCACGGTGATGCCGGCCGAGGAGCCGAGGCCCCGCTGCAGCAGCAGCTCGGCGAGCGGGGAACGACACACGTTCGCGGCGCAGACGACGAGGATGCTCTCTTCGGTCATGAGGTCGCACCGAGCCTTCCGATCTCACGGAACCACTTCACCGCGGCGAGCGCGAGGAACGCGACGGCCGCCGCGCACAGCAGCGAGTAGACGACGAGGAAACCGGGGGTCCAGCCCCAGAGGACGAACACCAGGCAGACGAGGCCGAAGTCGGTCGGCAGCAGCACCAGGGACCGGAGCAGCGTGCCTCCGCCGCGCTCGTGCGTCGATTCGACGGCGTGCTTGCCCTTGAGCAGATCGTTCAGCAGCATCCCGGAGAAGGTCGTCGTCGCGACGATGCTGAACACGATCGGGATCAGGAGCAGCGCGGGCGTCTCCGGCAGCACGCGGTAGAGCCCGACGAGCACGGCGAGATGCAGTGAGGCGATCTTGAGCGTGTCGATGAAGTGGTCGAGCCACTCCCCCTGCGGGCTTCCCCCGCCTCGAAGGCGCGCGACCTGGCCGTCGGCCGAGTCCCACGCGTAGCCGAGCACGAGGAGCAGAGCGATGAGCAGCCCCAGCGGCACCGTCACCGGCGCGAAGGCGATCAGGCCGATGGCCGCGAACGAGTGGATCGCGCTGATGATCGAGACCTGGTTCGGCGTGAGGCCGAACCGGTAGGCGACGGCGGCGAGGACGCGGCCGATGCGGCGGTTCACGTACACCGAGTACGCGGGCGCGCCCCTGGCGTGCCCCTTCTGCGCCTTCGCCAGGCGATGGTACGCCTCTAGGACCATGTGCCGTCCTTCCGCTGGACTCCCCGACGGCGTGCGATGCGCCGCGCTTCCCGAACACCGCGCAGGTACGCCCTGACCGGCGCGACCGATCGCAGCAGCTGGCGGCGACCCCCGCGCAGGATGACCTCGCGCGCCGTGCGCGGGATCGATCGCGACCAGCGTCGCACGGCCTCGTCGTCGAGGTGGCGAACAGCGAACAGCATCCGATTGCGGATGTTGTAGAAGTAGTAGCCCTCGGACTTGGCGCGGCTCGGTTCGACCTCGGCGCGCTGGGTTCCGCCCTCGTCGTGCACGGCCTTCGCCCCCTCTACGAGGGCGAGCCCTCCCCCGGCGTCGAGGACGCGGTGGGAGAAATCGACGTCCTCCCAGTACAGGAAGTAGTCCTCGTCGAAGCCGCCGGTGAGCTCCCACACCTCGCGGGTGATCCAGAGGCACGCGCCGCTCAGCCACGGCTCGAACGGCCGCGCGTCGCCGACGGTGCGCTTGCGTCGAGCGCGCATCGTGCCGTCATCGAGCAGCACGTCGACGCCCGCGAACCAGGTGCGCCCGTCGGAGTCCTCGATCACGGGGCAGGCGAGGGTGGTGCGGGCCTCGGTGGTCGCATCCCGCAGCAGGCGGAGGGATGCCGTGTCGATGTGCGCGTCCGGATTGATGACGAGCACATCGATCGCCCCGTCCGCGAGCGCGCGGGTCACGCCGAGGTTGACGCCGCCGCCGAAGCCCGCGTTCGTCTCGGACTCGACGAGGGTCCAGCCGTGCTCGGCAGCGGCGCTCCGCGTCTCGCGTCGCTCGTCGGACCCCGCCCAGTTGTCGACGACGATCACCGTCGTCGCCGGGTCGAGCTCCCTGGCCGCGCCCTCGACGATCACGAGGTTGCGGCGGAGCAGCGCGGCGGAGGCGTAGTTGACGACCACGATCGCCAGGCGTCCGTGCACCACGGGCACGCGCTCCTCCCCCCGGCTCCGCATCGCGGATCGGCTCGGGTCGCCGGTCGAATTCCCCGGAGTCGCGACCGACGTCGACTCCCAGGGCACAGACTATACGCGAGAGCGCCTCAGGATGCCGGAATCCGGCCGTCACGGTACGATGAGCCGGCGCCGGGTGCGGCGCGATGTGCCATGGGGACGGGGCGGATGACACAGCAATCGGCATCGGGCGACGCGGTCGCCGTCACCATCGGCGTCCCCACGTATCAGCGCCCCGAGCTGCTGGCGGCCCTGCTTCGCGCGCTCCCCGCCCGCATCGAGGAATGCCGCGGGCTCGGGCTCGAGATCGACGTGCTCGTCGTCGACAACGACCCGACCGGCTCCGCCCGCCGTACCGCCGCCGACGCGGAACTGCCGGTCCGCTACGTCGTCGAGAGCACCGCCGGGATCGCGGCGGCACGCAACCGCATCCTGGACGAGTGCGCGCAGAGCGACCTCGTCGCCTTCATCGACGACGACGAGATCCCCCGGGAGAACTGGCTGTCTGCACTCGTCGGGGTCTGGCGGGAGCACGAGGCGGATGCCGTGATGGGGCGCGTCATCTCGGTGTTCGACGACGACGTCGACCCCTGGCTTCTCGCCTCCGGAACGTTCCGCCGCCCACCGCGGACGACGGGCACGGTGCTGCAGGTCGCGGCGGCGGGCAACCTGCTGCTCGACCTCCGGACCATCCGGCGGCTCGGACTGCGCTTCGACGAGACCCTCGGACTCGGCGGCGGCGAGGACACGCTCTTCTCCCGCCAGCTCGCCCGCAAAGGCGGCCGGATCGTGTGGTGCAACGAGTCGGAGACCGAGGACCTCGTGGTCGCGGCGCGCCTCAGCCGCGCGTGGGCGGCGCAGCGCGCGTTCAGCTCAGCGAACGCCGGAACCCGCATCCGCCTGCAGCTCACCGACGGCGCGCCCCGGCGCGCGCTCGTGCGGGCCGAGGCACTGCTCGGAGGCGTCGCGCGCATCGCTGTCGGCGGCGCGCGGCGGGCGTTCGGCGCGCTGACCTCGCGCATCGACCACCACGCCAGGGGCACGAGACTGGTGCACCGCGGCCGCGGCACGATCGCCGCCGCCCTCGGTCGCCGCTACGACGAGTACCGTCGCCCATCGGAGGATGACACGACCATGACCGATTCCGGCATCCGCGTGATGCAGTCGCTGGGCGCTCCGCGGCCGACGACGAACCCCTACAACAAGATGCTCGACGACGCCCTCGGCGCGACCGAGGGACTGACGCACCTGCGGTTCTCGTGGAAGACGGCGCTCTTCGGCCGATACGACGCCTTCCACTGGCACTGGCCCGAGGCGAAGATGCACGGGTCCTCGTGGGTGAAGTCGACGGGCAAGCTCGTGCTCACGGCCGCGCTCGCGATGCGTCACCGCCTGTCGCGCCGCATCGCCGTGGTGCGCACGGTGCACAACATCGAGCTGCCCGACGACGACGCCGCGCGGCTCCGGGTGCTGCGCTTCATCGAGAAGCACACCGACTACCGGATCGCGATCAACGAGACGACGCCGCTGCCGGCTGCCGCACCGCACCACCTCATCCTGCACGGCCACTACCGCGACTGGTACGCCGAGTACCCCGCGGCGGAACGGGTGCGCGGGCGGCTCGGCGCATTCGGCGGAGTGCGCCGCTACAAGGGACTCGAGGGGTTCATCGACGCGTACGGCGAGGCTGTGGCGACCGAACCGCAGCTGAGCCTGGCCATCGGCGGTCGACCGTCGAGCACCGAGCTCGGCGACGACCTGCGGGCTCGGACCGCGGACCTGCCCGACGTGCACCTGCAGCTCGACTTCCTCAGCGACGCCGAACTCGTGCAGCTCGCGACCTCGTCGGAGCTGATCGTGCTGGCCTACCGCTTCATGCACAACTCGGGAAGCGTGCTCGCCGCCCTGTCGCTCGACCGACCGGTGCTCGTGCCTCGCAACGAGGCCAACGAGGCTCTGGCCCGCGAGGTCGGCGCGGACTGGGTGCGCATGTACGACGGCGACCTCGACGCCGACGATCTCGTGACCACCTGGCGGGCGGTCGCCGACCTCGACGGCTCCCCCGACCTCTCGCGCCGCGAATGGGCCGACGCCGGCCGCGCGCACGCCGACGCCTATCGCGCGGCGGTGCGGGTCAAGCGCCGCTCACGCTCTCAGCAGGCGAACCGCTAGAGTCGTCGATACGACTGTGGGGGTCGTGGGCGGCAGGGGACGGCCGCCCTTTCCGTGACGCCACCACGCTTTTTCAACGCAGTACGAGGGGGATCATGAAGGGCATCATTCTGGCGGGCGGCTCCGGCACCCGCCTCCATCCGATCACGCTGGGAGTGTCGAAGCAGCTCATCCCGGTCTATGACAAGCCGATGGTCTACTACCCGTTGTCGACCCTGATGCTCGCCGGTATCGACGAGATCCTCGTGATCACCACTCCGCACGACGCCGCGCACTTCGAACGGCTCCTCGGCGACGGTTCCCAGTTCGGGATCTCCTTGAGCTTCGCGCAACAGCCGTCCCCGGATGGCCTCGCGCAGGCGTTCACCATCGGCGCCGACTTCATCGAGGACGACAAGGTGGCGCTCGTCCTCGGAGACAACCTGCTGTACGGCCCTGGTCTCGGCACCCAGCTGAAGCGCTTCTCAGACATCGAAGGCGGAGCCGTGTTCGCGTACTGGGTCGGCGAGCCGGAAGCGTACGGGGTCGTGTCCTTCGACGCGGACGGTCGGGCGGTGTCCCTCGAGGAGAAGCCCGCGAAGCCGCAGAGCAACTACGCGGTGCCCGGCCTGTACTTCTACGACAACGACGTCGTCGAGATCGCTCGCGAGCTGCGACCCAGCCCCCGCGGCGAGTTCGAGATCACCGATGTGAACCGCGAATACCTGCGCCGGGGCAGACTGCAGGTCGAAGTGCTCCCCCGCGGCACGGCGTGGCTCGACACCGGGACATTCGACCAGATGACGGATGCCGCGGATTACGTGCGCACGATGGAGCGCCGCACTGGCATGAAGATCGGAGTCCCCGAGGAAGTGGCCTGGAGGCAGGGCTTCCTCGACGATGAGGAGTTGCGCACGCGGGCCGAGTCCCTGGTGAAGTCCGGCTACGGCTCCTACCTGCTCGCACTGCTCGAAAGGGGCCGCGCATGACCCGTCTGCTCGTGACCGGAGGCGCCGGCTTCATCGGCTCGAACTTCGTCCACCACGTGATCGCCCACACCGACGCAGAGGTGGTGGTCCTCGACAAGCTGACGTACGCAGGCAACCGCGCATCGCTGGCGGGTCTCCCCGAGGATCGTGTGCGTCTCGTCGAAGGCGACATCAGCGACGCCTCGATCGTCGACGGCCTGTTCGCCGAGGTCGACGCGGTCGTGCACTACGCCGCGGAGTCGCACAACGACAACTCGCTGCACGACCCGAGGCCGTTCCTCGACACGAACATCATCGGCACCTACACGCTGCTCGAAGCCGCGCGTCGCCACGACCGCCGGTTCCACCACATCTCGACCGACGAAGTGTACGGCGACCTCGAACTCGACGATCCCGCACGCTTCACCGAGAGCACACCGTACAACCCGTCGTCTCCCTACTCGTCCACCAAGGCGGGCAGCGACCTGCTGGTGCGCGCCTGGGTGCGATCGTTCGGGGTGCGGGCGACGATCTCGAACTGCTCGAACAACTACGGCCCCTTCCAGCATGTGGAGAAGTTCATCCCGCGGCAGATCACGAACGTGATCCGCGGAATCCGCCCGAAGCTGTACGGGGCGGGTCAGAACGTGCGGGACTGGATCCATGCGGACGATCATTCGTCGGCTGTGCTGGCGATCCTCGACAGAGGCGAGATCGGCGAGACCTACCTCATCGGGGCTGACGGCGAGAAGGACAACCGATCGGTGGTCGAGCTGATCCTCACCCAGATGGGGCAGCCTGCGGACGCCTACGACCATGTGACCGACCGTGCGGGTCACGACCTGCGATACGCGATCGACTCGACGAAGCTGCGCACCGAGCTCGGCTGGTCGCCGCAGTTCTCCGACTTCGAATCCGGTCTCGCGTCGACCATCGACTGGTATCGCGACAACGAGGCCTGGTGGGCACCGTCGAAGGACGCGACGGAGTCGTTCTACGCGGCGAAGGGGCAGTGATGACGGAGTTCGGCAAGGATCTCGTCGTCACCCCGACTCCCATCCCCGGGCTGCTGGTGGCGGAGCTGCCGGTGCACGGAGACTCGCGAGGGTGGTTCAAGGAGAACTGGCAACGTGAGAAGATGCGGGCCGCGGGACTCCCCGACTTCGGCCCGGTGCAGAACAACGTGTCGTTCAACGATGCGGTGGGCACGACGCGCGGCATCCACGCGGAGCCCTGGGACAAGTGGGTCTCCGTCGCCACCGGACGCATCTTCGGAGCATGGGTCGACCTCCGGGAGGGCGACACGTTCGGCGCGGTCTTCACCGCCGAGCTCGATCCCTCGCGAGCGATCTTCGTTCCTCGCGGGGTGGGCAACTCCTACCAGACGCTCGAGCCGGACACGGCCTACACGTATCTCGTCAACGACCATTGGTCGCCGGACGCCGAGTACTCGTTCCTCAATCTCGGTGACGAGACCGCGGCGATAGCGTGGCCGATCCCGCTCGACGAGGTCGAGATCTCCGCGAAGGATCTGGCCCACCCCCGGCTCGCGGAGGTCCGCCCGATCCCGCCGCGCAAGACTCTGGTCCTCGGCGCGAGCGGGCAGCTCGGGGCGGCGCTGCGCCGCGCTCTGGGTGACCGACCGCACCTGGAGTACGCGAATCGCTCGGATCTCGATCTGACCGACCCTCACCTCGCCTCCGCTCGCCGGTGGCGCGATTACGAGACGGTGATCAACGCAGCCGCCTTCACCGCTGTCGACCTGGCGGAGACCCCCGCGGGCCGCGAGGCGGCCTGGACGGCGAATGCCGCGGGTGTCGCGAACCTCGCCCGCCTTGCGACCGAACACGGCATCACCCTCGTGCACGTCTCGAGCGACTATGTCTTCGACGGCACCAAGGACGGAGCGTACGGCGAGGATGATCCGGTCGCGCCGCTGAGTGTGTACGGACAGAGCAAGGCGGCGGGAGACATCGCAGCGACCACGGTTCCGCGCCATTACGTCCTGCGGACCTCGTGGGTGATCGGCGAGGGGCGCAACTTCGTGCGCACGATGGCCTCGCTCGCCCAGCGTGGCGTCGCCCCGCGCGTGGTCGGCGACCAGGTGGGGCGTCTGACCTTCACCGAGGATCTCGCGGGGGCGATCGTGCACCTCCTCGCATCCGGGGCTCCTCACGGCGTCTACAACGTCACGAGCTCAGGATCGCCTCGTTCCTGGGCCGACATCGCTTGCGCGGTGTACCGCCTGTCCGGTCACGATCCGGCGGCAGTGACGCCCGTCACGACGGAGGAGTATTTCGTGGGCCAGGACGGTCCGATCGCGCCCCGCCCGCGCAACAGCATGCTCGATCTGGCCAAGATCACGGCGACCGGCTGGACGCCCCGAGACGTCGACGCCGCGCTGCAGGAGTACCTTGCCGCAGGGCACGGTCTCTCTTAGAGCTCGCCCGGCTTCATCGCCTCCGCGTCGATCGCCCTGATCACGCGCAGGGCCGCGGTGTCGGGCTTCGGCTCGGATGCCGCGTCGGCGCCTCGCGCGCGCTTCGGCGCGTAGACGACGAGCGAGTGGAACAGGAAACGCGCGAAGAACGCGACGACGAGCGAGAGCCCGGTCGCGAGGACGCTCGAGATGTGCCACGTCTCGACCATGAGTGCCATCAGCGGGATGCGCAGTGCCGCCTCGACGTTGTTGAACCCGAACGAGGCGGCGAAGCGCAGACCGAGCCCCCGGGCGTCGGTGCGCATGTCGGCGAAGACGAAGCGCTCCTGCAGCAGGAAGTTCCCGACGATGGTGACCTCGGCCCCGATGATCGCCGCCCATACGTACGGGACGCCCGCCGTGGTGAGCGCCCACATGATCGCGAGGTTCGCGACGGCCCCGATCACGCCGATGAGCGCGAACAGCGACATCTTGCCGAACCGCAGGCGTGCGAGGTGGGCGATGAAGGTCGTCCCCTGGCGAAGGCTCGCCTTCGAGGTGCCGTGGCGCCGCTCGCCGAACTCCATCGGCACCTCGGCGATGCGCAGGTCGGTGCGGGCGAGGATCTCGAGGAGGATCTTGAAACCCTGGGGTTTGAGCGTCGCGAGGTCGAGGCGGCTCCGGTCGACGAGGAAGAACCCGGTCATCGGGTCGGTGCTGCGGGCGAGGCGGATCGGGAACATCGCGCGGGTCAGCCAGGTCGCGGCCCGCGAGACGCCGAAGCGCACGGCCGTGCCGAGTCCGCTCGTGTCGCCGCCGCCGACGTACCGTGAGGCGGCGACGACGTCGACCCCGCCCTCCGCATGCCGCGCGACGAGCGCCGGCAGCAGCTCGGGCGGATGCTGCAGGTCGCCGTCCATCACGATGCACAGGTCGGATGCCGCGGCCCCCAGCCCGACCACCACCGCGCCGCCCAGACCGCCGGTGTTGTCGTCGCGATGGATGACGCGGACGGGCAGCGGCGCGTCGGCCGCGACCCTCGCCACCTCGGCGGCGGTGTCGTCCGTGCTGTCGTCGACGAAGAGGATCTCGGCGTCGTATCCGGCGAGCGCGGCGGCGGTGCGTGCGACGAGTTCCGCGACGTTGTCGCGTTCGTTGAACGTCGGCACGATGACCGTGACCGCTGTCTGCACGGTGTCCCCCTTCGGCGGCGATGGCTCTCGCTGCGGCCTCCATCGTTCCACGGGTTGCTGTGCGCGACGAAACCGGTTCCTGCTACACTGCTCGAATGCGGCTGTGGGAGTCGCTGGGCGGATGGGGATCCGCCTTCTGGGGAACTACTTGATCTGGGGAGATCATGCAGACGCGCATCGGCTATGCCGTTGGTGCCTTCGACCTGTTTCACGTCGGGCATCTGAACCTTCTTCGTCACGCCAAGCAGCAGTGCGACATCCTGATCGCCGGCGTCGTCAGCGACGAGATGCTCCGCCAGGTGAAGGGCATCGAGCCCGTCATCCCGACGGCCGAGCGCGCGGAGATCGTCAAGCACATCTCGTTCGTCGACGACGTGTACGTCGAGACCAGTCCGTCGAAGATGGACTCGTGGCGCGACGTGCACTTCACGCACTTCTTCAAGGGCGACGACTGGCGGGGCACCGACAAGGGGCTGCGCCTCGAGCGGGAGTTCGCCGAGGTGGGCGTGGAGGTCGTGTACTTCCCGTACACCGCGCACACCTCGAGCTCTTCGCTGCGCCGTGCGCTCGATGCGATCACGGCCGGCGCGTCCGCACAGGCACCGGCGCTCGCGACCGTCTGAGCGCCGCGACCCGCTAGTTCGCGACGCCGAGCAGGCTGCGCGCCATGCGCGCGACGTGCGGCGGCGTGTGCGGCCCGAGCCAGACCGTCCACTGAGCGGGGGGCTCGGAGCACGTCCACTCGACGCACCACGAGTGCACGGCGTTCGCGAGGCGCTCGCCCTTCGCGTGCTGACGGATGCCGTCGCCGCGCAGCAGCCACCGCACGGAGACCCCCTCGGGAACGTCGATGTGACGGAACTGGATGCGAGCGGCGGCCTCGATGAGGATCACGCCCTCGGCGTCCCACGGCATGCGCGCGGCGATCGCGGTGATCAGGCCGACATCGGCGGCGTCTCCGGCGATGAGCACGGCTCCCTCGATGCGCTCCCAGTCCGGATCCTCGAGGTGCTCGCTCGCTGTCGTCATGCCGACAAGTCTAGGTAAGGCTCACCTAACCTGGCAACCCTTCGGGTGGCGATCCCCCGTCGTCCCGGCGCCGTGCACCCCACGCGGACGTACCCTTGATGCATGACCTCTCCCGCAGCATCCACCATCACGATGTTCGGCGCCGACTGGTGCCGCGACTGCATCCGCACCAAGAAGCAGCTCGACGAGCTGGGTGTCGAGTACACCTACGTCGACCTCGTGGCCGACCCCTCGGCCGCCGACGTCGCCAAGGAGATCTCGGGCCGCACGAACATCCCTGTCGTGCTCTACCCGGACTCCTCGCACCACGTCGAGCCGTCGAACGCCGACGTCGAGGCGAAGCTGCGCGAGCTGTCGCTGATCTGACCGAGGCATGACCCGTCGCGCGGCGGTGCCGGCGGCATAGGCTGGAGACCCGTCCGAAGGAGACGCCGATGACTTCTGCGACCACGTCCGCCTCGCCCACCGCCGGCTCCGCCCAAGGGCCCGACCTCGACGAGGGCGAACGAGCCCGCCTCGACGCCGCGATCGGCGAGCTGCACGTCGGCGCCGGCACCTGGTCGGCGCTGACTCTCGCCCAGCGGGTCACCCTGCTGCGTCAGGTGCGGACGAGCGTCGCCGCCGCGGCGGAGGACTGGGCCGTCACGGCCGCCGCGTCGAAGCGCCTGGACGGACGCCATCCGCTGCGCGGTGAGGAGTGGCTGAGCGGCCCCTACAGCGTGCTGGGTGCGCTCGACGCGTACATCGACACACTCGCCCGCCTCGCCGACGGTCGCAATCCGCTGGATGGTGTGCGCGTGGGCCGTGCACCGGGCGGACGCGTCCGCGTGCAGGCCTTCCCCCTCACGGGCATCGACCGGTTCCTGCTGTCCGGCTTCACGGGCGAGGTGTGGCTCGAGCCGGGCATCACCCCGAACGGCGCGCGCGCCGGCGCCGGCCTCGCGCAGCGCACGCCCGCGGCATCCGGGGGTGTGGGCCTGGTGCTCGGCGCCGGCAACGTCACGTCGATCCCGGTGCTCGACGTGCTCTACGAACTGCTCGCGCACAACCGCACCGCGCTGCTCAAGGTGAACCCGACGCAGGACGCCCTTGTCCCCGTGTTCAAGAGGGCCCTGGCTCCGCTCATCGGCCCGGGATTCCTGCGCATCGTCCGCGGCGGCCCCGCCGTCGGCGCCTACCTCACCGGCCACCGCGATCTCGCACACGTGCACATCACCGGATCCGCCGCGACTTTCGACGCGATCGTCTGGGGAAGCGGCTCGGGCGCCACGCGCCGTCGCCGCGAGAACCGTCCGCAGATGAAGAAGCCGATCACCGCAGAGCTCGGCGGGGTCTCGCCCATCATCGTCGTGCCCGGTCCGTGGACCGAGGCAGACCTGACCTACCAGGCCGAGCACATCGCGACCATGCGCCTGCAGAACGGCGGCCACAACTGCATCGCCGGACAGGTCGTCATCGTGTCGGCGGACTGGGAGCAGGCGGATGCGTTCCGGGCCGCGCTGCGCCGCGCCTACGCGAACGCCCCGGAGCGGCCGATCTGGTACCCGGGATCGCCCTCGCGTATGGACGCGGCCACGGAGGACTACCCCGACGCCCTCGTGCTCGGCGACAGACTGCTCGTCGAGATCGACGAGGGACAGGATGCCGCAGCGCTGCAGAGCACGGAGTACTTCGCCCCGGTGCTCGGTGTCGTCTCGCTGCCGGGCTCCGGACAGGCGTTCCTCGACGCCGCCGTCGCGTACGCGAACGACAGCCTGCAGGGCACGCTCGGCGCCAACCTGCTCGTCGACCCGGTGACGGAGAAGTCGCTCGGCACCGGTTTCGAGCGCGCGATCGCCGCACTGCGGTACGGGTCGATCGCCATCAACAGCTGGACCGCATTCGGCTTCATCATCCCGACGCTCACCTGGGGCGCCTTCCCCGGCAACACGATCGACGACGTGGGCAGCGGGATCGGCGTCGTGCACAACGCGCTGCTGCTGGATGGCGTCGAGCGCTCGGTCATCCGCGGGCCGTTCCGTCCGTTCCCTCGCTCGCTGCCGCTCGTCAACGGCGGAGGCCGGTTCACGATCCTGCCGACGCCGCCGTGGTTCGTCTCCGCGCGCACGGGCGCGCAGGTGAGCGAGGGCCTGACCCGGTTCCGAGCCGGCGGCGGCGTCCTGGGACTTCTGAAGACGCTCACGGCGGCGCTCCGCGCCTGACTGGCAGGTCGCCCGCAGCCACCGGAATCCCGGCATACGATGCGCGAGCTCTCGACCCGTCGCGGCGGGCACGCCCCCTCGCCGGTGATGATGGGGAGCGGCCCGGGGAGGACCGCGGCGACAGCGAGGAACGGAGTGGCGATGTCGGGATATCGGAGCGCGACGGTGGCACCGGGCGTGGTGTTCGTGCAGGGGCCGAGCGTGAACTGGATCATCCTGGACGGCGCGGCAGGGCCCGTGCTGATCGACACCGGCTATCCGGGCGACGAGGGTGCCGTGCGCGCGAGCCTGCGCGACGCCGGCCACGCGGTGCGGGAGCTCGCGGCGATCCTGATCACGCACGGCCACGGCGACCACATGGGCAACGCGGCGGCCTTCGCGGCCGAGGCGTCCTGCCCCGTCTTGACATCCGCGGAGGAGATCCCCAACGTGCGGCGCGAGATCTGCGAGCAGGTCGAGATCCGCGACGTGCTGCCGCACGCGTTCCGCCCGGGCGTCTTCCGGTGGGCCCTCCACGCCCTCCGCGCCGGCGGCAAGAAAGCGGCTCCGGTGCTCGACGCGCGACCGCTGCCCGACGACCTCGCCGACGCGGTGGGCGTCGACATCCAGCCTGTCCCTCTTCCCGGTCACACCCGCGGGCACACCGGATTCCTGCTCCCCCGCGCCGGAGTCCTGATCACCGGCGACGCTCTCGTCAGCGGCCACCCGACGAGTCCCCTCGCCGGTCCGCAACTGCTCGCCCGGATGTTCCACGCGATCCCGGAGGACGCGATCGATGCCCTCTCCACGGTCGAGGCGCTCGATGCCCGGGTCACGCTCCCCGGGCACGGGCCCGCCCTCTCGGAGCGCCCGGCGCTGCTCGCGGATCAGGCGCGCGCCGCCTCCCTGCCGTTCTGACCGTTTCGGGACCCGAGCGCCCTCAGCTCGATGCCCGACGCGCCCGCCGGGGTGCCGAGTTCAGAGTTCGTCGCCGGAGACGGTGAGGGGCTGCGAGCAGCTGTCGAGGCCGTTCTGGTAGCCGCTCGCGAACCAGAACTGCCGCTGCGTGCTCGAGCCGTGCGTGAAGCTCTCCGGGTTCACGGTGCCGCTCGACTGCTCCTGGATGTTGTCGTCCCCGACCGTGAACGCCGCGTTCAGAGCATCCTGCCGCTCCGCCTCGGTGCTGGGCTGCAGGTAGGGCACGCCGTTCTTGTCCTCCTCGTCCTCCATCTGCCCGATCCACGCGCCGGCGTAGCAGTCCGCCTGCAGCTCGATGCGCACGCCGTTGCTGTCAGGCCCGGTGCCGTTGTTCGGGTAGCGCTCCATGTCGCCGGTGATGTACTGGATGTGGTGGCCCCACTCGTGCCCCACGATGTACAGCTGCGCGAGGTTGCCGGCCGATGCGCCGAACTGCTGCTGCATGAGCTGGAAGAACGTCGGGTCGATGTACACCGTCTCATCGGGCGGGCAGTAGAACGGCCCCACGGCGTTCGACGCCGTCCCGCAGGAGCTGGCCGTCGCACCGTCGACGATGATCAGCTGCGGCGGCCGGTAGTTCTCGACGTGGTCCTCCCAGTAGCCGTCGAGGGCTAGCTGGGAACTCGCGACCCGGCAGTCGACGTTCTCGTTCGCGTCCTGGCCGGTCAGGCAGTTCTCGATCACGCTGCCCTCGGAGGGCTCGGAACCGGTGCCCCCGCCGCCGGACCCGCCGAGGAGTCCGGTGAGGTCGATGCCGAGCAGCGGACCGGCGATGAGCGCGATGATGCCGAGAAGGCCCACGCCCCCGGCACCGGCCACGACCGCGCCGCGGCCCTTGCGACGGGCGGTGTTGCCGGAGACATCGGCCTCGGGGTTGAAGGTCATGCCACGAGGGTACTCCGCCCGGGTGCCGCGCCCCCGCATCGCCGGCGCCCGTCGTAGGCTCGGGGCATGAGCACCACGATCACGATCACGGGCGCGGGCGGACAGATCGGCTACGCGCTGCTGTTCCGCATCGCCGCCGGAGACCTGCTCGGCCCTGACGAGAAGGTGCGGCTGCGACTGCTCGAGATCCCCCAGGGGCTCGGCGCCGCGGAGGGCGCCGCCCTCGAACTGCAGGACGGCGCGTTCGGACTGCTCGAGCACGTCGAGGTCACCGACGACGCAGCGGTCGGATTCGACGGATGCGACCTCGCGCTGCTCGTCGGCGCTCGCCCGCGGGGACCCGGCATGGAACGCGGCGACCTGCTCGCGGCCAACGGCGGCATCTTCGGTCCGCAGGGGGCGGCGATCGCCGCGAACGCCTCGCCGGACGTGCGCGTCACGGTGGTGGGCAACCCGGCGAACACCAACGCCCTCATCGCGGCGGCAGCCGCCGACGGAGTGCCGTCGTCGCGGTTCACCGCTCTGACGCGCCTCGACGAGAACCGCGCCCGCGCGCAGCTCGCCCAGACCCTCGCGGTGCCCGTCGACACGGTGCGCCGCGTGCCGATCTGGGGCAACCACTCGGCCACGCAGTTCCCCGACGTGTCGCACGCCACCGTGGCCGGCAGACCGGTGCACGAGGCGCTCGAGGCCATCGTCGGCGATGTGCCCGGCTGGCTCGACTCGACGTTCATCCCCCGGGTCGCCAAGCGCGGCGCGGAGATCATCGAGGTGCGCGGCTCCTCCTCCGTCGCATCCGCGGCCAACGCGACCCTCGACCATGTGCGCGACTGGGTGCGCGGCAGCCAGGACTGGACGTCGGCCGGCGTCGTCTCGCAGGGCGAGTACGGGGTGCCCGAGGGTCTCGTCTGCTCGTTCCCGGTGCAGTCGGTCGACGGTGAATGGCAGGTCGTCGAGGGACTCGAGGTGAGCGACTGGGCGCGTCAGCGAATCGACGCGTCGGTGGCCGAGCTCGTCGAGGAGCGCGACGCCGTGACCGCGCTCGGACTGCTCTGACGCGTCACCGTTCGCGTCTCATTCAGGGCAGAATGGATGCCGGAGGTGCGCGATGAGCGAGACGATCGATCCCACGAGGGCGGCGGCATCCGTCGAGGAGCCGCTGACCAGCCCGCTGCACCTGCCGCACGCCGCGGCCGAGTGCCCGAAGTGCTTCACCGAGCTGCAGCAGAACCGTGATTTCTGGCTCGCCCGCCCCGACGGCTCGCGCCTCGTCGGACTCGTCGTGTCGCGCGACGACATGCCGTCGGTGGTCGAGCAGCGCGACGACCTCACGCGCTTCGGCGTGCCGATCGAGGGCTTCCGTCATCCGGCCCCCGACATCCTGGAGAGCTGGAACGACCGACTCTCCCGCCTCATCGCGACGCTGCACAAGGGCGACGTGCTCGTCGTCGCGAACATCCGCGCCCTCGGCCGTGACGCCGACGAGGGCGCGCGCACCGTCGCGGAACTGCGCCGCCACGGCATCATCGTCAAGGTGCTCAGCCACAACGCACGGCACCTCGCCGACGCCACCGCCGCGCGCTGAGTCGGCTCGGCCTCCGGCTCCTCCCCGCACGAGAAAGCCGGCTGCCACCCGAGGGTGACAGCCGGCTCAGAACTCACCGTGAAGGTGGCGACATCGTCACCAGCGGTTCATGTTCTTGTTCTCGTTCGCCTGGCCGTCGGCAGAGTCCTGCGAGACCTGGCGTCCGATGTCGGTCAGGAGCGCCTTCATCTCGCTCAGGGCCGAGTTCCACTGCGCCTTCGCCTGGAGGTAGGCCTCCGAGGCCGAACCCGTCCAGTTGGCCTGGAGGGGCTTGAGCGCGTCCTCCATGTCGTTGAGCTTGCTCTCGATGTTGTTGGCGCCGCGGACCAGGTCGGTACCCGCCGTGTCGACAGCGCCGAACTGCATCTTGTAACCGTCGTTACCCATAGTGTCTTCCCCTCCGATCTCAGCCGAGACGGCCCATGAACTTGTTCTGAGCCTGCGCCGACGCGTCGTCGGTCTGGGTGTAAGCAGACTGCGAGTCGCGCAGGTTCTGCTCGAACGTGTCGAGCGCGTTCGTGATCTTCCGCGACTTCTCCTGCCACGCCTGGAAGGTCTGCTGGAACGCAGCGGCGCCCGAGCCGGCCCAAGACGCACCGATGCCGGAGAGCTGGCTCTGAATCGAGTTCAGCTCACCGATGATGTCCGTTTTCGAACTGCTGACGATGCTGGCACCTTGCTGCAGGGCACCATCCGCTGCAGAGACTTCTCCTGCCACGGTCACCTCCTGGTCATAAGGGCTCTTGGGCCCCGATTGGTCGACCCCGGATGGGGGCCGTGACGCCGATGCCCGGCGACAGATATCACCTTACGGGTCAGGTGCGGCGCTGCCCATGGGTAGCTCTGCCCACCTGCCGGTCGAACCTCGGACTCATCGTCGTCAGAGGTGGGACGAGGGCGCGTACGCGAGCTGCATGGTCTGCACCCCGCGCTCGCGCGTGATGACCTTGGCCCGACCGGGCACGGCCGGCGTCGCCTTGACGTTGCCGATGAGCGGCCCCTCGTCGGGGCTTCCCGACAGGAGGATGCCGGGAGAGGCCAGATCGCGCAGCGTCTGCATCACCGGCTCGAACGTCGCGCGGGACGCACCGCCGGAACGGCGGGCGAGCACGAGATGCAGGCCCACGTCGGTGGCCTGCGCGAGCAGGGGCTGCAGCACCGCGATCGGGTTGCCCGACTGCGTGTTCACGAGGTCGTAGTCGTCGACCAGCACGTAGACCTCCGCCCCCGTCCACCAGGACCGGTCGCGGAGCTGCTGCGGCGTCACATCCGGACCGGGCAGTCGTCCGCGCAGATACTCCGCCAGGCCGGCGAGCTCCTCCGAGGCCTGCTGCGCCGTCGTGTAGTAGCCGGCGAGGTATTCGTCGGGGATCTCCGAGAGCAGGGCACGGCGGTAGTCGACGACGAACACCTGCGCCGTCTTCGGGGTGGTCGTGCGCATGACCTCGCGCGCGAAGGCGCGCAGGAAGCTCGACTTGCCCGACTGACTGTCGCCGAAGACATACAGGTGCGGGTTGCGACGCACGTCGAACGCGGTGGGCGCCAGCTCCGCCTCGTCGACCCCCAGGAGCACCTGGCTCTCGAGCGGCGTGCCGGCGGCGAGCTGCTGCAGACGCGGCAGCTCCAGCATCTCGGGCAGCAGACGGAGCTTGGGAGCCTGCGGCCCCTTCCACGCCGCATTGACCCGCTCGATCAGATGCTCGACGCCCTCACCGAGGGTCTCCGGGTCCCCGGACCCGTCCACGCGGGGCAGGGCCGTCAGCATGTGGTGCTTCGACGGGGCGAGGCCTCGGCCCGGCCGCCCGAGCGGCACGTTGGCGGCGACCTTGCGGTCGATCTCCGAGTCGGTCGTGTCGCCGAGACGCAGCTCGAGCTTCGATCCGAAGGTGTCGCGGATGGCGGTGCGGAAGTCCATCCAGCGGGTCGTCGTCACGATCAGGTGCACGCCGAACGTCAGCGCCCGACCGGCGAGCGCCTGGATGCCGAACTCCATCTCGTCGAACTCGGCGCGGATCGTCGGCCAGCCGTCGATGACGAGGAAGACGTCGCCGTACCCGTCGTCGGCCTGCCCCCTGGCACGCAGTCGCCGGTACGTCTCGATCGAGTCGATGGAGTTCGCGGTGAAGTAGCGCTCGCGGGCGTTGACGATCCCCACGACCTCCTGGAACATGCGTCGCAGGACGTCGGGCTGGTTCCTGCCGGCGACCCCTGCGACGTGCGCCATCTTGCCGAACGGCACGAACGTGCCGCCCCCGAAGTCCATGACGTAGAACTGCACCTCCTGCGGGGTGTGGGTCAGGGCGATGCCGGTGAGGACGCTGCGAGCCAGTGTGCTCTTGCCGCTCCGCGCCCCGCCGACGATGGCGAGGTGACCGCCTGCACCGGTGAGGCTCATGACGAGGCTGTCGCGACGCTGCTCGAGCGGCCGGTCGACGATGCCGAGAGGGATGGTCAACGGTCCCTGCGCGCGCCAGCGCGGCGAGATGAGACCCAGCTGCGGGTCCTCGACCAGGTCGCCGAGCATCTCGTCGAAGGTGGGCGGAACGTCGAGCGGGGGCAGCCACACCTGATGCGCGGGCACGCTCCGACCCTTCATGAGCGAGACGGCGATGTCGAACGTCACGCGCTTCTCCGGGGCCTCGCCGGCAGCAGCGCCCAGAGCGAGTTGCGGCTCCTCGGCGTCCTCCTGCACGTGCACGGGGGCGGCGGTGAAGGAGCGCGCCTCGATCGCGCGGACCGGCAGGTCGCTCCCCGGTGCCTCCGCCGTCGCGCCGGGCTTGCGCCGGCGCGTCTTCGGCGGGGCGGAGACGTACGCCGCACGGAACTGGGTGAGCGTCTCGGCATCCGACTTCAGGATGCCGTGGCCACCGCCTCCGGGAAGGGTGAACGCGTCCGGCACGCCGATGACCGCACGCGAGTCGGCGCCGGAGAAGGTCTTCAGACCGATCCGGTACGAGAGGTGCGAGTCGAGGCCACGGAGCTTGCCCTCCTCCAGACGCTGCGTCGAGAGCAGGAGGTGCACCTGCAGCGACCGACCGAGGCGGCCGATCGCGACGAACAGCTCGGTGAAGTCCGGCTTCGCGGCGAGCAGCTCGGAGAACTCGTCGGCGACGATCAGCAGCGCGGGCAGCGGCTTGAGATCGGTGCGACCGCCCTTGCGCGCGGTCTCGTAGTCGGTCACGTTCGCGAAGTTGCCGGCGTCGCGGAGCAGCTCCTGCCGACGCGTCATCTCGCCCTGGATCGCGTCCTGCATGCGGTCGACGAGCGTGAGGTCGTCGCCGAGGTTCGTGATGACCGCCGACACGTGCGGCATATCGGCCATGCCGGCGAAGGTCGCACCGCCCTTGAAGTCGATGAGGACGAAGTTGAGGGCCTCGGACGAGTGGGTCATCGCCAGCGACAGCACCAGGGTGCGCAGCACCTCCGACTTCCCCGATCCGGTGGCGCCGATCAGCATGCCGTGCGGGCCCATGCCCTGCTGCGCGGATTCCTTGAGGTCGAGCACCATCGGCTGCCCCGTGGAGGTGAGCCCGATCGGCACCCGCAGCCGGTCCCGGGCGGAGCGCGGCTTCCACGCCACCTCCGGGTCGAAGTCGCGCACGTCCGGCAACGACAGCAGGTCGGTGAGCTCGGCGCTGATCGTGCGGGCACCGCCGGCATCCTCGTCCTGCGCCGCCTCGCCGAGGCCGGTGAGCCGCCGCGCGACCGCCTCGGCCGATGCGATGCCGAGGAAGTCAGCGGATGCCGAGACCGCACCCACACCGCGCCGCGCGACCGTCAGCGCCGTGCCGGTCTCGCCCTCGAGGATGAGCCGGATCGTGAGCGGGTCGGTCAGCTGGTCCCACTCCCGAGGGATGTCGAGCACGGTCACGCCGTCCACGCCGCCCTCCTCGTTCAGCAGGTTGCCCGGCGGCAGCTCGACGCCGTCGGTGATCACCAGGATGTGCGGGACGGCTCCGCCGCCCCGGCCGCTCACCGGTCCGCGCGAACGGATGTCGGCGATCAGCGGCTCGATCTCCGCCCAGGAGGAGCCGATCCGGCGCGCGCCGCCCACGGCATCCGTCTTGCTCTCCGACTGCGCGTGCGGGAGCCACTTGACCCACTCCCAGTAGGGGAGGTCGACGCCCGACGCGATGACCGCGACCTGCAGGTCCTCCGGCGCGGCGAAGGTCACCAGCTGCGCGATCATGGCCCGCGCGAGGCCCCGCCCGCGCACGGTGTCGCCCACGAGCTCGATGCGCGCGCAGGTGGCGATGTTCAGACCGAACGGCAGGTCGGGCACCTGGTCGTGGGTGAGGACGAAGCGGTGCGCCGCCGAGGCGCTGACCGGGTCGAGCTGCGCGAGCGGCGGGATCGGAGCCTCGTCGAGCGTCATGACGAGCGGCTGCGTGGCCGTGCCGACCCTCGTCACCAGGAACTGCGGGTCGCCGACCGGCCGCTCCCACACGCGGGACCCCTCCTCCACGATGAAGGGCAGGGAGTCGGGGGCCGGCAGCATCCACTCCTCGTAGCGGCGCTGGCGAGACGCCACCTCGCGGACGGCGTCGCGCGTCTCGGCGAGGTAGGCGAGGTACTCGCGGCGGGTGTTCTCGACGTTGGTGGAGTGCTGCGACTTCTGCCGCCACATCTGCCCGCCGACCATCGACAGCGCCATGAACAGGAACAGCCCGCCCATGATGTAGGTGCGTGTGGCGTCGCCGCCCTGGGTGAGCGAGAGCACCGCGACGGACCCGAGGCTCCCCACCATCGGCAGTGCCATCATGAGGGTGTTCGAGGCACCTTCGGGCTTCGGGAGCTCCGGCGCCTGCTGCAGGGTGAGTTGGCCCCCGGCCGGGGGTTTCGGCGCACGGCGATTGCTGGTGGTGCTCACGACTGGCCCTCCTCGCGTCGCCTACTATTGTGGCAGGACGCCGAGATGAACCGGTATCGCGCGAGAACTTCGAGGGGCGGGGATGTCAGCGAAGACGATTCGCCTCACCGTCGCCGACGCGAACGGACGACACGACCTCGTCGTCGCCGCTGATTCCACCGTGTCAGAGCTCCTCGCCGTCGGCGGCGTGGACCTGCGCCGCTACGTGGGCACGACGACCTCCGGCGCGGCGATCGATCTCGACAGCACCGTCTCGGTCACGCCGGGAGACGGCGGTGTCATCTGGCTGTTCGACCGCACGCAGACCGAGGCGGCGTCGTCGCGTCGCGCCGCGCGGGCCGATGCGCCTGCCTCTCGCGCGCACCTGGGTCCGCTGCTGCTGGCACTGCTGCTCCTGATCACCGCGACCCTCGTCCTCTGCGCGGTGCTCACTCCGACGCCACTGATCGTGGGGCTGTCGGCCGTCCTGCTGCTCGCGGGCGCCGTGAGCATGCTGACCCGGCCGGTGGACTACTCGGCTCCGTCCGTGGCGTACATCGCGCCGCTGCTCGGCGGCGCTGGGGGCGCCGTCCTGCTCGCCGGCTTCCATGATGCGGGGGCCATGATCGCGGCCGGCCTCGTGGCAGGCGCCACGATCGCCTGCACCCGTCATGCCCAGGCGCAGGTGGCGGGCACCGTGCCCCGTGCGACGACGGCGGTCGTCGCCGTGCTCTGGTCGGTGTTCGCGGTCGTCGACACCGCCGCGTTCCTCGCCGAGATCCCGGCCACGACGATGACGGCCGTGCACATCGCCTGCGCGATCCCGATCTTCCACTACATGCGCGCGGCAGCACTCGACGTCGACGCGAACGAGCTGATCGACACGCCCTTCGTGATCCGCGACGCGCAGGGGCTGCGATCGGGGACTCCGATCCCGCCGTCCCCGGTGCATGCCGAGGCCGCTGCACGGCAGTACTTCCTCGCGCGACGCCGCTCGGAAGCGGGCATCGTGATCGCCTGCACGCTCGCGATGCTGTCGGCCCTCTACGCGGTGCCGACGGCCGTCGACCGGTCGATCGAGTCGTGGTGCGTGCTGGGCGGGTCGCTCGGCGCCGGCTGCTACTTCCTCCTCACCTCGCGGACGGTGCGCAACGGCATCTCCCGAGCAGCCGCCCTGGTCACCGGGACCGTCATCGCGGCCATCTCGGCGACTGCCCTCATCCTCGCCCTGCAGCCCAGTGGGCTGCTGGTCTCGCTTGCGCTCCTGCTGGCGGGCGTCGTGGTCGGATGCCTGACGGTGCCGCTCGCCCGAGACTGGCGGTCGCTCGGATGGTCGCGCACCGGTGACATCGTCGAAGGGCTGCTCCTCGCGCTGGCCCCGGCCGCCCTGCTGTACGGCTCCGGGATCGCCGGACAGATTCTGGAGGTCTTCTCGTGACCGTCTCCCCGCCCGCCGCTCCGCTGCGATCGCGGACGCGAACGACTCCCCCGCCCGTGCCGACGACGATCGCCGCCCCCGCGACGTCCGGCCAGCGCGCCGGTGCGTACCTGATCGACGTCGCGATCGTGGCAGCCGTGGCCGTCGCGATCTGGTTCACCACGGGATCGCTCGTCCTCGTGGCGGTCGCCGTGGTCGAGCTGTGGGCCATCGGATGGGTCTGGGAAGGCCACACCGGCGCGACGCCGGGCAACCTCGTCTGCGGCATCCGCACCGTGCAGCGCGACGGCGATCTCAGCGTGGGAGCACTGCGGCTGTTCCCCCGGAGTCTCGCGATGGGTCTGTCGCACGTCGTGCCCGTGCTGCTCCCGGTCGGGTTCACCGCCTCGGGTCTGCTCGACGGCCTCGCCGGCGCGCGGGTGATCGACGTCCGCAAGAGCCGCGTGATCGCGCAGAACGGAGCGCCCCGCACCCTCGATCTGACGGCACGGGTGACCGGCGCCGACTCCTCGACCACCGCCATCGCCGATCAGCCGGGCGTCATCACCCAGACCCCGCTCACGGCGGCGCCGGCCGCGATCGCCGCCCCGACGCCGACCGCGGCGCCCGCACCGCAGAGCGACGCGGGCACCGTCCCGGCCTTCGTCCTCTCGGACGGCACGGTGATCCAGGCGACCGGTCTGGGGTTCATCGGTCGGGCGCCGCGCGCCCCGGAGTCGATCCCCGACGCGATCCTCATCCGCGTCCCGGAGGGCAGCCGTTCGCTGTCCCGCACGCATGCCGCGTTCGGCCTCGAGGACGGTCAGCTGTGGGTGCAGGACCTGGGGTCGGCGAACGGGGCGTCCGTCCGTCACGCCGACGGGACGGTCTCGGAACTCGCTCCGCACGTTCCCGGGTTCCTCGTTCCGGGGGACGTGCTCGTGCTCGACACCGATGCCGAACTGGCCTACCGACGCATCGTCGCCCGGGGCGGCCGGCCGACCGGATCCGCGTCGGACGCACCCTCGGTCTCGGCCAGGCTCGGGCCTGCGCAGACCCCGGCGGCTCCGGCCACACCGGATGCGGCCCCACAGATCGCGCACCCCGCGCCCGCGCCGACAGCCGAGCCGGTACCGCCGGCGCCCGAGCCTGCAGCGCCCGCGGCCGCGGCGCCCGCGGCCGCGGCGCCCGCGCCGACTCCGGCACCTCCTGCCCCCGTGGCAGCAGCACCGGTCATCGCCCTGCTGTTCCAGGACGGGACGACCGTGCCCATCCACGGCCTCGGCTACATCGGACGCGCGCCGCGTCTGCCGGAAGGCGAGCGGGCGGATGCCGTACTCGTCGCCGTTCCGGACGGAGACCGCTCGGTCTCGCGCACGCACGGACGATTCGGCATCGTCGACGGGCAGACCTGGTTCGAGGATCTCGGGTCGGGCAACGGCTCGTCGCTGCGCACCGAGGACGGCCGGACCGGACCGATGACGCCCCACCAGCGATTCGGCCTGACCCCGGGCACCGTGCTGCAGCTCGGCGAATGCGTCATCCGGGTCATCGCCGTGTGAGGCCAGCCCGCGGCATCCGATCGGAGCAGAAAGAGAAGCCGCTCACCCGCGCATGCGGGTGAGCGGCTTCGGCGTCTGGTGGACTACCAGCCGAGCTCTTCGCGCCCCTCCGACGTCGAGCGTCCGGCGGCACCCGCCGAACCCATGTCGGGCACGGACTCGTCGTCGTCCGCCTCGACCTCGAACGCCATCAGGTCCTGGCCACGGCGGCGGTTGCGCTTGTCGGCGCGACCGGCTCCGCCGGCCATCGCGCCTCCGGCCATGGCACCGCCTCGGCCACCGGCCGCCGCGCCGGACTGGGCGACGACTCCGGTCGCTCCCGGGGCTCCTGCGCCGCCCGCACCGCCTACGCCGCCAACGCCGCCGGCGATGAGGCCGGCACCGCCGCTGAGACGATTCGCGAGGGCCGCGCCTCCCGCGAGTCCTGCACCGCCCACGACCCCGCCGACGCCTGCGCCGACCGAGCCGGCTCCGCCGCCGGTGGTGCCACCGGGGAACGCGCCGTTGCCACCCGGACTCACGCCGGGGATCTCGCCGCCGATGCCTCCGTCGATGCGGGGATCGTCGTCCCTCGGGCGGGGGAAAGGCGGCTCCTCGATGACGGGAGGGTTGACCGGAGGCTCCCGGATGATCGGCGGGCGACCGATGGTGCCGTTGTCATTGTCGTTGCCGTTGCCGCCGTTCCCGCCGCCGCCGTTGCCGCCGCCGTCGATCACCGAGCCGCCGCCGACGCTGCCGTTGCTGCCACCGCCGGAGCCGCCACCGCCGTTCACGCCGGGGTAGTCGATCGGCGTGCGCCCTCCGGGCCCCTCGCCGTCCTTCGGTTCGTCGGTCGGCTTGTGCTCGTCGTAGTCGCTCGTCGGCATCCCGTCGATGATCTCCTGCAGACGCTGGTCGAGGGCGTCCGCGAGCTTGCGGGCCTCCTCTTCCTGGGCCGCGGCCGCCTGGTCCAGGTAGTGCTGCTGGGCCTGAGCGGGGGTCATCGTCACGCCCGGCGACACCTGCACCGGGCTGTCGGTCTTCGCCGCCATGTCGATCGTGTTCTGCTGCTCGGCGGAGAGCCCGGTTCCCGGAAGACCGGAGGTGCCGCTCGCCGTCTGCTGAAGGGCCTCGTCGGCTTCCGCGATGGCGGTGTTGAGCGCCGCCTGGTACTCGCCGAAGCTGACCAGGTCCTTCCGGATCTTCGTGAGAGCCTCGGCGACGGTCATGCCGAATTTGCCCTCGAAGGCCTCCGTCCTCGCGGCCTTCTGCACGTTCGCCGCCACCGTGTCGACAGCCTCGGAGGCAGCGGCGCGCTGCACGGACTGAGTGGTCCGCACAACCACGACGGCGAAGTCCGCGCGATTGTTCTGCAGACGGTCGAGTCGCTCGACGTTCTTTCCCATGATCTCTCCCCTCAGACCGCGATCGGCTTGTTGGGCCCGCCCACGGCCTTGTGGAGCAGCGTCTGGTACGCGACCTTCTGATCGGTATCGAGCTGATTCGTCTCCTGGATCGCCTTGTCGAGGTTCACGAAGGCGTCGTTCAGCTCCAGCTGGATCGCGTCGAGCCACTTGAGCGCGGACTGATACCTCTCGCCCAGTGCGGCGACGAGGTCTACCGATTTGCCGTCCGCGGTCCAGAGGGACGCGGTCTGCCCCTCCGAGAGATGCTCGAGCGTGGTGCGCGACTGAACCAGGGTGTCCCAGGCCTCTTTGATGAGGTCGATCTGAGTCTGGGCCGTCTCCTCGTCCATACCGAAGTCTGGAACCATCATGATCATTGCGCTCCCCCTCCGACGATCCTGAGCATCACGATGATAGCCCGGGTCGTCGCTCGTTCTCCATGGGGAGACCTCCCCATGGAGAACGCGCATCAGCGCTGGGCGGTCATGACCCTCGACGGACGAACGCTCACACTACGGCTGAGGGTCGCACGTGAGCACCGCATCGGTGATCGCCTTCTCCGCGGCCGCGCGTTCGGACTCGGGCGGGTCATCGCCGACGATGATGAGCCGCAGCGCCTCATCCGACAGGTCGGAGTCGTACAGGAACTGCCCCACACAGGGATAGAACTCGGGCATGTCGTCGTATGTCGTGACGCCGCCGGCCCTGATCGTCGCGGCGAACTCCTCGGCTATCTCCTCCGGTGACGGGCGGCTGTCGCTCGCGTCGGTGGACGGATCCGAAGGCTCGGCGGAGGGCGACGGGACGCTCGTGGCCGGAGCCGTATCGATCGGCGCCGGCGCGTTCGCCAGCAGGGTCACGACGAGGACGACGACTCCGATCACGCCACCCACGACGGACAGGATCATGCCCACGATCGACGGCCACTTCGCCGCACCCTTCGTGAACAGACCGATCAGCGACACCACGAAGCCCGCGAGCAGAAGGACCACGCCGATCCCGAACACGACAGGGATGCAGGCCAGGATCGTGCCGAGCACGGCCAGACCCAGTCCGACGAACCCGAGGATCGGCGACCGGCGGGCTGCTGCGGGCGGAGCGGAGGGAGCCTGCGCCTGCGCGCTCGCACCGGGCTGCGGGGAGCCTGCGTCGTGAACGGGCGCGTAGTCGTCGGTCCACCGTGCACCGTCCCACCAGCGCTGTCGCCCTGAACCGTCGTCGTACCACCCAGCCGGCATGCTCATGCGCTCACCCTCCTCGTCGCTGCGGTCCGCATCACGCGAACACCCATCCTACGGCGGAGCGTCAGCTGACGACGGCGCCCTGGGGATCGAACGCCTCGAGCAGTTCGAGATCATCCGGCGTCACGATGCGCGCACCGACGGCATGCTCGACGAGGCGCGAGCGCACGGCATCCGGCATCCGTCCCTCGGAGTCTCGATGCAGGCCGCGCACGCCATGCCGCGCGAACTTGTCGCACAGGCTTCCGGCCCTGCGCTCGAGCTTGGCCAGCGGCCACCCCAGGCGGACCGCCACGTCGCCCATCGGCGGCAGGCGCACGGACCCCTGGGCCGCCTGGCGGAGCATCGGCTCCGCGAGGGCGGTGAGCACGATCTTCTGCACCGGGGAGAGGAGACCGACCACGTCTGCCTCGTCGGGCGTCGACGCCCACGGGGTGGACACCTGATAGAACGGGGACTCCGTCGACAGCTCGATCTCATACGTCGTCGGCCCCGCGGTGAACATCACCGTGGTCGCCGGGAACACCAGCGGCGTCGACTCCCCGGGCGCGAGCAGCGACTGCGCCATCCCGTCGGCGGACGCGACGGAGGCCGTCAACCGCGATCCGACGTTCGACAGCCACCAGATGCCCTCGCGCTGCTCGAGTTCCAGGAAGCGCCGGTGCACGTATTGGTTGTCGTCCATGGCGAGGTCGGCGCCCCGCCCGATGACGAACGTCGAGCCGGCCGGGATGCGCTTCCGCCGACCACCGAAATCGAGGTCGATCGCCGCGCCCGCCTGGGTCTCCCGGCTCGCCGTCCCTCCCGAGTCCGCCATCGTCACGCCGTGTGACGGGGCCAGGCCCCGCCGGGGAAGGCGCTGACCGCACCGAGCTCGTTCGTGACCTGGGTCATGAAGTCGGCCGCGGCCTGGTTGGCGGTCAGGATGATGTTCACGAGGTTCACGACGTCGGCGATGAACGAGACGACCTCCATGATGATCGTGGCCACACCGCCCGGCGCGCCCCACACCGACACGATCTCCGCGATGCCGAGGCCGACGCCGACGGCGGTGGTGAGAGCGGCGATCGAGAACGCGACCCAGAAGTCCACGATCGCGTCCGCGAACGTGTTCAGCTGCTCGTCGATCATCGTGCACTTGGCGTAGATGCTGTCGGATGCCGGCTGCTGCAGCTCGACGCGCGCCGAGTAGGCGTTGTACGCCGCACCGGTCCAGTGACCGGTGCTCGGGAGCGAGGAGAGCACCACGGTGGAGGTCGCGACGGTCGCCGGCGTGCCGACGCTCTGGACCCAGCTGATGCCTGTCTGGCGGAGAGTGGTCGGACTTCCCACGTAGGCGAAGATCTCCGCCGTCTTCGAGATGGCCTCGTTCACCTTCTCGAACATCCTGCGGATCAGGTCGTTGATGCGGTCGATCAGGTCGCCGATCAGCGGGATGTGGCCGGCGAGCTCGAGGATGCCGTTGATGAGGTCGACGACCGAGCTCGCGCCGTCGACGAACTCGGTGAACTTCGATCGAGAGCGCTCGACGTCCCCGGCGTTGTCACCGCCGCCGTGGGGCGTGCTGCGGCCGGAGGGGGCGCCGGGACCGTCCCCGTGCGGGGTGGTGCGACCGACAGGCGCGTCGGGACCGTCCGGGCGCGGACGCGGAGGCGAGGGAATTCTAACCATGATGACGTCTTCTTCCAGTCGTGGAGTCTGCGATCAGCTGTTCAGTCGGGACTGCCAGGCAGCCGTCGCCGGCTGGGCGGTCACCGGTGTGCCGAGGAGGTCGTCGGGCTGGGGATCGACCGATCCGGCACCCTCGTCGGTCGCGGTCGGGTCGGTGCCGTCGACATCCACGCCTGCGTCGGCATCCGGGCCGGCGTCCGGGCCGGCGTCGACGCCTCCGTCGGCATCCGCGCCCGGGGTCTCGCCGGCTCCGCCGTCGGTCGCTTCCGCCGGGACATCGGCCGGGTTCTCCGCCTGGTCCTCGGGCACGACGCCCGTGTCGCCGGCGCCGTCCGTGGCATCCGTTCCGTCGATGCCTCCGTCGATGTCGCCGTCGACGTTCGCCTCGCCGCCGACCTCCGCGACACCGCCGCGGTCTCCGTGGTCGAGACCGGCAGCCTCGTGGTGCAGATCGGCTGCCTTGTCGCGCAGCTCGGCCGCCTTGTCGCGCAGCTCCGCGGCATCCTCCCTGGCGTCAGCCATCTCCTCGGCGGCGGCGTCGCGGCTCTCCTTCAGCTGCTCGATCCGCTCCCGGATCTCCGCGGCCTCCGCGCGCTGGGCCGAGGCGTCCGCGCGCAGCGCAGCCGACTCGGTGCGGGTCTGCAGCGCACCGGCGTCGTCGCCCGCGGCTTCCTGCTGCGTCGCCTTCAGGTCGAGCTCGGTCGCGCGGCGCTCGGTGTCGGTCGCGCTGCGATCGAGTGCGGACGCCTGCTCCTCGAGCTCGTCGATCTGCTTGTCGAGCGCTTCGACCTGCTCCTGCGCCTTGTCGGCGTGCTGGTCGGCCTGGTCGGCCTGCCTGTCGAGCGCGTCGGCCCGCGCATCGAGCCGGTCGGCCTTCGCATCGGCCTCGGCCCTGGCTTCGTCGTCGCCGGTCTCGCCGTCGAGCGAACCGTCCACGCGCGGGTCGTCGACCGACGGCGTGCCCCCGCCGCCTGCTCCGCCGCCGACGGATCCACCGCCGCCGGACGACCCGCCGCCGCTGCCCCCGCCGCTCCCGCCACCGCTGCCGCCGCCGTCGGGCGCGGTGTAGTCGGTGTCCACGTCCTGGTTCTGGTTCTGCGCCGACTCGACGTCGGTCGTGTCGTACGCGTCGGCGGTCAGGCGGAGCGAATCCGCGAAGCCCGTGAGGGCGTCGGGGGCGGTGCCGAGGAGCGCCACCATGGTCGCCTGGAACGTGTTGTACGCGCTCGAGGCCTGTCCTCCGATGAAGGAGAACGCAGCCGCGTCGATCGTCAGTCCCTGGGCCGCCGAGGTGATGTCTCCGTACGACCCCGCAGCCGCGTCGAAGGCGGAGGCATCCTTGCGGAGGTACTCGGTCTCGACGTTCACCTCTCCCTCGGGCCCGAAGGTCGAGGGTGAGGGCTGCGGCGACGGGTCGGGCAGGATCGACTCCCCCGGCACGTCGTTCAGCGGCGCGGGGGCCGCCGGACGGATGCCGCCCGAGCTGCTCACGCCTCCTCCGCCGCCACCGGCCAGGTGGAATCCCGCGCTCACCATCTCGTCGAGCGGCGTCGCGGCATCGAGCACGTTGCCGGCGGCGCCGAGAAGGTCGCCGTCCATGACGTTCTGACCGAAGTCGACGATCTCGTCGATCGGGTTCACCGCGTCGACGACATCGCCGAACGCATCTCTCAGTCCCATTGCGTCTCTCCCTGGCTCAGCGGATCGCGCCCATGCGGCGCATCAGCTCGTGGGGGTTGTGAGCGATCTTCCGCAGCTGCTCGATCGCGGGGAAACCCTCGTACTTGTTCTCTCGCTCGCGAGCCGACATCGCCATGACGTTGTTCAGCGCCCGCACGATCTCCTTCTCGATCACACCGTCGTTGGTGTTCTTGACCCACCGCTCATCCAGCTTCACCGCGGTGATCGTGTCGCCCTCGCGGGTGACCGTGATGGTCCTCGCGGAGTTCACGCCGTCGCGCGGCTCACGAGCGCGCTGCGCACGGTGGGCGAGGAAGTCCGCCTGCTCCGCGTCGGCTGCCGCGTACATCTCGCGCAGCTGCTCACGCCCCTCGAGGCCCCAGGCGGAACTGGGGTCGGCAAGCTCGACCGGCTCGGGTGCGGCCACCGGCGACGCTCCCTCGTGGTCGGTGGTCTCGGAGTACGCCTTGAGCCACTGGGCGGCGCGCTGCTCGATGGCGGACTGGTAGCACGCGCTGACGGCGAGCCCGAGCGATTCCTCGCCGATCGTGTCGCGCCAGTCCTCGTCGAGGACGAGCGCCTGCACGGCGCCGTTCGCGGCCAGAGTGAGCTCGACCGCGCCCTCCTCATCCTTCACGGTGATGGGCGCCAGCTGCTCCGACGCCGTGGCGAGCGCCCGCAGTTCGCGCTGCAGTTCGCCTGCCGTCTGCTGCAGCTCTGCCATCAGACGGTTGGCGTCCGCCATATCCAAGCTGACCATGGGCTCCCTCTTCCGTAGACCGTTGACGCAATCCTACGAAGCGCCGCGCGAAGGCCATAGGGGGAGAAGTGCCCATCCGGGCGCTCAGGCCCGAAGGCGTCGCGTCCGCCCGCGCGCGAGCAGCAGCACGATCACGGAGATCGTCGCCGCCGCACCGAACCCCCATCCGACGATCTCCCTCGCGGGGTCGAGCGGATCGGCGCCCGCGTCGACCGAGACCGTCCTGGGCTCCTCGGGCGTGGGCTCGGGGGCGGCGAACGCCGGAGAGGGAGGGCCGGGAAGCGTCCCGTCGTCGACCAGGGCGAGCGCTTCGGCGGGGCGCACCTCGCCCCATCCCACCGTGTCTGACGCCTCGGCGGGAGCGACGCGCATCGCCGCCTGCGTGAGACGGAACGCCCACTGGTCGGGGGTCTCGTCGGGATAGCGTGCGGCCACGAGCGCGGCAGCGCCCGAGACGACGGCGGTCGCGTAGCTCGACGAGGCGGAGTCGCCGTTGAAGACGCAGTCTCCGCCGGAGATGTACGCCGAGGGCATCGACTGGCCGGGCGCCGCGATGTCGACGTGCGGACCGGCGTACGACGAATCGGCGCTCCACGTGCCGTCCCTGAGCACCGCCGCGACGGCGAGCGCACCCGGCAGCTCGCCCGGGTAGAAGTTCGCGGGGTCGGGGCGGTCGGAGTCCGCCGTGTTGCGGTTGCCCGCACTCGCGACCACCAGCGAGCCCCGCGCATGCGCGTAGTTCACGGCATCCGCGTACAGATCGGCCGACTGGTCGTCCGACAGCGAGACGTTGATGATCTGCGCGCCGTTGTCGGCGGCCCACTTGATGCCGGCCACGACCGACTGCGCGGTGGGACCGACCACGTCTCTCGACGACTGCCCGTCCTCGGGCGCCGACTCGAAGGCGCGGACCGGCATGATCTTCGCGGCGGGGGCGATGCCGACCACGCCCGACCCGTCGACCATGCGCGCGGCGATGATGCCGGCCACGGCGGTGCCGTGTCCGAAGAGGTCGTCGTCGGCTGGCGCCGAGCCGTCTCCGAACGTGCTGGCACCCGGCACCAGGGCATCCGCGAAGTGCACGTTGTCGGCATCGATGCCGGAGTCGACGACCGCGACCGTCACGCCCTGTCCGCGGCTGAACTCCCAGGCGTCTTCGAGGCCGAGCCGCTCGACGAGATAGCTCGCCGACGACACGAAGGCCCTGTCACCCGGTGTGCACTGCTGACCGGCGTCGACGACGGGGCTCGACGCGGGATCGGTCGAGGCCGAAGGAGCGCCCGCCGCGGCACCCGCCGTGCCCAGCAGGACGGCGATCCCCAGCGCCGCGGCAGTGCGCGCGATGCGCATCCGCATCAGTCGTCCCCCTGCCCCGATGCGGTGGTGCGGGCGATGGACCGACTGAGGGTGGGACCCTGCTCGAGCAGCTGCGTCCAGGTGGCCGGCACGGTCACCGACTGCTCGGGGGTGTAGCCGAGCAGCGCGAGGTCGTCCGCCGACTCGACCGGGAAGTAGACCCCCGCCTCGGAGACGAACCCGTACGTCGCGCCCTGACCCGTCGACCGCGAGGTGATCGCCGCCCCCGCACCCGGAGTCACGCGCGTGCCCGGTTCGAGGTCCTGCGGCGCCGTTGCGACCGACACCTCGGGTCCGTCGGCGGTGGGGGTCATCTGCAGGCACGCGGTCGCCGCGTCGGTGGACGCGGTCGGCACGTTCTCGGGCCAGTCGGCGGGAATGGCCTCGGAGTTCACATCGACCAGGTCCGTCGCCTCGGCGACGGTCATCACGACGGGGTCCACGCCGACGTACGCCGTGAAGAGCTGGCGCGCGAAGGGCGTGGCCGGCACGAGCCTCCCCTCGCCGTCCACGACGTACTCCGCCACGACGTTGCCGTCGGACTGCGTCTGCACGACCTGGCCGATGCGGAGCCCGGCGGTGCCGGCATCCTCTCCCAGCTCGCCGCCGAGGTCGACCGCGAGGGGCGAACCCGGCGAGACGAGGTTCAGCCACAGGCCGGAGACGGTCGGCACCGACTCGACGTCGTCGATCCCGAGGAACACGCTGGCCACGACCGCGACGGTGTCGTCGGTCACCGCGTACCTCCGATCGCCCTGGACGAACCAGTAGCGCTCGCGGTCGTCGCGCACGAGGGCCCCCTGGTCGTCGGCCCCGACCTCGTCGCCGAGCAGTCGTGTCGAGATCTCGAGGGGGGCGTCGGCGACCACGCAGCTCAGCCAGGGGTCGTCGTACTGACGGTCGGGTGACGGAAGGTAGTCGGGCGCTCCGTCGATGCCGACCGGAGAGGGATCACGGCTGATGCCGTCGAGCTTGTTCGCGGGCACCGAGGTGATCTTCACCGAGCCGACCAGCAGGCGGGCGCTCGCGAGGTTCTTGACCGGGTAGAGCGTGCCGTCGAGGGCCACGTAGCGCGACCCCTCCCCCTGCACGACGATGATCGCGCCGTCGCGCCAGTCCTTCGGCAGGCTCCCGGTGAACGTGCCGATCAGCAACGACACGATGACGGTCAGCACGCCCAGCGCGACACTCACCACCACACCGCGCAGCGGCTTCCCCGGCGGGAGCTCGCGGCCGCCGGGGGCGCCGCTGACGAAGGCGCGCTGAAGACGGCGTCTGTTGAAGGCCTGCGCCTGCAGGAGTTCGGACTTGGATGCCATGGATCAGAACCAGCCGCCCGCGATGATGGCCAGCGGCAGCAGCAGCGCGATCGTCGCCCACTCGGCGAAGTCGGCGAAGCGAGTGAGTCCCAGGCGTGTGCGCGGGTTCAGCAGCACCACGACGATGATGCAGACGGCGGCGACGGCGAGGCCGATCACCAGCCCGCCGATCCAGTCGGGGTGGGTGAGGATGGCGGTGACGACGCTCAGGGCGACTCCGGAGAGGACGCCGGCGGCCACCGCCACGATGTCGTAGCGGGAGTAGACCTGCCGCGTTCCGAGGAACATGCCGAGGAAGGTCACGGCGCACAGCAGCAGACCCCAGAACCCGGATGCCACGACCGGCACCGTCGCGACGAGCACGATCAGGCACAGCGAGATCCGCAGCGACACCTGGTACCGGTGGGCCCGGCTGTACAGCTTCGCGACCTCCTCCGGGGAGATGTGCGAGGGGGCGTCGTAGACCTCGGACTCCTCGCGAGCGGAGACCACGCGAAGCGGCACGGATGCGAGAGCGACCCAGGGGGCGCCGAGTCCGGCGATGCCGGCGACCGCCATGGCGGCCGCGAGGGTTCCCGCGACGGGTGCGTCGACCCAGGCGACGATCGCGCCGATCGCCAGGAGGGCTCCGCCGACCGCGATCGGGATGAGACCGTACTCGCGCAGCGACTTCAGGGCGAGGAGGGAGACCACGCCGAACGCCAGCGCCGCGGCGCCGCCTATGACGAGGGGGACTCCCCACCCCGGACCGCCGGGGAGGAGCGTGTAGCCGGCGACACCCGCGTACACGGACGACACCAGCGCGAGAGCCATGGTCGCCTGCGACGGCGCGCCCGTTCGCGCCATCACCAGGGCGCAGATGAGGAGCACCACCGCGGCCGCGCCGGTGCCGGCTGCGGTGACGATCGTCCCGCCGCCGACCCAGGCCCACACCGCCGGGACGAGCGCGAGGAGCAGGAGGACGGCCGCCACGACCGTCGCCGTCGTGACGGAGCTCTGCGTCGACCACTTCGGCGCGTTCGTCTCGACCGCGTCGGCGACGGCCTCGACCAGGTCGTCGTAGCGCTTGGCGAGCGCCGCGGAGGCTCCCTGCTCCAGCACGAGGAAGTCGCCGTCCTGCACCCCCTGGGCGGCGAGGGTGCGGTCGCCGTCGAGCGGTGAGCCGTCGGCGTGGACGAGACGGAAGCCGGAGGACGCGGAGTGGCTGTCGAGCATCCGCAGCCGACGCGTGAGCGACGGGAGGACCTCGGCGACCGGCACGCCGCCCGGCACGCCGACATCGATCCGCTCCGACTCCCACTGCACCGAGAGGCGTATCAGTTGCGATGATGCGACGGCTGTCGTCTGAGGCGACATGGAACCCCCTGCTTTCAATGAATACGCGCGTTCACACTATCGCGCGGACTGTCCGATCTCGGCGCCGCGCAGCCGTGCTCTACGCGTCGTCGTCGTCTTCCGCGTCCCCCTGCGGGGCATCGAGCAGAGCCAGGTCGTCCTTCGTCACCAGGCGGCTCGAGACGGCGTACTCGACCAGGCGGGCCTTGCGGTTGACGGCGTTGCGCCCCTGCCCTCCGCGCATGCCCTGCACGCCGATGCGGTCGAATTTCTCGCACACGTTGTCGAGCTTGCGGTTGAAGCGCGTGCTGGTCCATCCGAGCCGCGCGGCGGCCTCCGACGAACTGGGGATCTCGCTGATCCCGGCTCCCTCACGCCGCAGCGCGGGTTCGGCGAGCGCGAGGATGAGCAGCTTCTGCCGCGAGGTCAGCGGCACGTGCCCGATCGTCGACTGCCCGCCGTCCGCGCCGCCGTTCGAGTCGATGCGGAGGGCGGCGCCCTGGGAGTGGATCGTGAACTCGTACGTCGTCGGACCGGCGGTGAACACCACCGTGGTCCGCTCGAAGACGAGTGGCAGCCGCGCACCCGGTGCGAGCCAGGCGTTGACCCCGCCCGTGGAGTCGGTCACCGTCGCCGTCAGCCGTGCCCCGATGTTCGACAGCCACCAGAGGCCGTCGATGAGCGAGATCTCGAGGAAGTGCCGGTGCAGGAAGAGGTTGTCGTCGTCCAGCTCCAGATCCCCCTGGCGCCCGACGTAGAACGGCTCGTCCGGTCTCGGCGTGAAGTACTCCCCCGCGAATTCGACTGTGATGTCCATCGATCCCTCTTCCCCCCTGATCGGATCGCTCATTCCACGCACCCTCGCACCGGTTCCGAGGCACGGCCGTCGTCGCGACGCAGCATCACGTCGATGCAGACGGCCCCGGGCTCGGCGGCGAACTGCGCGCTCGTCTGATCGGTCTGCTGCGGATCCACTTCCCCCGACACCTTGACGACGTTCCAGATGTAGGAGTCGCCCTCGAGAGGATCCGCGTTGGTCCACGTGAACGAGACCTGATCGCCCGTCCTGACGCCCTCGAGGTCGCCGACCTTCGGGACGACGTCCGACAGGACGTCCTGCGGGCTCGGCGTGTCCGTCGCCTCGGGGGTCGTCTCGACACCGGCGACCAGGAGGTTCAGGAGCACGATGCCCCCGACGACCACGACGGCGGCCACGGCGGAGAGCGCGATCCAGAGACCTCGCCGGCTCCGCGGGCGTTCCGCCTGCTCGGCGGGGACCGGCACGCCCGGGGCGAACGTCGGCGCGGGCTGCGGGACGGATGCCGCGGCATCCGGCGCCACGACCTTCGGACCGCGAGCGATCGTGCGGTCGTCGTCGGCTCCCGGATCCGGAGCGGAGGCGGGCGCGGACGGAACGCGGATCTGGGTCTGCTCGACCGACGCGGGCGGAGGCGAGTCGAAGCGCGGCACATCGGGCACCGGCACGGCTGGTCCCTTGCGCTGGGTCGTCGCCGAGGGGCGCGTGAAAGCCGCGACCTCCGGATCGATGCTGACGATCTCGCGGACCCTGGTCAGGCCGTCGCCGTCGTCGTCGAGCTCCTCCGCCGGCGGGTGGTCGTCGACGATGTCGATCGGCGTGACCGAGTGCGACAGCTCGATCTGCACCTTCTGCAGCGCCCGCGCGAAGGCGACCGCGCTCGGGAAGCGGTCGTCGGGGTTCTTCGCCATGGCCCGCTCGAGCACCCGCTGCAGGCTCTCCGGCGAATCCGGGCGACCGAGGGGCGGAAGCGCGGCCCGCTCGATGCGCTCGATGAGATCCGCACTGGAGTTGCGCTGACCGGCGCGCTCGAACGGCGAACGCCCGGCCAACAGCGTGTACAGCGTCGCGCCGAGAGCCCATACGTCGGTGCGCGGGCCGCTGCGCGGCGGCTCCGCGAAGGACTCCGGAGGCGACCACGGGACGGACATCCCGGATGCCTCGCTCGTGGCGCCCGTGGTCGATGCGATGCCGAAGTCGGTCAGGGCCGGGCGGTTGTACTCGGTGACGAGGATGTTCGCCGGCTTGATGTCGCGGTGCAGGACCCCCGCGCGGTGGGCCGTCTCGACGGCTCCCGCGACCTGGACGCCGACGCGCAGCGCCTCCGCGACCGAGAACTGCTCCTTGCGCGTGCGCACCTGCAGGTTCGGCCGCGGGCAGTACTCCATGACGAGGTACGGACGCCCGTCGCCCGCGACCCCCGCCTGGTAGATCGTGACGATCGCGGGATGGGTCGAGAGCATGGCCATGACGTTCGCCTCATCGGCGAACTCCTGCGCGGCGTTGCTCGACAGCCGATCGGCGAGAAGGACCTTCACCGCGACGCGACGCCGCGGCATCTGCTGCTCGTACAGGAACACGTCGGCGAAGCCGCCGGTCCCGAGGGGCTCGACGTAGGTGAACCCCGGCAGCTGCGGAGGCGGTGAAGGTCGACGACTCACGGAAGATCCTCGAACGCGACGGTCACTCCGTCTCCCAGATCGACGACATCTCCGGACAGGACGAGCGTCTGCTCCCCGGGGTGCAGACGAACAGGGTCGGAGCCGGGGCGCAGCAGCGTCGAGCCGTTGGTCGTGTGCAGGTCGATGACCACCACGGTGTCGGCGTCGGGGCGGACCTCGAGGTGGCTGCGCGAGATGTCCTGCTGCGGGCTCTCGACGGCGACGAGGTGCGGGAGGTTCTCGCCGCTCGCGCGCTGCGAGCGCGGGCGGCGGCCGATGATCACGGTGCGGTCGAGCTCGACGACCTGTCCGGTGGAGACGCGGATGCGTCCTGATCCGGATGCCGCCACCGGGATGACCTGGGTGGGCGTGTCGTCGCCGGAGGGCGCCTGCTGGCGGAGCGCGCGCATCTCGGCGGCCGAGATCGTCGCACCGTCGTGATCGCCCTCGACGATGGGAGGGATCGGCGGCTGAGGAGTCGCAGCCACCGGTACGGGCGCCGTGTGCACCGTGGGCGCGAACAGCTGCTCGAAGTCGTCGATCTCGCTCGGCGCGATCGTGTCGTCGGCGGTGTCCGACGGCGCGACCGTGTCGTCGATCTCGCTCGACGGCGTCCCGAGGACCTCGCTGGGGACCAGGGTGTTGCCGTCGACCGCGTCGTCGACCGGCTCCGGCTCGGGTTCGGGCTCCGGCTCCGGCTCCGACTCGGCGGTGGGCTCCGGCTCGACGGTGGGCTCCGGCTCCGGCTCGGGCTCGGGCTCGACGGTGGGCTCCGGCTCGACGGTGGGCTCCGGCTCGGGCTCCGGCTCGACGGTGGGCTCCGGCTCGACGGCAGGCTCCGGCTCGACGGTGGGCTCGGGCGCGGACTCCGGCTCCCGCTCCGGCTCGGCGGATGCCGCATCCGCGACCTGTGCGACGGCGGCAGCGGTGCCCGCGCCGAAGAACGCCAGCGGCGGAGCGGGGACGGCACCCAGCACGGCCGCCGATGCTCCCTCGGGCGCTGACTCGATCAGGGGCACCGGACCCAGCACGGCCGTGATCGGCTCGGCGTCGGAGGCCTCGAGCTCGGCGCTGACGGCCGCCGCGCGGACGACGCCGCTCTGCACGGGGAGTCCCGACGCGACAGCTGTCTCCTCCACGGTGATCTCGATGCGGGTGGCGCCGCCGACGAAGCGCTCGCTCCAGGTGGTCACCTCCGCCCCGGTGAACTCCTGGGCCTCGTCGGGACCGCTGCTGACGCGCGCCACCACGCCGCCTCGCAGCGCGATGCGCACGTCCTTGCCCTCCGCGACCGCTGCGGCGAACGGCGGCAGCGTCGAGAACGAGCCGCCCTCGCCCGAGGTGAGAACGTCCACCACGCAGGAGAGGGTCTTCTCTGCGGGCAGCCGATCCCACAGCCGCGCGACGACCTGGCTCGACACGTCTGGCGGGAGTGCGACGAGCGCTCCGGGAACGACGATCAGATACCACTGACCCGGTCGGTAGATCGTCTGCATCAGCGAACCCCTCCTGCTGACTCGCGTGGGCGAGTGTCCATGTCGATGTCGGTCTCGAGCAGCGTGCCGGGGCGCGAGGCCACCGAGACCGCGTCTGCGATGACGACCGTGATGTTGTCGCGCCCGCCGGCCTGGAGCGCCTCGGCGACCAGGGCCTCCGCGGCCTCCTGCGGATCGGCCGTCGTCGACAGGATCTCGCGGATACGCCGGTCGGGCAGCTCCGAGGTGAGTCCGTCGG
This sequence comes from Microbacterium sp. LWO14-1.2, assembly GCF_038397715.1. NCBI lineage: Bacteria > Bacillati > Actinomycetota > Actinomycetes > Micrococcales > Microbacteriaceae > Microbacterium > Microbacterium sp. LWO14-1.2. Next base: position 1,360,365 of record NZ_CP151633.1, read on the forward strand.
AGCACACGATGATGCGGTCGCCGAGCTCTGCGGGGAACAGCCAGTAATCGGCATCCCCCGTGCTGCTGGCGCCGATCGCCCGGGTGATGATGTTGCGCCGTCGATCGGTCGACGCGTCCTCGGGGGTGAGTTCTCCCGCGTCGATGAGTTCCTGCACGACGGAGTGGTCGACCGTGATCTGCTCGAGCTCGGCATCCGCGAAGCGATAGGTGCGCGAGTCGCCGATGTTCACCGCGAGCCAGTACCCCATGCCGTCGACCGACGCGATCACGACACCGCTCAGCGTCGTGCCCGCGCGGCCGTTGCCCGAGGTGGACAGGTGCTCGACGCCCTCGCGGGCCCGCTCCAGCGCGAAGCGGACGTCATCGAGCGCGAGCGAGGTCCGGCCGATGAACAGCGCGAACTCCTCGATGACCGTGGCGCTGGCGCGCTCGCCTGCCTCGTGCCCGCCCATGCCGTCTGCGACGACGAAGACCGGAGAGCTCGCGAGGTACGAGTCCTCGTTCAGTGCGCGACGCAGTCCGGCATGGGTCGCGGAGCCCGTGTGGACGACCAGCCCGGGCCTCATGCGTAGCCGCCGACGGTCACGATGCGGTCGCCGATCTCGATCGCGTCGCCGAGGCGCACGGGAACGCGCTGTCCTGCGGGGCACGCGAAGCGCTGTCCGTCGCGCACGATCGTCATGCCGTTCGTGGAGTGCCGGTCGAGCACCCAGCCGCCGGACGCTTCGGATGCCGCCTCGAAGTGCGTCTTCGACAGCGAGAGCGTCTCATCGCGCACCGGAACCAGCACCGCGCCGTCCTCGGGGGCGGGATTGCGGCCGAAGATCGTGCGGCGGGAGACGGGGACCCTGGTGCCGTCGTCCCACGTGAAGATGAGGCGGTGGCCGGGGACGCTGATGCGGGTCTGCTCGAGCTCGGCCTCCTCGTCGTACTCCGCATCGAACGCGGGCGTCGTGGTCGGGGCGAGCGCGGGCGCGGGCGTCACGGGAACGGGCTCGGGAGTCGCGGGCTGAGCCGTCGGCACTTCCGGTGCGGGCGGCATCGCGGGAACGGGAGGCGTCACGGGAACGGGAGGCGTCGCGGGGACGGTAGGCGTCGCGGCGACGGGAGGCGTCGCGGCGACGGGAGGTATGGCGGAAGCAGGGGGTGTGGCGGGAGCGGGAGGCGTGCTCGGCCGCTGCACGATCGTCTCGTCGAGTCCCGGGTCGAGGTCCGACTCAGGCTCCTGCGCGGCCGCCGGCGGCTCCACCCTGGACGGAGGACCGGGCTGTGTGACACCGGGCACGAACGCGATCAGTGATCCCTCGTCCGCCGACGGGTTCTCTACCGGCGCGGGGCTCTCCGACGGTGCGGGGCTCTCGAACGGTGCCGGCGGCCGCGGAGGCGTGGCAGGCGGGTCGTACGCGGCTGCGGGCGCCGGGGTAGCCGTCGCCGGAGCGGCGGGCGGTGTGTCCGCCGGCACCGTGAAGGCGCTCGCTGCGGGAGCCGCCACAGGAGCGGGCTCGGGTGCGGGCGGTGCGGGGACGGTCGGAGGAGTGAAGCCGCCCGAGGCGGGCGCGGCGGGGAGCCCCGGGATCGCCGGCGGAACCGGTGCACCGCCGGCGGAACCATACGCCGCACCGGCGGAACCGTAGGCTGCACCGGCGGCGACCGTGACGTCGGGGCCGCTCGGTGCCGAGACGGGGGCCGGCGACTGTCGGGCGTCGAGCACGAGAGCGTTCGCGACCTTATCGTGCCAGCCCTGGAAGCGTCCGGATCCGTCGAACAGCGGAGTGAAGTATCCGACGACGATGCCGGCGGCGAGACCGAAGATGACGTTGCGCAGCAGCGCCCGACCGAACCCGAGCGGAGAGCCGTCGACCGCGGACACGAGACGCAGTCCCTGCGCTCGCATCCCGATCGAGCCCTTGCCCGCCTGCATCAGCGTGTAGACGACGAACCAGCCGAGCAACAGGAGCGAGACGATCGGGCCGCCGATCAGAAGGGTCGTGAGCCCCGCCTCGACCCCGCCCGACAGGCTGATCGCAGCGATCAGGGCGCCGTAGAGCACCACGGCGATCCCGGCGGCGATGGCCGCGTCGATGAGGTAGCCGATCGCGCGGCGGTTGATCGGCGCGATCTGCGCGAACGCGGGCTGCGTCATGGGGTCTCGCTCTCGGGTGCGGACGGTGTCGTGGTGCTGCTCTCGATAGTGCCAGGTTCGCGTCGGACCCGCGCGGTGGCGGCATCGCGGAGACCCTGCAGACCGTTCGAGATCGCGGAGCCGCCCAGCAGCGAACGAAGGCTCAGGCGCGCCTTGGTCCGCTTCCAGAAGCCGGCTTCGGCGCCGAGTCCTCCGACGATCGTGTCGACCTCGCTCCAGAAGGCGTCGACGTCTTCGGGTGTCGGATCGGTCGGTCCGAACACCTCGGCATCCGCCCGCTGCGCGAGATCGGTGACGCGCGGCACGGCGAGGGTCGCGACGACAGCCGCGGCCTCCTCCGAGCGGGTCCCTCCCGGTGCGAGGCGCGCGCCGTAGTCGACGGCGCGGTCGGTGAGCTCGTCCCAGCCGCCGCTGATGCGGTCGGAGGTCCGGGCGGCGGCGCGCCGCGAGCGGCGCTTCGCCGCCTTCCACGCGCCGATCACGATGAACGGAGAGGCGAGCAGCGCGAGGATCGACAGCGAGATGCCGCCGATCACGAGGATCGTGCCGATGATGCCGAGGATGTTGAGCGTCTCGTCGTCGCCCTTGCGGTCGTCGGGCAGGGTCGGGGGCAGGTCGACCGGCTCCTGCGGCGGGGGCGGCGGCTGCAGCACCTGCGGCTTCGGGTCGACCTTGGGCTTGGTGTTCTGGTCGTTGGGGACTTTGTCCTCGGGCGGCGTCGGGTTGAACGTGAGCCACCCGAGCCCCTCGAAGTTCACCTCGACCCACGCGTGCACGTTGTCGCCGGTCGCCTCGAACACGGCGTCCCCGGCCTGCTCCTCGTCGGGGTAGAAGCCCATGACGACGCGGGCGGGGATGCCGACCTCGCGAGCCAGCAGCGCCATCGCGACCGAGTACTGCTCGTCGTCGCCGATCATCTGGTCGCCGCCGATGAGCGTCGTGATGCGCTCGGCGGTGTGGCCGGCCCGCGACAGCACCTCGCCCTCGAGGCCGTGACTGAAGAAGCCGCCGTCGGCGAGGAACGTCTCGAGCGCCCGCACCTGCTCGATGGGCGACTCGGCACCCGACACCGTCTCCGCGGCGAGCGAGGTCAGCTCCTCCGGCACGTTGCTCTGCTTCGGCAGCGGCACGGTGCCGAAGCCGACGTCGGCGAGCTGCGTGTCGTCGAACTCGTTCGGGATCACGGTGTCGACCGTGTAGCTGTCGCCCTCCGCGAGCTTCGACGTCGCCACAGCCGTGCCCGTCGCCGTGTTGTAGTAGGTCGATCGGCGCAGCTCGTCGGCACGCCCGCCCGAGAAGTCGATCTGCGACACCTGTCCGGCGTCGGGCACCCACACCCCGCGGTACTCGTCGATCTCGACCTGCAGCGTCACGGGGATGCCCTCGGCATCCGGCGACATGTTCGCGCGGATCGGTGTGAACGCGCTCGACGAGTCGGCACCGCCGTCGGTGACGTTGTAGACCATGCCGTCGTACTGGTCCATGACCGCGATGCGCATGCGGGCGCCCTTCGGCAGACCGTTCACGGTGAAGAGCGTGTCGCCGGCCTCGTCGCGCACGTTCTTGCGGAACGCCTGCAGCGGGCTCGGGTAGTCGCGGATGTTGAAGGGCGGGATGATCACGTCACGGAACACGTGCCGCGGCTGCACCGGGGCGGCGATCGCACTCGTCGCGATGCCCGCGCCTCCGGCGACCGCGAGCACGGCCACACCCGCGAGCAGCCGACGCAGCCGCATGTGCGCGGCCCGCGAGGGATCGACCTCGCTCACCGAGACGGCGGCGTTGTGCGGCGCCCACAGCTGGCGGAGCGCGAGCCACGCGGTGGCGAGCACCGCGAACACGAGGCCCTGCAGCACGGGGAAGGCGGGCTCGGGCGTGCCGAGCGCGATCACCAGCATGAGCATGACGCCCGCGGGCAGCAGTGCCCAGGCGACCTGCGGCAGACGCAGCGCGAGCGACGCCGTCAGCACCGTGATGACGAGGGTCAGCAGGAACGGCACGAGGAAGTGCCCGTCGGCGCCCGACACGGGGGCCACCGTGGTGAGGAGCTGCTTCCAGGCCGTGACGGTGCCGACCGCGAGCTTCTCCAGGGTCTCCAGCGACGGGATGACGCCGAGGATCGCCGTGTGCGGCAGTGCGAGCGCGCCGCCGAACACGAAGTAGACGGCGACCGTGAGGCCGGCGACGATCAGGATGCCCCAGCGCCGCCACGTCGCGACGGCGGCGATGGCGAGTCCGAGGAACAGGGCGCCGATCGCGGCCGGGAGGTACGACGGTCCGGCGAACGTGGGCCAGAAACCCACGATCGACACCGCGATGAGCAGCGCGGAGGCGCTGAGATCGAGGATCCAGCGACGCACCGGCATCCCGGCGAAGTCCTTCGCGAGAGCGGTCGACACGGCGGTCATGCGAGCACCTTCTGCAGTGCGAGGGGCACCTGTTCGAGAGCGCCGATCGTGACGACGTCGGCCTCGCCGATGCGACGGAGGGCGGGGGCGGTCACGCTGCGATCGGCGACCACCGCGAGCACCTTCGCGCCGAAGGGCAGGCGGGCGCACGCGACGCGCAGGTCATCGGTGTCGACCCGCGAACCGCACACGAGCACCACGACGCTCGCGAGGGGCATGGTGCGCGACAGAACGCCGGCGAGCTGGTCGATGCCGCCGTCACGGGGCTTGGAGTACTCGACGCCCGAGAGCGAGTCGAGCAGCTGCTTGCCCGTGCCGGCGGCGAGCTCGCGCCCCTGCACGCGCACGTCGACGCGCTGCGAGTCGCGGATGGCGCGGAGCCCGATGGAGCCGGCCGCCGAGATCGCCAGCTCGAAGTCGTCGTCGGTGGCGTAGTCGCCGGCCGAGCGCGAGAGGCCGATCACGAAGTGCGAGCGGCGGGTCTCCTCGTACTGGCGGACCATCATCGTGCCGGTGCGCGCGGTCGAGCGCCAGTGCACGTGGCGCAGGTCGTCGCCCGGCTGATACTCGAGCAGGGCGTGGAACGAGACGTCGTCGCGCGAGAGGTCGGCGGCCGGCAGGCCCTCGAGGTCGCGGAGGTAGCCGAGCGACTGGCCGTCGAACAGCACCGTGCGGGGGTGTACGTACAGGTCGACGGGCTCGTCGCGACGGTGCGCGCGCTCGAACAGCCCGAGCGGATCGCCGCGCACGACGCTGACGGGGCCGACCTTCACGACCGCGCGCTTCTGCGTGGGGATCGCGAACAGCTCCTCCGCCTCCTCGCCGGGAGCGAGACGCTGGATGCCGAACTCGCCGCGCCCCGAGCCGACGGGCAGCACGACGCGGGAGGGCAGGATCGCCCTGGCGCCGCGGTTCGCGAGGGTGAGCGCGCCGACCGCGCGTTCACCGACGACCACGCGGGTGCGCGCGAGATCGAGCGAGACGTCGTAGGCGGTGCGGCCGATGAGGAACAGCGCGCACAGCCCGACGGTGAGGGCGATCACGACGGCGGCGACGGTGAATTCCGCCCACCCCGCGATCTGACCGAGGATCCAGAAGCCGACGGCGAGCGCCATCAGCACCCACGCCAGCGGCCGGATCGCGCTCGTCACGAGGCGGAGGCGGCTCAGGATGCGCGCGCCGATGACCGCCGCGACGTCGCGCCAGCCGGCGTCGCGGTCGATCGGCGCGGTCGCAGCCGGGAGGGCCTCCGTCGTCATCAGGCCGCCGCTCGAGCCTGCGGTGCCGCGACGGCATCCAGGACGCGCGCGATGACCGTGTCGCTGGAGGTTCCGGCGAACTCCGCCTCGGCATCCAGCAGCAGGCGGTGCTGCCACACGGGGCGGGCGAGCGCCTTGATGTCGTCGGGGAGCACGAAGTGCCGACCCTGCGATGCGGCCCACACCTTCGCGATGCGGATCATGGCGATCGCGCCTCGCACCGAGACGCCGAGTCGGATCGCGGAGTCCTCACGGGTCGCCTCGGCGATCTCGGCCACGTACCGCAGCACGGCGGGCTCGACGTGCACCGAGGCGCCGAGGTCGGCCATGTCGGCGACGGCGCTCGTCGTGATGATCGCCGAGAGGCCGGCGGACGGGTTGCGGTCGGAGGCACCGGCGAGGATGCTCTCGGTCACCGCGATGTCGGGGTACCCGATCGACGTCTTGATCAGGAACCGGTCGAGCTGCGCCTCGGGGAGCTTGTAGGTTCCCGCCTGCTCGATGGGGTTCTGCGTCGCGATCACGAGGAACGGACGGCCGGTCTCGTGCGTGACGCCGTCGACCGTGACCCGCGACTCCTCCATGACCTCGAGAAGGGCGGACTGCGTCTTCGGCGAGGCGCGGTTGATCTCGTCGGCGAGCACGATCGACGCGAAGATCGGGCCCTTGTGAAACTCGAACCGGTGCTGCTGCTGGTCGTAGATCGTGACGCCGGTGACGTCGGACGGCAGCAGGTCGGGCGTGAACTGGATGCGGGTGCTCGTGCCCTGCACGGTCGCGGCGAGTGCCTTCGCGAGGCTGGTCTTGCCCGTGCCCGGTGCGTCTTCGAGGAGCACGTGGCCCTCGGCGAGCATGGACGCGAGCACGAGGCTGACGATCTCGCGCTTGCCCTGCACGGCGCGGTCGACGTTGTCGACGAGGCGCTGGAAGGTGCCCTGGAACCAGGCGGCCTGTTCGGGGGTCATGGTCATGAGAGTGTCGGTTCCTCGTTCTGTGAAGGGGCGTGCGGCGCGACGCGGTGGCGGGTCGTGCTAGTACCAGTTGATGGCATCGGCGTACCGGTTGAGCTCGACGATGTAGACGCGCATGGAGCGGCCGGGGTTTCCGTAGAAGCATCCGAGCTGCACCGTGCCGTTCTCGGGCACGTACCGCGCCGAGTTCCCGAACTGGCCGCCGTCATCGCACCGCAGCGTGTAGTTGCCTGGGCTCCGGAAGTTCTGCACCGTGAGGGTGACGTACGCGCACGAGGAGTGCGTGCACTCACCCGGCCAGTTGCCGGATGCTCCCTTGCCGGTCTTGAGGACTTCGGCCGGGCGGTTGTTCGTCCGTGCGGAGTCGGATGCCTCCGGAGACCAGCCGCCCTCGGCGGCATGGGCCCGCACCTTGATGCTGTGCGTCTCCTCGTAGCCGTTGCCGACGGTCTGCGACCCGTTGATCGCGACGTTCTGCCAGCCGCCGCCGTCGATGCTGATCTGCACCTGGTCGATCGACCGTCCGTTGTCGGAGTTCCTCGCGTCCCACGACAGCCGCACCGACTGGCCGAGGTTCTCGGCCTTCGCCACGGGCGCCTTGGGCTGCCCGAACGGGATCACCCTCGCGACGTTCGATGCCGCACCGGCATACGAGGTGCCGTCGACGGTCGAGACCGCGCGGATCTGCAGGTTATAGGTCTGGCCGTTCGTCAGGCCGCCGATCGAGTTGCCGTTCAGTGCCTGCCAGCTGCCGCCGCCGTTGAACGTGTACTGGTAGGTGAGCTCGCTCGACTTGGCACCGTTGCGGGCACCCTCGTTGTACGAGATGTTGATGATCGATCGGTCGGCCGCCTGGCCGCTCAGGCTCGTCGGCGCGCCCGGCGCGTTGACGCCGCGGCGAGGCGCCGACAGGTCGGACCACTCGCCCCAGCCCGCCTTGTTCTGCGCGCGGATGCGGTAGGTGTACGGCGTCTCCGACGTCGGCACCTTGACGGCCTGCGAGGTCGCCCCCGCGCCGGGGGTGAGCGTGTTGACGACCGTGCCGCCGTTGCGCACCTCGAGCTGGTAGCTGGCGATGGCATCGCCGTTCGAGTTCGGCGCGCCCCAGTTGACCTGCATCTGCGCCTCGGTGCCGACCGACGCGAGCTGCGTCGTCGTGGGCGCGGCGGGCTTCAGCGGCGGTCCCGCCGGAACCTCGGACGCCGACCAGTTGCTCCAGCTCGACGGATCCGGCGCCTTGTTGTGCGCCTGCACGCGCACCTGGTAGTTGCCGCCGTTCTCGAGGCCTTCCCAGGTGAGCGAGTTGCCCGTGACCTGCTTCTGCGCGACGCCCGAAGGCGGGGCGGGCGAGATCTCGAGCGTGTAGCTCTCGACCGGCGAACCCGGGGTAGACGGGGTCGTCCAACTGACGGCGAGCGACTTGTCGCCGAACTTCAGTGTGGGCGGGTTCGGGGTGTCGGGGCGCGCGTCGGGGCGGGCGACGGCCGACGTGCCCGAGGGCTTGCCCTCGCCGACGCGGTTCGTCGCGGTGACCTGGAACGTGTACTCGACGTTGTTGGTGAGGCCGTCGAGCGTGCAGGTGGTCGAGCGGCACTCCTTCGTGTAGGCGCCGCCGCTCACCGCCTTCACGGTGTACTTGGTGATCTCCGCGCCGTTGTTCGACGGGGCGCCGTACGAGACGACGACCGTGCGGTCCTGCACGCTCGTGACGATCGGAGCGCCCGGCGCCTCCGGCACGCCCTGCACGGTGACGATGACCTGTCCGTTGACCTCGCGGTCGGCGTCTTCCGTCGCATCCTGGATCCGGTACCGCACGACGAGCGTGCCCACGAAGGTCGCCGCCGGCGTGACCGTCAGCTGGTCGCCCTTCTGCGAGACGCTGCCCATACCGGCTTCGACCACGGCCGAGACGACCTTGAGCGGCGTCTCCGGGAAGGGGTTGAAGTCGTTCGCGAGCACGTCGACCGTGACCGGCTTGCCCTGGTCGGCCTCCGACACCGTGTCGGTGTTGGCCGCGGGCATGGCTCGGGTGGATGCCGCGACGAGCACCGTCACGGTGCCTTCGACGGGTTCCGTCTGCCCATCCGTGACCCGGACCTTGAGGGTGAGGGCGGTGCCCTTCTTCGCGCTCGACGACGCCTGCACGAGCAGCTGCGTGCCGTCGACCTTCGCTGACACGCCCTTGCCGTCGCCGCCGACGAAGGTGTACTTGTGCTTGCCCTGATCCTCGGGGTCCGGATCGGTGGTGAGCGCGGCGAGGTCGAGGGCCGTCGCGTCCTCGCCGGGGGCGACCTGCATCTGGCTGTTCACGAACACCGGCTGCTGATTGTCGGGCGGGAGGACGTCGATCGGGATCGTCAGCGTCGCCTTGCGACCCTCGGGGTCGTCGGGTCCGTCACCGTCGGTGACCTCGAAGGTGATGGCGTCCGGACCGAAGTAGCCCGCGGCCGAGGTGTAGACGAGGGCCGTCTCGTCCTTGACGAGATCCGAGCCGTCGGCGTGCACCGCGCTGACCTTGGCGTGCTCGGTGATGCGGGCGGTCCCGCCGCCGGCGACCGTCACGTACTCGGAGAGCGGGAGCGCCTTCGTCTCGCCGCTGATGACCTCGACGGGCTTCGTGAGGTCGACGGTCGGGCGCAAGCCGGACTCCGCGGAGACGAAGATGAACGCGGAGGCCTCGAGACCGTCGCGGTCGGTGAGCGTGTAGCGGATGAGCTGCTGCTCCTCCTGCACCGTCACTTGCACCAGACCGTTATCGAGCTGGGTGGCGCCCGCACCGAGGGTGACGTCGAGAGCGTCGGTCGTGCCGTCGGGGTCCTCGTCGTTCTTGAGGATGTCGATCTCGGCGGTGAGCGTGTCGTCCTTGAGGTCTTCGGGACGCACGCGGTCGTCGCGGGCGATCGGGGCCTGCAGAGGCACGTCCTCGTCGACGGTGATCTGCAGCACGGCCGACGCTGTCGCGCCGCGCGAGTCGCGGATCGTGTACTGCAGCGACGTCTCGAGAGAGCGGTTCGGCGCCTGCACGAGAACGCGGTCACCGGAGACCCGCGCCGAGAGGCCGTCGATCTTGGGGACCTCGAGCCCGCCGTTCTTCTCGCTGACAAGGGTGATCTTGTCGCCCTCGGGGTCGGAGTCGTTGGCGAGCACCGGTACGGCGATCTCGCGGCCGGGGCGCACGACGACGGCATCCTTCACCGCGTACGGTGCCTGGTTGACGTCTTCGGCGGGGGCGATGCCGACACGGATGGTGGCGACGCCTTCCTTGCCCAGGCGGTCGCGCACGCGGTACTTGAAGGTGTCGACGCCCGCGGAGCCGTCGAAGGCCTCGTAGGTGAAGTAGTTCGCGCCCGTCTCGACGATGCGTCCCTTGGCGGGGCTCGAGGTGATGTCGAGGAGTTCGACGGAGTCTCCGTCGGCGTCGATGCCGTCGAGCGGCACCGCGATGCTGACCTCGGTGCCGGCGAGCGCGCGGGCCACGATGTCCTGCGGACGCGGGGCGGCGTTGGTCTCCTCGTCGATCGGGAGGATCTGGATGGTGACGAGCGCGGCGGCCTTCTGCTGTCGCGAGTCGACGGCCTCGTACGTGAGGTAGACGGTCTTCGCCTCGGGGCCCGCCTTGAAGCGCACGGTGTCCTGAGAGACGAATGCCTCGCCGTCCTCCGGGTCGGGCGACTCGATCAGCTCGGGCGACACGTGCATGACGTCGTCGTTCGGGTGGGTGTCGTTGTCGAGCACGGGGATCGAGACCACGTCGCCGGCCCGCACGTACGCGGTGTCGGGGTTCGCGACCGGTTGCAGGATCTCGTCGGGCGCGGGGATCGGGATCACGACGACCTCGCCCTCCGCGGACTTCGAGCCGTTGGAGATGCGGTACTTGACGCGCACCTGGTCGGTTAGCGCGCCCTGGTCGGTGATGCGCAGCGTCTCGTGGTTGATGACCGACACCGAGATGCCGGAGCTCGGCTCGACGGAGACGGACTGCACGACGAGGATGCCCCCGGCCGGGTCCATGTCGTTCGCGAGGACGCCGACGAGCACGTCGCCGCCGCTCGGCAGGAGCGCGACGTCGCGCACCGCGATCGGCGGCAGGTCATTGTCGCTCTCGTCCTGCACGTCGACGCGGACGAGCCCTTGCGCGTTCTTCGGACCGGCGGTCGCGAGGTACTGCACGTAGTAGGTGCCGGGTGCGGCGGCCGAGAACGTGAAGGTCTTGTTGGGGTAGTCGGGCAGGATCGTCGCGCCGGGCGACTCGTCGACGCGGCCGAGGCGTAGCGGCTCGCGGCCGGAGCTCGTGTCGTTCGCGAGGGGGGCGACGGTGACCTGCTCGCCGACGCGGGTGACGACGTGGTCGGCGTTCGTCTTCGGGTCGGTGGAGCCCTCCGGGCGCACGTCGAGCGAGATCGTGCCGACGTAGGTCTCGCCGAATCCGTCGGCGACCGTGACCTGCACTTCCTTCCGGCCCTGCAGGCTCGCGGTGGCCTTGTATGTGATCTGGCCGTCGGTGGTGAAGTCGACCTCGTCGCCGGGCGCGGGCTCGACGCCCTTGAGGTAGATGTCGTCGCCGTCGGGGTCGATGAAGTCGGGGAGGATGTTGTACGACACCGTTCCGCCGGATTCGACGACGAGCGACGTCTTGCGCTTCGGGGTCGGGGCGGCGTTCTGGTCCCAGGGGTGCACCGTGAGCGTGACGTTCGCGGTGTCCTTGCCGTTGCGGCCGTCGTTCGCCTCGTAGACGAAGGTCGTCGACCCGGTCGCCTCTTCGTCGACGGCGATCTGCAGCGATCCCCCGTTCTGGACGGGCTGCACGGTGCCGAGCGAGGGCTGGGCCTCGGCGAGGGTCGCGACGAGCACGTCGCCGTCGGGGTCGTTGTCGTTGTCGAGCACCGGGAGCAGCGTGGTCGCGCCGGGACGGACGCCGAACTCGTCGTCTTCCGCGACGGGAGGGGTGTTCTCCTCCTTGCGGTCGGGGAGGGTCGTCTCGACCGTCTCCTCGGTGGTGTTGTCCTCATCCTGCGTCTCCCCCTCGGGCGGGGTGAGGTCGTTCCAGTTGTCGACGCGCTGCAGGGATTCGTTGGCCATCCACGCGGCGCCGCCCACGGCGTCGTTGAGGATGATGACATCGCGGTTCACACGGAAGGTGAGGCTCTTCGACTGCTCGGCGCCCTCGATGCGCTCGTTGACGTCGTTGCCGTCGCCGGGGCATTCGCGGAGGAAGCGCGCGGAGCCGGCCCAGGCGGCGTACGTGCAGCCGCGCAGCGAGATGGGCGCCGCGGGGGTGCCGCTGCCGCCCACGTCGGTGACGACGGGCTCGCTGCCGTCGAGGGGGACGCTGACGAGTGCGGACTTCGTCGCGAGCGCCACGGCCGTGGTCTCGGCGGAGGCCGGCTGCAGCACGGCATCCGCGGCGTCGGCGACCTCGGTGCGGAAGCCTCCGGGGGTGGTGACGACGCCTGCGGCCGTGTCGAGCACGACGGGGGTGCGTCCGACGGCGGTGATGCGCGGCGCTCCGGTGTCGTCGATCTCGCCGACCGATGCCGTGGACGGGTCGAGCGGCTCGCCCTCGTTGTCGACGGGGATGGTGACGACCTCGCCGCGGTCGGCGGAGAGTCCGAAGACGGTGCCGTCTTCGGCGACGGCGACGTCGGCGTTGGCTCCGAGCTTGGCGGCGGGTTCGGCGCCGTCCATTTTGAACGTCGGGATGCCCTTGACGGGGACGACGAACAGGTTTCCGGACTTCTTGTCGAGGATCGCGGTGGTCTGGTGGCCGAGCGCGACCTTTGCGGAGGACGGGATGCGGGCGGAGTCACCGAGGGAGACGCGGGCGGGGTCGACGGCTGTGACGGTGGCGGCGCTCTCGTCGACGACGAGGATCGTCGTCTCGTCCTGCAGGATGTCGAAGTTCTCGCCGGTGGTGCGGAGTCCGCCGTCGAGGACGGTGGACTCGTGGTTGAAGTGGCCGACGAGGAGGCTCGACGCCTTGGTGATCCAGACGCCGCCGTCATTGAGGTCGACCTTCGTGGTCGGGAAGCCCTGATAGTTGATCGCCATCGTGGTGAGGGCGATCACACCCACCGTCACACCGGCGGCGGACGCCAGTGTCTTCGGTCGTGCCCGCATCCACGACAACGCCTTCATACCCGGTTCCCCCCAGGGTCTCGTCGTTCAAGACTCTCCCGATCGCGCACACGGCGGCGCACGATACACCCGATTATCCTAACCGGCCGGAATACCGCGCACGATGGGGAGAACTGCCCGAATTCCTGGGCAGGGTGGTTTCACTGCGGTGGTGCGGCTCTCCAGCATCCTTCGATGTGGTCGTCGACCATGCCTGCGGACTGCATGAGGGCGTACATCGTGGTGGCGCCGACGAAGCGGAATCCGCGGCGTCGGAGCTCCTTGCTGAGGGCGGTGGATTCGGGAGTGACGGCGGGGACGTCGGCGAAGCTCGCCGGGCGGATGCCGGTGGCGGGCGGTGCGAACGACCACATGAGTTCGTCGAGTTCGCCGTCGGCCATGGTGCGGACGATGCGGGCGTTGCCGATGGTCGCCTCGATCTTGGCCCGGTTGCGGATGATGCCCGCGTCGCCCATGAGGCGCTCGACGTCGGCCTCGGCGAATGCTGCGACCGCGTCGGGGTCGAATCCGGCGAACACCTCGCGGAAGCGCGGGCGCTTGCGGAGGATCGTGATCCACGACAGCCCCGCCTGGAAGCCTTCGAGCGCCATCTTCTCGAACAGCGCGCGGTTGCCGTGCAGCGGGGTGCCCCACTCCTCGTCGTGGTAGCGGCGGTACTCGGCGTCGTCGCCGACCCAGGCGCAGCGCGCGCGTTCGTCGGGACCGATGAGGAGGGAAGGCATGGGTCGACCGTATCGCCCGCCACGGACGTCGAGATCGTGCAGCCTCAGCGCAGTGCCCGCGCATCATGCCGACCTGGCCAGTGGTGGGGCGCTGTGGGTGGGTGTGTGCCAGTGGTGGGTGGGGTCCCACCAGGCGGGTCCGCGGACTTGGGGGATACCGTGGTTCATGCGGATCTCCCACCCGGACGTGGCCAGGGAGCGGTGGTGCCACCAGCACAACGGGACCCCGTTGTCGGTGGAGGTCGGCCCGCCGCGGGCGTGTTCGGTGACGTGGTGGATCTCGCACCACGCCGCCGGGACATGACAGCCGGGGATGAGGCACTCGGAGTCGCGGGCGATGATCGCCCGCCGTTGATGCACGGTGAACACCCGGTCGGTGACCGTGATCCCCACGATCCTCCCCTGATCGATCAGCACCCGCTGGATCACCCCGGAGCAGGCCGTGTGCACGGCCGCGGCGGTGGGGATGGTCGCGTCCGACCCGGGAAGCCGCGCCCGCCCGGTGTGGCGGGCGAGGTCTGTCGCATCGACCGTCACGACCAGGGTCGGTGCCGCACCGCCCAGGGAGGGCATGTCCTGGTGTCGGGCCGCGATCCCCACCGCTGCCGCGAACGCATCATGACGTTTCTGGGTAGGCGTGCGGGGATCGATCACCGCCCGCGGATCCGCATTCCACCCCTCCACCGGGACGGGAACGCGATCGGGTCCGGCAGGCTCGTCCCTGGCGAGATCGACCGCGGCGGGATCGACCGCAGCGGGATCGACGGCGGCGGGATCGACGGCGATGTCACGCCCGACACCGGAAGAGGTGTTGCCATCCTCAGCCGGGGAGGGTGCGAAGCGCACGCCGGTCGGGTGGGGTGGGCCGTCGACCTTCGGGTTGAGCATCGCATCCAGCACCGCCTGCAGTTGTGCGGCCGCGTCCGGGACGAGGTGCCCGGTGATCCGATGCAGTCCCTGGTGCAGGCGTCCGATCGTCAGGCCGCGGCGCTGCAACGCCTGCTGGTCATCGGGTTCTGGCCCATCCGGGTCCAACACCAGCGCGATCTGCTGCGCCACACGCCCCAGATCCTCCGGCATCACCCCCGGACCACCGGACCCATCCGCCCCCTGCGAACCGTCAGCGCCCGCCTCGGGATCATCGCCCTCGTCCTCGCCCTCGAGGTCGGCATCGTCACCCTGATCGTGCAGACCGCGGGCGACATCAGCGAGGAACGCATCCGCCGCCAACCGCTCCTCCGCCCCGATCCGGTCACGGATCCGCTCCACCGGGCCCGTCGCCGCCAACACCCCCGCCACCCCGATCACCCCGTCCCGCAGCGCGTCCCGCACCGCAGGCCACCGAGCCGGCAACCACTCCCCCGACACCAGACTCAACTCCCGCCGCACCAGCCCCGCCGCCTTCACCACCCGCCCCGCACCGGGCCCATCCACCAGCAGCGTGCGCTGCACCAACTCCTGCGCCGAGCGGCATCCCGCCCCGTGGGCAAGATCGACCGGGTTCGTCGACCCCAGAGTCTCCACCACCACCGCGTCCACCCGCCGCAACACCGCACCCGCCGCCTGCAACACCCGCACCCGATCCGCGTCCGACAACCCCGCCAGGGTGTTATCGGACAGCACCGCATCCAGGTCGGACACGACCTGAGCGAGTGTCTCGGCGGGATGGGTCATACGGACAGTCAACCCGCGACCACCGACATTCACGCGGGGGAAACCACGCAAAACGGGCCAGGTCAGAAGGGTATTCCAGAACTCTGGAACGCTACCGGACAGGATCGAGGACAGGCACAGAACCTGACCGAAACCCCACCGCGTTTCGTCTCGCTCCGCTCGCTCAACGACCAGACGGGCCGCGTTTCGACTCGCTCCGCCCGCTCAACGACCGAGAGGGAACGCGTTTCGTCTCGCTCCGCTCGCTCAACGACCAACACCAGAACGTTTCGTCTCGCTCCGCTCGCTCAACGACCAGCGGGGACGTCCGCTCGCTCAACGACCAGCGGGACGTCCGCTCCCTCAGCGACCGAGAGGGATACCCTCGCTCAGTCCGCGAAGGTCGAGGCGTCGATGACGAAGCGGTAGCGCACATCCGACGCGAGCACGCGCTCGTACGCCTCGTTGATCTGCGATGCCGGGATGACCTCGACCTCCGCGGCGATGCCGTGCTCGGCGCAGAAGTCGAGCATCTCCTGCGTCTCCTGGATACCGCCGATGTTCGACCCGGCGAGCGAGCGGCGCCCGCCGATCAGCGACATCACCTGCACGGGCAGGGGCTCCGATGGAGCACCCACGCACACCATCGATCCGCCCACGTCGAGCAGGCTGAGGTACGACCGCAGGTCGACGACCGCACTCACGGTGTTGAGGATCACGTCGAAGGACGAGCGCAGGTTGCGGAACGTCTCGCGGTCGCTCGTGGCGTAGTAGTGGTCGGCGCCGAGGCGCAGACCGTCGTCCTTCTTGGTGAGCGTCTGCGACAGCACGGTGACCTCCGCACCGAGCGCGTGCGTGATCTGCACGGCCATGTGGCCGAGCCCGCCGAGTCCGACGACGGCGACCCGGCTGCCGGGTCCGACGTTCCAGTGCCGCAGCGGGGAGTAGGTCGTGATGCCGGCGCAGAGCAGCGGGGCAGCGGCATCCAGCTCGATCCCCTCGGGGATGCGAACGACGAACGACTCCGTCACGACGACCTGCTCGGAGTATCCGCCCTGGGTGACGGTCCCGTCCCTGTCGATGCTGCCGTAGGTCAGGATCGTGCCGTTCGTGCAGAACTGTTCGTCCCCGCGCTCGCAGTTGCGGCACTCGCCGCACGAGTTCACCATGCATCCGACGCCGACCCGGTCGCCGACGGAGTGACGCGTGACGTCGGATCCGACGGCCGCGACGGTTCCCGCGATCTCGTGCCCCGGCGCGAGCGGATACCTCTGCGGACCCCAATCGCCGCGCACCGTGTGGATGTCGGAGTGGCAGATACCGGCGAACGCGATGTCGATGAGCACGTCGTGCGGACCGAGCTCGCGGCGCTCGATCACGGTCTTCTCGAGCGGGGCGGCTTCGCTGGGGGCGGCGTAGGCGTGGACGCGGGTCATCGGGACTCCTTCTGTTCGCCACGGGATCGGGGCCGTCCGCGACAGGATCGGGCGGCACCTGCGGCGGGGGGATCGGTACGGTGGGGCTACGACTCTGGAGGGACGTCTCATGCACCGCTCATCCATGCTCGCACGCCTGGTCTCGATCGTGATCGCGCTTGTCCTCACCCCGACGGCTCTGATACTGCTGTCGATCGGCGGGACCGCCGTGAGCCGCGCATTCTTCTCGTTCGGGTTCGAGAGAGATCTCACCCCGCTGATCGGCCCCCTCCTCCTGCAGATGCTCGGCGTCATCCTGATCCTCGCCGTCATCGCGACAGGGCTCTGGAGCTCCGCCGGGCTCATCGCGATCGGGATCCTCAGCGTCCTCCCCCTCGCCTTCGCCATCTTCCCTGGCGTGCTCTGGACCGTCTACGGCGCCTTCCCGCGGGAGTGGGGCGACGGGCTGATCTACGGCATCCCCCTGTCGGTCCTTCCCGTGCTCGGAGCGATGGGCCTCGTGCTCGCCCTCGTGCGGCGCGACCCGCGACCGAGGTCCGGCGCCCTCGGCGCGATCGGCCTCGTCGGCTCCCCCGTGCTGCTCGCCGGCGCCGCCTGGCTCACCGCGTGGGGCGTTGCGGAGGGGTCGCTGCTCGCCTTCCAGCGCTTTCAGTTCGATCTGCGTCCCGACGCGGCGCTCGCGATGCTCGGCGGACTCGTGCTCGCGGTCGCCGGGATCGTGGTCGCGCGATGGTCGCCGTACGCCCTCCTGCTTCCCGGTATTGCTCTCCTGGTCGGCAGCGCGCTTCTGCTCTTCGCGTCGGATGCCGCGTTCCCCGTGCTCGTCCAGCTGCCGCGCGGCGTCAACATGGTCGTCCCGACGATGCTGCTCTACGGCGGCGGCGCCGCAGTGGGACTCGGCTTCCTCGCCTTCACGGCTGTGCTGCTGCGGGTGCGCGCGCGGGCGCGCACGGCCCGGACGGGTCAGGATGCCGTGGCGCAGCCGGTTCCCGGGTATCCGGCGGCACCGGGGCACCCGGGACAGTACCCGCCGCCTCCGGTCGGCTGAGACGAGGGAGCGGGACGGACGATCCGGGGAGGGAACCGCGTTTCGTCTCGCTGCGCTCGCTCAACGACCCGCGGGAGGGCTCGCTCGCTCAACGACCCGCGGGAGGGCTCGCTCGCTCAACGACCCGCGGGAGGGCTCGCTCGCTCAACGACCCGCGGGAGGGTTCGCTCGCTCAACGACCCGCGGGGAGCGCGACGCGCGTCAGCGCTTCTTCTGCTTGAGCGCCTTCTCCTGGATGGGCGCGTCGCCGGATGCCGCGAGCGCGGCGTAGTACGCGCGGGCCTCATCCTGGCGCTCCTTCTCCGCACCCGAGGCGATGGGTGCGCGGACGTGCTCGGGCTCGTACCCGAACGCGTCGACGAGGTCGAGCGCGTGCGGACGCAGTCGAGCGCACAGCCGATCGATGTAGCTCGACACCGCCGCAGCACGCTGCATCGACAGGCGTCCGTTGATGAGGTGCCAGGCGAGGTGCTTCTCGATGAGCTGCAGGCCGAACAGGTCGCGCAGCCAGGTCAGCACCTTCTTGGTGTCGGGGTCCTCGACGCGGTGCACGGCGTCGGTGAAGGCCTCCCACTGCAGCAGCTCGCCGTGGGCGCGGGCCGCCTCGATGAGCTCGGCCTGGTTCTCGTTGAACAGCCGCGAGCCGAGCGCCTTGTCCTTCGCGCCGGGACGCAGTCGTGCCGCGATGTCGGCGACCATCTGCTGCACGCGCTCTGCGAGCAGCAGGTGCTGCTGCTCCTCGCGGAGTCCGTTCTCGACCGACCGCGCCACCTGACCGAAGTCGGCGACCGACTGGCCGAACTGTCGCAGCCCGGCGCCGTGGAACAGCTTGCCCGCGGTCTGACCGACGGCGAACTTGGCGAGGGCCGCGGCATCCTTGCCCGTGAACTGCTTGGCGTAGTCGGTCAGCAGGCGCTTGCCGACGAGCTGCAGCAGCACGTTGTTGTCACCCTCGAAGGTGACGTAGATGTCGAGGTCGGCGCGGAGTCCCACCAGACGGTTCTCGAACATGAAGCCGGCGCCGCCACAGGCCTCGCGCGCCTCCTGCAGCGTGTCGAGGGCGTGCCAGGTCGACAGCGGCTTGAGCGCTGCGGCGAGGGTCTCGAGGTCCTCACGGTCGGCCGGGGTGTCGGTGCGACCGGAGAAGACGCCGTCGAACTTCTGCAGGAACTCGTCGTGCGCGAAGATCTGCGCGTACGTCGTGGCGAGGCGAGGGAGCAGACGGCGCTGGTGCTTGCCGTAGTCGAGCAGCACGACCTCCTGCCCGTCGACGCCGTCGAACTGTCGGCGCTGGGTGGCATAGGTGATCGCGATCTTCAGTCCGAGGGCCGACGCCCACGAGGCGGCGCCGTCGAGCGAGACACGCCCCTGCACGAGGGTGCCGAGCATCGTGAAGAAGCGGCGGCCGGGGCTGTCGATCGCGCTCGAGTAGGTGCCGTCGGCGGCGACGTCGCCGTAGCGGTTGAGCAGGTTGGTGCGCGGGATGCGCACGTGGTCGAACGACAGGCGTCCGTTGTCGATGCCGTTGAGTCCGCCCTTGAGGCCGTCGTCCTCGCGCCCGATGCCGGGCAGGTCGACGCCGTTCTCGCCGCGCAGCGGCACATAGAAGCAGTGCACGCCGTGGTTCACGCCGTTCGTGATGAGCTGCGCGAAGACGGTCGCGGCGATGCCGTGCAGGGCCGCGTTGCCGAGGTATTCCTTCGTCGCCCCGCGGAACGGGGTGTTGATGACGAACTCCTCGGTCTCGGGGTCGTAGGTCGCGGTCGTCCCGACGGCCGCGACGTCGGACCCGTGCCCGATCTCGGTCATCGCGAACGCGCCGGGGATCTCGAGGCTCATGATGCCGGGCAGCCACTTGTCGTGGTGCTCGGCGGTGCCGAGCTGCAGCACGGCGGAGCCGAAGAGCCCCCACTGCACGCCCGACTTGATCTGCAGACTCGGATCGGCGGTGACGAGCTCCTCGAACCCGGCGATGTTCGCTCCGTTGTTCTCCTCGCCGCCGAGACGCTTCGGGAACGCGCGGTGCACCGCCTTGTTGTCGACGAGCAGGTGCAGCTGGCTGAGCACGCGCTCGCGGTGCTCGTCCTTGCCGAGCTCGTCCTTGCGCCAGAACGCCGAGTCCTTGATCATCTCGCGCGCCTCGCGACGCGTGTCGCCCCACGTGCCGAGCAGCAGATCGGTGACCGCATCGACGTCGAGGCGCACGCTCGCGGACTCGTTCGGCTCGGCGGGGGTGGTGTTCGGACGGACGGCGGCGTCGACCATGGCGCGTTCCTCTCAGGAGAAGATCGGGGATGCCTCCATGGTAGGTGTGCCACAACCCATGATGAAGTCACCTGTATGGTTCCACCAACCAGTCTCGACCTCGTCGCCGCGACGGATTGTCGTCAGCCCACAGTCGGACGCCGTCAGGTGTGGTCAGACGCGGCGGACGCGCGCAGGGGCGGCGCCGACTTCGCGTCGTCCCACCGGCGGGCGACTCCGGCACTCAACCGCGACCAGGTGCGGTCGCGGATGAAGATCGAGTCGATCGCGATCATGGTCAGCGAGAACCATGGCAGGCCCATCAGCACCGCGATCCCGATGTGGAACGACAGGATGCCGACGAGGCCGATCAACCGCGTGGGGCGGGTGAGCAGCATGAGCGGGAACGCGACCTGCAGGATGATCGATCCCCAGCTCGCGGCGACGACCATCGGCCCCCAGGTCGTCACCAGGTCGCTGAGGACCGGCCAGGTGCCGAATCTCGCGGTCTGCAGCGGGTTGTAGACCGCGTACCCCTCTTTCCACGGATCACCGCCGGCCTTGAACAGCGCACCGGACGCGTACACGAAGCACACCTGCGCGGTGAGGGCGACGAGTGCGAGGTTGTGGAAGACCGTGCCCAGCAGCGCCGGCTGGCTGCCCTGGGCGAACCACTCGCCGCTCTTCGCGCGACGGCGGGCGTCGAGCGACCACCGCGCCGCGGGGTCGGCGAAGAACAGCAGCAGCAGGGCGATGCGGAACATGTTGTCGCCCTGGTCTCCCACCATGTCGTTCGCCTCGATGAACCCGACCCACAGGCAGAAGAAGACGGGGAGCACGATGCGGAAGCGCCAGCCGAGCACGAAAAGCACGGCCAGCACCCCGAGCAGGAGGTAGAGCGCGGTGTAGAGCGCGTCGTTGCCCATCGCCGCGTGGAATGCGCTGAACACCCAGATGGTCGGGAAGTCGCTGACCGGCTGCGCGAGTTCGCCGTTCCACGCGGATCCCGATCCGAACGTGTAGAGGCGGGTGCTGAAGTTCGAGGCGAGGAGTCCGATCGCCGTGACGCCGAAGAGGATCCGCGTGACCGCCAGCCCGTACAGGGCCTTCTTGCCCGAGAAGAGCCACTCCCCGATGAACGCCGAGATGCGATCGATCGCCGACACGACCATGGCCCAGAACCCCGCGACCATCGACGACGCGAACGTCAGCAGCCGCACCGGGAACGACGCCTGCGTCTCCCCTGATCGGGGGCCGGGCGTGGACGGCGGAGCGGATGCCGGAGCAGATGGCGGAGCAGATGGCGGCGACGGCTTCGGCGGTGCCGGTGACTCGACCGGCGCGGGAGCGGTGGTCCTCGCGGCGGGGCGCCGCCCACGGGTCTTCGCGGGGGCGCTCACTTCTGGGTCCTCTCGAACTGGCTGCGGAAGGTGTTCGCGAAGTTCTCGCGACTCTGCCCTTCCTCTTCTATAGGGAGACGCCACCCTGTCGTGGAGAACGTGGGATCGGGGCGCTGGGCGCCGGGGTCGTTCCGCTCGGCGTAGGGGACGACGTTCTGCCTGCTCACCCGGTACTGCACCTCGACGACGGCATCCGCTCCCCAGATCGCGTAGGCGACCTGGGTGGCGTACGCGGTCGAGAGGTGTTCCTCGGCCATGTACGCCGCGGTCGACGGGTTGTCGCCCTCGAGCTCGTCGAAGGAGCGCACCATCCACTCCTCCCAGCCGTCCTCCGTGTAGTCGAGCGCGACGACCGCCTGCTGCTGCTCGTTCAGCTTGTTGTAGGCGTTCATCTGACCGCTGGCGACCTCGCTCGACTGGATGCCGGCGCGCGGCGGGAAGAGGTTGTAGCGGATCATCGACAGCTCGACGTCGGTCGCGCTGACCCACCCTGTCTCGATCTGCTCGCCGCCCTTCTCGATCACGGCGCGCACGTTGAAGTGGTAGTCGCCGTTGATCGGCTCCGGCGCGAAGACGCTCCACGACTGGCCGAACATCGGCAGCATGTACCCCGCGAGCACCTCCTGGGTGGGGACCTCCCGCAGCGCGGAGTACGGGGCGATCCAGAGGAAGGAGGCCCCGACGTGCCAGAGCGTCAGGAGGCATGCCCCGAACGCGATGAGCTTGACCCACCACGCGGGCCGCGGTCTCGCCGCGTCCACGCGCTCGTCCGCGGTGTCCGATTCGGATGATGTCTGTGTCGTCGTGGTCATTGTGCGCACCTTCCTGACCGCCGAGGGGTGTCGGGGCCGCCGTGCGCGGCGGCCCCGACGAGAGTGCCGCTACTCGACCATGCGGTCGGTCGCGACGGTCTGCGCTCGGCGCCGGCCGAACCTGACGGCTCCGAGACCCAGCACCAGCAGCAGTGCTGCGAGGGCGATCCAGCCGCTCTGCACCTGGCCGCCTGTGGTGGCGAGCCCCGAGGCCACCACCTGGAAGGTCGCCGCCACGCTGCCCGAGCTCGCCCCGGTGAGCGTCACCGTGTGGGTGCCCAGGTCGTATCCGGCCGGGATCGTCCAGGTGAAGGTCACCGTGCCCTGGGCGTTCGCGACCTGCGTGCCCAGCGCGAGCGGCGCCGACGTCATCACTCCCGTGACCGTCTCGCCCGGCGCGAAGCCGGTGCCGACGGCGGTCTGGCGGTCGCCGCGCTCGAGCACGGGGACCCGGATGATGATGCCGAGCTTCGCACCGGGGTCGGCTGCCGCATCAGCGGAGGCCGAGGCCTGCGCGGTCGCCGAGGCCGAGGCCTGCGCGGTGGCGGATGCCGAGGCGTCCGCCGCCGCCGTGGCCGACGCCGTGGCCGACGACGAGGCGTTCGCCGCCGCGGCCGCCGACGCGTTCGGATCCGCATCGGCCGAGGCCGAGGCGTCCGCCGCGCTCGTCGAGGTCGCGTCGTTCTGCGCTGCCGCCTGGGCCGCCGCGGCTGCCGAGGCGTTCGCCGTCGAGGTCGCAGTGGTCGAGGCGTCCGTGGAGGCGTCGGTGGTCGCGGCGGCCTGCGCCGCTGCCGCCGCCGTCGCATCAGCCGCCGCCGAGGCGCTGCTCGTGGCATCAGCCAGAGCCGCCGCGACCGCTGCCGCCTGCGCTGCCGCGTTGCTGTCGTCGTCTGCCTGAGCCGAGGCCGCTGCCGACGCCGAGGCGTTGGTGTTGATCTCGGCCGAGGCGTCCGCCGAGGCCACCGCATCCGACGAGGCGTCGGTCGACGCGGTGGCGATGGCCGCCGCGCTCGCGTTGGCCGCCGCGCTCGTGCTGGCGTCCGAGGTGGCCGAGGTGTCGGCCGCGGTGTTCGACGTCGCGTCCGCGAGGGCCGCCGCCTGCGCCGCGATCGCGGCTCCGGCGTTGGCCGAGGAGGTCGCGTCGGCGGTGGCCGCGGTCGATGCGGTGGCTGTCGCCGCCGCCTGCGATGCCGCCTCCGCCGCGGGGTCGGCCGCAGCGGAACCCTCGGCCGTCGCATCGGCGTAGGCCGCGGCCTGGGCCGCCGTCTCCGCCACTGCGGCGCTCGACGCGTCGGCGTTCGCGGATGCGGATGCCGAGGCCGCCGCGTTCGCGTTCGTCGATGCCTCCGACGAGGCGTCGGTGGACGAATCGCTCGTGGCCGCCGACTCCGACGAGGCCGCCGAGTTCGCGTCGGCCGCTGTCGAGGCCGCCGCGTTCACGTCGTCCGAGGCGTCGGCCTGAGCCGCCGCCTGGGCCGCGACCGCCGCCGCCGCATTCGCGGTGGTGGTCGAATCGGCGGAGGCCGTCGTGGAGGCGTCGGTGGTCGCCGCGGCCACGGCTGCTGCCGTCGCGTCGGCCGTCGCCGCGGCGGATGCCGACGATGTCGCGTCGGCGAGGGCCGCAGCCTCGGCCGCCGCCTGCGCCGACGGGTCGCCGTCTGCGGTCGCGTCGGCGGATGCGGAGGCGGATGCCGCGGCGTTCGTGTTCACGTCGCCCGGATCGCCGGCCGTGACCTCGGTGGTGTCGGTCGCCGTGATCGCGCCGGCCGTCGCGGTCAGCGTGTAGCCGGTGCCGGGGGTGGTGCCGGCGGGGACCGGGTAGTTGGCGGTGAACGCGCCGAACGCATCGGTGGTCGCGGTCACCGGACCGCCGACGTTCGCCCCGCCGCCCGGTGCGGTCAGCTGCAACGAGACCGAGGAGTTCACGGGCCAGCCGCTGCCGGTCACCGCGAGGTTCGTCCCGGCCGGAACGGTCGGTGCCGCATCCACGACGACCGGAGCCGCCGTCACCTCGGTGGTGTCGGTCGCGGTCTGCGTGCCGGCAGTCGCCGTCACCGTGTATCCGGGTGCGGCCGGGGTTCCGGCGGGAACCGGGTACGACAGGGTGAATCCGCCGAGCGGACCCGTCGTCGCCGTCACCGGTCCGCCGATGGCCGCACCGCCGGGGGCGGTGAGCTGCACCGAGACCTGCGTGTTCGCGGGCCAGTTCGCGCCGGTCACCGACAGCGACGTGCCGGCTTCGACGGTCGCGTCGGCATCCACCGTCGCCGCCGCCGTGATCTCGGTGGTGTCGGTCGCGACCTGTGCACCGGCCGTCGCCGTGACGGTGTACCCGGTGCCGGGCGTCGCCGTGGCGGGGACGGGGTAGCCGACGGTGAATCCGCCGGTGGCGTCGGTGGTCACGAGCACCGGTCCGCCGACGGGCGCGCCACCCGGGTCGGTGAGCTGCACCGAGACCTGCGAGGTGGCGGGCCAGCCGGTGCCGGTCACCGCGAGCTCGGTTCCGGCCTGCGCGGTGTCGGCCGCGTCGACGGCTGCGGCCGCGGTGATCTCGGTCGTGTCGGTCGCGACCTGCGCACCGGCGGTCGCCGTCACGGTGTACCCGGCTCCGGGCGTCGCCGCGGCGGGGACCGGGTAGGCGAGCGTGAAGCCACCGCTGGGGTCGGTGGTCACGAGCTCCGGTCCGCCGACGGCGGCGCCGCCCGGGGCGGTCAGCTGGACGGACACCTGCGTGTTCGCCGGCCAGTCGGCACCGGTGACCGCGAGGTCCGTGCCCGCCTGCGCGGTGTCGGCCGCGTCGACGGAGGCGGCCGCCGTCACCTCGGTGGTGTCGGTCGCGGTCGCCGCACCGGCGGTCGCCGTCACCGTGTACCCGGTCCCCGGCACCGCCGAGGCGGGCACCGGGTAGGCGAGCGTGAAGCCGCCGGCCGGATCGGTGGTGACGGTCTCCGGGCCGCCGACGGTCGCGCCACCGGGGGCGGTCAGCTGCACCGTGACCAGGGTGTTCCCGGGCCAGGCGGTGCCAGTGACCGCGAGATCGGTGCCGGCCTGCACGGTCGCCGCGGCATCCACCGTCGGCACCGGCGCATCGGTGACCTCTGTCGTGTCGGTCGCGACCTGGGTTCCTGCCGTCGCCGTCACCGTGTATCCCGTCGCAGCGGGGGTACCGGCGGGCACGGGGTGGGCGATCGAGAAGAACCCGGTCGGGTCGGTGTTCGCGAGCACCGGGCCGCCCACTGCTGCACCACCCGGGGCGGTCAGCTGCACGGAGACCTGCGAGCTCGCGGGCCACGCCGTTCCGGTGACCGCGAGATCGGTGCCGGCCTGCACGGCCGGAGCCGCGTCGACCGCCGCGGCGGCTGTGACCTCGGTCGTGTCGGTGGCGCTGACGGCACCTGCGGTGGCGGTGACCGTGTATCCTGCCGCCGGAGCGGCGGAGGCCGGAACGGGGTAGGCCAGGGTGAAGCCGCCGGTCGCGTCGGTGGTCACGGTCTCGGGGCCGCCGACGTTCGCGCCGCCGGGGGCGGTGAGCTGCACCGACACCGCGGTGGTCGCGGGGAAGCCCGAGCCGGTGACGGCGAGGTTCGTTCCGGCCTGCACGGTGTCGGCCGCGTCGATCGCGGCGACCGCGGCGACGGCCGACTTCACGGTCGACGAGCCCAGGTCGAGCGACACTCCTCCCCCGACTCCGGGGAGCAGATCGACGCCGAGGGCGCGCACCGTGAAGCTGCCGGCCCCGAGGTCTCCCGGCGTCGGCTGCTCGTTGATCGTGATGGTCGCGACCTGCGAGAGCACGCCCTGCAGAACCGGGTCGAGTGTCGCGAGCAGCGGCGTGGTGAGCGCGGCGAGCGCGGGCTGCACGAGCGGGATGACGCTCGTCAGAGCCGTGTTCACGAGCGGCCCGGTGGTGGTCGCGACCGCGGAGGTCACAGCGGCGATCACCGGGTTGAGCAGCAGGCTGAGGTCGAGCCCGGCGAGCGTGATGTCGGTGGTCGTCGTCGGAGCCGGCGTCGCCGTTCCCGCGAACTGCGCGAGCGTCCCGGCGACCGTGATGGTGCCGGAGGTCAGCGTGACGCCGGTCAGCGGGTTGGTGATGGTGACGCCGACGTTCACCGTCGCCTGGAGCGCGTTGAGCGCGGTCGTGAGGGTCGAGGTGACCTTGCCGTTGAGGCTTTCGGGGTGCGTCCCGGTCAGTGCCGAGGTGATCCCCTGCTGGATCGCGGCGATCATGGTCGCCGAGAGCACCGGGGTGTTCGCGGGCAGGGTGTTGAGGTTCGCGCCGGCGCCGGTCTCGACGAGCAGTCGGGCGAGGTCGACCGAGATTGTGCCGTCGGCGAGGTCGACGAGTACCGAGCCGGTGGTGTTCTCGAGCGGCTCCTGCAGCACCTCCGTCGCGACCGTCTGGCCGACGGTGTCGAGCCCGGCGATCGACGCTGTGCCGCCGGTCGCTGTGAAGTTCGCCACGAGCGGCACGTCGGGGATGGCGTTGACCGTGCCGACGAGCGTCGTGGCGAGGGCGGTCAGAGCGCCGCCGGGGCCGACGAGGTTGCTCACGGGCGTCACCGTGGTCTGGATGGCACCGCCGAGAGTGGTCGACAGGCCGGCGACGAGGTCGCTGTGCAGGTCGAGACCGAGGTCGGCGATCCGGTACTCGGATGTCGGGGCCCCCGCGTTCGACTCGGCCCTGGATGCGAGCGCGCCGATGCCCACCGAGGCCTGGTCGAGGACGGCGTCGGTGAGCCCCGCGACGTTGAGCTGGTCGAAGAGACCAGTGAGGTCGAGCGTGCCGGGGTCGACGCTGCCGTCGATGGCCCCCGCGTCGATGGCGCCGCCCGACGTGATCGTGCCGGATGAGGCGATCGACTGGGTCTGCGTCGGCGAGGAGCTGAAGCTCTGAGCGCTGCCGAGGTCTCCGAGCTGCAGCAGCCCGGGCGTCGAGCCGTCCGTGAGCAGCGGGACGTTGAGCGTGCCGACGTCGATGCTCAGCGCGTCCAGCGCGGTCACGTCGAGGCCGCCGAGCTCAGGACCGACAGCAGACGGATTGCTCGTCAGCGTGTGCCCGAGCGTCGCGATGTCCAATCCCCCGAGCAGGCCGGCCGGCAGCTGGATGATCTGTCCCTGGGCGACCGACGGATCAGTCGGATCCGCCGCGTCGAGGGCGTTCGCCGCCGTCGGTACCAGTGCACTCGCGAGGATGACCGCGGCGGCTGTTCCGCCTGCGATTCCCCCTCCGATGGCCCTGCGTCGCCGCAGAGCCCTCCCCTCCGAAATGTCCATTCGCCTCTCCCGTGATGCAGTTTCCCCGCGTCATGGGCCCTCCCCAGGTGCCGAAGACATCATCGGCTGAGCGCATGTTTTGGAGACAGTATTCCCGTGGGAGCGGATTCATGTCCAGGTTTTGTCCAGCTTTCGCGCATGGATTAACTACGTTCTGGACATTCTGTGATTTGACCAATATTCCGGTTGTGCGAACGGCTCAATTGAATGATGGTTCAGTCAACAAACTGCGCAACACGCGGAACGATCGGTCTGCGACGCCGCCGTCCGGACATGACGGAGGCCCCGCAGACGACGTCTGCGAGGCCTCCGATGAGCGAGCGGGAAGAGGACGCGAGCGGCTAGAGGACGAGACCGTGGCCGAAGCGGAACAGCGGGTCGGCCGTGTCGAACGGCACGTCGGGTCGAGACGCCTCGACCGCCGCCATGGAGCGGGGCAGGTCGAAGGGCAGCCGGCCCTGCGACGGCGACGCGCCGCTCAGCACGTCGAGCAGCGCCGAGCCCGATGCTCCCCAGTTCACGACCGCAGCGGCCGCCGCTTCGACGATCGGCTCGAGGATCGCAGGTCGGTCGGCGAGCACGTCGATCACGGTCGGGACGACCGCGGCGACGGCGCCGACGTGCTCGACCACCTCGGACGGGAACTCCAGCGAGCCCGCATGGAAGAAGTTCTCGAACATGGTCTCGCGCTGCTCGAACGGCGCCTGCAGACGGATGACGGCGAGATCGGCGGCATCCGGGGAGTCGACCACCTCGCCGTACCCGCCGGCCACCGTCGCGTCGATGCCCTCGACGTAGAGCTTGAGGCCCCGACGGAACGGCAGCACTCCGTCGTTCGTGAGCACGGTGATCGAGGCGCGCTGGGCGTCCTCTCCGGCGGCGCGGAACTCGGGAGCGCCGACCACGGCATCCGCGGCATCCTCGTCGACGAACGGATCGTCGAAGAGACCCAGCTCGAACTTCTCGCGCAGCATCCGTCGCGCCGAGACGTCGAGCCGCTCCTCGGGGATCGACCCGTCGGCGATCAGCTCGAGCAGCAGCTCCGCGCAGTCCTCGCCGCCGAACTGGTCGGCACCCGCCTCGAGCACCGCGCGCATCCGCTCGCGCGGCGACAGATGCTCGACGCCCCAGGCGCGGGCCGGGAACGGCTGACCGAAGATCTCCGCGTCGGTGATGAGGCCCCAGTCGGTGCACACCAGGCCGTCGAAGCCGAAGCGCTCCCGGAGCAGGCCGGTGATCACGGATCTGTTGAAGCCGAAGCCGACCTCCTCGTACTCGGTGCCGACCGGCATCCCGTAGTACGGCATCATCTGCCTGGTGCCTGCGGCCATGGCATCCTCGAACGGCTTCAGGTGCAGGTCGAACCGCCCGCCGGGATACACCTGCTCGCGGCCGTACGCGAAGTGCGGATCCTCGCCGTCCTTCTGCGGTCCGCCGCCGGGGAAGTGCTTGGTCATGGTCGACACCGAGCCGGGACCGAAGGACGAGCCCTGGAAGCCTCGGATATATGCCGCTCCGAGAATGCCCGTGAGTTCCGCGTCCTCGCCGAAGGTCGCCGTCTGCCGCGCCCAGCGCGGTTCGGTCGCCAGATCCACCTGCGGGTGCAGGGCGACGCGCAGGCCGACGGCGGTGTATTCCCTGCGGGCGATATCAGCGAACCGCTCGACGAGCGCGGGGTCGCGGGTCGCCGCCAGACCCAGCGTCTCGGGCCACTGCGAGAAGGGCCCGGCCAGGATCGAGGCCCCGGGGTTCTCGCTGAAGGAGTGGCGAGGGTCGGTCGACAGCGTCACCGGAATGCCCAGGCGGGTGGATGCCGCGAGTCGCTGCAGCTCGTTGTGCCAGGCTGCGATCTCGCGGCCTGTCGGCGCAGCGCCCAGCAGGTTGAAGTGCGTGAGGTGCTTGCCCTCCACGAGCTCGCGGGCGCTCGGCATCCCGAACACCGGGTTCGCCTCGTCGAGGTCGCCGATCGCGATCATGGTGTGGAAGAAGAGCCCCGCCTTCTCCTCGACCGTCATCTCGTCGAGCAGCAGTTGCACGCGCTCATCGGTCGAGAGGCTGCGATCGAGCCAGGGCCTTGCGGTGGTCGTGGTCGTGACGTCCGTCATCTCACTTCACTCCCTTGATGCGGTAGACGAGCACGGCACCGGCGAGCGCGACGAGCGCGCCGAACAGGTACCAGGTCGGGTAGCCGCCGAGCGGCGTGGCCGCGCCCAGCGCGATGATGCCGGGGGCGATGGCCGGCGCGATCGACTGGGGCAGCGCGTTGGCGATGTTGAGCACGCCGAGGTCCTTCGCGACGTCGTCGGGGTTCGGCAGCACCTCCGTCGCGAGCGCCAGGTCGACCGACAGGAAGGATCCGGCGCCGAGGCCGATGATCGCCTGGGCGAGGATCACGATCTCGATGCTCGGAGCGATCGCGAGGATCACGAGTCCGACCACCATGATGAGACCCGCGACCGCGACGAACGGGCGGCGCTTGCCGATGCGGTCGGAGAGGAAGCCGCCCAGCGGCGATGAGATCGCCATGGCCGCCATCGACGCGAGGTTCGCGATGAGGATCGTGCTGACCGCTCCCTGCTCGTCGAGGCCGAACCGCGTCACGAGGTAGAGCGGCAGGAACGTCGCGATGCCGGCGTAGCCGAACATGACGAAGAACTTCGTGAGCCACGTCCAGCCGAAGTCCGGGTGCTTGCGGGGGTTGAAGACGAACGAGCCGAAGAACATCGCGAGCGTGAAGCGCTCGGCGGGCTTCTGGGGGAGGCGACGGTCCTTGAGCGTGAGGACGAAGATCACCACGAGCACGAGCGCGATCACGCCGGGCACGACGAAGCGCTCGAAGTCGCCGGGGAGGAAGTTCACCAGGAAGCTGCCGGCGAGGATGCCGATGGGGGTGGTGATGCCGACGACGCCCGAGACCTTGCCACGGCTCGACACGGGCACCTGGTCGGGGAGGGTCGCGTTGGCGGCGGCGAGCACGGCGTTCATCGCGGTCTGCACCAGGCACCAGGCCAGCAGCACCACCCACACCGAGGTCGCGACGCCGATGATCGCGAAGCCGCCGAGACCGACGATCGCTCCGCCGAGGATCCACGGGCGACGCATGCCCCATCGCGACGTGGTGCGGTCGGAGAGCCGGCCCACCAGCGGGTTGGCGATGAGGGCGAACGCGGCGCCGACGCCCATGACGAGACCGAGACTGCCCTCGGTGTTCGTCGGGTCGAGGCGCTGGATCTTGAACGCCATCGAGACCATCACCGGGGTCAGCAGCGCGAGGAAGACGCCGAAGTTCACGGCGGCGAGTCCGGGCGTGTAGCCGCGCGGGGTCTTCAGCGGGGTCGTGCCGGGGGCCTTGAAGCCGGTCGTTCCGACCGCAGCAGCGGTGGCGGCCGATGACAGCTCTGTCATGCGAGTTCCTTTCGGGCAAGGGTGCACCGGGTCGTCTGCGACCCGATGTGCCACGACGATACACGAAACTCGACCGTTTGGTAAGTGAATGCCGACCGGTTGGTAATGAGCGAGGATAGGATGCAGGAGGAGGCGGACATGACGATCGTGACCCCGACCGGCACGCGGCAGGCGCGCGCGGCCGCCACGCGGCAGCGCATCCTCGACGCCGCGCGGAAGCTGTTCATCGCGCACGGGTACCGGGCGACCTCGCTGCGCGACATCGCCGCCGCAGCATCCGTCAGCCATCCGGGTCTGCTCGGTCACTTCGCCTCGAAGGACGACCTGCTCGCCGAGGTCGTCGCCGGTTTCGAGGAGGACAACGAACGCGCGTTCGACGTCATCACCGCGAACGCCGAACCCGGAGAACTCGTGTCGGCGGCGATCGCCGCCCGCAACGCCCGCACCCCCGGCTACCTCGAGCTCTTCGCCGCGCTCACCGGCGAGGCCTCGGCACCCGCGCACCCCGCTCATCGACGCATGCGGGACCGGTACGAACGACTCCGCGCACTGACCGGGGAGGTGCTCGGTGACGCCCGGCTGCACGGCACGGTCGACGCCGATCGAGACGTGGCCGACGAGACCATCAGGCACATGGCCGGGTGGGACGGCCTGCAGCTCATGTCGCAGTACCTGCCCGACCGCGTCGACGTGGTCGCGGTGCTGGAGGCACGAGAGGCGCAGTGGGCCCTGCCGCTCGGATGGCGCGACCCCGACGACGAGCCGGCGGCCGAGACCGGTTCTCCCTTTCCCGGCCTCACCGGTGCCCTCGTCGACGAACCGGTCGACACCGACCCCGGCTACGCCGTCGGACGCAAGCGGAGGGCGAGGATCGTCGCCGACGCCATGCGACTCTTCGCCCGCGATGGCTACGGCGACACGAGCCTCCGTGACATCGCCGAGGCCGTCGGCGTCTCGAAGTCGACGCTCCTGCATCACTACCCGTCCAAGGAGCTGCTGCTCAGCGCGGTGCTCGCGGAGCGCGACCGCTCGATCCAGGATCGCGCCGACACCGTGCCCCTCGACCGCGCTGCCGATGCGCTGCGCGATCTGCCGCTGGGCGCGTTCGGGAACGCGCACGACGAACCCGGCCTGATCGAGGTGTACGCCGTGCTCTCGTGCGAGGCGGTGCCGGCGGGGCATCCCGCCCACGAGTACTTCACCCAGCGGTTCACCCGCGTGATCGACTACTTCGCCGAGCTCTTCCGACTCGCGCAGGTCGACGGCGATCTGCCGGCGCACCGCGATCCCGAGCACGAGGCCGTGTGGCTCGTCGCGCTGTGGGACGGCCTGCAGTACCAGTGGCTGTACGACCGGGATGCCGTCGACATCGCGGCGCAGCTGCGCGCGCACCTCGATGACGTGCTGCCGCCCCGAGGCTGAGGACCGCGCCTCTCGGGTCAGGCGTTCGCGATCACGGCGAGCACGTCTTCGCCGTAGGCCTCGCGCTTCTTCTCGCCGATGCCGGTGATGCCCTCGAGGTCCGAGAGCGAGGTCGGCCGGTGCTCGGCGAGCGCGCGAAGGGTGGCGTCTCCGAAGACGACGTACGCGGGCTTGCCCTGCTCGCGGGCGACGCCGGCGCGCCAGGTGCGCAGCGCCTCGAAGAGACCGCGGTCACCGGCATCCAGAGCATCCGCCGCGCTCGCCTTGCGGGCGCGCGACGACGAGGCCGGCCGCCCGATCGTGTCTTTCCGGAGCGGCACGGGCGTCTCGCCCTTCAGCACGCCGGGCGCCTCGGCGCCGGGGGCGAGTGTGCCGTACTCACCCTGCGCCGCCAGGATGCCGCGGGCCAGGAGCTGCCGGATCACGCTGCGCCAGTCCTGCTCGCTCAGGTCGGAGCCGATGCCATAGGTCGCGATCTTCTCGTGGCCCTGCTGGCGGATGCGCTCGGTCGACGCTCCGCGCAGGATGTCGATGAGGTGCCCTGCGCCGAACGCCTGATTGCGCTCGCGCTTGAGCCGCACGATCGTCGAGAGCAGCTTCTGCGCCGGGATCAGCCCGTCGAACGTGTCGGCCTTCTCGAGACAGGTGTCGCAGTTGCCGCACGGCTGCGAGTCCTGCCCGAAGTACCCGAGCAGGTTCTGCCTGCGGCACTGCACCGTCTCGCACAGCGCCAGCATGGCGTCGAGGTGCTGCCCCATGCGCATCTTGAAAGTGCGGTCGCCGGGGCTCTGGTCGATCAGCCGACGCTGCTGCACGACGTCGCCCAGGCCGTAGGCCATCCACGCGACCGACGGCAGGCCGTCTCGCCCGGCACGCCCCGTCTCCTGGTAGTACCCCTCGACCGACTTCGGCAGGTCGATGTGGGCGACGAAGCGCACGTCGGGTTTGTCGATGCCCATACCGAACGCGATCGTCGCGACCATCACGACGCCGTCCTCGCGGAGGAAGCGCGATTGGTTCGCCGCGCGCACCTCCGCCGGCAGACCCGCGTGGTACGGCAACGCGTCGAGTCCCTGCGCGGCGAGATAAGTCGCCGTCTGCTCGACCGACTTGCGGCTCAGCGCGTAGACGATGCCCGCCGCACCGTCCGGCTGCTCCCGGATGAAGCCGACCAGCTGCTTGCGCGGGTCGACCTTCGGCACGATGCGGTACTGGATGTTGGGGCGGTCGAAGCTCGCGACGAAGTGCTTCGCGGCGTCGAGGTGCAGCCGCTCGGTGAGCTCCTGGTGCGTCGCGCGGGTGGCGGTGGCCGTGAGGGCAATGCGCGGCACCCCGGGGAACCGCTCGCCGAGGTCGCCGAGGGCGAGGTAGTCGGGGCGGAAGTCGTGGCCCCACTGCGACACGCAGTGCGCCTCGTCGATCGCGATCACACTGAGCGTGCCGCGCTGCAGCAGAGCCGTCGTCGCCGGGCTCGACAGGCGCTCCGGCGCCACGTAGATGAGGTCGAGCTCGCCCGACACGTAGGCCCTCTCGACCTCGCGGCGCTCGTCGATCGACTGCGTCGAGTTGAGGTACGCGGCCTTCACGCCGTTCGCGCGCAGCGCGTCGACCTGGTCGTGCATGAGCGCGATGAGGGGACTGATCACGAGTCCCGTCCCCTCGCGCACGAGCGCGGGCACCTGGTAGGTGATGCTCTTGCCGCCGCCGGTGGGCATCAGCACGACCGCGTCGCCGCCGCCGATCACCTGGTCTACGATCGCCGCCTGGTCGCCGCGGAACTCCTCGTAGCCGAACACGGTGCGCAGCGCCTCGTGCGCCGTCGCGAACCGGCTCGGCGTGGCTCGGCGGACCGTTTGCGCAGCGCGAGCGGATGCCGGGGCTGCGGCGACCCGCGTGCTCGGTCCGGGTCCCCAGTCCAGTGGAGGCTCGAACCCGGCGCCCTGCGGCTCCCAGTCCATCGGCTCCGGAGCCTCGGAGGGCTCCCACCCGTCGCCATCCCATCCGTCGGAGGGCGGCTCATCCGCGAACGGCAGGTCCTCGTAGGGGTCACGGGGAGTCTGCGGCATCCCTCCAGCGTAACGACCCCCGCCGACACCCGGGCGCCCGCCCCCGGCATCGTTTTCCGTGCTCGCACCGTCGCCCGGGCGTAGGTTGGACGCAGACGCCCGAAGGAGCATCCGATGACCGACTTCACCGTGACCCGCAACGACGACGCCTCCCGCTACGAGATCCACTCGGGCGACACGCTCGCAGGCTTCGCCGAGTTCCAGCAGCGCCCCGGCGCGATCCGCTTCATCCACACCGAGGTCGACCCGGCGTTCCAGGGGCAGGGGCTCGCGAGCATCCTCGCGAAGGATGCCCTGACGGATGCCGCGGCGACGGGCGACGCGATCGTGCCGCTGTGCCCGTACATCGCGAAGTATCTGACGACGCACGAGATCCCCGGCGCGGAGATCCGCTGGCCGCAGCGACCGGCGCCGATCGCCGGCACGGATGCAGCCGGCACGGATGCAGCCGGCACGGATGCAGCCGGCACCGACCCCGCGGACTCCTGATGATCGGCGAGCGCCGCATCGTCCTCGAGCCGCGCGAGGTGCCGCTCGGCGGCGTGCGCGGCATGAACGTGCTGCGTCTGCTGCCGCACCGCAACCTGCCCACCATCGGCGCGTGGTGCTTCCTCGACCGCTTCGGCCCCGCCGACACGCGCATGCGGGTCGAGCCCCACCCGCATATCGGCCTGCAGACCGTGACCTGGCCGCTCGTCGGCGAGATCCGGCACCGCGACTCCCTCGGCAGCGACGCCGACCTGCGCCGCGGCCAGCTCAATCTCATGACCGCCGGCAACGGCATCTCGCACTCGGAGTACTCGATCGGCGACGACCCGATCCCGCTCGACGCCCTGCAGTTCTGGGTCGTGCTGCCCGAGAGCGCACGACACGGTGCCGGCGGCTTCGAGCGCCACACCGACCTGCCCGAGCTCACGGTGAGCGCGATCAAGGGCCCCGATGCCCGCGCGACCGTCGTGCTCGGAGAGTTCGCCGGAACCGCGTCGCCCGCGACGGTGCACACGCCCATCGTCGGCGCGGAGGTCGTTCTGCCCGCAGGCAGCACCGTGCGACTGCCGCTGCGGGGCGACTGGGAGCACGGGCTGATGCTCGTCGAGGGGGATGCCGTGGTGTCGCAGCATCCGATGGAGCTCAACGACATGCTCTACCTCGGCGACGAGCGGGATGCCGTCGAGGTGTCGAGCGCGGACGGCGCCCTGCTGTTCCTCGTCGGCGGGGAGCCGTTCGAGGACGAGATCGTCATG
Source organism: Microbacterium sp. LWO14-1.2 (assembly GCF_038397715.1). Lineage (NCBI taxonomy): Bacteria > Bacillati > Actinomycetota > Actinomycetes > Micrococcales > Microbacteriaceae > Microbacterium > Microbacterium sp. LWO14-1.2. The sequence continues at coordinate 1,396,012 of NZ_CP151633.1, forward strand.
TGGTGGAACTTCGCGGGCAGGTCCCACGAGGAGATCGTGTCGGCGCGCGAGGACTGGGAGGCGGCATCCGAGCGCTTCGGATCGGTGGAGGGGCACGACGTGCGCATACCGGCGCCGCCCCTGCCCGACGTGCGGCTGATGCCCCGCGGGCGGAAGATCTGACGGCAGCGCTCACCGGTCCTCGAGCGAACGACCGGTCGTTGAGCGAGCGCAGCGAGACGAAACGCGGTGAGGTCCGTACGACCCCTCGCCGCGTTTCGTCTCGTCGCTGCGCTCCTCACTCAACGACCGGGCGCGCCTACTCGGGCTGGTCGGTCGGCGGAGCCTCGGTGGGCGGAGCCTCGGTGGGCGGAGCCTCGGTCGGCGGGGCCTCCTTCTCCGGGGCGTCGGAATCCGGCACGTCCGCCGCGGCCCCCGTCTCGACCGTCACGATCGTCCGCACGGCCGAGTCGCCGTACTGCACGAGCCCGAGGTAGCGGGTGCCGGGGGTCAGGCCGGTCCAGCTGAGGTCGTAGCTCGTCTTCTCTCCGCGCACGGCGGCGATCGGGTTCGGGTTCGCCGTGAATGCGCCTGCCCCCTGCGGCTGCACGGCGGCGTAGGTCATGTCCCACGTCATCGGCGCCGAGGTGGCGTACACGTTCGCGACGACCAGATAGGTGCCCGCGGTCGGGGCGGTGACGGTGACCTGCTCGTCGGCCGATCCGGTGGCCGACCGCCACTGCTCGTAGTACCGCAGGTCGTCGGGGCTCACCACCCGGTAGACGGTCAGGTCGAGGTCGCTGCCGGTGTCGTCCGAGGAGTCGAGGTCGAACCGGGCGAGCGTCGTGCCCTCCGGTACGTCGACGATCCACGACACATCCTTGTTCGCGTCACCCGATGCCTCGTCGCCCGAGTGCCCGACGACGCGGCCGTCGGGGTCCTCCAGCAGTGTGAACGGCGTCAGGCCCGAGAGCCCGAGGGGCAGATCCCCGTCGACACCCGGCGTGATCTCGACCGTGGTCGATCCGTCGACGCCCGTGCCCGTGACCTCTGCCGGAGCATCCGCCGTGACCGGGAACACCGCGATGGGAGACCGCACCGTGTTCTTCTTGCTCGTCCAGGTGAGTGAGCCGGTGGCCCACTGCTCGACGGGAGCGCTCTGGTTGTCGAACGTGACGGTGTAGGTCGCCTTCTGGCCGGGGCGGTCGAACTTCAGGGTCGACGGCGACACGGTGACGTTCACCCCGGGGACGTCGACGGATGCCGTGAACGTGCCCTTCTCGGTCGCGGTGACCGTGCGGGTGACCGTCTGCGCGCTCGCGAGCGAGCCGATCGAGATCGACGCGGAGTTGAGGTCGCTGCCGTCGATGGGGTCGCCGGGGAAGTCGGCGAGTCCCTTGCCCTCGAGGAACGCCATCCAGTCGACCACGTCGTTCAGGTAGAGCAGGCCGGGGTTGAACATGCGTTTCGGGTCGACCTGTCCGGCGCCCTGCTGGAACGGGTCGCGGTTCGGCGATCCGTCGGCGTTCACCGTGTCGTACGCGGTGGTCATCATCGCGGACTTGATCTCGGCGGGCTTGGCGTTGGGCCGCTCGCCGAGGTACAGGGCCGCGAGGCCGGCGATGTGAGGCGACGCCATCGACGTGCCAGAGAGGATGCCGAAGGTCGGCGCCTCATCGGGGGCGTTGTTGGTCGCCGCGAGGATCGCGACGCCGGGAGCGGCGATGTCGGGCTTCATGACGTCGCTGCCGTCGGCGAGCATCGGGCCGCGGCTCGAGAAGCCCGCGATCTGCGGCGTCGGGGTGGTGACGCCGGTGGTGTTCTTGCCCACGAGGGAGATCGGGCGGTCGGTGCCGCCCTGGACGTAGGCGAGCACGGCCGCACGGTACGCGGAGGCGAGGTGCACGGTCGGTACGGCGTGGAAGTCGTTGTCGAGCGAGTCGGCCCCGCCCGGCACGTTCACGAGGACCATGCCGATGCCTCCGGCATCCTTCACGACCTGCGACTTCTCGGCACGCGCGTTGTTGCCGCGATCGCAGACCACGATGTGGCCGGCGGCCTTCGCGGCGTCGAGCGTGCCGGGGAGGCACACCGCGGCATCCGCACCCGAGGAACCGGATGCCGGGATGTCGCCGGCGTACACCGAGGGGCCGGTCACGGTCTGACCGAACGGCACGCTGACCGAGGCTCCCGCCTGCGCGAAGCCGTCGAACTGCACCGTGCCCTCCCAGGTCGGGATGGTGGATGCCGCGACGGTGGTGTACCACGGCGAGGCGTGGTCGGCCGTGACCGGGTCGGGGCCGTCGTTGCCTGCACTCGCTGCGACGAAGACGCCCGCGGCGGCCGCGTTGAAGAACGCGATGTCTTCGGGGGCGAGGACGGTGGATGCCGCGCCGCCGCCGATCGAGTAGTTGATCACGTCGACGCCGTCGGCCACGGCCTGGTCGATCGCGGCGATGAGGTCGCTGCCGGCGCAGATGTCGTCGGTGGTGACCGTGGGGTCGGGTCCGACGTAGCACGCCTTGTACGCGGAGATCTTCGCGCCGGGCGCGACGCCCGAGATGGTGCCGAAGTCCACGCCCTCGACGGTCGCCTTCACCTTGAAGTTGCCGGCCGCCGTGCTCGCGGTGTGCGATCCGTGACCGTCCCCGTCGCGCGGCGAGAGGTAGTCGTACTGGAAGTCGAAGCCGGCGGCGGCAGCGCCCGAGGAGAAGTACTGCGCTCCGATGAGCTTGCTGGAGTAGTCGCCCTTGTCCCAGCCCTGCCCCTCGACCATGGTCGCCTGGAAGCGGCCGCCGTCCGATTTGTCGAAGAAGACGGACGTGCCGTCGGTGTAGGGCTCGCGGCCCTTGTGGCGCTTGTTGTCCTTCTTCTGCTGCTTGAGCTTCTTGCCCTCGAACGAGGGGTGCTCCGGGGCGATGCCGGTGTCGATGACGCCGACCACGACGCCCTCCCCGGCCTTGTCGACGCCGCCGGTCTGCTGCCAGACGCCGCCCTTGCCCTTCTTGTCGTCACCGAGTCCGAGGAAGCTCGTGGAGGTCTGGGCATCGGGGTGGCGGATGAAATCGGGGTACACGCCGAACACGTCCTTCGAGGCGCGCAACTCGTCGACCTGCTCGCCCGAGAGCTGGGCGCTGAAGCCGTTGAGCACGACCTGGTAGGTGACGTCGGGTGTGACGCCGACCTCCTCCGCCAGCGTCTGCTGCTCGCTCTCGAGGTGCTGCACGTAACGCTGTGCGTCGGGCGATTCCGGCTCGAGCTGCTCGCCTTCGGCGGGCTTCGTCGCCTGCAGGCCGTTGATGTCGCCGGTATAGCTGGCGAGCGGGTCGGACTTCATCACGACGATGTAATGACCTGGCGTGCCCTCGACAGGGGTGGGGTTCACCCCCTCGACGCTTGCGTATCCCGCGGTTGTCGTGGAGGCGATGAACAGCGTGGCCAGGCTCGTGGCCGCCGCCATCCGGAGGGGTGTTCGACCCATGTGCTTCTCCGATGATCGTGCGGCCCGTTGCCGCAATGTCGCTCAAAGTAACCCGGGCTCACATCGGACTACCAGGTTCGGGGTCAAAACCTAGACGAAAGGCCAGTATGGCCGCGGCGATGGTCAGGTGCGTGTGGGATCGGTCTCAGCCCGGCAAGCAGTACTCTCGGCACTGTCACGCCCGCATCGCGAACTGTACGAGCGCGACCGTGGCGACGAACATGAACCACAACCCGAACAGGACGAAAAAGGCGCCGACGACGCGCAGTGTGCGCGGCGACTGCCTTCCCGCTGAAAGGTCGGCGATTCTCTTCCCCAGGAGCATGCGCTGCTGCTTGTAGATCGCATCGTTGGCGCGCCGGGAGTTCAGGGTTACCCAGACCCCGATGACGATGACCAGCGGCCCCCCCGATGAACCCGGGGATGATGATTCCTGGATCGATCACTTCGTTGCTCCTTCTCGGTCATTGCCCCAGTTCAAGTCGTGTCGTTCAAGAGACAGACCCGGTATGTTGACACATCCGTGACCCGGTGCACCCCGTCACTCGATCGCACTCATCAGCAGATTGCCGCTCTCATGAACCTCTTGTTCCGTTGCGCCCCTCAGCCCAGACCCGTTCGCAGTGGCCACGACGAACGTCGCGATCTCACGATCGCGGAAAGTCGACTCTCTTGTGGACGACAGAGTCAAGATGCTCGCCGTCACCGCCCACGCCGCACCGCCCACCTGAGCGCCTCGCGCCGAGCCCACCACCTTCATCGCGTGTCAGCACCGTGCTGCCGACGACCTTCTGTGCTCACCCAGTCGTCGATCCTCCTGAGCAACCTGCGTCGCGCGCCCTCGCCGAAAACCAAGGCATCTACGCCGCGAGGTCGAGTCCGATGCCAAACGTCGTCCCCGGAATCGCCCCAGGCGTCCGTTATTTCACTCAATTCCAAGATCGGCTCTCCACGACCGATTTTCCACACTTCGAGCATGAGGGATAACACGATGCGCAACCACAGCAGTCTCGCGTCTTCATCCGCGATCACTTCATCCGGGGAGTCACTTCGCAGCAACTCCGTAACCGCCGCATCGTCGTTTCCGCACGTATCAAGGATGAGCCGCTGCCCTGAGTCTAGGTGCGACCCGCTCTGCGCTCTTGCTGCGGTGAGCCTATACGCCAACGCGGGCGGGACGAGACCGAGGTGCCATCCGAACTCGAGATCGATGAAGCGAAGGGCGTGCAAGTCTGGGCGGTCGAGAGCGCGAAATTCTCGACCCTCGATCGGAGTCAGAGAGCGTCTGAGCTCGAGGAATGCATCGCCTTCGTTCATGTGACCTACCTTCCTTTCAAGAATGAATGCACCAGATATCCGCGCCCAACAACCCAGTTTTGCGTCCCCCGGGTGGAGTTCACGCTACCTCGGACCGAAACACTCAATCCCCAGCTGTTAGTTCGGCTAACCCGTGTGATCCGAACGGATCCCGAGAAGAGAATTCTTCGTTGAAGCCATGCGACCGAGATATGGAACGGATCGCGCTTCAGCGCCGCACTTCCCAGCGGGTAGGCCTTCGTGATCACTCGACTCACAACCGCACGGATGCCGGTCGTGATACCGCCTGCACCGATTGCACCCGTTCCCGCCGCCAGCGCAAGAGAACCGGCGTTGAACTTGTGCACGACCCGTCTCGACGCCTTATCACGCCCCACCTTGGTGAGCGCGAATCCGTCCGGGTTCGCCGCCTGCCGAAGCCTCTGCAAGCGTCGTATGTCATATCCGCGAGCTGGGTGCCATCGACCGTGACGGTCAGTGATGCCTCGGCTAGGACCCGCCGAACTCCTGCCATGGCTCTGTCGATTCGCTGTAAACGGCTCTCGAGGCAGGGACGATAGCGAGCGAGAGGCCGAATGCCGCGAGGACGAGAGACAACGAGTCGAAGACCTCGGCATCCTCGCGAACGAATTTGCGCAAGTCTACAATTCCCAGTGGCGAGCCAGAGGCGAGTACTTCGTTGTTCGCGGTCGCACGACGCTCCAGCATCTCAAGACGGTGATCCAGCGGGGTCGAACCATGAAACCTCCCACTTCCGTCCCAATCAGACGGCGGACGGCTTCCGGTCTTGGACCGCTCGAAGAGCGAGCAACGAACCCTTGATGCCCAAGGCTCCGGGACATTCTCGATGCCCAAAGACCAAAGAAACTCTCGGTCCCCGGTGTGCTTTAGGTCTATAGAAATGATGTCTTCCGGGAAAATACCCTCTGCTGCAACAGCTCCGGAGAACTCAAGATCCCATGTATCGCTCTGTAATTCGCTAGTCGCAACGCGTATTGCTCTCACGTACAACCCAGCAGATGGACCCGAACGACAAAACCCGATCAACTCCGATCTGCCGCTCAGCATATTTTCGTTTAGATTCATCTGATTACTCCGCCCATAGGTGAAGGGAGGGACGCTTGCCTCTCGTGCCGAGATTGATCTTCGTACGACCGCCAGCTTGAGGATGCCATCGAGCAGTATTTCCGTTTCGACCCGAAAGCATGTAGCCAGCGTGCGATGTTGTGCTGCGACTGGGGCTCCGACCGACCCACTTGTTGGTCGCGCGCACCGCCGCCCTGACGCTAGTGCTTTGAAACCCGGGGCTCTTCCCAGCGCGTTGGACAACTCGCGCCATCTGAATGAGCTTCGACGCCTCCCGCTCCACACTGATCGCAGTCTTGATTATCCTAGGCGCGCTGATCAACAGACGAGCGCCCAGGGTGACGCCCTTGATGGCGAGCCCCGCCGCGGTACCAACTCCCGGAATAAACATAATCGCCGTGGACACGACATCGAGAGCGAAGAGCCAATCGAATTCGCCGCTCAAGTCGCTGCTGTTGATGGGGTCGGTGGGCCAGACGTAGTCGTTGTCGACGCCGCCCTCGATGGGGTCGACTTGGAGGAAGCGTCCGAGGGTGGGGACATACAGCCGCACCCCCATCTCGACCACGAGCGTTGAACCCGCAGACTCTGCCGGCTTGAGAGCGCCTTGGTGCCAGAGGGTGTTGCCGGCGACCTGGTTCGTGTCATCCGCCGCGGTCGTGCCGATCGCGAACGTGGTCGGGTCGACGGACTGCCCGAACGGATCCCACAACAACAACGCACCGTTCGTACCGCCCGCGCGGGTGATCAATCCGTGGCCACCCAGCCCGGGGAAGGACCACGTAGCCGTCCCGGCCTGGTTCGTCCAGGACACCCCACCCGGGAGTCCGATGCTGCGGGTGAGGTCCGTGCCGGTCTTCTGCCCCCACGCCGCATCCCCACCCGCCGCGAACAGGTACTTCACCGTGGATGCCGGAGCGGCACCTGCGGGGTTGGTGGTGCGGGACACGATCCTCCCCGTCGCATCCCGCACGATCGCCACGGTCATGCCGTCGTCGTACGTAGTTCCCACATGCCGGTTCGCCGCGTCATAGCTGAACTGCATATCCGCGAGACGGGTCGTGTTCCCCCGCCCGTCGTACACGATCTCAGATGCCGCAACCCCGTCGGTCACACTCGACGCCCCCGGGATCGCGCCCGTCACCGTCGAGGAGAGGAGTCTGTCAGCCCAGTCGTAGCAGTACGCCGTCGACGTCGTCACCGGTGCCCGCCCGGGAGCCGTCCACACGTCCGTCAGCCCCGTCCGGTTCCCCGACGCACCCGCGGACGTGTTCGGACCACACCCACCCGACGAGCCGAACGCATAGGTGAGCTCGTGCCCGGGGATCTTCGCCGTCACCAACCGGCCGGCCGCGTCATACCCGTACGTCGACGAATACGACACCGACCCCGACGCCGACGTCTGCTGCACCACCCGCCCCGACTGCGACCGGACCACACTGTCAGTGACGGTCTGCCCGCCCACCGACCATTTCTGCGACACGACCCGCTCCGCCTTGTCACGCCCGACCTGAGTCAGCGCCGACCCGTCCGGGTAAGTGACCTGCGCCAATCGTTGGAGCGCGTCATACGTCACGCCCGCGAGCTGGGTCCCGTCGACGGTGACCGTGAGGACCTTCCCGTCCGCGTCGTACGTGTACGCCGTCACCGACGCCACCCCACCCGCCGGAGTCGTGGAGATCTGCGACACCCGCCCCGAGACCGGGTCATACGTCGGGGTCGTGACCGTGCCCCACACGTCCGTGTAACTCACCGTCCGCCCCAACAGGTCGGTCTGGGTGGTGATCGTCGAATCGTTCGGCGACCCTGCGACGGTGACGCCGGTCGTCGCATACGTGTACCCGCCACCGACGGGACGCACCATCTGGTCGGTGGTCGACGAGATCGTGTTCGTGCCCGTCGGACCGACAACCGTCGACGAGTAGACCGATCCGCGCGCGTTGTAGGCGGTGCACGACCAGTCCGCATCCGCCGACGTCTTCGTGGCCACCGTGCGACCCCACGCGTCATACGCGAACGATGTCGTGATCGCCGACCCCGCCGCCGGCGTCGGACCCGTGGTCGACTTCACCAACCCCGCCTGCTTCGTCCCCGCGGGAATCCCGCACACCGCCGGCGCGTTCTCGAGATCCCCGTAGTACGCCGATGTCGTCTGCGCGGACGCCGGAGCACCCACCACCGTCGCCCCCGGGAGAGCCCGGGTGAGACGCCGCAACCAGCCCGACCCACCCGGCTGCTCGTACGTCGTCGCCGTCTTCAACGCCAACCCATCCGGATCCACCGTGGATGCTGTCGCCTGCCCCAACCACGGATGCTGATACGTCATCGTCGCGGTCGTCGTCGGCGCCACTGCCCCCGACACGGCCGTCGAGTCATCCGCCGTCGTCTTCGTCACCAACCCGTAGTCCGGGCGCAAAGCGCTCCCGGGAACCACCGACGCGGTCGTGCCCGACGACGGGGTACGCCACTTCAGCTGCAGGGTCGCCGTCGAGCTGTCGTCGCGGTACTCCACACGGATACGCCGACTCTCCCCCGCCGCGACCGTGACCGGCGCACCGACCCGCTCCGCCGACCCGGTCTCCCACTTGTCCACCACGAGCGTGTCACCCACCCACACGCGGGCACCGTCGTCACTGCTCGTGACGAACGTGTACTGCCCCGCCGCCGGGAACGTGACCAACCCCGTCAGACGCAGCGACCAGTTATCGGCCGGAATGCCCGTGCCCGGAGACGCCGCACCCCACGCGCGATCCACCGCTCCGTCCGCACCGCCGATGCCGAGGTCGATCAGCGCCGGCTTCCCGGCGAGATGCGGGTTCGCGTAGTAGGTCGCCTGCAGGCCCTGCAGTCCGTCGTCGTACGTCGTCGCCGTGTGAGCGGGAAGGATGCCGCATCCACTCACCCCGACCGGATTCGACACCGGCCGGCCGTTCGCCTGGAAGCACGCCCCCGGAGCGGGACCATACGTGTCCGTTGCACGATCCGTCGCCGGGTCGTACACCGTCGTCGACTTCATGCCCAGCGAGTTCGTCGCCGACAGCACCAGGTCCTTCGTCGGATGCCACTCCTGCGTCGCCGTGACACCAAGGGGGCTCGTCGCCGACGTCTGCCGCCACACCGCGTCGTACGCGACCGTGCTCGTCGAATTCGGCACACCCTTCACAGACACGGCGCTCGTTCGCGCCGCGAGGTCGTAGGCGTAGGTCTTGGTCATGCCCGGTGTCGGTCCACCGTCGGGGGAAGGGAGATCGATGGAGGAGACGCGGCCGTCCGTCCGCCAGATGTTGACGTACGGCGGGTCGTAGTCGCTGACTACCGGCTGCGCGAGGAGGTAGTCGTTCGCGGTCGAGTCCAGGATCGAATGCATGACCCCGTCGCGGTAGCCGAAAACGGTACGCTCTCCGCCCGGGTCCTCGATGATCCAGAGCTGTCCGCCCGCGTAATAGAGGTTCGTGACCGGTGTGTAATCCGGGGCCAGCTTCGGATACACGATCTGGCAGAGAGAGCCGGCGCGCGCCGGGTAGTAGTTCGGCGGAAGCGTCGGACACACGGTCTGTGCTGCGTCCTGATAGACGAACGACACTTTGCGGTGATAGGTCGCCCCGTCCTTCGACAGCGGGTCGACGATCTCCTTCACGGTGCCGTCGCCGTTGTAGATCAAGATCGGGGCGGCCGGCTTCTGACCGTCCGCGACCGACGTGGCCGACTCGACGCTGCCGTTCGCCGCGAACTGATAGACGGTGCCGCCCTCATCGGCGAAGACCACGCGGCCCGCGGCGTCGAGCGACACGACGCCGTACTCCCCGACCGGGGGCGTGTACCCGCCGGTCGAGGTGCGGGTGTACGTGTGGGCACCGCCGGTGACGTCGGTCAGCACGATCGCCTGCGGCTCGATCGTCGCCTTCGCCCATGCCGACGCATCGCCGGCGATAGGCGTGGATGCCGTCCATCCCTCGCGCATCGTCGTGCGCTGGGTCGTGAACCACGACGCCGGCACGATCACTGGACCGTCGGGATCGGCGAGATCGTCAGCCCACAGCTCGACATACGCTCCCGCTGATGCCTGGTAGTAGTCCAGCTGGATCGGCACCTCCTGGGTGGAGAGGTTCTGGTTGCCCGACCACTCGATTCCGGTCTCGCCGTTGGCCCACTTGTCGAGGATCGTCGCGCTGTTGACCCGCAGCTTCACACCGTCGTCGTGCCGCACCCCGAACCGCCACTGCGACGACGCATGCGGCACACGGACGAACCCGTTCCACTGCGCCATGAAGTTCTCGCGGGTGAGCGCCGGGCCGGGCGACTCGGTCGACCAGTCGAACGACAACGCCGAGTCCGTGCGGACCATGAGTGGCGTCTTGCCTGTGAACGTGTACCCGGCGGGCGCCGTCGGCACGTTCCCGAGAGTGTCTTTGCCGCTGTAGTACGAGCCGGTGAGACCCATGTTGGAGATCCCCGCGGCGAGGGAGTTGTAACTGAACGACATGCCCATCGGGCCGCCGAGCGTGTTGATCAGCGGGGAGGAGAACGACAGGTTCGCGTTACCGTTCGCGAGGTTGACGGTCACCGGGCCGGTCGTGTCGAACGGGGACGGGCCGGATGACCCCAGCCGCATGTCGACCTTGAGGCGTTTCACCCACGCGGGTGTCGTGTTCTTGCCGATCCCGTCGGTGGGCTGCACGATCCACGAGTAGATGTTCCCGTCACGCAGTGTGCCCGGTGGTACGGTCCACCGCACCTTGCCATCGGGATCCGCGGCGACCAGGCCCGAGGTGAACACCGCTCCGGACTTCGCGTCCGCGCCGGTCGCGATCTTGAACTCGTACTTCACTGTGCCGTTCGCGGGGATGTTGTCGGGATCGGTGACCGCGTCCACCTGCAGGGTCGGAGTGAGCGTCACGATCGTCTCCGGCATCCCCGAGGCATTGCCCGGGAATGCGCTCGCCTCCGGAGGTGTGGGCGGCACGAGCTGGGTCGACAGCGAACGCACGGACGAGACGATCTCCGTGGACTGGCCGAGCCAGGTGCTGTGCCCGTCGACGGTCCGCGCGCGCCAGTAGTACGTCGCACCGGGGAGCAGCTTGTTCTCGGGGACCGTCACCTGCTTCGACCCGATCCACCCCGACGACCACACCGGGTTCGACATGTCGGCGCTGGCCGAGACCTCGAACGACTGCAGCTGCGTGGGAGAGTACGGCGAGGAGTTCGTGGTCGCCACCGACAGAGTCGGCGTGATCGACTGCCCCGTCGCACCGTTCGCCGGAGCCACCTGGCTGACCGTGGGATAGTCCCAGTACTCGATGTACATCGCGGTGGCGATCCGCTTGTACGTGTACGCCGAGGACTCCCATCCCTGAATGTGCACGGGGATCGCGGACATGTTCGACCCGAAGTAGTTGACCATATGGCGCCCGATCCCCTCGCCCGACGTATACGCGTCGCCGTTCGTGAGATAGAAGTCGGCCAGCCAATCACCCCGACAGTTGTAGCAGTCGCCCGTGCCCTTGTTCACCGCCGCGTGATACCCGGCAGTCGTGCCCGCCCCGGCGTACACCGCATACATCTGCGCGTTGCCGACGAACTTCTTGTACGCGGGCGTGGCATCGAACCACGTGTACGTGCGCCAGAACACGTTCTGGTTGTTCTGGCGGGTGTTTCCGATATGAGACTGGTCGATGAACACCGCGCCGTCGGACTTGAACGACCGCTGATGCGGCGGACCCCACTGGATCGTCGGGTCGACGTACACGGGGTACGTGCGCTCATCCGACCGCAGCCAGTCACGGTCGACGTCGATGCGGTAGATCCACGACCCGTCGACGTCCTGTTCGATCGCGACGTCGGCGTTGATGAGCGTGTCCTCGCTCTGTCCCTCCTCGCCCGAGGAGTCCCAGACAACCGGGGTGGGAACGTGCATCACCACGGCGCCGCCTGCGTCGCGCAGTTCGAGCACGTCGCGCTCGGCGAGCACCGGCACCAACTCGCCGACGTCCAGGCGCCACGACCATGTCGCCGCCCCCCTTGGCGCCGACGCGAGGATTAGCGTCTCCTTCACCCCGCCGGGTTCGACCTCGTACTCCAGATCCACACCCGCACGGATATCCGAGAAACGCAGGACGTCCGTCGTCTCGCCATCCGACGAATCGGACTCGGCGCGGACGCTCGCGGTCCCGTCCAACGAAAACGACACATCGTGGCCGTTGACCTCGACCGACACGGCGTCGCCCGAATCCGTCTCGTCTGCGAAAGACGGTGCGAGCGGATGCTGCTCCGCCACCCATCGGTCGCCGTCCTTCACGACCTGGGTGGATATCTCGTTCCAGTCGCCCTCCGGCGTCAGATAGTTCAGGGGCTCCTCGGACTCCTTGACGACGAACGATCCCTCATCGGTCTCTACCGTTGTCGAGAACTGGTCGCGTTCGACCACCTCTCCCGCTTCCGCACGTTCGGCGAGCTCCTCGCCATCCGTCTCGACCTTCTCTGCCCGACGCGAGTAGCGAGCGGGGGTCGTCTTCTCCACGACCGCAGGCTCAGCATCAGCGACGAGCTCGGAGAAATCACCGGTGGGCATCTCCGGGGCGACTTCTTCCGGTGCCGCTGGCTCGCCACCGAGCCGCTCGACGTCGTCCGCCTGCAGCTCGCCGTTGTCGGGGATATCCCGCGACGCCGGCACCGCCGTGACGGGACTCGCGGTGCTGACCAGCACGTCGGCGACCGCGGCCGCTTCGGGGGTCACGACGGCGAGGACCGTCGCCAGCGCGCAGGCGAGTACGGCAGCAGAGATACGGCGCACCGCAGTTCCTTCCGCAGGGGGACCGCGGACGTCATCGCCACATAGCCAAGGAATAGCGGATGGACAGGTCGCAGTGCGAGACATGTTTCGTCACGAGTGCGTAACGGGCTACGGCACCCCGCAGTATTCCGCGCAGTCCCGCGCGATCGTGGGCCGAACGTATTCCGGAATACCGTCGTAAAGCGGTCTCAGCCCCGCTCCGGCGAGTGCACCCGGGCGAGGAAGCGGGCCGTGCGCGGCGACGGACCCCACGGATCGAGCTGCGACACGACCACCGTGACCGCCGTGGCGAGCGGGATCGTCCACGCGGCGGGCTGTGCCAGATACGGAGCCGCGACGCCCACCCCGCCGATGGCGGCGTGCACGAGCAGCGCGAGCCCGGCGGCGAGGCCGCCCGACAGCATCCCGGCGACGGCTCCTCGGGACGTGAGGCCGCGCCACCAGACGCCGAGCAGCACGACCGGCGACAGCGTCGACGCCGCCACCACGAACACGACGCCGACGCTCGATCCCAGCCCGGCGGGGGCGGTCAGCAGCGCCACCGTGAGCGGCACGAGCGCGCACAGCACGGCGGAGAGGCGGAAGGATCGGACGGATCCCGAGAACACGTCCTGGCTGATCACCCCGGCGAGCGACACCACGAGCCCGGCGGACGTCGCGAGGAACGCCGCGAAGGCTCCGGCGACGATGAGCGCGGTGAGCAGCTCGCCCGCGATACCGGGGAACACTCGCGAGGGCAGCAGCAGCACGACCGTGTCGGCGACTCCCGGCACCGCGAGGTCGGGAGCCGCGATGCGCGCGAGCAGCCCCATCGTGCTCGATACGGCGTAGAACGCGCTCACCATGCCGATCACGATCACCGTCGTCCGTCGCGCAGACACCCCGGTCGGACTCGTGTAGAAACGCACCAGCACGTGCGGCAGTCCCATCGTGCCGAGCAGGAGCGCCAGGAGCAGGGATGCCGTCTCATAGGCGTCGAACCCCGAGGGGCCCGCCTCCGCGGGGAACACCAGCGCGGGATCGAAGTCGTGCGGACCGCCGCTCAGCGCGAACCCGATGCACACCACCGGCACGAGCAGCGCCGTGAGCTTCAGCCAGTACTGGAACGCCTGCACGTAGGTGATCGCCCGCATCCCGCCCGCCGCCACCGCTGCCGCGACGAGCACGGCGACGAGCACAGCTCCGACCCACTCGGGCACCCCGGCGACGACGAGCAGCGTGATGCCTGCGCCATGCAGCTGCGGCACGATGTACAGCCAGCCGATCACCAGCACCGCGATGCTCGTGACGCGGCGGGCGGCCGTCGACTCGAGCCGCGCCTCCATGAAGTCCGGGATCGTGTACGCGCCGCTGCGACGGAGCGGAGCCGCGACGAACACGAGCACCAGCAGGTAACCGGCCGCGTATCCGATCGGGAACCAGAACCCCCGCGCCCCATCGAGCAGCACGAGGCCCGAAAGCCCGAGGAAGGTCCCCGCCGACAGGTATTCGCCGCTGATCGCCGAGGCGTTCCACACCGGACGCACCGTGCGGGACGCGACGAAGAAGTCACCGGTCGTCCGCGAGATCCGCAGGCCGTAGACGCCGATCAGCAGCGTCGCGACGACGACGAGCGCGATGCCGACGAGGTCGAGGACGGCGTTCACTCGCGATCCCGCAGCGCACGGAACCGACGTTCGTTGCGCGCCGCCGTGCGCACGTACAGCACCGCGAACACGAGGATGATCGGGTAGAACGCGTACGCCTGCAGCAGCCACGACAGCGGCAGCCCCCACACCACCAGCTCGTCGATCTCCGGAATCAGGGCGACGGCGAGGGTCAGCGCGATCACCACGAGCACGAAGCCGGCGACCGTGCCGAGGGCGAGCCGCAGCTGGCTGCGCATGAGCGCACGGGTGAACACGGCATCCGCTTCATCGACCGGCGAGCCGGGAAGAGCGATGCCGCGGGTGAGGGGCGTCGCACGCCGGGCGGGTGTCTCGGCCGTGACGCGGACGCGTCTGGGGGTCTCGGTCACGGCGCCCCCTCGACCCGCAGGAGGGCGTCGCGCACCGCGGGGACGAGGCGTCTGCTCACGGGCAGCACAGCGGCATCCACCACGACCGCCGGCTCCGCGCCCGACAGACGCGCCTCCGTCACCGCCGCCGAGCGGACGAGGGTGGACCGATGGATGCGGAGGAACCCGGCATCCGACCACCGGGTCTCGAGCTCGGAGATCGGCACGCGCACAAGATGCCCGCCATCGGCGGTATGCAGGCGCGAGTAATCGCCCTGCGCCTGCACCCAGCGCACCTCGCTGCGCCGCACGAACCGCACGGTCGACCCGATCGTCACGGGCAGCACCTCATCGTCGGCAGGGGCGGCGACCTCGCCCAGAGCGATCACTCGATCCACCGCCTGCCGCAGCCGCTCGACCCGCACGGGCTTGAGCAGGTAGTCGGCCGCACGCAGCTCGAATGCCTCGACAGCGCGAGCCTCGTCAGCGGTGACGAACACGACCGCCGGCGGGGTCGCGAGCGTGAGCAGCGCGCGTGCGAGGTCGGTGCCGAGCAGTCCGGGCATGTGGATGTCGAGGAAGGCGATGCGCACGGCGCGCTGCGACAGCATCCGCAGCGCCTCCGCCCCCGAGGTCGCCGTGAGCACCTCGCCGATGCGCGCGTCGAGGCGCAGCAGGTGCGCGAGCTCATCGAGCGCCGGCTTCTCGTCGTCGGCGACGAGGACGTCGATCATGCGCACCTCGGTCGTCATCGAAGTCTCAGTCGTTGTCGGGATCATGCTGCGGTTGCGACTTCGGCACCCGCATGCGCACCAGGGTACCCGCGCCGGTGTTGGTCTCGACGACGAGGCCGCCATCCGGGCCGTAAAGCTGGCGCAGACGGGTGTCGACGTTTCGGAGGCCGACGTGCAGGCCGTCGTCCGCTGCGGTCAGGGTGGCGCGCAGCCCGTCGGGGTCCATGCCGACGCCGTCGTCCTCGACCGTGAGCTCCGTGTGCGTGCCGTCGTCGCGTGAGACGATGCGGATCTCCCCTCCCCCTTCTCCCGGTTCGATGCCGTGACGCACGGCGTTCTCGACGAGCGGCTGCACCGACAGGAACGGGATCACGGTCGCGAGCGTCTCCGGTGCGATCTGCAGGGTCACACGAAGACGCTCGCCGAACCGCGCGCGCTCCAGTTCGAGGAAGGAGTGGATGCTGCCGAGCTCCTCCGCGAGCGTCGTGAACTCCCCCTGACGACGGAAGGAGTACCGCGTGAAGTCCGCGAACTCGAGCACGAGGTCGCGGGCGCGCATCGGGTCGGTGTGGATGAACGAGGCGATCGCGGTGAGCGCGTTGTAGATGAAATGCGGGGAGATCTGCGCGCGCAACGACCGCAGCTCGGCCTCGGCCAACTGCGTGCGCGAGGCGTCGAGGGAGCCCAGCTCGACCTGCGCGGCGCACCAGTCCGCGACCTCCTGCGCCGCACGCACGAGGGCCGCTCCCACCGGAGAGGCGAACGCGACGACCGCGCCCACGACCTGTCCGTCGACGACGATCGGCGCACCGACTCCCTCCAGGTCGTCCGACCGTCCGCCGGGAGAGCGGAACACCTGCCGCCGCCCCGACGCGCGCACCTGGCCTGCGATGCGCATCGCCGCCGCTTCCAACCCGTCGGACGGCCCGTCGAACGACACCGCGTCGTCGTCGCCGACGATCGCGACCGCCGCACTCCCGAGCAGAACCCGCAGATGCCGCGCGGCCTTGACCACGTCTGGCCCCGCCAGCCCCGCCCGTAGATGGGGCGCAGCGAGACTCGCCTGATGCAGGGCCTGCAGCGCCGCGCGCTCGGCGTCGCTGCCGAGGTCGGCCGACCCGCGGGCGAGCCGCCGCGCGAGCAGCAGGAGCACCGTCAGCACGATGCCGCCGAGCGCACCCAGCACAGCGGCGAGGACGACGTCGTTCATGCCCTCAGCCTAGGCATCCTGCATCCTGCATCCTGCTCCCTCGCGTCTGTGTCCGCACCCCGCCCCGC
The DNA here is from genome assembly GCF_038397715.1 of Microbacterium sp. LWO14-1.2. Taxonomy (NCBI): domain Bacteria; kingdom Bacillati; phylum Actinomycetota; class Actinomycetes; order Micrococcales; family Microbacteriaceae; genus Microbacterium; species Microbacterium sp. LWO14-1.2. Next base: position 1,412,673 of record NZ_CP151633.1, read on the forward strand.
GCCCCGCGTCCCGCGCCCCGCGCCCCGCGCCCTGCGCCCCGCGCCCCGCGCCCCGCGCCCCGGAGCGTCGAGACCCACCACGCGCGTCGAGACCCATCCCGGGCGACGCTCGGGGTGATGGGTCTCGACGCGGATGGTGGGTTTCGGCGCAGGGGAGCGCGGGAAGCAGCGCGCGGGGACGCAGCGCGCGGGACGCGGAGCAGGGGAGCGCGCGGGAGTCAGCAGCAGCGAGCGCCCGGATTGCGGTCCTGGTCGTCCATGCGCTGCCGCCAGAACTGACGCTCGGTCAACGGTTCCTCGTCGGGGTGGTGGCGCCGGTGATGGGCGACATAGGTCGCGTAAGCGGTGTCGCCCATCAGCGTCGTCATGTACCAGCGGATGCCGCGGCCCACCCGCCCCGCGGTGCACCAGAGTGCCCGCAGGGCGGTGGCCGCAGCATCCGTCCGATTTATCGTGTCGGTCATCTCAGTCGGTCATCTCAGTGCGTCGATGCCTTGCGCTCGTCGGCGAGGATCGGCTCCCACTGCTTCTCGAGCTCGCGCTCCTCAGCGGTCGGGAGGAAGCCCGCGGGGGCGTAACGGCGCGACGCGACCGGCGCGTCTTCGCTGTTCTCCCCTCCGCCGTTGCGGATCGCCTTGATGGTCGCCACGACCGCCGCGATCATCACCACGATCGCGAGGGTGACGAAGATGATCGACAGCGTGCCCTGCACCGCGGTGTTGCGGATGACGGCCTCCAGCACCTTCGGCTCACCGAGCGACGTGTCGCCCGAGTTCAGCGCCTCGCGGTACCGGAAGTGGTTCGCCCAGTAGCCGATCGCCGGGACCGGCGAGAGGATCTTGTACAGCGACGCCGTGATCGTGACGACGGCCGTGAACGCGAGCGGCAGGCCGATGATCCACAGCCACTTGACGTACGACCGTCCGCGCTTCGCGACGATCGCGAGCACCACGGCGAGCGCGATCGCGGCGAGAAGCTGGTTCGCGATACCGAACAGCGGGAAGAACGTGTTGATGCCGCCGAGCGGATCGGTGACGCCGAGGATGAGGATCGCTCCCCAGCCGGCCACCATGATCGCGGTGCAGATCCACACGCCGGGACGCCACGAGACGTCACGGAACTTGGGGAACCAGGCGCCGATCGAGTCCTGCAGCATGAATCGTGCGACGCGGGTGCCGGCATCCACCGCGGTGAGGATGAACAACGCCTCGAACATGATCGCGAAGTGGTACCAGAACGCCATCAGCGCCTGACCGCCGAGGGCCTGCTGCATGATGTGCGCGAGCCCGAGGGCGAGGGTCGGCGCGCCGCCGGTGCGCGACACGATCGATTCCTCGCCGACCGCCGCGGCCGTTCCCGTGAGCATGTCGGGTGTGAGATTCACGCCCGTCAGCCCCAGGGAGTTGACGAAGGCGACGGCTCCCTCGACGGTGCCGCCGGTCGCCGCGGATGGCGCGTTCATCGCGAAGTAGATGCTCTGGTCGATCGAGATCGCCGCGACGAGCGCCATGATGGCGACGAACGACTCCATGAGCATGCCGCCGTAGCCGATGAAGCGCGTCTGACGCTCCTTCTCCACGAGCTTCGGCGTCGTCCCCGAGGCGATCAGCGCATGGAAACCCGACAGGGCGCCGCAGGCGATCGTCACGAACAGGAACGGGAAGAGCGGACCGGCGAACACCGGCCCCATGCCGTTCTCGCCGAAGATGCTGACGGCCGGGACCGAGATCTCGGGACGCACGAGCACGATCGCCCCGGCGAGCATGACGATCACGCCGATCTTCATGAACGTCGAGAGGTAGTCGCGCGGGGCCAGCAGCAGCCAGACGGGCAGCACCGCGGCGATGAAGCCGTAGATGATGATCCCCCAGGCGATCGTCGTGCGGTCGAGGTGGAAGATCGCCTGACCCCACTCGGTTCCGGCGACCCAGCCGCCCGCGATGATCGCGGCCATCAGCAGCACGAAGCCGATGATCGACACCTCGGTGACCTTGCCAGGGCGCAGGTAGCGCAGGTACACGCCCATGAACAGGGCGATCGGGATGGTCATCGCGACCGAGAAGACACCCCAGGGGCTCTCTCCGAGCGCGTTCACCACGACCAGCGCGAGGATCGCGACGATGATCAGCATGATGAGGAGGGATGCCACGATCGCGGCCGTGCCGCCGATCCTCCCCAGTTCCTGACGCGCCATCTGGCCGATCGTGCGGCCGCCGCGGCGCATCGAGAAGAACAGCACCGTGTAGTCCTGGACGGCTCCGGCGAGCACGACGCCGACGATGATCCAGATCGTCCCGGGCAGGTAGCCCATCTGCGCGGCGAGCACGGGGCCGACGAGCGGGCCGGCGCCGGCGATGGCGGCGAAGTGGTGGCCGTAGAGCACTCGGCGGTCGGTGGGGACGTAGTCCTTGCCGTCCTGCTTGACCTCGGCGGGCGTGGCCCGACGGTCGTCGGGACGCGTGATGTAGCGCTCGATGACCTTCGAGTAGAAGCGGTAGCCGATGAGGTACGTGCAGACCGCCGCGAACACGAACCAGATCGCGTTGACGGTCTCGCCGCGGACGATGGCCAGCATCACCCAGGCCACGCCGCCGAGCAGGGCGATGGCGGTCCAGAGCAGGATCTTCGGCAGAGTCCAGCGGCTCGAACGCTCGTGGTGCTCGTCGGTCAGGGCGACCGGCGGAAGCGTCGGGTCTGTGACGATCACGGGATCGTCGTCGGTGGTCGCGGCGCCGCGGCTGTGCGGCGAGGATGCGGTCATGGGGTTCTCCTCGGGATGCGCGTCATTGCGTTCACCCACGCTAGGGATCGACGGCGGTCGGACGGATGCCGGCGGCCGAACGGTGCGACGAGCGGTGCGGACGATGCGACGAGCGGTGCGTCGAACGGATGCGGCGACCGGTTTTGCACGGCGGCTCGCGGCCTTCGCGGCATCCCTCCGCAAGTAGTCTGGAACCGTGGCCCGCACCCCTCTCCTGTCGACGCGCGTGCTGCTCGTCTGCGCCGCGATCGGCGTCGCCACCGGCATCCTGGGCGGCATCGCCGGGCTCGTCACGCCGGGGGTGCTGGTGCTCACGCCCTACCTCTACGGCCTCGTGCTCGGGTCGCACGTCCTGCCGGGGATCATCGCGCAGGAGGTGCTGCGCAGGCCGCTCGTCGCGCTCGTGACGCACGTGATCGCCGCGCTCATCTCGAGCGCGTTCAATCCGGCATGGTCGCTGCGCTTCATCGGCACGGCGCTGCTGTTCGGAGCGATCCAGGAGGGGATCGCCGCGCTGACCCGCTACCGTGCGTGGGGCGCATGGCGGTTCTTCCTGTCGGCGGGGGTGATCGGCATCCTCGTCGCCGTGGTCGTGTTCTTCGCGGCGCACCTCGGGGCGCTGCCGCCGTGGGCGCAGATCGCGTATCTCGTGGTGTCGGTGCTCGGCCCGGTGGCGTGGACCGCGGTCGGGCTCGCGATCGGCTCGGCGCTGAGTCGCGCGGGCGTCGCGCGTCGCTGACCTCGCGCCCCGCCCCCTCCTGCCTCTCCCCCTCCCGTCCCTGCCTCTGCCCCTCACGCCCCCTCCCTCCCTCACCTTCCCCTCCCCTTCTGCGCCGAGACCCATCACGCGCGCCCAGGCCCACCACGCGCACCGTGCGCCACGGTGGGTTTCGACGCGGGTGGTGGGTCTCGGCGGCTGGGGGCGCGGAGGAGGGTGCGAGCGCGGCATCGAGAGGTAGGTAAGGCTCGGCTAAGTTAGAGGTGTACCGATCCGCCGATCCGGGGTGATGCCGTGCGCTCATCAGCGCCTCTGCTCCGCGTGCGTGACCTCTCGATCACCCACGCCAATGCTGCGCACCCCTCCCCCACGGCGGTCGACTTCGACATCCACCCTGGTGAGGTCGTCCTGCTGCTCGGCCCCTCGGGATCCGGCAAATCCACGCTCACCCTCGCGCTGAACGGGCTCATCCCGCACGCGGTCCCCGCCACGATGACGGGCACCGTGACCGCCGGCGGACTCGACACCACCGACGTTCCGACCGCGACGCTCAGCACCCGGGTGGCGATGGTGTTCCAGGATCCCGATGCGCAGATCGTGACCGGCACGGTGTACGACGAAGTCGCCTTCGGACCGGAGAATCTGCTGCTGCCGCTCGACGAGGTCCGCGCGCGGACCGAAGACGCCCTGCGCCGCGTCGGCCTGTGGGAGCGCCGAGACGAGAACCCCGACCGCCTGTCGGGCGGCGGGCGCCAGCGCCTCGCGATCGGCTGCGCACTCGCGATGGGGTCGCCGCTGATCGTGCTCGACGAACCCACCGCCAACCTCGATCCGCAGGGGGTCGACGACGTGTACGCGGCGCTCGCCGACGTCGTCGCCGCAGGAGACCGCGCGATCCTCCTGGTCGAGCACAACCTCGACGCCGCAATGGGCTTCGTCACGCGCACGATCGTGCTCGACCGCTCCGGGCACGTCGTGTTCGACGGAGAGCCCGCCGACGTGATCCGCGCACACGTCGACGAGCTCATCGCCATGGGCGTGTGGCTGCCGGCCGCGACGATCGCTGCGCTCAGGATGCGGGATGCCGGAACCACGCTCGACCCACTGCCCCTGACGCCGGACGAACTCGGCGCAGCGCTCGCCGCAGCGCAACCGCCGCCCGGGTCGTCGAGCGAGAAGGGCAGCGACACCGACCCCGGAACACCTCACCGCGTTTCGTCTCGCTTCGCTCGCTCAACGACCGAGGAGGAACGCTCCGCTCGCTCAACGACCGAGGAGGAACGCTCCGCTCGCTCGACGACCGAGGAGCAGAGCGCGAGTCACCAGCCGATCGTCCGCGCCCGCGGGCTGACGGTGCGACGCGGACGCACCGAGATCCTGCACGGCGTCGATCTCGACATCGCGCCCGGCTCGTTCACGGCGATCGTCGGCGCGAACGGCGCGGGCAAGACGACGCTGCTGCAGTCGCTCGCCGGTGTCGTGCCTCCCCCGAAGCACCGCGTGACGGTCTGCGGCATCGACCCCGGCGCGGCCTCACCACGCGACCTCGCGAGCCGCATCGGGTTCGTCTTCCAGAATCCCGAGCACCAGTTCATCGCACACACGGTCTTCGACGAGCTCGCCCACGGACTCCGCCTGCGCCGCACACCGGATGCCGAGATCGCCGAGCGCGTCGAGTCGATGCTGTCCCGTTTCGGGCTCGAGTCGAAGGCGCAGGTGCATCCGTTCCTGCTGTCGGGCGGCGAGAAGCGGCGGCTGTCGGTGGGCACCGCGCTCATCACTCGGCCGCAGGTGCTCGCACTCGACGAGCCCACCTTCGGCCAGGACCGCGCCAGGGCCACCGAACTCCTCACCCTGCTGCACGACCTCCGCGACGAGGGGACGACGATCCTCGTCGTGACGCACGACCTGCAGCTCGTCGCCGAGCACACCTCGCACACGATCGTCCTGCGCGACGGGCGCGTGCACGCGGCCGGCACCACCGCCGACCTGTTCCGCAACGAGCGGACGTTCACGGACGCAGGGCTGCGGCTCCCTCCCCTGCAGCGCGTGCTCGCGGCATCCGGGTGGGCGATCGCATGAGCCTGATCGTCGACCCGTATGCAGCCCTGGCGCAGACCTCACGTCGCCAGTTCCTGTACGCGCTCAATCCGCTCGCGAAGATCGCGGGCGTCGTCCCGGCGATGGTGCTGCTGATCTTCGTGCGGGATCTCGCGACTCCCGCCACGTTCCTTGTGCTCGCGATGGCGGTGATCGCGGTCGGCGCACGGCTCACGGCCCGCACGGCGGCGCTGCTCTTCGGAGCGCTGCCGCTCGGCATCCTCGCGATCGGCGTCGGCTTCTCGCTGTGGGTGGATGCCTCTCTCGTCGCCGACACCCCCGCCGTGGTGCAGATCGGGGCATGGACCCTCCACCAGGGAGCCCTCGCGATCGGCTTCGCGACCGGACTGCGACTGGGCGCGATCATCGCCCTCGCGCTGATCGGCGGGCTCACGACGACCGGTCCCGACCTCGTACGCGCGACCGTGCAGCAGCTGCGGGTCCCCTATCGCATCGGATACACGGCGCTCGCGGCATTCCGGTTCGTGCCCCGCTTCGGATACGAGCTGTCGGTCATCCGCGCCGCCCATCGGGTGCGCGGGCACCACGGCGGCAGCGGCCCGTTCGCCCGGATCGCCCGCGGCTGGGGATACATCGTGCCACTGCTGGCCGGCGCCATCCGCCACGCCGAACGAGTCGCCCTCGCGATGGACTCCCGCGCCTTCGGCGCCCACCCGACCCGCACCGAACGACACCTGGTGCCGTTCCGCGCACGCGACACCGTATTCGTCGTCCTGTGCCTCGTCATCTCCGCCGCGGTGTTCGCGGCGTTCTTCCCCTGGCAGCTGCCCTGAAAGGCGTACCCATGGCATACAGCAAGCTCGTGAAGCCCGAGTCGTCCGAGCTCCTGCACCTCACGGTGCTCCGCACCGAGCGCCTCGCCCCGCACTGGATCAGGGTGACGCTCGGCGGCGGCGAGGTCTCGAAGTTCCGCCCGATGGGCTTCGACCAGTGGTTCCGCCTCTTCCTCCCGATCGGAGGGGATGCCGGTCTCGACCGCGTGCCCGCCAAGGCGAACAAGATGTTCGGGTACCTGAAGTTCCTGCGCATCCCTGACGGCGAGCGACCCGTGATGCGCAACTACACCGTGCGGGCGTACCGGCCTGCGACCGGCGACACCGGTGCCGAGATCGACGTGGACTTCGTGCTGCACGGCTCCGCGGCAGACGGGACGGCCGGGCCGGCGTCACGCTGGGCCGAGACCTGCGCGCCGGGCGAGAACGTCCTCATCATCGACGAGGGCCTGACCTTCAACCCGCAGCGCGGGACGGACCGGGTCGTGCTCATCGGCGACGAGACGGCACTGCCCGCCATCGCGTCGATCTGCGCGTCGCTTCCCGAGGGCGCGACGGGCACGGCGATCATCGAGGTCCCCTCCGACGAGGACGCCCTCGACTTCCCGCACCCAGCGGGCGTCGACGTCGTGTGGCTCACCCGTCCGCACGAGTTCCCGCCGGGATCGCGCGCGCTGTCTCAACTGCACGACCTGGCACTGCCCGAGGCGCCCTTCCACGCGTATGCGGCCGGGGAGCAGTCCCTGGCATCGGGGGTGCGCAAGCACCTCGTCGGCGAGCGCGGCGTCGACAAGAACGCTGTGAGCTTCTGCGGTTACTGGAAGCTCGGCGCCGCGTCGCCGGCATCCAAGGCGGCTCGGGATGCCGCGGCGGAGCCGCTCGCGTGAGCGGGACGGATGCCGGCGCAGCCGACGCCGCGCACAAGGCCGACACCGGCGCGACCGCGACCGGCTCCACCACCACCGACTCGACCGCGGTCGTCGGTGCCGCTCCGCGCCGTCGCTTCCGCTTCCCCACCGCTATCCTGTTGACCTGCGCCGCACTCGGCGTCGCCGGCGGCATCCTGCTCGCCCCCGCGAACTGGGTCTCCACACTGCTGTTCGGCGGGCTTCCGTTCGTCAGCGTCGCGATCGCCGGACTGTGGCTCCTGCCGTCGGTCATCGCCCTGCGGCTGCTGCAGCGCCCTCTCGTGGGCCTGCTCGTCGGGCTGCTCGCCGGCCTCGTGATCGTGCCGTTCTCGGGATACGGGTTCGGCAGCGTCGCCACGAACCTGTGGTGGGCGGCCTTCACCGAGCTGCCGTTCCTCTTCGTGCTGTGGCGCTACTGGGGAACCTGGCTGCACTACCTCGGGGCGATCATCGTCTCGGTCGTGTACCCGATCATGGCGTGGGCGTCGTTCGACCTCGGCAGCTTCGGGCTCGGCATCCAGATCGCGTTCTTCGCAGTGATCCTGGCGAGCTGCATGGGCGCGACGGCCCTCGGCATCCTCATCGCCGACCGTCTGAAGAAGGCCGGAGTCGGCCGTCGCCTCCCGCACTGAGTCGCGCCCGTCGCATCCGACCAGGCTGTTCCGCCGCACCGGGCCGACGGGTATGCAGCAGGTGCACGCAGAAAGGCCCCGGGCGAACCCGGGGCCTTTCTGCGTGAGTCAGCGCTTGCCGGCGATCTGGCGCCCGACGATCTCGCGCATGATCTCGTTCGTGCCGCCGTAGATGCGGTGCACGCGAGCGTCGAGGAACGCGCGGGCGATGGGGTACTCGGTGATGTAGCCGTAGCCGCCGTGCAGCTGCACTCCGGCGTCGAGCACCTCCCACTCGCGCTCTGTCGCCCAGAACTTGACCTTCGCGGCCTCCTCCGCCGAGAGCTTGCCCTTCGAGTACGCGAGGAGCGCGCGGTCGATGTACGCCCAGAGCGCGTCGACGGTCGTCGCCATGTCGGCGATCTGGAACCGGCTGTTCTGGAAGTCGATGATCCGCTCGCCGAACGCCTCGCGGTCCTTGGTGTAGGCGACGGTCCAGTCGAGGGCTGCCTGCGCGGCCGCCGCACCCGCGACGCCGATCGACAGACGCTCGAGAGGCAGGTTCATCATCAGCTGGATGAAGCCCTTGCCCTCTTCGCCGCCGATGAGGTTCTCGTCGGGAACGAACACGTCGCTGAACGAGAGCTCCGCCGTGTCATGACCCTGGAAGCCCATCTTGTGCAGCTTCTTGCCGTGGTCGAAGCCCTCCATGCCGTTCTCGATCAGCACGAGGCTGAAGGCGTCGGGACGGTTCCCCTCGCCGGTCTTCACGAACGTCACGACGAGGTCGGCGGTCGCGCCCGAGGAGATGAACGTCTTCGCGCCGTTGACGATGTACCCGCCGTCGGTCTTCTTCGCAGTGGTCTTGATGCCGCGCAGGTCGGAGCCCGCACCCGGCTCGGTCATCGCGAGAGCGCCGATGACTTCTCCGGTGGCCATGCGCGGCAGCCACTTCTGCTTCTGCTCCTGCGTGCCCATGTGCACGAGGTACGGCACGGCCAGGTCGTCCTGGATGCCGAAGGCGCCCGCGAGAGAACCGGCCCCCGCGGCGATGACCTCTTCGTTGACGATCGCGCGGAAGCGGTAGTCCTGCAGCATGCCCGCGCCGCCGAACTCCTCCGGCACGGAGAGCCCGATGATGCCGGCCTCGCCCGCGGCGAGCATGGTCGCTCGATCGACCTCTCCGTCGGCGTCCCACTTCTCGATCGCCTCGTGCGTGACGTGGCGCTTGACGAAATCCTTGACGAGGTCGCGGAATGCCTCGTGATCCTCTTCGTAGATGTCGCGTTCCATGCCGTCCTCCCGAACGTCTCGTGCGTCGTTGCTCCGGCGATCATATGCCGCTGCCGTGACGACAGCACAGTGCGTTGTGAGAATGCATCCCACATTCGGTGACACTGGGTACCGCGATTGTCGGATGCCGCCAGACGGCGCCCGACAGCCGTCAGTGCGCGTAATCGGGGGCCGCGGGGAGCCCGAAGAACTGCTCGAGCGTGTGATAGCCGCCGTGATGGTACGCGGCGGCGAGCTCGGTGCCGAGGTACCGCAGATGCCACGGTTCCGGCTTGTATCCGGTGATCCCGCTGCCGACCTGCTCGTACCGCACGATGAACCCGTACTCCCAGGCGTTCTCGGCGACCCATGCCCCCTGCGGCGTCGCGCCGAAAGCGTCGATCTCCCCGCACTCGGGGCTGCACGCCACGACGTCGAGCGCGAGACCCGTCTGATGCTCGCTGTGCCCGGCGCGCGCCGACGCGGCATCCGCTCCGGCCTGGCCACTGCTGCGCACGTGAGACGCGTGCGTCGACACCTGCAGGTCGTACGAGCGGTAGCCGTTGTTCGCACCGATCTGACCCGCGCCCTCAGCGGCGGCTGCGGCGGCGAGCTCGCCGATCGCGGCGGAGACGTCGGTGCGCGCCTGACCCGAGCGCGTGGTCATCTCGAGCGGCATGTCGGTGAGCGATCCGGGCGCGAACGTGATCGGGTTCAGCGGTCGCGCCTTGTTCACGACGACCCAGACGTGCGCGGGGTCGTCGAGAGCGATGCAGGGCGCGTTGCCGGCGACCACTGCCGCGCGGAAGCTCTCGCCTCCGCCGAATCCGGCGATGATCGCCGCATCGTCGGCGACGGAGATCGCCTCCAGCACCGACGGCTCCGAGCACGGGTCGGCGGCCGTCGTCGCCCCCACCTGCACGGCGGGGACCTCGGCCACGACGACCGGCTCCGGCATCGGCGCGCTCGAGGGCGCGGACGTCGTGACGGGAGCGCTCGCGATCGACAGCAGGATGCCGACAGCGGTCACCGCGAGTCCGAGGGGCAGTGCGGGTCCGCTGATCGGGGAGCGCGGGGCCGCATGCCGAGGCTGCGGCGTGCTGGTCATCCGTCCATTGTCTCTTAACTCGAATCGAACACAGTTCCCCCTGTGATTGACATCTTCCTCGTTCATATGTTCGAATAATCCGATGAGGTGGCAGGGTCAGAAGGTCGGTGACGTCGACACCGCAGCGCTGCCCGGACTCGAAGACCGGTCGAGCATGCTGCGCTCCGTCACGACCCCCGAGTTCGCAGGGATGACGTTCCACGAGGTGCTGTCGAAGTCGGCACTCAACCACGTGCCGGGCGCTTCACGCATGCCGTTCGCGTGGACCATCAACCCCTATCGCGGATGCAGCCATGCGTGCACTTACTGTTTCGCCCGCGGGACGCACGAGTATCTCGACCTCGACGGCGGATCGGACTTCGACTCGCAGATCGTCGTGAAAACCAACATCGTCGAGGTGCTGCAGCGGGAGCTGCGCAAAGGCAGCTGGCGGCACGAGACGGTCGCTCTCGGCACGAACACCGATCCATACCAGCGCGCCGAGGGCCGGTACAAGCTCATGCCGGGCATCATCGACGCCCTCGCCGCCTCGGGAACGCCGATCTCGATCCTCACCAAGGGCACATTGATCCGACGCGACATCCCGTTGCTGGTGAAGGCGGCGCAGCGTGTTCCGGTCGACGTGCAGATGTCGATCGCGATGTACGACGACGATCTGCAGAAGGCGATCGAGCCGGGCGCCCCCACCACTCAGGCGAGGCTCGACACGGTGAAGGCACTCACGGATGCCGGATTCCCCGTCACCGTCTTCCTGATGCCGATCATGCCGCACATGACCGACTCGGTCGACGCGATCGACACCGCGCTGAGACGGATCAAGGATGCCGGAGCGCGGCGCGTCATCTACGGCGCACTGCACCTGCGGCCCGGTGTGAAGCCCTGGTTCATGCAGTGGTTGGGCGAAGCGCGACCCGATCTCGTGTCGTCGTACCTCGGACTGTACCCCGGGGTGTCCGTCGAGGCGCCGAAGGGCTACCGCCAGTGGCTCGCCAAGCGCGCACGCCCGCTGATCCGCATGCACGGCCTCGACGGGCGCGACGAGAACGACTACCCCCGCCGCGGCACCCGCCCCGGGCAGGGGCACGTCGACTCGATCTGGAGTCAGAACGAGTCGCAGGGCGGCGCCCGGGCGACGACGTCCGTCGGGTTCCGCACCACAGGATCGAGCGGGGAGGCCCCTGCACAGCCGATGCTGTTCTGACGGCCATCATCGGCATCCGCTCGTCCGGCCCGCCGCACCGCAGCCCGTAGGCTCGATGACTATGGCGATCGGCTCGACAATCCACACGTTCGACGTGCAACTGGCAGACACGGATCGCGGCGTCTACGAGGACTACTCCCTCCGCGCGGCGCGGCATCCCTCCGAGACCGACGCCTACCTGCTCACCCGGCTGCTCGCCCTCGGCCTCGAGTACGCGGAGGGCATCGCGTTCGGCGGCAGCGTGTCGGACACCGAGGAACCCGCCGTCGTCGTGCGCGACCTCACCGGGCGCATCACCGCCTGGATCGAGGTCGGAGCCCCCGACGCCGAACGGCTGCACCACGCGACCCGCCTCGCCGACCGCGTCGTCGTCTACACGCATCGCGATCCGGTCAAGGTCATGGCCCCGTGGGCCGACAAGCGCATCCACCGCGCCGACGACGTCCGCGTGTACAGCTTCGACCCCGGGTTCATCGAGTCGGCCGCACCGCTGCTCGAACGCCGCAACGCGGTGACCATGACCGTCACCGAGCAGACCCTCTACCTGACGCTGAACGGCACGAGCCTGACGACAGCCGTGCACGAGCACTCGATCGGCTGACCTCACCCCGTTTCGTCTCGTCGCTGCGCTCCTCGCTCAACGACCCACGGGAGAGACGAAGGTCGTTGAGCGAGCGAAGCGAGACGAAACGCAACGCGACCCGCGGACGCCTCACCCCGTTTCGTCTCGTCGCTGCGCTCCTCGCTCAACGACCCACGGGAGACACAAGGTCGTTGAGCGAGCGAAGCGAGACGAAACGCAACGCGACCCGCGGACGCCTGGCGTCAGCTGGTGAGGTCGGCGGCCGACGGCATCCGTCCGGCGATCTCCTCGATCAGGTCGTCGTCGACGCGCGCGTTCTCGAACGGCGCCTCGATCTCGGCGCGGTCCAGGAGCTCGCTCATGCGGCGTTGACGCTGACGGGTGATGAGCGTGACGACGCGGCCCGAGCGACCGGCGCGGCCGGTGCGGCCCGAGCGGTGCAGGTACGTCTTGTACTCGTCCGGCGCGTCGGCCTGCACGACCAGGTCGATGTCGTCGACGTGGATGCCGCGGGCGGCGACGTCCGTCGCGACGAGCACGTTCACGCGACCCGAGGTGAGGCGCTCGAGGTTGCGCGTGCGCTTGCCCTGGTTCAGGTCGCCGTGCAGCGAGACCGCCGGGATGCCGGCGTCGTCGAACTGCTCGGCGAGCATCTCGGCGTAGGCGCGCGTGCGGGCGAACACGAGGGTCTTGCCCTCGCGGTCGACGAGCGAGGTGAGGATGTCGGCCTTGTCGCGGTGCTCGATCACGAGCACGCGGTGCTCGATCGTGCTGGACTCCTGGTCCTCGCCGGCGACCTCGTACACGGCGGGGTCGACGAGGAACTCGTCGACGAGCGCGGCGACCTCGCGGTCGAGCGTCGCCGAGAACAGGAGCTTCTGGCTGCCGTCGGCCGTGTGACGCAGGATGCGCTGCACGGGCTCGACGAAGCCGAGCTCGCACATGTGGTCGGCCTCGTCGAGCACCGCGATGCGGCAGTCGGAGAGGTCGAGCTTGCCCTGGTTGATGAGGTCCTCGACGCGTCCAGGCGTGCCGATGACGATGTCGACGCCCTTCTTCAGGGCACCCACCTGGCGACCCTGCGGCACACCGCCGTAGATCTGCGTCGTGAAGAGCCCCACGCTGCGGGCGATGGGCTGGATCGTGCGGTCGATCTGCAGGGCGAGCTCACGCGTCGGGGCGAGGATGATCGCGCGCGGCGACCGTCCGAACTCACGGCGCTTGCCGGCCTGCGACTGCAGCACCTTCTCGACGAGCGGAGCGCCGAACGCGATGGTCTTGCCCGAGCCGGTGCGGCCGCGGGCGAGCACGTCGCGTCCTTCGAGCACGGCCGGGATGCTGGCCGCCTGGATCGGGAACGGGCTGGCCGCCCCCATGTTGGCAAGCGTCTCGACGATGTTCGATCCGAGTCCGAGATCGGCGAACGTCACATCGGTCACCTCGACCGCCTGCACGGCCTTGGCCTCGAGGCGCTCATGCACGACGTCCTCGGTCGGCTCGAAAGCGGCCTTGGGGGTGGCGTTCCAGTCGCTGCGGCTCGGACGCGCGTCGCGGCCGGTGCGGTCGTCGCGACGAGGACGCTCGGTGCGGTACGCGCCGCCGGTCGACGGACGCGAACGCTCGTCGCGGCCGCCCTCGATCGCACGCTGAGTGCGGTCGCGGTCGAAGGCGCGACGGGCACGGTCGGCGTCGTAGGACCGTGCGGGACGGTCGGATGCTGCGCGGTCGTCGCGCTGCGGACCCGCATCGCGGTCGAAACGCGGACGCTCGGCGCCGCGGTCGCTGTACCGGGGGCGGTCGCCGCCACGGCCGGCGCGGTCGCCGAACCCACGGTCGTCGCGCTGCGGACGCGCATCGCGGTCGAAACGCGGCGTGCGACGATCATCGCGATCGCTGTACCGGGGGCGGTCGTCACGCTGCGGACGCGCGTCGCGGTCGTAACGCTGCCCGCCGCGGTCGTCGCGGTCGTAACGGGGACGGTCGGAACCGCGGTCGTCCCGACGCGGACGGTCGTCGAAGCGACGCCCACCGGCGCGGTCGTCGAACCGGGGGCGCTCGTCGAAACGGCGCTCGTCGGAACGGGGGCGCTCGCGGTCGTCACGACGATGCGGCGCCTCGCGGCGTCCGGACTCGGCGCGGTTGCGGATGCTGCGGGCCTCGTCGCGGCCTGCGCGCTCCTGCGAGGACCAGCGCTGCTTGGGAGCACCACCCTCGTCGGTCGCACGGTAACCGCGGTGGCCGGGGCTGCGGCTACCGGGACGGCGGTCGAAGCCGGCCGCCGCAGGACGCCGCTCCCCGGCATCCGCACGTCCGCCGCGGGTGTCGCGGGCTCCGTCGCGGCCGCCGGCGTGACGGTCGTGGAACGAGGTCTTCTTGGCGCCGTAGCGCGGCTCGAAGTTGGCAGCGGGGCGTCCGCCGCGGGGCTTCTTGTTCTTGGGCATGGGTGTGTCCTTCTGGGTTCTCGCACGAGAACAGCGCCGCGCACACGCGCGAGCACCCGGCATCCGATCGAGTGATCGTGCTGCGAGTCCGGACTGTCAGCGGCCGGGGCCATTCATGTGATGGTTGATTTACGTCGATCGACGCTCACCATCGGCCCCTGGGCTCACACTTCTTGCACAAAAACGTCCGCGTCCATACGCGGGTGCCCGAAGCCGACCACACCAGTGTACCGGTCGCACCTGGGAGGACGCCCTCCGCCCTACGATGGCGGCATGAGCACCGCATCCCCCACCGGCACCCAGGTCCATCTCCAGCTCGGCGAGGTGTCCGCGCAGATCGCGCAGGTGGGCGCCTCGCTGCGCTCGTTGCGCATCGGATCGGTCGATCTGATCGCCCCGTACCCGCTCGACGCGCCGACGCCGTCGTGCTCGGGCGTCGTGCTCGTGCCCTGGCCGAACCGCGTGCGCGACGGTCGGTGGGACGACGAGGGCACAGACCGGCAGCTGGCGATCACCGAGCCGAAGTTCGGCAACGCCAGCCACGGCCTGCTGAGGTTCACGGCCTACGAGGTCACGGAGGGCGCGTCGTCGGCGACCCTGCGCACGTCGGTGGTGCCGCAGACCGGCTACCCGTACCTGCTCGAGACGAGCGTGACCTACACGCTGCGCGTGGACGGCATCGACGTCGAGCACGTCATCACGAACCAGTCGGCGACGCCGGCACCTGTGGCCGTCGGTTCGCACCCGTTCCTCACGATCGGCGACGTCGCCGAGGAGGACCTCGTGCTGCGCGTCTCGGCACGCACGGCGATCGAGACCGACGAGCGGATGCTGCCGGTCGGCACGAGCCCGATCGACGCGGCCGTGCGGGAGGGCGTGCGCCTCGGCGACGTCTCGCTCGACACGGGATTCATCGACCTCGAGCGGGATGCCGACGGCCTCGCGCGCCACTCGCTCACCGCACCGGACGGCCGCCGTCTGACGCTCTGGCAGGGCGAGGGTTACGAGGTCGTGCAGGTCTTCACGACCGACAAGTACCCCGGGCGCCCGCTCGCCGTCGCGATGGAGCCGATGACGGCGCCGGCCGATGCGTTCAACAGCGGAACCGGACTGCGGCGCCTCGCCCCCGGCGAGACCTGGACCCTGCACTGGGGCATCACGCTCGACTGACCCGCAGCCCCCTGCCCTACTCGCCGCGCTCGCGCAGCTCGCGTCGCGTGAGCTGCGGGGCGTGCGGGAGCGCGGACGCGGATGCGGATGCCGTGGCGTCCACCAACGCGGGCGAGTCGCCGGCATCCTTCCCGCCTCCGTGCTTCCGGGCCCGGCGCCGCTCCTTCGCCCCCTCGACGAGGTTGTACAGCGTCGGGAGCACGATCAGGGTGAGCACCGTGGAGGACAGGAGCCCGCCGATCACGACGATCGCGAGCGGCTGCGAGATGAAGCCGCCGTGACCGGTGATGCCGAGCGCCATCGGGGTGAGCGCGAGGATCGTCGCGAGAGCGGTCATGAGGATCGGCCGAAGGCGCTTCTCACCACCCGCCATCACCGCCTCGGCGGTCGACAGACCCTTCTCCCGGTACTGGTTCACGAGGTCGATGAGCACGATCGCATTCGTCACCACGATGCCGATCAGCATCAGCACTCCGATCAGCGAGGCGACGCCGAGCGGCACGCCGGTCACGATCTGCAGCAGGATCGCCCCGGTCGCCGCGAACGGCACCGAGATCAGCAGCAGCAGCGGCTGACGGAGTGACTTGAACGTCGCGACCATCACGACGTACACGATGAGGATGGCCGCGAGCATCGCGAGTCCGAGCTGCGAGAACGAGTCGGCCTGCTGCGAGGCGACGCCGCCGACCTCGGCAGACGCGCCGTCCGGCAGGTCGACCGCGGCGAGCGCCTCGGTCACCGACTGGGTCGCGGTGGCGAGGTTCTCGGATGCCGGGGGCACGGTGATCGTGGCGGTGCGACGGCCCTGCTCGGTGGTGATCGAGGTGGGGCCGTTGCGCTCCTCGACGGCCGCGAGGTCCTGCAGCTGCACGACGCCCGTCGGGGTGGGGATCGTGAGCTCGCGCAGCGCCTGGGCGGTCGTGGGCGGGGTGGCGTTCGCGAGGTAGACGGTCAGCGAGGAGTCGTCGATCTCGACGGATCCGAGCTGCTGCGGACGCATGGTGTTCGACACGATCGCACCGACGGCGACCTCGGAGAGCCCGCGCGCCGCGGCGGCGTCGCGATCGACGACCACCGCGAGATAGGGCAGGGCGGCGGCGAGGTTGTCGGTGACCTGGCCGATGCCGTCGCGGCCGTCGAGCTCGTCGACCACGGCAGAGGTGGCTGTGGCGAGGTCGTCGCTGCTCGAGGCGGTGACGGTGATCTCGATGTCGCTCGATCCGAGGCCGGCGGATGCCGCGACCGACACCTCTCCGACGTCGGTCAGCTTCTCGATCGCGTCCTGCACCTCGGCGCGGAGGGCCTCCTGGTCGGCGTCGCTGTCGGTGAGCACCGAGTAGGTGACTCCGGCGCCGCCCGAGAACGCGTCGCGCAGCGCGGAGCCGCTGGAGCCGATCGACGCCTGCACGTGCTCGACGCCGTCGATGTCGAGCAGGGCGTCCTCGACGGCGATCGCCGCATCGGACTTCGTCTCGAGGCTGGCGGTCGGACCGAGGTCCTGCGTGACCGTCATGGTGTTCTGGCCGGAGTCGCTGAGGAAGTTGATCTTCATGAGCGGTGCGGCGGCGATCGTGCCGCCGAGCACGATCACGGCGAGGAGCACGGTGATCCACGAGTGCTTGAGCGTCCAGCCGAGGATCGGACGGTAGCCGCGCTGCAGGCGGGTCGGCGGAGCATCCGGGTGCTCGGGGTCGATCTGCACGCCGTCCTCGTCGAGCAGCGGCTTGCCGGGGCGCAGGAACCAGTAGGCGAGAACCGGCACGATGGTCAGCGACACGAGCAGCGAGGCGACCATCGCGATCGACACGGTCATGGCGAACGGCCGGAACAGCTCGCCCACGGCGTCGCCGACGAAGACGAGCGGCAGGAACACGGCGACGGTGGTGATGGTCGACGAGGTCACCGCCATCGCGACCTCGCGCACGGCGAGCCGGATCGCGTCGCCCTTGTCGGCGTCTCCGACGTAGTGTCTCTTGATGTTCTCGATGACGACGATCGAGTCGTCGACGACGCGTCCGATCGCGATGGTGAGGGCGCCGAGGGTGAGCACGTTGAGCGAGTAGCCGAACGCCTGCAGTCCGATGAAGGTGATGAGCACGCTCGTCGGGATCGAGATCGCGGTCACGAGCGTCGAGCGGATCGACAGCAGGAACACGAGGATCACGATCACGGCGAACGCCAGACCCAGGAGTCCCTCGGTGGCGAGCGTCTCGATGGACTGCTCGATGAAGGGCGCCTGGTCGAAGATGATCGTGAACTCGGCATCCGGCAGCGCCTCGCCGATCTCGTCGAGCGCGGCGATGATGCCCTTCGACACCTCGACGGTGTTCGCGGCGGGGAGCTTGGTGATCGAGATCGACAGGGCGTCCTCGCCGTCGACGCGCGAGATCGACGAGACGGGATCGGCCTGCTGCACGACCGTCGCGACGTCGCCGATCGTGACGTCGGTGCCGACGATGGGGAGTGCGGCGATCTCGTCGACCGAGGTGATCTTCGCGCCGGTCTGCACGGTGAGCGTCTGACCGTTCTCGGTGATGTCGCCGCCCGGGAACAGGGTGCCGTTCTGCTCGAGCGCGTCGCTGATCGCCTGGGTGCTCTCGCCCTGCGCGGCGAGCGCGGCGACGTCGGGCGTGATGGTGATGCGCTGTCCGACGCCACCGATGATCTGCGCCGCGTTGACGCCGTCGACGTCTTCGAGGTCGGGGATCGCGACGTTCTCGAGCTGGGTCTGCGCCTCCTGCGCGTTCTCGAAGCCGGTCACCGCGACCTGGATGACGGGGAAGTCGTCGACCGACACCGCGAGCACCTGCGGACTGATGCCTTCTGGGAGCTGCGCCGAGATGCGGTTGATGGCCTGCTGCATCTTCTGCTCGGCCGTCGCGAGGTCGGTGCCGTAGGCGAACGTCGCCTGCACGACCGACGCATTGGTGGTGCTCGTCGCGGTGGTGCTCTCGAGACCGGGCACGCCCTGGATCGCCGCTTCGATCGGCGTCGACACGTCGTTCTCGACGACCTCGGGCGAGGCGCCGGGGTAGGTCGCGGTGACGACGAGGTTCGGCAGCTCGAGCGACGGGATGAGCTCCTGCTTGAGGTTCGTGAGAGCGAGTCCGCCGAACACCGCGGCGACGATCGTGATGAGGGCGATCAGCGCACGGTTCTTCAGACTCAGGACGGCGAGTTTCGACACGGGATTCTCTCTCTGTCGGTCAGGCGGATGCTGCAGCGGCGGTGGATGCGGGTGCGGACGCGGGTACGGGACAGAGGATCCCGGCGAGGGCGTCTCGGATCAGCTCTTCGTCGAGCGGCTCGTCGTGGATCTGTGCGTGCCAGAGTACGCCGTCGATGAAGACGGCTGCCGCCCTGGCGCGGTCGCGGCCGTGAACGGGCGCCATGAAGCCGACGATCTCGTCGGACCACTGGCGCGCGAACGCCCGCACGCGGGGGTCGTGCACGGCGGCGGTGACGACCGCGCGATCGGCATGAACGGCGCGGGCGTCGTCGAGGGCCTGACGCACAAGACGGGCGATGCCGGCCGGCGTCACGCCCTCCGCGACGACGGCTTGCCTGGTCTCTTCGATGCGTCCCTGGATCTCGGCGGCGAGCGCATCGAGGGCTGCTTCGCGCAGATCGTCGAGGGTCGCGAAGTACTGCGTGGTGGCGCCGAGCGGCACGCCCGCCCGCGTCGCCACCTTGCGGTGCGTGAGGGCGTCGACGCCGATCTCGACGATGAGCTCCGCGGCGGCGGTCACGATCTCGCGGCGACGCGCCTCGGGGTCGCGACGGCGTCGGGTGACCTCGCTCATCGAACCTCCTGTACGGGCGTACATGTACGTTTGTACATCTTGCCCGTCGAAGCTGAGCGTTCGCCCGGCGCCCGCACTGGGATTGAGGCCGAGCGTGTTCACGCGCACCGGACGGATGCTGTGAACGCCCCGCTCCTAACGTGGGACGGTCCCCCGCCGCCTGCCGAGAGTCAGCCATGTCCGAATCCCCCATCATCCGCGCCGAAGGCCTGACCAAACGATTCGGCTCGGGCGACGAGGTCACGCACGCCCTTCGGGGCATCGACATCGAGTTCGAGCCCGCGACGGTCACCGCGCTCATGGGCCCGTCCGGCTCGGGCAAGTCGACCCTTCTCTACAACCTCGCCGGCCTCGACACCCCGACGAGCGGACGATCACTGCTGCAGGGCGTCGACATCGCCGTGCTGAACCGCGCACAGCTCGCCGAGTTCCGCCGCGATCACGTCGGCTTCGTCTTCCAGCAGTACAACCTCATTCCCTCGATCAGCGCGTTCGAGAACGTCGCCCTGCCGCTGCGGCTGGCGAAGAGGAGGGTCGACGCCGAGCACATCCGACGCACGATCGCCGAGGTCGGATTGGCCGGCAAGGACAACCGGAAGCCGAGTCAGCTGTCGGGTGGACAGCAGCAGCGCGTCGCCATCGCGCGGGTCATCGCGTCGCGCCCGGAGATCGTGTTCGCGGATGAGCCGACGGGCGCGCTCGACACCGTCACCGGCGAGGCCGTCCTTCGACTCCTTCAGCGCTCGGCGAAGCAGCACCGTCAGTGCGTGGTGATGGCCACGCATGATCCGACCGTCGCTGCGCAGTGCGACCGCGTGGTGTTCCTGCGCGACGGCTCGCTCTTCGGCGAGATGGCCGCCCCCACGGCCGAGAGCGTCGCCGAGAAGCTCGTCGAGCTGCGCAAAGCGGCCTGAGCATGAAGAACCTCGTCATCGCCGACCTCCGGCATTCGATCCGGATCTGGGCCGGATCGCTCCTCGTGCTCTCCGTCGTGCAGCTCTGCTCCATGTGGGTGGTCGGCCTGATGATGGTCGGGATCACGAACTCCGCGACTGACTACGCCTCGGCAGCTCCTGGGTCCCTCCAGGATGCGGCGGGCACGCCGCTCACTCCCGACGACCTCGCGCTTCTCAGCTCCGGGATCGTCACCGCGACGAGCTTCGCGCTCACGATCACCCTCATCGTGGGCGGCATCACGGTGCGCAACGTGGTCAATGCGATCGTCTACCAGCGCCGCCGGGTCATCGCCCTCTGGCAGCTGGCGGGGATGACCGAGCGGCAGACCCTGCGCATCCTGCGCGGCCAGGTGGCGCTGCTGTCGCTGCTCGCGCTCGTCATCGCGGGAGTCGCCGCCACGCTGAGCACGGAGTGGAACCTGAGTGTGCTGAGAGACACCGACATCCTCTTCACGCCGCCGATGTCCACCGAAGGCGTCTACCTCGGCTATCCGATCGGTGGTGTCATCGGCCTGGCCATCAGCGTGTTCGCGGTGCGCGGCGTCAGCAAAGAGCTGAGGTCGATCAGCGCGCTCGAGGCCATGCGATCCGAGGGCGTACGGGAGATCCCCATGACCAGACGGAAGTGGGTGGGGATGCTCATCTGGGGCGCCATCGCGATCACCCTGCTCGTGCTCGCCTCCACCATGACCCGCCTCGACGCCGCTCTCAACCTCGCTCTCTACGGCGGCATCCTCGCGATCGTCGCTGTGAACATCGGCGGTCCGCTGATCATGGTCGGTCTCGTCGGCGCCTGGACCCGGTCGGTGCCGAAGCACGTGTCCGCGTCGTGGTTCCTCGCCCGGCAGACGCTGCTTGCCGCAAGCGCGCGGACGGTGGCAGCCGCAGGGTCGATCTCCGTCGCCGTCTTCCTCTTCACGGGCGTCTTCTCGATGCAGACCGCGATCGGCGGCGACACGGACATCAACGGCTTCGTGCTCCTCGTAGGATTCCCGCTGTTCATCTCGACCTCGGGATCGATCGTGCTCGTCTTCATGGCCGGCCAGCAGCGGGAGCGGGAGATCCACCTGGCCGAGCTCGCCGGCGCCACTCCCGCGCAGCAGAGACGTCAGGCTCTCTTCGAAGCGCTGATCGTCGTGGCCACCGGCAGCGGCATCGGCCTCGGTCTCTCCGTGGCCATGATCGCGGTCATGCAGCCGGCGATCATCCTGGCCGTCGGCCATCTGTCGATGAACGTGTCCTGGGGACACTTCTTCGGTGTCACGGCTGCGCTGCTCGTTCTCAACGTCGCCGCCACGCTGATCCCGACCGTGATCGCGCACGCCGCTCGGGAGCGCATCGCGATCGCCGAGTGAGCGCTAGGTGTTCTTCTCCGGCAGGTTGTGAACGCGGGCTGAGGGTGTGAGTCCGCCGATTCCGCTGTGGGGTCGGTGGTGATTGTAGTGATGAAGCCACTCGGGATAGGCGGCTTCGCGTTCGGTCTCGGATGTGTAGGGGCGGGCGTAGGCCCATTCGGCGGCGAGGGTGCGGTTGAAGCGTTCGACCTTGCCGTTCGATTGGGGGCGGAACGGTCGAGTGCGTCGATGCTTGACGCCGTCTCCGAGTGCTGTGGCGAAGGCTCGTGAGCGATAGCAGGCGCCGTTGTCCGTCATCACCGCAGCGACCGTGATGTCGTGTTCAGCGAAGAAGCTGCGGGCTCGACTCCAGAACGCGGCGGCTGTGTCGCCGCGTTCGTCGCCCAGCCGTTCGGAGTAGGCCAGTCGGCTGTGGTCGTCGACCGCGTGATGCAGGAACACGTATCCGCGCGACGGTGACGCGCCTCGACGGGCAGCGCGATCACGGACGACGCCGGCTCGGCGGTCTTGCTGGGACCCTCGACCATAAGCACGCCAGCCGCCACCGTCAGGGATCCTGCTGAGCTTCTTGATATCGACGTGAACCAGCTCGCCCGGGACGCTCATCTCGTAACGAAGCGCCTTCGGTCTGCGAACGGGCAGGCCGGTGGCTTGATCCAGGTGCTGCAGCAACGGCATCCGATAGCGGGTCAGTACCCGGCCGACCGTCGAGCGCGGAACCCCCAGATGCCAAGCGATCCGGTGCGGACCCCATCGTCTCGTGAATCGCAGCGCGATGATGCGACGCTCCAATCGCAGCGCCACCCGGTTCGGTGACGAAGCCGGCCGTGAGCTGCGATCCGTCAATGGCAACCCGGCCCGATAACGGCGCGACCACCGCGACGCCGTCGCGGGCGAGCATTGGAACCGTTGCGCGGCGACGCGGACCGACCAACCATGATCAACAATCGACGACGCGAGACGACGACGCCCTTCAGGCGTCAAGGGAGCATTAGCGTGAGTCACGAAGACCTCCGGTGAACGAAGTGAGGGTGGTACCCACATCGTCCCGGAGGTCTTCGCTACATCAAACGATCACAACGTCCCGGGGAAGAACAGCTAGGCGGCGGAGACCTCCACCTGACCGCGTTCGAAGTAGGCGACGAGGTCGGCATCCAGCGCGGGGACCTCGATCGCCGAGCCGTCTGCGCGCAACGACTCCGTCGCGAGGATGCCGGCCGCGACCGCCTCACGGGCGGCGACCGGCGACGTCTCGGTGAGGCCGCCGTCGCGCACGAACCGCAGGAACTCGGCGACGAGCAGGGCGTCGGCGCCGTCGTGTCCGGCATCGACGACCTCCGGCACGATGAACGTCTCGTCGGCGGCGGCGGCACCGCGATGCCTGCGGTTCCACAGCCGCACCTCGCTGCCGGCGGTGTCGCCGACGTTCTCGATGCGCCCCTCCGTGCCGATCACCGTGTAGTTGCGCCAGTAGTCGGGCGTGAAATGGCACTGCTGGTACGACGCGAGGATGCCGCCGGCGAGCCGCAGGTTCACCATCGAGATGTCCTCGACATCGACCACGGGGTTGAGTCCGGTGAGGGAGGCGGGCGGCCAGTTGTCGACGCTGAACCAGTCCGGCATCCGCTCCCCCGGCCGCTCCCGACGGTCGGCGATCGCTCCGTACACGCTGAGCTCGCCCATCGCCGCGACCTGCTCGGTGTAGGCGCCGGCGAGCCAGTGGATGATGTCGATGTCGTGCGCACCCTTCTGCAGCAGCAGCCCGGTGGTGCGGCGGCGGTCGGCGTGCCAGTCCTTGAAGTAGTAGTCGCCGCCGTGCCCGACGAAGTGCCGCACCCAGACGGCCTTGACGTCGCCGATGCGCCCGTCCTGGATCAGGCCGCGCATGAGCGTGATCACGGGCATGTGCCGCATGTTGTGGCCGATGTAGAGGCGGCTGCCGGTGCGGCGCGCGGTGCGCAGCATGGCGTCGGCGTCGGCGAGGTCGATCGCGAGGGGCTTCTCGCAGAACACCGCGACACCGGCCTCGAGGGCGCGGATGCTGAGCGCGGCGTGGGTGTCGTCCGGCGTCAGCACCATCACGGCATCCACCCCCGAGGCGAGCAGCTCGTCGAGCGAGTCGGTGACGAGGGCGTCGGGCAGCAGACGGCGCGCGTCGTCGCGCGCCCGCTCCGAGGGGTCGCACACCGCGGTGATGCGCGACCCGCGGCCGGGGCGGTGCACTTCTTCGCGGAGAGTGGCGCGCGCGCCGAAGCCGATGATTCCGATGGTGAGATCCACGGTGGTCCTTCTGGGGTTGGAGTGCGGTGTGCGAGACGTCGACGTCAGCGCATGCGAGATGCCGGGGCGTCGAGATCCGTCGACGCCCCGGGGAAGAGCGACCAGGGGAACTCGTGCAGCCGGGCAGGAGAGTCGTCGGGGGCGAGGGCTCGGTCGACGATGATCCGCGCCTGATCCTCGAAGAAGTCGGTCGGGCCCACCGTGGTGAGGGTGGGGGCGACGCGCTGCGCGTCGGGGGTGTTGCCCACGCCGATCACCGCCACGTCGTGCGGCACCCGCAGACCGAGCATGTGCGCGGCGTTGATGGCCGCGATCGCAGCGAAGTCGGTCGTGGCGTAGATCGCCGACGGACGCCGCTCGCGCGACAGCAGCCGCACGGCGGCCTCGAACGCGCTCGACTGGGTGTCCCCGTACGTGACGGTCCAGCCGGGATCGGCGTCGATCCCCGCGGCCTCCAGGCGCTCGAGGTACGGCGTGTACCGCGTGACCTGGGTGGCGGCGAGGCGCACGGCGCCCTCGGCCGCGAGGCATCCGATCTCGGTGTGCCGTTCGAGCAGGTGGTCCATCGCGATCCCGCAGCCGGGGATCGCGTCCGACCGCACGACGTCGAACCCGGCCGGGTCGAGCGGGCTCTCGGTGAAGACGACGAGCCGCTGCCCGCGCTGCACGAGGTCGCCGAGCTTGCCCGCGGCATCCGCTCCGAGTCCGATGCCGTCGAGGTAGGCGACGTCGCTCTCGACGCGGTCCAGGGCTGCGTGCCAGTCGCCGTCCGCGAGGATCAGCGTCGTCAATCCGTGCTTGTTGGCCTCCGCGTTCACGGCGTCGGACACGGCGAGCGACCACGGGTCGCTGAGCATGTGCAGCGACAGCTGCACCATGCCGCTGCGTCCCGTGCGCACCGCCCGCGCCGCACTGTTCGGGCGGTAGTTGAGCTCGTCGGCCGCGGCCAGCACCTTGGCGGCGGTCGCCTCGGCGACACCGGAACCGGATGCGGCGCCCGCGCGTCCCGAGAACACGTACGAGACGGTCGCGGTCGAGACCCCGGCCCGCTCGGCGACCATCCGCAGCGTCGGACGCCGGGGAGGATGCTGTCTGCGCTCCGCCATCGCTCAGCCCTTCGATCCGCTGAACGCGATGCCCTGGATGAACTGCCGCTGCAGGATCATGAAGGTCACCAGCATCGGCAGGGTCGCGAGCAGCGCACCGGCCATGAGCACGGGGTAGTCGGTGCCGTGGATGCCGACGAGCTGCGACAGCCCGACCGACAGCGGCATCCTGGCAGGGTCGGTCGTCACGATCAGGGGCCAGAGCAGATCGTTCCAGGACCACAGCACGGTGAACACCACAAGTGCGATGATGCCAGGCTTCGCGAGCGGAACCATGATCCGCCAGAAGGTCTGCCACGGATTCGCGCCGTCGATGCGCGCCGCCTCCTCGAGCTCGGCGGGCATCGACATGAAGAACTGCCGCATGAGGAACGTGCCGAAGGCGCTGAAGATGCCGGGGACGATCAGCGCCTGCAGCGTGTTGAGCCAGCCGAGCGACTGGATGATCTCGTACTGCGGCAGCAGGTAGAGCTGCGAGGGCACCATGAGCACCGAGAGGAACACGACGAACAGGGCGTTGCGGCCGGGGAACGGGATGCGGGCGAACGCGTATCCGGCCATGGTGCAGAGCACGACCTGCCCGACCGTGCGGCCGACCGTGAGCAGCACCGAGTTCGCGAACATCTGCGCGAAGGGCATCGAGTCGAACACCTCGGCGAAGTTCGTGAACACCCACTCGCGCGGCAGCAGGCTCGGCGGCACCTGCACCGAGTCGGACAGGGTCTTGAACGAGGTCAGCAGCTGCCAGATGAACGGGAACACCATGAGCACGGCGCCCACGATCAGCACGAGGTGCACGATCCACAGTCCGCGGTTCTTCGGAGTCCCGGCCGCGCGGCGGCGACGGGATGCGTCGGCGCCCACGATCGCGCGGGTGTCGAGGGAGAGGTCACTCATAGTGCACCCACTTCTTCTGCAGACGGAACTGCACGACCGTCAGCACGAGGATGATGAGGAGCAGCAGGAACGCGACGGCTGCCGCGTAGCCGCGGTCGTTGTCGAGGAAGCCCGCCTGGTAGAAGAGGTAGACGACCGTGCGGGTGTTCGGCATCGCCGGGTTGTTGCGGCCGAGCATCATGTAGACGAGGTCGAACACCTGCAGCGCGCCGATCACGCTGATCACGCTGACGAAGAAGATCGACGGCGACAGCAGTGGGATCGTGATCGAGAAGAACTTGCGCACGGGACCGGCGCCGTCGAGGTCGGCCGCCTCCATGATCGTGTCGGGGATGCCCTGGAGACCGGCGAGGAAGATCACGATGTTCGTGCCGAGTCCCGCCCAGATGCCGACGACCGCGATCGCCACGAGCGCGGTGCTCGGGTCGGTGAGCCAGCTGCGGCCGTCGATGCCGACGGCGCCGAGCGCCGCGTTGAGCACGCCGTAGTCGCCGTTGTAGATCATGCGCCAGACGAGGGCGATCGCCGCGGGCATCGTCACGACGGGGATGAAGTACAGCGTGCGGTAGGCGCTGCGGCCTGTGAGACCGGTGGTGTTCAGCAGCGCGGCGATGGCGACGGCGAGCGGGATGCCGATGAGCGCGATGACCGTGTAGATCGCGGTGTTGCGCAGCGCGCCGATCAGCTCGGGGTCCTCGAACAGACGCGCGTAGTTCTCGACGCCCACCCACTCCGACCCGCCGAACGGCCCGGACTTCGTGAACGAGATGATGAGCGTGCGCACGGTCGGCCACAGATAGAAGACGGCGATGCCGACGGCGGTGGGGCCGAGGAACACGAGCGCCCACCAGGGCGAGGCGCCCGGCGCGCGCCGGCGGCGACGGATGCCGGGGCTCTGCGCCTCGGGCATCCGCGCCGCCTGCGCGGCCTCGCGCGGGGCGACGACGGTCATGAGGTCACTCCTGCTCGGCGTCCAGCGCCGTCTGCATCTGCGCTGCGAGGTCCTTCAGGCCCGCCTCGGGCGTGACGGCACCCGACCAGACCTGCGACAGCACCTCGCTCTCGATGCTCGTCCACGCGGACGTGTTCTTCGAGACGGGGTAGGGCACGGCGGTGTCGAGCGCGTCGATGTAGACCTGCAGGTCGAACTGCGGCTGCGCGTCGACCCAGGCCTGCTGCGTGTCGTGGAACGCGGGGATCACGGTGCCGGTCTCGGCCTGGATCTTCGCGGCCTGCTCGCCGCTCGCGAATGCGGCGAACGCCTTCGCCTCGGCGAGGTGCGGGCTCTTGGCGTTCGCCACGTTGCCGACTCCGTGGATCACGCTCTGGTTCCCCGTCGGCCCCTCCGGCAGCGGCGCGACGTCGACCTGGTCGGAGATGTCGGCGTTCTCGCCGTAGGCGATCGCGGCCCACGAGCCGTTCTGGAACATCGCGACCTTGCCCGAGAGGAAGAGGTCCTCGGGATTGGTGTCGGTCATCTGCTGCGCGGTCGGCGACGACCCCGCCTCGATGAGATCGGTCCACAGCTCGATGCCCTCGAGTGCCTCGGGGCTGCCGTAGCCCGACTCCGTGCCGTCGGCCGAGATGACCTCGCCGCCGGCCTGCGCGATCGAGTTGTAGTAGTTCTCCTGACCGTACTGGCTCGCCGCGACGCCGTATTGGCCGGTCGCGGGATCGGTCAGGGCTGCGGCGGCGGCGGTGAAGTCGTCCCACGTCCACCCCGCCGCGGGGTAGGCGACTCCTGCCGCGTCGAACAGCGCCTTGTTGTACCAGAGCGCCACGGTGTCGAAGTCCTTCGGGGCGCCGTAGAGCGTGCCGTCGAACGTGTAGAGGTCGATGAGTCCCTCGGGGTAGTCCGCGGCATCCACCCCGGCGTCGTCGAGCGGCGCGAGCTGGCCGTTCGAGGCGTACAGCTGGAAATTCGGACCGTTCATCCAGAACACGTCTGCCGCCGAGCCGCCGGTCGCCGCGGTCTGCAGCTTCGTGAAGTACTCCTTGTACGGCGTGACCTGGATGTCGATCGAGACGTTCGGGTTCTCCTTCTCGAAGGCTGCGGCGATCTCCTCCATCGCGGGCTTCTGGTTCTCGTCCCAGATCGCGTGACTGAGGGTGACATCGCCCCCGGAGGACTCGCCGCCCCCGGTCGACGAGGAGCAGGCGGTGAGCGAGACGACGGCCGCCGTGGCGGCGGCGAGGGCGCCCAGGGCGCGGCGGGAGGTGCGGGGCATCGGTGTCTCCTTCGACGGGTGCAGGTCTGTGTTAAACGTTTAGCAGTTAAACGATTAGCAAGAGAGTAGCCGGGCACCCGCGTGGCGCGCAAGAGGTGTCAGAGCTGTGCGCCGAGCAGCAGCCCGGCCGCTGCGGCCGCGAGGCCGAGCACCAGCATCCCGACAGCGTCGAAGAGGGATGCCGCGCGCTCGCCGTCCCGCCACAGCGCGACGGCGTCGAGCATGGCGGTGCTGAAGGTCGTGTATCCGCCGAGCAGACCGGCGCCGACGAGGAAGGCAGCGTCGGGCAGCGCGGTGGTCACCACGCCGAGGGCGAACGAGCCGGTGAGGTTCACCACGAGGATGCCCCACGGGAACCGCCGACCCGCGATCGATCCCACGGCGAGGTCGAGGACGTACCGGAGCACCGCGCCCGCTCCCCCGGCGAGCGCCGCCGCCACGAACAGCAGCGGGCTCACGACGCAGCCCCCGCCCCGGCGGTGGAGTCGTTCGGCCGGCCGAGGCGCAGCCCCAGCGCGGCGGCCGCGAGTCCGAGAACCAGGCTCCCGACCGCATACGCCGCGGCGAGGGCGGGCGCGGCGGCCCAGAGCTCCACCGTGCCGGTCATGAAGGCGCTGTAGGTCGTGAATCCGCCCAGCACCCCGGTGCCGAGCAGCACGCGCAGGTCGGTGGTCTGCGGCATCCGGGCCGCGAGGAGCCCGATGAGGAACGCGCCGACGATGTTCACGGCGAAAGTCGCCAGGGGGATGCCGCCGGCATCCGGCACCCACAGGCCCACCGCGAGGCGGGCCGCCGTACCCGCGGTGCCCCCGAGGAAGACGAGGAGCACGCGGCGGGGAGTCACCCGGCAACTCTAGCCCCGACCTCGGCCGCCTCAGGGTCGGACCGTCGCAGGACCACCGCGGAATGTCAACCCGCTGTGCAGCCGGGCGATGCGAGGCGAACACTTGTGCCATGAAGCCGCTGTGGAAGCTCGACCGCACCCCGCCCACAGGCACCCCCTTCGACCCCGGAGCACGACACGACGTCATCGTCGTCGGCGCCGGTCTCACCGGCCTCTCGACCGCCGTGATGCTGACCAGAGCGGGACTCGACGTCGCGGTGCTGGAGTCGGGATCGGTCGGCGAGCTCGCGTCCGGAGGCAACACCGGCAAGCTGTCGTTGCTGCAGGCGCAGCGGCTCGCCGAGATCCGCCGCCACCACTCGGCGACGCTGCTGCAGGCCTACGTCGACGGCAACCGCGCGGGCATGGACTGGCTCACCGCGTTCGCCGACCACGCCGGAGTGCCGTACGAACGACGCATCGATCACACCTACGCGCAATCGGCAGACGGACTCGAATCGGTGCGCGCGCAGCATGCCGCCGCCCAGGAGGCGGGACTCCCGACGCGCATGCTCACACGAGGCGAGCTTAGCGTCGACTTCCCGGCCGTGGGAGCCGTCGCCCTCGACGACCAGGTCACGATCGACCCCATGCGGGTGACCGAGGCGCTGGCGTTGGAGCTCCTCTCCGCCGGCGGCACGCTGCACACCGGCGTGCGGGTGACGGCGACGCACGCGCTTCCCGACCCGCGGGTTGAGACGACCACCGGCCCCCTGTTCGCCCAGCACATCGTCATCGCGACCGGGTATCCGATCCTCGACCGCGGTCTGTACTTCTCGAAGATGCGGGCGTTCCGGTCGTACTGCGTGTCGTTCCGGGTACCCGGCGGCATCCCCGACTCCACGTTCATCTCGACCGACCAGCCGACGCGGTCCATCCGCCCCGTGTCCGCGTCCGACGGCCCTGCCTCCGCGGCGCAGCTGGTCGTCGGCGGCAACGGGCACCCGGTCGGGCGGTCCGACGGTGAGCGCGCCGCGGTCGACGAGCTCGTCGAGTGGACGCAGAAGTACTTCCCCGGCGCGGAGGAGACGCATCGCTGGTCGGCGCAGGACTACGAGTCGCACAACCAGATCCCGTTCGTCGGCGCGATGCCGCGGGGTCTCGGCCGCATCCGGTTCGCGACCGGCTACGCCAAGTGGGGACTGTCGAACGCGCCGGCCGCGGCGCTGCGACTGACCACGGAGATCCTCGGCGCGAGCTGGCACGATCGTCCGGGGTGGATGGTGAAGATCGGCACCCGTCTGACCGTGCCCGCCGACCTCGCCCGCGGCGCCGTCGAGGGCGTGAAGGTCGCGGCCGCCGCCACCAAGGGATGGGTGGATGCCGAGAAGACCCCCGTGCCCGTGCCTCAGCCCGCCGAGGGCGAGGGCGTCGTGGCGAACCGCGGAGGGCTCCCGGTCGGCATCTCGACCGTCGACGGCGTCACCAGAGCCGTCGACGCCGTGTGCCCGCACCTCGGCGGCGTCCTCGACTGGAACGACGCGGAGTGCACCTGGGACTGCCCGCTGCACGCCTCCCGCTTCACCGCCGACGGGACGCGCATCGAAGGACCGGCGCTCAGCGATCTGAAGAAGCTGCCCCGCACCCCGAAGGCCTGAGCCCGTCAGTCGCGGGCGGCATCGGCCGGCGGCGCATCCCACCCCTGCTGGGGCTGCTCGCAGGTCTCGCGGAACACGTACTGCGACACGAGCTTGCGCTGATGACTCGACCAGTCGATCGCGGGACGACGCTGGTCAGGGGGCAGATACCCGAGCCGGTACACGGCCATGAGCTCGAGGTCGTCCGGCACGTGCAGGAGGTCGATGATCTCCTCCCACTTGCCCGGCACCTCCATGGGGAACGAGATGAACTGGATCCCCATGCCGAGCTCCACCGTCGTGAGCCACACGTTCTCCATCGCGGCGCCCATGCTGAAGACCGAGTAGAACGACGACAGCTGTCCGGGCCGGTACTCGCTGCGGTCGAGCATGACCCCGAGGAGCAGCGGCGACCCGGCGACGAGCTTGTGGTTCTCCTCGCCGAGCGTCTTCGGCACGCCGAACGTGTTCATGAGCTTCTGTCCGCGCTTCGTGAACACCTGACTCGTGAAGGGCCGCAGGGCCGCAGGCAGCTTGTCGAACAGCATCCCGCTGCGCTTCTCCTCCATCTCCGCCTGGCTGAAGCGGAAGTACGGCTTGTAGCGCTCGAAGAACGTGCCATTCGACATCGCCTCCGTCATGCTCTCGCCCGAGATCTGCGCGATCCTGTCGATCGTCTCGCGGTTCTCGATCACGACGAACCGCCAGGGCTGGCTGTTCAGCTGCGAGGGCGCACGGCCCGCCGCCTCCAGCAGGATGCGCTGATGCTCCTCCGACACGGGGTCGGGCAGGAACGGCCCGTTCGTGGTCTTGCGGCGGCGGATGACATCGAGCAGTTCCATGCGTTCACTTCCGGTCGGAGGGGATGCGCGAGCACACCAGGCCCGCGACGAGGAAGGGGGCTGCGGCGAGCGCGACCAGCGGATGCCGACGCGTGTGCGTGCCGAGATACGGGATCGCCGCGAGGGGCACGACGGCGGGGACGAGGGATGCCGCGGCCCGACGACTCGCCATCCTCGGTCGGGCCCAGAACGCGGCGCTGACCGCGGCTCCGGTCGCGGCGAACGTGGCGATGTAGAGCGCGTGGTGGAGCCAGCGGCACCCGCTCGTGTCGATCGTCTTCGTCGCGACGGCGGTGCCCAGCGCGGCGTTCGCGGCATATGCGACGGCGGCCGCGACGAACAGCGGAGCCGCGTTCGTGCGCTTCCGACGGGGGGCCATGGCACGACACTACGCCCGGACACCCTCTGCCGAGCCACCCCCTTGCGCGCGAAACACCCCTTTGGATAGGAGCCACAAGGGGGTGGCTCGCACCCAAGGGGGTGTGTCGGCGGGGTCGTTAGAGGTTCGCCTCCGCGTACACGCGAAGCGCGTCGCGCACGAACTCCGCCCCGTGCGTCCCGCCCGACGATGTCGCGTAGTTCGCACCGAAGCGCGGGTCGGCCACGTACATCTCGCCGAGACCGATCACGTAGGCCTTGACGTCTCCGCCCGGCGCCGACGCCGGGGTGCCTGGCACACCGGTGAGCCAGTCGACGTGACGGCGGGCGAGCTGCTGCGCTTCTGCGGATGCCGGGTCGCTGCCGCTCTCGGCGGCGGCGATCCAGTCGCGTCCGAGGTCGGACACGCGCTGCTGCCAGTCGGCGCGCTCGGCCTCGGTCATCCCGCGCCACCAGCGGTCGCCGTCGGCGTAGGCCTGACTGCCCCAGCGCTGCTCGACCTCGTCCTTGTACCGGGTGTGGTCGAAGCCGTCGAACATGTCCTCTGCCATGAGTTGTTCACCTCCTCTCAATGCAGTTATGGTCTTCTCCACCGACGCGATCTGCCGCGCCAGCCTGTCCTGCTCCTCGCGCAGCACCGCGAGATGGGTCTCCAGGGCCGCCTCTTCCGTGCTCCCCTGCGCACCGGCGCGCAGCACCTCCGCGATCTGCGGGAGCCCGAGTCCGAGCTCGCGCAGCAGCAGGATCCGCTGCAGACGCATCAGAGCCGCCTCGTCGTAGTGCCGGTACCCGTTGCCGGCGATGCGCGAGGGCGGCAGCAATCCGATGTCGCCGTAGTGGCGAAGCGTCCTGCTGGTCGTGCCGGCGAGGCGTGCGATCTCCTGGATCGACCAGTCCCTCCGTGCCATCTCCTCCTCCTTCAGCCACGTCGTCCGGGTGATATCTCCACGGTAGAGGTTGACGTTGCGTCAAGGTCAAACCCTCTGTCCGAGGTAGTCGATCCGGCATATACGACTCATATGACGGCATTAAAGAGTCGAATGACTTGTTCTGTCGACGTGCGGACTGCGAGCATCGGGACGAATCGACGAAAGGAGGTGATTCATGTCTGTGATGACTCTCATGGAACCGACGCTCATGCGTCGACGGGTGAGCGATGCACTCGACGACGCGCTCGTGCGCCTCGACGGCTGGTGGCTGGTGCTCATCGCCGCGCTGATCGTGTTCGGCGTCGCGTTCCTCGCAGCGCTCGCGCTGTGGTGCTTCTTCTCCAACGGCGGACGCCGTTTCAGCGGCAACTGGAAGTGGGGAAAGAGCGGCGTATCCGTCTGGATCGAGTGCATCTGATGAACAACGTCCCTCGGCGTCGCCTCCCGGCGCCGAGGGACCCGCAGTGAAGTGAAAGGCGCAGCATGCTCCTCCAGGTCTCCTCCGTCTCCTTCGCGTACGCGAAGCGGGCTCCCGTCCTCCGAGACGTGTCGTTCGCGATCGACCGCGGCGAGCGGGTCGCGCTCGTCGGCCCCAACGGCTCGGGCAAATCGACGCTGATCCGTCTGCTGGCCGATCTGCTGCAGCTTCGCGGCGGCAGCATCCGCGTCGACGGGCGCTCGCATCAGGATCGTGATGCCAGGCAGAGCGTGGCGTACGTCGCCAGCAACGACTTCCTCCCCCAGTTCCTCACCGGCGCCGAGTACGTCGGCCTGATGCACCGGCTGTACGGACTCAGGGCCGACGAGAATCAGGTGGCGCAGGCGTTCGCGCGCTATCAGATGGCCTCACGGGAGTCCGATCTCATCGAGGACTATTCGCACGGCATGCGCAAGAAGGTGCAGGTCATCTCCAGCCTGCTGGTCCGGCGGCCGCTGACGATCGTCGACGAGACCCTCAACGGAGTGGATGCCGATGCCCTCCGTGCCTTCACCGAGGATGCGCGGACTCTCACGGACGACACCGCGCTCCTCTTCTGCAGCCATGACTTCCGGCTGATCCAGGCGACCTGCGACCGGGTCATCGTGCTGTTGGACGGTCGACTCCGCCACGACCTGTCGCTCGACGAGGTGCTGGCGCGCTTCGGGTCCGTCGACGCCCTGGTGAAGCAGACGACAGGCGACTCCTCGGCATCCTCGCGATCATGACTCCCTCGCTGACGCTCGCGCGCTTCCTCACGCTCTTCCTCGTCCGCCGAGTCCTGCGCCGTGGAGCCCTGCAGGTGCCCCTCGTGCGATGGACCCTGGTCGTAGTGATCGTCATGGCGGTCGTCGCGCTGTTCGCCTTCGGCGTGGTCACCCTGCGCCAGCTGATCGTCGATCCCGAGATGCTGCGGCCCCTGCTCCGCGTGGCGGGAGCAGCCGTGCCGCTGTGGGTGGTCGCGCTCTTCACCCTGGTCAGGATCCTCTTCCTGAAATCCGGCGATCTCGTGGAGCTGACGTACTGCCTGCCGATCACGAACCGGGCGCGGATGCTGGGATTCATGCTGTTCGAGGCGCTCCTCGTCGGCGGCGGGCTGGTGCTGATCCTCGGCGCCCTGATCTGCGGATCCCTGTCGATCGGAGGCCCCGGCGTCCTCGACGACATCACGACCTGTCTCCTGATGCCGGCGGTGGTCGCCTACCTGCTCGCGAGCGCCTACTACCTCGCGCTCGAGCGGATGCTGATGAGACTACGCCTCGCCCGCCTGCGCTCGTTCCTCGTGCCGATCGTGCTCGCGGCGACGCTCGTCGCCCTGTACGCGTGGGTGTCGTCGCAGTCCGAGGCGGTGCTCTTCGCCTCGGTCGGACAGGGCACGCATTTCGCCCTGCCGCTCGTGTTCGCCGATATCGCCGAGGCGCAGGGGCTGCTCCTCGCGACACTCTGCTGGCTCGCTGCGGTCGTCCTCGCCGCGGCGATCGTGCTCGTCGTCAATCCGCGCTCGTTCGAGCCGACGCGACGCTTCGCCGCCGCCCCGCGGCTCCTGGGCGGCTCGGAGTTCGGCGCCTACTTCGACGCCCACCTGCGCGCCATCGAGACCATGACGGTCTACGGGCTCGCCTTGGCCGGCTCCTACGCCCTGCTGCTGCTGGACATCGCCCTGCCACCCTTCCTGCTGCTCGCGGTGACCGTGCAGTCGGTGTACGCCTACGTGTCGACCGAGCCGCTGCGAGCCTGCGGTCCGCGACGGCACGACCCGCTCGTGCGGTACCTGCTGCTGCTCGGGCCGCAGCTCGTGGCGTTCCTGCTGTGCGCTGTGCCGACCGGCGTGATGTCGGCGGTCACCGGAATCGACATCGTGTCGATCCTCGCGGTCGTGGGCTTCGGGGTCGTCAACATCGTGGTGCTGACGCTGGCCGGCATCACGTTCCCGCCCGAGAAGGGCAATCCGTTCTCGGTGGTCGTCGGCGTGGTGACGACGGGTCTCGCGACCGGGGCGCTGCTGCTCGGCACGAACCTGCTCGGACTCCCCGCCTGGGCGAGCATCACCGCGCTCATCGTCATCGGGGTCGGCGCCGCCGCCCTGTCGCTTGTCGGAATGCAGAGAATCGAAAGGACGGAACGTCATGAAGTGGTTGTTCAGAGTGCTCGGAAGCGCGGTCGGCGCGGTCGTGATCCTCGCCGGGGTGGTGGTGACGACGTTCGTGTGGCTCATGTTCTCGGCCGGGTCGACTGAGGGACGGCGACTCGGCTGGTTCGGCTCGCTCTTCGTCGAGGTCGACCAGCGGGTCGACGGCTCGGCCGGACTCGGGGTCGGGTTGCACGACCCGCTGCCCCTCGTCGTCACGGGAGTGATCATCGTCGTGCTGCTGCTGGCGGTGTTCGCCGTCTACGACGTGCTGCTCGAGAGGCGCCGCCAGTTGCTCTCCGGCACCGACTGACGTGTGGGCGGCGACGGTCGACAGACTGACCGCGGGAGCGACCGCCCGTTGGCTTCTCCCCGCAGGGTGGCCGGGCCATCTGGCATTCGCGGTGTGCGTGTCGGCCACGGGGGTTTTCGCGATCATCACGTCCCAGTCCGCCGTCGTCACCGCGCTGCTGACGCTGTGCCTGCACTACATCGTCGGACTCTGCGGCTCATTCGCGCTGCATGAGCTCGGTCATGCGCTCGTGCTCCTCCGCGCAGACGGTGGCACGAGCGTGACGCTCGAACGCACGGCCTGGCGCATCTCGGTCAGGGCGACCGGCGCGATTCGGGGCCGGGACGCCTTCCTCGCGGCGTTGGCCGGACCGGGCGGATGCGCGGTCGCCGGCGGCATCCTTCTGCTTGCCTGCCCGCACGCCCTGCTTCACGTGTGGTTCTTCGCGCATGCGGTGTTCCTGCTGCCCGTCTTCGGCGACGGACGCGCGCTGATCTCGGGCGCGCGACGGTGGGATCGACGCCTCGGCGAGATCACCCCTTGACACGATCGAGATATATCGTGTTACTCTGTCGCAACACGATATATCGTGATCCGTCTCAACACAGGAGAAGCAGACATGACCGAGAAGTGGCTCATCGCCCCGGGCGAGGAACGCGTCATCGACATCGAGAACGTCAGCAGGCTGAAGGTCGGTCTGGTCGGCGGGCAGGTCGACGTGATCGCCCACGACGAACCCGGCATCCGCATCGAGGTGCACGGCGTCACCACCAAGGACCTCCGTATCGAATCCCATGACGGCGAGGTCGAGATCGACCACCCGCAGCTGGGATGGGACAACTTCCTCGAGGTGTTCCGGAACTTCGGCTCGGGCGGCCCCAAGGCCGAGGTCAGCATCGCCGTGCCCCGCGCGATCGCCCTCACCCTGGGCGTCGTCAGCGCCGGCGCCCTCGTCTCCGGCATCCGCAACGACGCCCGTCTGAACACGGTCTCGGGCGACATCATCGTCGACACGCTCATCGGCGACCTCACCGTGAACTCGGTGTCGGGCGACGTGCAGGTGCGCGGACTGACCGGCTCCATCACCGCGAACAGCGTCTCGGGCGACGTCGCCGTCACCGGCACCGTGCGCAAGGCGACCGTCGACATCGTCTCGGGATCGACCCTCGTCGACGCCGCGGGCGACGTCAACACCATCAACATCAACTCGGTCTCGGGCGGCACCACCGTGCGGCTCGACGAGTCGCTGGCCGCGAACTACGTGATCCGCTCGCTGAGCGGACGACTTCTCATCGACGGCGTCGAGCGCGGTTCCTCCGGCATCAACAACTACACCGGCTCCACGGGCGAGCTCGCCGGACGATTCGTCGACCTGCGCGCCAACTCCGTCTCGGGCGGCGTGACGGTGCTGCGCCGCACGCCCGCATCGATCGAGAACGACGCCGAATGGGAGGAAGCATGAGTCCCGCCGTCTTCTCCCACGGAGACCTGCGCCTCTACCTGCTCTCGCTGCTGGCCGAATCCCCCCAGCACGGGTACGGCATCATCCAGGCGCTCACCGACCGCACCGGCGGCACGTACACGCCGAGCGCCGGCACCATCTACCCGCGACTCGCGAAGCTCGAAGAGGAGGGCCTCGTCTCGAAGACCGTCGACGGCCGCACCACGATCTACGCGATCACCGATGCCGGACGCGCCGAGCTGTCGTCCCGTGAGGGCGACCTCGCGGGCATCGAGGCGGGGCTCACCGATTCAGTGCGCCTGATCGCGAACGAGGTGCGCCAGAGCGTCAAGGAGGCGATGAAGAGCCTGAGGGCCGACTTCGCCACCGCCGAGAAGGACGACCGCGCAGCATCCAAGTCCCGCCCGCGCACGCCGGGTGACGACGAGCGCATCGTCAGCCGCGAGGAGCTCCACCGGGCGGACGCCGTGATCAACGCATTCCGTGCCCGCATCCGCACCGACCTCCGCACGCACGTCGCGAGGGGCGGCGTGCTCCCGGCCTCCGTCGTCTCGGAGCTGGAGGACGGACTGGATGCCGCGGCCCGCGGCATCACGACGGCCCTCGCCGCGCTGTCGCGCTGATTCGCCCGACGCGTCGACCCCCGCGGAACCTTCCGCGGGGGTCGACGCGTTTCACCGCGCTAGCAAAGCCCCACCGGGTCACCGCGTTTCGTCTCGGTCGGCTCCGCCGTCCTCGCTCAACGACCGGAGACCCACCGGGTCACCGCGCGAGCAAAGCCCCACCGGGTCGTTGAGCGAGCGAAGCGAGACGAAACGCGCCGAACGACGCGCGACGCTACTCCGTCCAGATCTCGGGCTGCGAGTCGGGAACCGGCTCCTCCAGCGGCACGACGAGCACA
This sequence comes from Microbacterium sp. LWO14-1.2, assembly GCF_038397715.1. Taxonomy (NCBI): domain Bacteria; kingdom Bacillati; phylum Actinomycetota; class Actinomycetes; order Micrococcales; family Microbacteriaceae; genus Microbacterium; species Microbacterium sp. LWO14-1.2. The sequence continues at coordinate 1,450,835 of NZ_CP151633.1, forward strand.
GACCGGTGCTGCCGGTGAGCGAGGCGCGCGGCCACCGATCCGGTGAAGAACTCCCGGATCGACTCCCCGATGCCGCGCTTGCGGGTGCCCACCACGATCAGCTGGGCGTCGAGCTTGTTCGCGAGGGCTTTGATCGCGAGTGCCGGGTCACCGACGAGCTGGCGTGCGGTCCAGGTCAGGCCCGTGCCGTCGAGGGCCTGAGCGGCCTCGGCCTGCACGGCTTCAAACTCCGCGGTGCCCGCGTCGAAGTTGATGTCGATGGGCGCCGAGTGCACGTAGCCGTCCGGATCCTCGTAGGTCACGAAGCGCGTGACGTCGACGTGCACGACGACGAGCGGCACCCGCAGCAGGCGCGCAAACCGCGACGCCTCCTGGATGACGCGAGGACTCTGACCCGGCTGGATGCCGACGATCACCGCCTTCTGCAGCGTCGCGTTCTGGACGGCCTCGTCCGAGGGAGAAGAGGTGTTGTCGGTCATCGAGATCGCTCCCTTCACCAGCCTGGCTATCAGGCAGTGCGGTCTACCCGCGTGCTATTCTGAATGCTACTCTTACCGGCCTCGAGCCGGTGTCGTGAATGCATCGGGCCCCAGCTAGCCCGCAGCTCAACTCGTGAGGGGGTCTCTGGCATGGGCCGTGGCCGTCAGAAGGCGAAGCACACCAAAATCGCCCGCGAACTGAAGTCATTCAGTCCGTCCGTCAACTACTCGGCGCTCGAACGAGAGCTCGGTCACCCGAGCGACTCGGAAGACGAGTACGTCGACAAGTGGGCTGACGAGTACGCCGACGAAGACGAGGACGAACTAGAGAAGGCCTGACCGCCCTCTCGTCTCGTCGTCTCCCCCGTGCACCGCACGGGGGTTTCGTCGTGTCCGGGCGCGCTGCAGTGTCCGTGAGTGGTCACCGCGCTCCTGCACGGCCGGCGATCACTCACCACCGGCCGTAGCGGCGTTCCCAGTCCTCTTCGATCGTGCGGCGCCGTCCGGCGACGAGACCTGCCGGGATCGACAGCACGAGCACGGCGATCACGACGAGGATCGGCACCGTCCAGCCGCCGGTGGTCTCGTGCAGCAGGCCGATGAGCAGCGGGAACACCGCCGCGATGGCGTAGCCGATGCTCTGCACGAACCCGCTGAGTGCGACGGCGCTCTCGGGAGTACGTGCGCGGACGCTCAGCAGCACGAGGCTGAGCGGGAACAGGATGGCCGTGAGGCCGTAGATCAGCACCCAGAGCGCGGGGGCGGCGGTCGGCGCGAACAGCAGTCCGAGAAGACCGGCGATGCCCGCCGCCACCGCGAACAGGTACAGCGGCCGCGTCGCCTGGAACCGCACGACGAGCACGGGCACGAGCAGTCCGCACGGCAGACCGGCGAGCGCGAACAGTGACAGCAGGAAGCCGCCCGATGCGGGGGTGACCCCGGCGATGTCGACGAGCAGGGTCGGCAGCCAGGCGAACGCGACGTACGCCACGGTCGACGACGTGCCGAACACGAGGGCGAGTGCCCACGCGAGGGGAAGACGCCACAGCCGCCCGAACACCCGGGGGTTCGCGGGCACCGTCGTGATCGGGCCGGTGCCGACGACGGCCGCGTCGAGGCGCTCGTCGACGGGCTCGTGGTCGGGCAGCGGGGGCGCGGCGACAGCCGGAGCGGCAGGGCGTCGTCGATCGCCGATCAGCACTCCGATCCAGGGCAGCAGTGCGAGCACCGAGAACAGGCCCCACAGACCCAGCGAGACCCGCCAGCCCAGGGAGTCCGCGAGCGGGACGGCCACGAGCGGCGGCACGAACGTCGAGATCGACAGCGTCGTCGAATAGAGGGTCATCATCACGCCGAGTCGGTCGGCGAAGTACTTCTTGACCAGCGGCGGCAGCAGCACGTTGCCCGCACCGACCCCCGCGAACACGACGACGGTGGCGGCGAGCAGGCTCGTCGAGTCCGCGGCGAAACCGCGCAGCAGCAGACCGAGCGACATGAGCGCCAGCGCAGCGACCGCGACGCGCTCGAGCCCGAACCGCCGCTCGACAAGCGGGGTCACGAGCCCGAAGACGGCGAAGCACACCGGAGGCGCGGCGCCGATGAGTCCGACCACGACGGGCGAGACCGGGAAGTCCTCAGCGATGTGGTCGATGACCGGCGAGAGGGATGCCACGGCGGAGCGCAGCGAGAATGCGACCAGCACGATGCCGATCAGCGCGAGGGCCCGCCCCCGCCACAGCGGCTGACTGCTCATGAGCGGTTCCTGTGCCCGTCGAAGGGCAGGGACCCCGCCGTCACGAGGTCTGCGACCCCTCCACCCACGCGAGGTACTCGTCGGAGACCGTGCCGGTCACGTAGCGGCCGTCGAAGCAGCTCATGTCGAGGTCGGTCAGCACCGATCCCTCGGTGATCGCGGCCTTGAGGTCGTGGACCTCCTGATACACGAGGTGGTCGCAGCCCAGCTCCTCCGCGATCTCGGGGATCGTGCGGCCGTGCGCGATGAGCTCGTGCCGCGAGGGCATGTTGATTCCGTAGACGTGCGGATGCCGCACGGGCGGCGCCGCGGAGGCGAACGTGACCGAGGTCGCGCCGGCATCCCGAGCCATCTGGATGATCTGCTTCGAGGTCGTGCCGCGCACGATCGAGTCGTCGATCAGCAGCACGTTCTTGCCCTGGAACTCCGTCGACATGGCGTTCAGCTTCTGCCGCACGCTCTTCTTGCGCACCGCCTGACCGGGCATGATGAACGTCCGGCCGACGTAGCGGTTCTTGTAGAACCCCTCGCGGTACTCGATCCCGAGCTTGCGGGCGACCTCCATGGCCGCAGGCCGCGCGGAGTCGGGGATGGGCATGACGACGTCGATCTTGTCCATCGGCACGTGCTTGGCGATCGTGTCAGCGAGACGGTCGCCCATGCGCAGGCGGGACTCGTACACCGAGATGCCGTTCATGACGGAGTCGGGGCGAGCGAGGTAGACGTACTCGAACGCGCACGGCGCGAGCGTCGCGTCGGTCGCGCACTGCTTGGTGTGCAGCTCGCCGTCGTTGGTGATGAACACGGCCTCGCCGGGCTCGACCTCGCGCACGATGTCGTAGTCGCCGTTCTCGAGCACGAGCGACTCGCTCGCGACGACCCACTCGTCCTTGCCCTCTGCGCCGGCGACGGTCGACGGGCGACGCCCGAGGATGAGGGGTCGGATGCCGAACGGGTCGCGGAACGCGAGCAGACCGTATCCGGCGATCACCGCGATGACCGCGTACGCGCCCTCGATGCGCTCGTGCGTGCGGGCGACGGCCTCGAACACGCGCTCCGGGTCGAGGTCGACGGTCGAGGTGGTGTTCTGCAGCTCGCCCGCCAGCACGTTGAGCAGCAGCTCGGTGTCGCTCGACGAGTTCAGGTGGCGGCGGTCGCGCTTCGCCATGTCGGCGGTGAGCTCACGCGTGTTGGTGAGGTTGCCGTTGTGGATGAGGATGATGCCGTAGGGCGCGTTCACGTAGAACGGCTGCATCTCCTCCTCGCTCGAGGCCGTGCCCTTGGTGGCGTAGCGCACGTGCCCGAGGCCGACGTTGCCGAGCAGTCCGCGCATGTCGCGGGTGCGGAACGCTTCGCGCACCATGCCCTGCGCCTTCGCGTTGTGCATGACGCCGTTCGCCTCGGCGGTGGCGATGCCCGTCGCATCCTGGCCGCGGTGCTGCAGCAGGAGGAGAGCGTCGTAGATGTCCTGATTGACCGGGGCCGTCCCGACCATTCCGACGATGCCGCACATGGGTGGTTACTTCGCTCCGTCCGCGTAGGCGCCGACCAGGCGCACCGCTCCGCCGTCGACGCCCTTGGCGCCCTGTTCGAATTCGCCGCTCGGGCGCTGCCCGAAGCCGACCGTGCCGACCTGCCACGCGGGCAGACCCTCTGCGTCGAGCGCCGCGATCGCGGCATCCTTCTCGTCCGCCGCGACGACCGCGAGGAATCCGATCCCGAGATTCCAGGTGCCCTCCGCCGACTCCAGCGTCGATCCGGCGATGTCGCTCAGCACGCGGAAGACGGGGCTCGGCGACCACGTGCTGCGGTCGACCTCCGCCCAGCTGCCCTGCGGAAGGACGCGTGCGAGGTTCGCCGCGATGCCGCCGCCGGTCACGTGGCTGAGAGCGTGCACGCCCGAGCTCGTCGAGGAACCGAGCCGATCGATGAGACGCAGCAGCGGCGACGTGTACAGGCGGGTGGGCTCGAGCAGGGCCTCGCCCCACGTCGTGCCGAAGTCGGCGGCGTTGTCGCCGTAGCCGATGCCGGCGTTCGTGACGATGTGGCGCACCAACGAGTAGCCGTTGGAGTGCAGACCGCTCGAGGCGATCGCGAGCACGACGTCGCCGTCCTGCACGCGCTCGGCGCCGAGGATGCGGTCGGCCTCGACGACACCCGTCGCTGCTCCCGCCACGTCGTAGTCGCGCGGGCCGAGGAGGCCGGGGTGCTCGGCGGTCTCGCCGCCGACGAGAGCGGTGCCTGTCGCGGCGCAGGCCTCTGCGATGCCGCGGACGATGTCGGCGATGCGCTCGGGGAAGACCTTGCCGCAGGCGATGTAGTCGGTCATGAAGAGCGGCTTCGCTCCCATGACGACGATGTCGTCGACGACCATGCCGACCAGGTCCTGGCCGATCGTGTCGTGCTTGTCGATCGCCTGCGCGATCGCGACCTTCGTGCCGACGCCGTCGGTGCTGGTCGCGAGCAGCGGACGACGGAAGTCGCGCAGGGCGCTGGCGTCGAACAGGCCGGCGAATCCGCCGACGCCGCCGAGCACTTCCGGCCCGTGCGTCGCACGGACCGACGACTTCATGAGTTCGACCGCGAGATCACCGGCAGCGGTGTCGACGCCGGCTTCGGAATAGGGGTTGGTGGGGGAGGCAGCCACCCGTCAAGACTACCGCCCGTCGAGGCCCTGGATCGCCGGGGCGGAAGCTCGCTCGGGCGCTGCCGGCGCGACCGACGGATCATCCATGGACAGAACCGCCGCCACGGGCGAGACTGGCATCCGATACGCCCGGAGGGAGACCAGGTGGGAGCAGCGGAGGAGCAGGTCGACGCCGTGGAGATGGATGCTGTGATGTCGCCGACGCTGAGCGACGAGCAGTGGGACCGCCTGGTGGCCGCCGGCACCCCGGAGGACGTCGCGGTCGGCGATTACGTGTTCCGCACCGGGGAGTCGGGGTACGACCTGATCGTCATCGAGTCGGGGGAGGTCGAAGTCGTCCGCGACGCGCTGCGCTGGGTCAGCGAGGTCGTCATCACGACGATGGGTCCGCGCACCTTCGCCGGGGAGCTCGGTCTGCTCAACGGTCAGGGCGCCTTCCTGTCCGCTCGGGTGACGAAGCCGGGCCGCGTCCACCGTGTGACGCGAGCGCAGCTGCGCGCCCTCATGAACGAGGACGACGAGCTGTGCGACCTGATCCTGCACGCGCTGTGGGCGAGGCGCGAGTCGCTGCGCACGGGCCCTGCGGCCATGACACTGAAGTTCGTCGGCACGGGCTCCTCGAACGACTTCCTGGCGCTGCGCCGTTTCGCCGAGCGCCTCGATCTCGTGCACAAGGCCGTGGCGTTGCCTCCCGGGGATCTCGGGACCCTCGACACCCACGAGATCACGGTCGACGATCTGCCGGTCGCGTTCATCCAGGGCGAGCCGCTGCTGCGCGCCACCCCCGGTCTCGTGGCCGAGCAGCTCGGGCTGAGCTATCAGGCGCAGGCCGACGAGATCGTCGTCGTCGGCGGAGGCCCGGCCGGTCTCGCGGGCGCCATCTACGGTGCCTCGGAGGGGCTCAGCACCGTGCTGCTCGACGCCGTCGCGCCCGGCGGTCAGGCCGCCGCGACCTCGCGGATCGAGAACTTCCTGGGCTTCCCGTTCGGCGTGAGCGGCGGCGACCTCATCGGGCAGGCGATCCTGCAGGCGCTGAAGTTCGGCGTGCGCGTGTACGCGCCGTGCGAGGCGACGGGCTTGACGCGGATCACCCCCGACCTGCTCGACGTCGCCCTCTCGGACGGTCGCCTCATCCGCGCGCGCAGTGTGATCGTCACGTCGGGTGCCGCGTACCGCCGCCTCGACCTCGACCGCTGGCAGGACTTCGAGCGCTCCGGCGTCTACTACGCCGCGACGCCGCTCGAGCTGCGTCAGGTGCAGGGCAAGCCCGTCGTGGTGGTCGGCGGCGCGAACTCCGCCGGCCAGGCGGCGCTCTACCTGTCGGCCCACGGATCCCCCGTGCACCTCGTCGTCCGCGGGGAGCAGCTGGGCACCCGGATGTCGAGCTACCTCGCCGACCGGCTCGCCGACGACCCGCGGGTGCGCGTGCACACCTCGTCGAACGTCGTCGGACTCGACGGCGACGACACGCTCGAATCGGTGAGGATCGACACCGTGGGCGACGTCGACGCCCGCGGCCTGTTCTGCTTCATCGGCGCGACGCCGGCCACCTCCTGGCTGCCGGCGCTCGACCGTGACCCCGAGGGCTTCATCCGCACCGGCACCGACGTCGCCGTGCAGACCCTCGCGCAGTGGCAGGGCCTGGGTCGCGAACCGCTCCCCTTCGAGACGTCGGCGCCGCGCGTGTTCGCGGCCGGCGATGTGCGCAGGGGATCGATGAAGCGCGTCGCCGCGGCGGTCGGCGAGGGATCGAGCGCGGTGGCGTCCGTCCACCGCGCGCTGGCCTACTGAGGACCGGTCTACCGAGGAGAGAGATGAGCACCGACATCGATGTGAACGTCGCACCGTCCGGCACCGGATGCGTCGAGTGCGACCGACAGGACGGCTTCTGGGTGCATCTGCGCCGCTGCGCGGCGTGCGGGCACGTGGGATGCTGCGACACCTCCCCCGGTCAGCATGCGACGGCGCACTTCCGGGAGACCGGCCACCCGCTCATCCAGAGCTTCGAGCCGGGCGAGGACTGGTACTGGGACTACACCGACGAGACAGTCGTCGACGGGCCGGAGCTCGCGGCACCGACCAGCAGGCCGCAGGACCAGCCCTCCCCCGGACCCGCCGGCCGCGTGCCCGTCAACTGGCGCGAGCTCATCCACACCTGACCGACCCGGGACTGCCGCGCGGCGCCGAGCGCCGCCTACGATGGGGCCATGGCCGACAAGCCGCAGTGGCTGATCCGCGAGGACGCGAGCGTCCCCGTGCTGGTCGCGCTCGCACTGCGTCAGGCCCTCGGCATCCGCGCCCCCGACGATCTGCCCAGCCTCCGCGACCTGCCGGTGCGGGCTCCCGACGCGACCGATGTGACCCCCGCTCTCGAGAAGCAGTGGCGTGACTACTGGGACATGACGGTCGAGCCGCGCGCGCATCCGTCCGGCGTTCCGCTGGAACTCGTCGACGGGTTCGACACGCTCGTCGCCCTCCCCGCATCGGGCGCGGAGGAGCTGGTCGACGCGATCGGGCCGCACGCGGCATCCGCCCTGCACTTCGCCCGGGTCGCGCACGACCGCTACCTGTCGTCGATCCGCAGCTCGGTGGGCACCCGCACGGCCGGGGGCACGGCGAACGGAGAGTCCTACCGCGCCTACGCCAGCGCGATCGCGGAGTTCGAGCGCGACATCGGGCGACGGGCGCACTCGTTCGAGCTGAACGTGCAGGTGCTGCCGTTCTCGCAGCGCGGCATCTGGTGGATCGGGGCGCTCACCGTGGCCGTGACCGACGGGCTGCGCCGCGACGTCGTGTCGTTCGACTCGGCGATCAGGCCGATCATCGCCGAGCTCGCCTGACGGGTGCTCCGGCGATGCGGCGCGCGGTCAGTCGTTCGTGACGATGGTCTCGTGCTCGACGCGCACGACGCGGTCGTGGCGACGGGACATCCGCTCGAAGATCAGACCGACGACACCGCCGAGGGCGAGTCCGATCGGGACGGTCCACAGCAGCAGGAACCCGAAGACCTGGCCGGGCGGGTAGACGACGTTCACGGCGTCGGACGGCTCGTAACTGCCGATGAGCGTGAGGATGCCGGCCACGATGATGCCGACGACGACGCCGATCCCCATGAACACGCCGTAGCGCGGTACGCGACGGACAGTCGCCTCGACCGTCTCGGGGGAGTGCTGGGATGCCATGCGTCCATTGTCCCACCGTCGGCTGTGCAGCGGCACCGGATGCAGAGCACCGCCCTCCCCGCGTCCGCTGCGGGAAGGGCGGTGCGGTCTGCTGGTCAGGCTCCCGTCGTGGCGTCCGCGCCCTCCGCGTTCGCCCGGTTGCGTCGGGCGATGAGCACGCCGGCGCCGGCACCGAGGGCGACGATCACGAGACCGCCCACGATCCACGGCCATACCGGTGCGCCCTCCACGTCGGCGACGGCGGTGACGGATGCCGCGGCTGCGGTGCCCTGCGACTCCTCCTCCGGCTCGTCCTCCGCCGCGACGCCGCACGCCGCGGGGACCGGGATCGACGCCGTCACCGGGTCGAGCTCCTCGCCGGCGCCGTATGTGCCGAAGGCGGCGGCCCCTGCCTCGGTGAGCGTGGCCGGCAGCGCGGTGAGCGACAGCATCCCGTCGACGACCGCGGAGTCGCCGAGCGCGAACTCCGCGAAGCGGACGCCCTGCTGATCGACCCCCTGCCCGTCCTGGGTGGTGCCGAGCACGTCGAACACCAGGTAGCCGGTGTCTCCGGCCAGTTCGAGGCGCGCGTTCGACAGCGTCGTGTTCAGGGCGCCGCCGTGCCCCGTGAACGCGATGCTCCCCCCGAACCCGACGAGTCCGGTGAGCGTCTGGTCGTCGAACGAGCCGGTGCCGTTCTCCCAGACGTACTCGGGGTAGCGGTAGTCGACGTCGGTGAGGGTCCAGCCGCCGGCGGCGATGCCCTCGATGTACGTGCGGAAGGACTCCTTGAAGCCCCACTGCAGCGTCGCGCCCTCGACCGTGCACTGCCCGATCGCGGCCGTCGCACGGGTGAGCGTGAACTCGAGCCCGTGCGAGACCGAGCCCTGGAGCGTCAGCGTGTGCGCCCCGTCCTCGAGCGTCGCCGGCAGTGAGCCCGACCAGGTCGCGACGCCCGAGGAATCGGCGTCGACGGACCCCAGCAGCACGGGCGTCGAATAGACCACGACCTGGATGCCCGTCTCGTTCGGACGGAACCCGGATGCCGAGATCGTGGCCGCCCCGCCGGACTGCAGCGCCGCGAGGTTCGCCTCGTCGATCTGGATGCCGGTGGTCGCCGGAGGCGTCGCGGGGATCGCGGTCTTGGCTTTGGTGACCGCCGCCGCGACGGTGCCCGTGGTCCCCGCCGGGGCTGCCGCGACCGAGCCGATCGTGAACGTCACCGGGTCGAGAGAGGTCGAGTAGCCCGAGAGCACGCGGTCACGCCCCTGGGCCGTGAGCGTCGCGGGAGCGCCGGAGTAGGTGACCGCACCGTTCGCGGTCACGACGACGGCGCGCGACAGATCGAGCGTCGCGAACGGCACCTGGGCGCCGGCGTGCGTCACCGACAGCGTCGCCGCGGTCGCCGAGGTCACGGTGATCTGCGGGTTGGAGACCGTGACGTCGAGCACGCCGCCGTGACCGGTGAAGCGCACCGCGCCCTGGTAGACGACGCTGCCGAGCCCGCTGGCGGCGCTGTAGTCGCCGCCGACCGTCTGTCCGAACTGGAACATCCCGCCCGATCGGGTCGCCCCGCCGGAGACCTCGATCGCGCCCTTGGCGATCCCGCCTGTGACGTAGCTCGTGAACGACGACGAGATCGCCCACCGCAGCGACCCGCCGGGCACGGGCACGCCGGGCGCCGTGGGCTGCGTCGTCGGCGGGGTCGTCGGCGGCACCTCGACGATCGGTCCGAGCAGGGCGTCCCACTGCTGCGGCGTGATGGTCACGGCGCTGCGTCCGTAGATGGTCTGCGCGGTCGGCATGGTGTGCTGCTGCCAGGCGATGACCTCGTAGGTCTTGGCGCGGTCGAGCAGCTTCGCGGCGGCCGTGAGGTCGACCGAGAACTCGCCGCCGGTGATCGGCCGCACGTATTGCATGGCCGCGAAGCCGCCGCCGGCGGTGACGTCGGCCTCGGTGCCGGTCTCGATGAGTGCGACGTAGGCGCCGGTGGCGGCGCCGAGCCGAGAGCCCGTCGCGTGGACGACGAGTCCGCCCGCGGCGGTCGCCGAGGTGACGGTCGAGGTGATCGTCGGCGCGGTGCCGTAGTTCAGCGGCACGCTGCGCTCCTGCGCCGCGTTGACCACGCCGCCTGCTCCGTAGGTGTACACGCCGTACGCGCCGGGGGCGGCTGCGGCGTCCTTCAGCGTCAGAGTGGCCTGGAAGGTGCCGTCGGCGGCGATGTCGACCCACTGTCCGCGGATCGCGGCCTGGTACTGGGCCGGCACCTGGTCGAGCACCGACTCGGCGAGCGCCCAGGCCTGTGCTCCGACGGAGCGGGTGGAGCCGGCTGCGCCGGTCGAGGGCTGCCACTGCGACGCGAAGTTGCCGAACACGACGTAGGTGCCCTGCGGGAGGTTCGAGGGGATCGGGACACCGCGGCCGCCGACGTTCGCCGTCGGGTCGTAGCCGGTGCCCTTCACGACCACGGTGTCGCCGGCCTTCAGCGCCGTGGTGCCCGCCGGCGTCGTGCCGTCGGCGAGGAACACCGTGATCGCTGGCTCCGCGGGGGCGATCGTGTTCCAGATCGCGTCGCTGATCGCGACCGGAGTGCGGGCGAGGATCGTCTGCGCGTTCGGCATGGTGTGCTGCTGCCAGACGATGACCTCGTAGGTCTTCGTGCGGTCGAGGGAGGCCGCCTTCGCCGTGAGGTCGACGGTGAACGCGCCGCCCGAGACCGAGCGGACGTACTGCATGGCCGCGAAGCCCCCGCCCGCGGTGACCTGAGCCTCGGTGCCGGTCTCGATGACCGCCGCGTACACGCCGGTGACGCTGCCGAAGCCCGAACCGGTCACGGTCGTGGTGACGCCGGGATCGCCTGTCGCGAGCGCGGCTGCGGCGGTGATCTTCGGGGCGACCGAGTAGTTCAGGGCGACGCTGCGCTCCTGCGCGGCATTCGTGACGCCACCTGCGCCGTACGTGTAGATGCCGTAGGCGCCGGGGGTGGTCTTGGTGTCGTGGAGCGTCAGAGTGGCCTGGAAGGTGCCGTCCGCGGCGATGTCGACCCACTGCCCGCGGATCGCGGCCTGGTACTGCGCAGGAACCTGGTCGAGCACAGACTCGGCGAGCGCCCACGCCTGCGAACCCACCGAACGGGTCGACGACGCCGCGCCCGTCGAGGGCTGCCACTGCGACGCGAAGTTGCCGAACACGACATAGGTGCCCTGCGGAAGCGTCGCGGGGATCGGAACGCCCCGGCCGCCGACGTTCGCCATCGGGTCGTAACCCGACCCCTTCACGACCACGGTGTCACCCGTCTTCAGCGCCGCGGTGCCCACAGGCGTCGTGCCGTCGGCGAGGAACACCGCGATCGAGGGAGCGGCCGGCTCGGGAGTCGTGCCGGGATCGGTGCCCGGGTCCGTCCCGGGATCGGTGCCCGGGTCCGTGCCGGGATCGGTGCCCGGGTCCGTCCCGGGGTCGGTGCCCGGGTCCGTCCCGGGATCGGTGCCCGGTTCCGTCCCGGGGGCGGGCGTCGCGGGCGGGAACACGGCATCCCACTGCGAGCCCGAGATCGCGACGTCGCCGCGGGCGTAAATGGTGTCGGCGTTCGGCACGGAGTGCTGCTGCCAGACGAGCACCTCGTAGACCTGCGTGCGGTCGAGCTTGTCGGCCGGAGCGGTCAGCGTGAAGGAGCTCGCGCCGGCGTCGACCGCGGGGAACGGCGTCGCGAATGCGGCGTAGCCGCCACCAGGGCCCGACAGTCCGCTCTCCGTGCCCTTGACGATGAGGGCGGCGTAGACGCTGGCGACGTCGGGGAGTCCGCTCGCCTCGACCTGCACGGTCAGGCCGCTCGTGCCGGCGGAGGTGACGGAGGCCGCGACCGACCCGCTCGCGGCGTGCGCCGGGGGCACGATCACCGCGCCGGCGGCTATCAGGAGGAAGGAGACGAGGGCGGCGAGAAGCACGCGGATGCGGCTGCTCCCCGGGGATGCGATGGCTGTGTCGTTCACGGTTCTCCAGGCGCCGGGCGCGCGAAAGGGGGTACGCGCCAGCGGTGCCGCTGTGCAGTCGAGCGAAGGGTGATTGTTGGTTAGGCTTAGCTAAGTAAGCGCTGGTCCCGAGACTAGAGGCGGCGATGAGATCCCGTCAAGTTTTAGGATAGCCTTGCCTAATGCGCCGCATCCCTGCCGTCCTCCTCGCTGCCGCGCTCGCCCTCGGTCTCGCCTCCTGCGCGACGCCCGGACCCGCGACGCCGCAGCACGCGGAAGAGGTCGACGCCTGCCCCCAGGCATCCGCACCGCTCTCGTCCCTCGACCTCGTCGACGACGTGCGCTCCGCGACCGGCGTCTCGACCGCCTGCCTCTCCAGTCACGCGATCGAGCCGGTCGCCGACGACACCGCGCCCGCCCTGCCGGTCACGGTCACGGACGCCGAGGGGCGCGAGGTCGAGATCAGCGAGGTCGACCGCATCCTGCCGATAGACATCTCGGGCACGATCGCGTCGACCGTGTTCGCCCTCGGACTCGGCGACCAGGTCGTCGGACGCGACTCGTCGACGCAGTTCGCCGGCACGGAGGACCTTCCGGTCGTGACGAAGACCGGTCACACGCTCAACGCCGAGGCGATCCTCGAGCTCGCCCCCACCGTCATCCTCACCGACACCACGATCGGCCCCAAGGAGGTTCGCCAGCAGCTGCGCGACGCGGGCATCGCGGTCGTCGTCATCTCCGGCGATCGACGCCTCGACACCACCGACGAGCTCGTCACCGAGATCGCCGCAGCGCTCGGAGTGCCGTCGCGAGGCGAGGCCCTCATCGAACGGCTGGATGCCGATCTCGAGGCGTCCCTCGCCGAGATCGCCGAGGTGGTCCCCGCATCGGTCGACGACCGCGCACGGATGCTGTTCCTCTACGTGCGCGGGAGCGCGAACGTGTACTACATCTTCGGCGAGGACTCCGGTGCCGACTCGCTCATCGACGCGGTCGGCGGAGTCGACGTGGCCGGTGAGATCGGCTGGCAGGGCATGAAGCCCATGACCGCCGAGGCGCTCGTCGCCGCCCAGCCCGATGTGCTGGTGATGATGACCGACGGGCTCGAATCCGTCGGCGGCGTCGACGGGCTCCTGGAGCGCATCCCTGCGATCGCGCAGACTCCAGCCGGCGCGAACCGTCGCGTGATCGACATGGCAGACAGCGAGATCCTCAGCTTCGGACCGCGGTCGGCCGAGGTGATCGGCGCGATCGCTCGCGCGCTCTACGCTCCCGATGCCGCCGAGTCCGCGAAGTGACCGGCGAAGTCGTCACCCGCACCCCGGCCACCCATCGGGGTCTGCGTTTCACCCTCGTCGTCGTCGGACTCGTCGCAGCCCTCGTCGTCACCTGCATCGCCTCGATCACGAGCGGTCAGTACGCCCTCTCCCCCACCGACCTCCTGGGCGTACTCCTCAAGGGCGTGGGCATCGACACCGCGTGGGCGCCGACCTCGGCCGCCGACTACGGAGTCATCTACAACCTCCGACTGCCGCGGCTCGCACTCGGCATCCTCGTCGGGGCCGCCCTCGCCGTCTCCGGCGTGCTCATGCAAGCGATCTTCGGCAACCCGCTGGCGGATGCCGGAGTGGTCGGAGTCTCCTCCGGCGCGGCACTGGGAGCGGCGGCGAGCATCACCCTCGGACTCGCGTCGTTCGGCATGTGGACGACGCCCGTGTTCGCGTTCCTCGGCGGGCTCGCCGCGGTGCTCGCCGTCTACTTCATCAGCCGATCCGGCGGACGGACCGAAGTCGTCACGCTGCTGCTCACCGGCATCGCCATCAACGCGATCGCCGGAGCCGGCATGGCCTTCCTCACGTTCCTGGGCACCACGTCGACACGCGAGCAGATCGTGTTCTGGCAGCTCGGCTCGCTCAACGGCGCCCTCTGGTCGAACGCCGCGCTCGTCGCCCCCCTGGTCGCGGTCGGGGTGATCGTGGCGCTGCTCGTCGCCGGGCGCCTCGACCTCTTCGCCCTCGGCGAGCGCACCGCACGGCACCTCGGCGTGAACGTCGAGGCTCTGCGGATGGTGGTCATCGTGACGGTGGCGGTGCTCGTGTGCGCGGCGGTCGCCTTCGCGGGCATCATCGGGTTCGCGGGGCTCGTCGTCCCCCATCTCATGCGGATGCTGATCGGTCCGGCCCACCTGCCGCTCGTGATCTCGTCGGCGCTCGGCGGGGCGTTGCTGATCGCGCTCGCCGACCTCGTCGCCCGCACCGCGGTGCCGCTGGCAGACTTACCGATCGGCATGATCACCTCGCTGGTCGGCGGGCCGTTCTTCCTCTGGCTGCTCGTACGAACGCGCCGTCGCTCGGGCGGCTGGGCGTGAACGCGACAGAGGGCGCCGTGCGGCTGCAGGCTCGCGGTGTGACGATGCGCATCGGAGGAGCGCGCGCCATCCTCGACGATGCGTCGATCGACGTCAGGGCGGGCGAGATCCATGCCCTCGTCGGACCCAACGGAGCCGGCAAGTCGACGCTGTTCGGTGTGCTCGCCGGCGACCTCGTCCCGCTCGCGGGAGACGTGCTCCTCGACGGGACGCCGCTCGCCGGCATCCGCTCGCCCGACCTCGCCCGCGCCCGCGCGGTGCTGCTGCAGGAGAACGCGGTCTCGTTCCCGTTCACCGCCGAGCAGGTCGTGCGCATGGGACGGGCGCCGTGGGCGCGCACCGACGCCGCAGAGGACGACGATCAGCGCGTGGCCGCCGCGATGGCCGCGACCGAGGTCACGGCGCTCGCGACGCGCCCGGTGACCTCGCTGTCGGGCGGAGAGCGCGCCCGCGTGGCGCTCGCCAGGGTGATCGCTCAGAGCACCGGCATCCTGCTGCTCGACGAGCCGACCGCCGCACTCGACCTCAAGCATCACGAAGACGTCATGCGACTCGTGCGCGGACAGGCGGATGCCGGCGACGCCGTCGCCCTCGTGCTGCACGATCTCAACGCGGCGCTCGCGCACGCCGACCGGGTCACCCTGCTCGCCGACGGACGCGTCGCCGCCACGGGCACCCCGGCCGAGGTGCTGACCGCCGAGCGGATCCAGGCCGTCTACGGTCAGCCGGTCGACGTCTTCCCGCATCCTGTCACGGGCGTGCCTCTCGTCGTCGCCCGGCGGTGACCCTCCGGGCGGTTTCGAATCGCTTGATGTGCAACTCCGACGCCGCCACAACGGTAAATCAAGCGATCTGAAACCCCGGGGGGGGGTCAGGGACGCAGCGGCAGCACGTCGAGCAGGTCGGCCCGCGTGCCGGAGGCGTGGATGCGGCCGGCGGTCTCGGCATCCGTCCAGTGCTCGACGCCCGTGGCGACGGCGATCCAGGTCGCGGCATCCATCTCGACGACGTTCGGAGGAGTGCCGCGGGTGTGGCGCGGACCCTGGATGACCTGCACGGCCCCGAACGGCGGGACGCGCACCTCGACGCTGTTGCCCGGCGCCTTCTCGTCGAGCAGCTGCAGCAGGTAGCGCACGGCGGTGGCGAGGTCGTTCCTGGCCGGCTTCTCCCCCGCCGACTCCGCAGCCCGCACGGCGTCGAGCGCGGTGCGTCCGTCGATGATGTCGATCTTGCGAGGGGGCATGGGATCCAGGGTACGCCGCGCCTCGGCATCCCTCTCCCGTCGCAGAATCGCGCCCGTGTCGCAGGAATCAGGCTTGTCCGTGCGACGCGGGCGCGTTTCTGCGACCAGGGCGCACGCCGCCCGGGCTCGCCGCGGGCATAGGCTCGAGACGATGACCGAGAACCCCGAGACCCTGCACGGCGCGCGGGCCGAGCTGATCGCCGCGGCGCAGCGTGCGGACGGGTGGGCGAAGCCGTTCCCGCCGCTCGTGGGCGACGCGCATCCGGCATCCGTGCTCGTGCTGTTCGGACGCCTCGACAGCACCCCCGCGCGGACCGACGAGGCCACGGTCGCCGCCGACCTCGACGTGCTGCTGCAGCGACGTGCCGCGACGCTGTCGTCGCATCCCGGACAGGTGTCGTTCCCCGGCGGACGCCGGGAGGAGCAGGATGCCGACGCCGTCGCCACCGCGCTGCGCGAGGCGCAGGAGGAGACCGGCCTCGACCCCGCGGGCGTCGAGGTGCTCGCCACGCTCGGCGAGCTGCCCCTCGCCGCGAGCAACCACGTCGTCACGCCCGTGCTGGCCTGGTGGCGGTCTCCGTCGCGCGTCGCGGCGGTCGACCACGCCGAGACGGTCGAGGTGTTCCGCGTACCCGTCGCGCAGCTGCTCGATCCGGAGACCCGCTTCACGTCCCGTCTGCACCGGTTCGGCCGCACCTGGCGCGGCCCCGCCTTCGACGTCGACGGCACGGTCGTGTGGGGATTCACGGCCATGGTGCTCGACGCGCTGTTCGACGCGGCGGGGTGGACGCAGGACTGGGACCGCTCCGTCGAGCGCCCGATCGACCTCTGAGGCGGCGGATCCGACCGAAACGCCGCGCACCGCGTCGGTAGGCTGGTCGGGTGAAGATCCTCGTCCTCGGTTCCGGTGCCCGTGAGCACGCGATCATCCTCGGCCTGCGGGCGGAGCAGACGGAGCACGAGATCTTCGTCGCCCCCGGCAACGCGGGCATCGCCCAGGATGCCACCCCGGTGAGCCTCGACCCGCTCGACGGCGCGGCGATCACGGAGTTCGCCAACGAGAACGCCGTCGACCTCGTGGTCGTCGGCCCGGAGGCGCCACTCGTCGCGGGTGTCGCCGATGTGCTGCGCGAGCGCGGCATCCCGGTGTTCGGTCCTGGCAGGGCGGCCGCACAGCTCGAAGGATCGAAGTCTTTCGCGAAGCGGATCATGGATGCCGCGGGCGTGCCCACCGGCCGCGCCGTGCGCGCCGCGACGACCGCCGAGGTCGAGGCGGCCTTCGACGATCTCGGCGCCCCGCACGTGGTGAAGGCCGACGGCCTCGCGGCAGGCAAGGGCGTCATCGTGACCTCCGATCGCGCCGAGGCCCTCGCCCACGCCGAGCAGTATCTGCCGTCGGGTCCGGTGCTCGTCGAGGAGTTCCTGTCGGGCCCCGAGGTCTCGCTCTTCTTCCTCAGCGACGGCGACACGGTGCGCGCGCTCAGCCCCGCGCAGGATTTCAAGCGTGCGCTCGACGGCGACGAAGGGCCCAACACGGGGGGCATGGGCGCGTACTCGCCGCTGCCCTGGCTCGCCGAGCAGTTCGGCAGCGAGCAGGCGTTCGTCGATGAGGTCACGCGCGACGTGGCGCTGCCCGTGATCCGTCAGCTCGACGGCGAGGGCACCCCGTTCATCGGTCTGCTCTACGCGGGGCTCATCCTCACGCCGGCCGGCGTGCGCGTGATCGAGTTCAACGCCCGCTTCGGCGACCCCGAGACGCAGGTCGTGCTGCCGCGCCTCGTGACGCCGCTGTCGGAGCTGCTGCTGGCCGCGGCATCCGGCACCCTCGAGGATCAGCCCGACCCGGAGTTCCGCGACGACGTCGCGATCACGGTCGTGGTGGCGAGCGAGGGCTACCCCGAGGCGCCGCAGACCGGCCGCCCGATCGAGGGTCTGGCCGAGGCGGCGTCGGTCGAGGGTGTCCGTCTCGTGCACGCGGCGACCGCGAGTCCCGACGCTCCTGGCGGCTCGCTCGTCGCGACGGGCGGACGTGTGCTGAACGTCGTGGCGACGGCATCCGATTTCCGCACCGCGCGCGACCGCGCGTACGAGGCCATTGGACGCATCCGCCTCGAGGGCTCGCACCACCGCACCGACATCGCCGCGCGCGTCGCGGAGTAACGCTCTCCTCTCCGCCGAACCACCCCTCTGCGTTCGACCCACCCCTCTGCGACGCGTTCGCAGGGGGGTGGTTCGCGCAGAGAGGGGTGGTTCGGCGAAGTGGCGGGGGCGCGCGCTTGACAGCATCCACTTTCTTCAAGAAAGTATGAGGATGCCGCTCCGCTCCGACTGGTCGACCGCCACGTGCCCGATCGCCCGTTCCGCCGATGTGCTCGCCGACCCCTGGGTCCTGCTGATCCTGCGCGAGCTCTTCTCCGGGCGTTCCCGTTTCGACGAGCTGCGCGACGCCACCGGCGCCGCCGACTCCGTGCTCGCCCGTCGCCTCAGCGCGATGGCCGAGGCCGGGCTCCTCGCCCGCGACGCCGAGCGCGGCTACGCGCTGACGGATGCCGGACGCGAGACGCTTCCGATCCTCCACGCGTTCGCGCGCTTCTCCCGCGTGACCGACCCCGATGGCCCCTGGGGTCTGCAGACCTCGTGCGCCCGGTGCGGCCGCGCCGCGGCATCCGTCGACTGGTGCACGCACTGCGCGGCCCCGCTCGACGCGGCGTCGACCCGGTGGGCGCGGCGCAGCATGGGCGGCGAGCCGTTCGCGCTGGTCACAGGAGTTCCCGCGTGACCGCCGAATCGGTCGAGGAGCCCGCCGGCACCTCGGCATCCCGCCCGCGTCGTGTGCATCCGGCGTGGATCGTCGCGCTCGTCGCCCTCATCGCACTGATCGGCGCCGCCGGGTTCCGCGCCGCGCCGGGCGTGCTCATGCTCCCGCTGCAGGACGAGTTCGGCTGGACCACCGCCGAGCTGTCGCTCGCCGTGACCGTCAACCTGCTGCTGTTCGGGCTCACCGCTCCCTTCGCGGCAGCGCTCATGCAGCGCTTCGGCATCAGGGCGGTCACCGTGACGGCGCTGTTCGTGATCGGCGCGGGCGCAGCGCTGAGCGTGTTCGTCGCGACGCCCGCGCAGCTGATCCTCACCTGGGGCGTGCTGATCGGACTCGGCACCGGGTCGATGGCCCTCGTGTTCGCCGCGACCATCACCGACACGTGGTTCGCCACCCGCCGCGGACTCGTGTCGGGTGTGCTCACCGCCGGGAGCGCGACCGGTCAGCTCATCTTCCTGCCCGTGATCGCGACGTCGGCCGAGCAGATCGGATGGCGGGGCGCCTCCCTCATCATCGCCGGCGGCGCGCTCGCGGTCGTGCCGCTCGTCTGGATCTTCCTGCGCAACCGCCCGAGCGATCTCGGCGTCGGACGCTACGGCGAGGCGGCTCCGACGACTCCGGCCGCGCCGAGACCGCGCGGCAACGCCTGGGGTGCGGCCCGCCTCGCCGTGACGACGCTGCGCGACGCCGCACGCACGAAGACGTTCTGGGCCCTCGCGATCGGCTTCGCGATCTGCGGCGCCTCGACCAACGGACTCATCGGCACGCACTTCATCCCCAGCGCCCACGACCACGGGATGCCGACGACCACCGCCGCCGGGCTCCTCGCCGTGGTCGGGATCTTCGACATCGTCGGAACCGTGTTCTCGGGCTGGCTCACCGACCGGGTGAACCCCCGCATCCTGCTCGCGGCGTACTACGCACTGCGCGGTGTGAGCCTGCTGTTCCTGCCGAACCTGCTGTCGGCCGAGGTGCAGCCGAGCATCGTCGTGTTCATCGTGATCTACGGCCTCGACTGGGTGGCGACCGTGCCGCCGACGATCGCGCTGTGCCGCGAGGTGTTCGGCGACCGCGGACCGCTCGTCTTCGGATGGGTGTTCGCCGCGCACCAGATCGGGGCCGGCATCGCCTCGGTGCTCGCGGGCATCGTGCGCGACCAGACCGGCCAGTACACGATCGCCTGGTTCGCCGCCGCCGGGCTCTGCGCGGTCGCTGCGCTGGTCAGCGCGACGATCCGCCGGCATCCCGCCCCCACCCCGCTCCCCTGACGCGCCCGCGCGCGCGCCGGCGCCCGCCCGCCCCCGCCCCCGCCCGCGCCACCACGCCGAGCCACCCCCTTCTCACCGAACCACCCCCTCGCAAACGGTGCGCGAGGGGGTGGTTCGACGCGAAAGGGGTGGTTCGCGGGAAGGGAAGGAGGGGCGAGTCAGAGCACCTTCGAGAGGAAGTCCTTCAGACGCTCGTTCTTGGGGGCTCCGAACAGCTCGGCGGGAGGCGCCTGCTCGACGACGACACCGCCGTCCATGAACACCGTGCGGCCCGAGACCTCGCGCGCGAAGCCCATCTCGTGGGTGACGAGCACCATGGTCATGCCACCGGACGCGAGGTCGCGGATGACCTGCAGCACCTCTCCGACCATCTCGGGGTCGAGTGCGCTGGTCGCCTCGTCGAAGAGCATGATCTCGGGGTCCATCGCGAGCGCGCGGGCGATCGCCACACGCTGCTTCTGACCGCCGGAGAGGGATGCCGGCTTCGCACCGGCCTTCTCCGAGAGACCGACCCGGTCGAGCAGCGCGAGGGCGCGCTCGCGGGCCTCCGCCTTCGTCATCTGCCCCGTCTCGACCGGCGCGAGCGTGATGTTCTCGAGCACCGTCATGTGCGGGAAGAGGTTGAAGTGCTGGAACACCATCCCGATGCGCTGCCGCACCTCGTCGAGCTTGACGCTCCTGTCGGTGAGGTCGACGCCGTCGATGACGACGTGTCCCGACGTGGGCTCCTCCAGCTTGTTGAGGCAGCGCAGCAGCGTCGACTTGCCCGAGCCCGACGGGCCGATCACCGCGATGACCTCGCCGTCTTCGATGGTCAGGTCGATGCCCTTGAGCACCTCGTTGTCGCCGAAGGACTTGTGCAGGTCCTTGACCTCGATCTTGCTCATGCGTTGAACGTCCTCTCCAGGCGGTTCGCGAGCAGCGTCAGCAGCGTGATCACGACGAAGTAGATGATGGCGACGATCGTCAGCACCTGGGCCGACAGGTAGGTCGAGGCGATGATCTGCCGCGACTGGAACGTGAGCTCCGCGAGACCGATGACGCTGATGAGCGACGTGTCCTTGAGGGTGATGATGCCCTGGTTCACGAACGACGGGATCATGATGCGGAACGCCTGCGGCAGCACGACCTTGCGCATCGTCTTCCAGTGGCTGAGGCCCAGCGACCGCGACGCCTCGTTCTGGCCGGGGTCGACGGCCTGGATGCCGCCGCGGATGATCTCGGTCATGTACGCGCCGGTGTTCAGCGAGAGGGTGATCGCCCCCGCGACGAACGGGTCGAACGTGAGGCCAGGGATCAGCTGCGGGATGGCGAAGAACACGAAGAACGCCTGCACGAGGATCGGGGTGCCGCGGAACACGAAGACGTACGCCGTGGCGATCCAGCGGAACGGCGCGATGCGCGAGATGCGCCCGAACCCGAAGACGAGCCCGAGGATGAAGGCCGCCACGATCGCCACGAGCGTCGCGAGGATCGTGAGCCACAGGCCCTGCATGAGCGCTGGCCAGTACTTCACGGCGACCGAGATGATGTCGGTGGCCTGGGCCTGTCCGCCCTCGCCGGCCTCCGCGTCGCCGAGGTAGCGGTCGACGATCTCGTCGTACTCGCCCGAGTCCTGCAGGTTCTTGAGCCCCGCGTTGAACATCTCGATGAGCTCGGGGTTCATCCCCTTGTTCACGGCGAAGCCGTACTCGCCGCCGAGCTCCGGGTCGCCGACCAGGCGGAAGCCCGAGCCCTGCTGGATGCCGTACGCGAGCACCGGGAAGTCCTCGAAGTATCCGACGGCCTGGCCGGCCTTCACGGCATCCACCATGTCGGTCGTGTCCTGATACGGCGTGATGCGGAAGCCGTACTCGTCCTGGTTCTCCTCGGCGAACGTCTGACCCTGCGTGCCAGTCTTGACCGCCACGGCCTTGCCGTCGAGGTCGTCCAGCGACTGGATGTCGCTGGAGTCGAGCACACCGAGCTGGATGCCGCTGGTGAAGTACGGGTCGCTGAAGTCGAAGGTCTGCTTGCGCTCGTCGGTGATCGACATGCCGGCCATGACCGCGTCGACCTGGTTGGCCTGAAGCGCCTGGACCGCGGCGTCGAAGCCGAGCTGGCGGATCTCGACCTCGAACCCCTGGTCCTCCGCGATCGCGCGGAGCAGGTCCATGTCGATGCCGACGAGGTCGCCCTCGGGCGAGGTGAACTCGAACGGCGCGAACGTGGTGTCGGTGCCGATGACGTAGGTCTCGCCGGTGGTGTCGGCCGTGGCGGCGGTCGCGCCGCCGAGCAGGGCGCCCGCGGCGACGAACGCCGTCAGCGCCATCGCGCCGACGGTGCGACCGAGTCGGCGCAGGCGCGCGGTCGCGGGGAAGGGATTCGGGATCACGACGGATGCTCCTCGGATCGGATGTTGCGACCGGACAGCCGCCGAGGTTCCACCCTACTTGGCGCGCGCCTGCGGCTCCGCGACGTCGATCCAGTACCGGCGCAGCATCGAGTGGCCGCGAGCGCTCTGGTCCGTCACGTCCTGCAGCACCCCGCCCGCCCGCTCGATCGTGCGGTACGACCCCACGTTGTCGTCGTCGCAGGTGACGAGCACCCGATCGAGGCCGAGTTCGCGGGCGCGATCCAGTGCGAGCGCGAGGCCCGCCGAGGCGTACCCCTCGCGGCGCCGCGATGCGCGCACCGCGTACCCGATGTGGCCGCCGACCTCGCGCAGCCATTCGTTGAGCTCGTGCCGGAACGAGACGAACCCGACGACCTCGCCGTCATCGACGATCCAGTACAGGTCGTTGTGCACGGAGTCGGCGGGCAGTTCGGCCGACGTGTCCGCCAGCAGTTCGGACTTCGCGATGAGGGCATCGAGCGTGGCCCGGTCGGGCGTGACCGGCGCGTGGAGACCCGATCCGTCGATGTGACCCTCACCGAACTCGGCGACGGCCGAGGCCCAGGAGTCGAAGAGGGCGGACGTGGGGCGGACGAGTTCGACGCTCATCGCCCGATGCAATCACACCCCGTCCCGCCCGCCAAACCGCGCGCCGCGACGGCTGGCGTCGGATGAGCAGCATCCCGCCGGTCGTTGAGCGAGCGAAGCGAGACGAAACGGGCTCATCCGATTCCAGGGTGTAGTCGCGGTCTGAAGCCGCCGGTCTCGAGCAGGGACCTGGCGATGTAGTTGGTGAGGTTGCGGAACCCGAGGGCTGAGCCGCGGAGGTGTTCGAGCCGGCCGTTGATCGCGAGCCGCTCCAGAGCCGCCCGTTGGTTTACCTGTTGAGTTTGTGACCGACAGCGCTCGTGTTGTGCTTCGCGTTGCGAACGTGCGCGGGCGGACTACGGGAGCTTGGACGCGAGGACGTCGGCCGGCAGGATCTCGGGTGCTGCGCCGAGGAGATGCTGGTTGGCCGTCAGGGCTGCGACGATGGCGCCGTTGGCGTGGGTGTCGCGAGCGGCTTCGTCGGGGAATGCATCGAAGATCCAGAAGGTGTCGGCGTGAGTCCTGACCGCGAACCAGACAATCGTTCCTACTTCTTCGTTGGCGAGTGCGACAGCGCCGGCGAGCAGATCGGCGACCGCGTCGTGCTGTCCATCGGCCGCGACGATCTTGGCGACGAAGGCATACGGAAGTGATGCGGGTGTGGACATGAGTGGTTCTCCTTGACGTCGGGGTTCTTCGTGGGACGAGTTCAGCGTATGACGAGCGAGGGCCGGTGGGGAGTGGCGTATACGGCAGTATTGCTATTGTTTACGTCATGCGTATCGGACTGATCGCGATCGACGGCTGCTTCGGTTCGGCGGTCGCGTCGATCATCGACATCGTGCGGGTGGCCGACGGAGTCCGCGGCGATGTCGACCCGCGGATCGATCCGATCGAACTCGCCATCCTCGGACCGAAACGGCGAGTGACCACGACGGCATCGATGACCCTGTCGGTGGACCACCCGCTGCCGGAGTCCGGGGAGTTCGACGTGGTCGTCGTCCCTGCGCTTGGAACCCTCACGGCCGCCGCGACCCACGACGCCCTCCAGAGTCGAGATGCTCGTTCGGTCATCGCCTCGCTCGAGCGCCTCGACGAGGCGACCACCCGGATCGCCGCGGCGTGCACCGGCGTGTTCGCTGTCGCCGAGACCGGACGGATGCATCATCGGAGGGCGACGACCAGCTGGTTCCTGGGGCCGGAGTTCCTGAAGCGCTATCCGACCGTCGCCCTCGATCTCGACAGCATGGTCGTGGTCGACGGGAACCTCGTCACCGCCGGCGCCGCGTTCGCCCACATCGACCTCGCGCTCTCACTCGTGCGATCGATCAGCCCCGACCTGGCCCAACATGTCGCCAAGCTCCTCATCATCGACGAGCGCCCGTCGCAGGCGGCCTTCGTCGCCTACGAACATCTCCGGCACGAGGACCCGATCGTCGTCGAGTTCGAACGCTTCGTGCGCGCCCGCCTGGACGAACCATTCAACGTCGCCTTCGTCGCGCAGTCGCTCGGCACCAGCCGGCGCACCCTCGAACGACGAGTCCGTGCGGCGCTCAACCTCACTCCGCTCGGCTTCGTCCAACGGCTTCGCACCGAACGAGCTCGACACCTCTCAGCAACCACGGACCTCACCTCCGCCGAGATCGCGCTACGGGTCGGCTACGCAAACGCCGAGACTCTGCGCTCCCTCCTGCGCAGGGAGCGACGCCGTTCCTGACCTATCGCCATGCCTGCAGCTTGTGTCCTAGCGCTCGGTTGGAACCACCTCTCAGCACGTCGCGTCGACGCTCCTGCGTCGCCCCTGGACTACCCACTCGACACGCCCGCAGCACAGCCCATGTGACGTGCCCCGGCTTCCCGGACGGTCGGGGTTGGGTGGCTGTGATGTCGCTGCGTTCTCGTCGAGAGGGTCAGCAGACCCGATCAGAGCCGATTGGGATGAGCCGCGAAGGCGGTTAGGTCAGGGCGGCCGAAGCCGGCCGGCGGGGTAGCGTCGGGCACGTCGAGGTCTTTCGGATGGATGGCGTAGGAACCTCCATCGTCGGGAGACCTCGACGTCTATCTGCGGACCGACCTACACCTTCATCTGGGAAGAGCCACGAAACGTGCCGAGCCGTCTTGTCATCCGGTCAGACGCCGTGTGCAGGTAGGGCGGGATGAGCGACTCCTCGTTAGAGGTAAAGAGGCACCGAGGATGTCGCTATCTCGGTATAGAGCGGTCTCATCCTCTTTTCGGGACCTTTGCTCTCCATTTCACTGGTGACGCGAGCGACTGAGGCTCGCGTGATTCAGACGACAAGGAGTTCAACATGTCCCCAAAAACCAAGCGGCGCATAGCTCTTCTTAGCCTCGCACTGGTTGCCTTTCTCGGGTTCAGCCTTCCCACGGCTGCGGAAGCTGCCGTGCAAGGCAACCGCGAAATGCCAGGTGGTGCAGATCAAGCCTCATAGCGTCTTGGGCTACGTCGAAGGCTACGGTGAGGGTAACAGCGAACTGAACGCCCGTTCGGCCGCGCTGAAGGACGTCGATACTCGGATTGAGACTGGGCAGTACAAGCGCCACTGCCAAGTCGATGTGTCTTCACGCAG
Source organism: Microbacterium sp. LWO14-1.2 (assembly GCF_038397715.1). Lineage (NCBI taxonomy): Bacteria > Bacillati > Actinomycetota > Actinomycetes > Micrococcales > Microbacteriaceae > Microbacterium > Microbacterium sp. LWO14-1.2. The sequence continues at coordinate 1,476,090 of NZ_CP151633.1, forward strand.
TGGTCGTCCTGGCGGACGTCGATTCTGAGAAGAGGCGCATTATGGCGAATTCATCTGAAGCCCATGTCGTGGAGTTTCGAATCGCGCTCATCGCAGATTCTGAGATAACAGGAAGATTGAAGCGTGAGCTCGCGAGACTATTGGAGGCAGAACCCTACGACGAACTGCCGTGGATGATCACGTCAATCGACTCCGACGAAGTGGCGGATGCCTACCCGGATTTGTTGCGGGAGGCGGCTCTCCGCGACAGATGACGCGCTGCAGGCCGCTCCCCGTCAGGCCGTCGGCGCGGGGTCGGCGGCAGGAGCGGATGCGGCGGGCGCACCGGCATCCGTCGCCTTGGGCGCTCCGCGCAGGAAGAACGCCGCGATCAATCCGATGACGATCACGCTCGCCGGGAGCAGGATCGCCTGCGACATGGCCGCGGCGAACCCGTCGGCGACCTGCGGGGGCAGGGTGCCACCCGAGCTGATCGACCCGGCGGAATCGCCCATGCCGGGCAGGTTCGCCTCGAGCCGCGCCTGCATGAACGTCGCGATCGCGGCCGATCCGATGACCGAGCCGATCGTGCGGGTCGTGTTGTAGATGCCGGCGCCGGCCCCTGCTTGACGCATCGGGAGGCGACGCGTGGCCGTGGTGGCGAGCGGCCCCCACATGCCCGCGCTGCCGATGCCGAGCAGCGCCGACGGGAACAGGAACATCCAGATCTCGGTGTCCATGCGCACGAGCGAGGAGTACCAGGCGAGCGCCGACGCGAAGATGACGAGACCGGGGATGAGGATGAACCGCGGGTCGGTGCGGTCGAGGATCTTCCCGGCCAGTGGAGCGAGCACGCCCGAGAACACGGCCATCGGGATCATCAGCAGCGCCGCCTGGGTCGGCGCGAGTCCGCGCGCGATCTGCAGGAAGAACATCAGCGGCAGCGACATGCTCGTCACGGCGAAGCCGACGGTGGCGATCGCGATGTTGGCGCCCGAGAAGTTGCGGTCGCGGAAGAGTTCGAGGGGCACGAGCGCCTCGCTCTTCGTCTTCCACTGCTGCAGGATGAACAGTCCCATCACGACGATGCCCGCGATGATCAGGCCCCATACCGAGATCGGGCCCCAGATGACGCCCCAGTCGTACTTCTCGCCCTCCTGCAGTCCGAAGACGACGAGGAAGATGGCGGCCGCGCTGAGCAGGACGCCGAGGATGTCGAAGCGGTGCGGGTGCGTCTGCAGCTTGGGTACGAGGATCCACGCGGCGATGAACGCGATGACGCCGACGGGGAGGTTCACGAAGAAGATCCACTCCCAGCCGAGGCCGTCGACGAGGACGCCGCCGAGCAGCGGGCCGACGAGCGTCGCGACACCGGCGGTCGCACCCCAGAGGCCCATGGCGGCGCCCCGGCGGTTCGGCGGGAACGTGCGCGTGATGACCGCCATCGTCTGCGGCGTCATGAACGCCGCGCCGAGTCCCTGCGCGGCGCGCGCCACGATCAGCCCCTCGAGCGAGGTGGACAGACCGCACCAGAGCGACGCGAGCGTGAAGATCGCGAGGCCGATGAGGTAGATGTTCTTCGGGCCGAAGCGGTCGCCGAGGCGTCCGGTGATGAGCAGCGGCACGGCGTAGGTGAGCAGGTAGGCGCTGGTGACCCACACGACGTTGTCGAGGTTGTTGGTGTTCGGGTCGAGCGCGGCCTTGATCGCCGGGTTCGCGACCGAGACGATCGTCGTGTCGACGAGGATCATGAAGAAGCCGATGACGAGCGCCCACAGGGCGGGCCAGGGGCTCGAGGGGCGCTGTCCGGCGGCGAAGGTCCCGGTGTCGGGTCCTGTCGCCTGACGGGATTCGGTCATTGCTGTGCAGCCTTCCGCTGAGCGAGGTAGCGATCTGTGTCGGTGAAGGCGGTCGGCCCCCAGGGGAGGTCGTCGCCGTCGAGTCGGGCGAGGAGCGAGTCGAGCCAGCGCAGTTCGGCGCCGAGCAGGATCTCCTCCCTCTCGATCTCGACGAGCACCTGGGCGGGGACGCCCTTCGCCCTGGCCTTGTCGAGGCCGTGGCGGTGCATGTCGTGGGTCTCGACGAGTGCGGCGCGACGCTCCCGCAGCAGCGCGCGCACGTCGTCTCGTTCGAGGTTGTGGGATTCAGCGAGCGCGATGCGGAAGTCGGTCTCCCGATCGACGCGCGGCAGCTCGCGGCGCACCCACGCGATGACGGTGTCGCGCCCGGCATCCGTTAGCGTGTAGGTGGTGCGCTCGGGGCGGTTGCCGTCGCGGTCGATGCCGATCTCGTCGATCAGCCCGTTCTTCTGCAGCCGGGAGACGGTGTGGTACAGCGTCCCGTTGGTGATGGCGATGAGGCGGTCGTCGTGGCGGGCGCGCAGCAGACGCACCATCTCATAGGGGTGCATGTCGCTCTCGCGCAGCAGCGCGAGCACCATGACCCCCATGGGCGTGAGTGTGTCGACCGGGCTCTTCACCGCATCCTCCATCTCGACTAGTCCACGTGGACTATACGCCTGATCGAGGATGGATCACAACCTGCGTCAGCTCGCGAGCTTGCGCAGCGCCGACCCCTTGTGCGCCGCCTCATCGCCGCTCTTCTCCGACTTCACGATGTACGCCGGCTCGTCGGCGGATGCCGTGAAATGCTGCCCCGCGAACTCGAAGTCGGCGGTCTTCTTCTGCTGCACGGTGCCGCGGGTGCGGCCCTGCGAGGTGTTCCAGCTCACCCGGTCGCCCTTGGACAGGTTCTTCGACATGATTCCTCCGCTCGTCCCTTCGAGCGTCGCGGACAGCGGATGCCGACACCAGCCCTTGACACGGGGCCGACGGCCGCTCGACGACCCGCGATAATGGGCGGGTGAGCACACCTTCCGACAGCACCGGTTCCGACGGCGCGGCGCAGACGATCCCCGGCTGGCGTCACCTCTACTCGGGCAAGGTCCGCGACCTGTACGCCTCCGCCGACCCGGGAGACACACGCATCCTCGTCGTGGCGTCCGACCGTGTCAGCGCGTTCGACGTCGTGCTGTCGCCCGGCATTCCGCAGAAGGGCGCCCTGCTGACGCGGCTGAGCCGCTGGTGGTTCGACCGCCTCGAGGTGCCGAACCACCTCGCCGAGGGCGACGTGCCCGCGTCGGTCGCCGACCGCGCCATGCTCGCCCAGTCGCTCGAGATGCTGCCGATCGAGTGCGTCGTGCGCGGATACATCACCGGCTCCGGATGGGCGGAGTACACCGAGAGCGGCACCGTCTGCGGCATCCCCCTTCCCGAGGGTCTGCAGAACGGCGATCGCCTGCCCGAGCCCCTGTTCACGCCGGCGTACAAGGCTCCGATGGGCGAGCACGACGAGAACATCACCTTCGAGAAGGTCGAGGAGCTCGTCGGCTCCGAGCGCGCCGCCGAGCTGCGCGACGCGTCCCTCGCGATCTACGCCCGCGCCGCGGCCATCGCCGAGGAGCACGGCCTCATCCTCGCCGACACGAAGTTCGAGTTCGGCACCGACGTCGACGGCGTGCTGCGTCTGGCCGACGAAGTGCTCACCAGCGACTCGTCGCGGTACTGGGATGCCGAGGCCTGGCGCACCGGGACGACCCCGAGCGAGCGCATGGCCAGCTTCGACAAGCAGATCGTGCGCGACTGGCTCGCCGCGAACTGGGACAAGCAGGGCGAGCCGCCGGTGCTCCCCGAGGATGTCGTGGAGCGCACCGCCGACCGCTACCGCGAGCTGATCGACCGCCTGGGAGCCTGACGCGCGCCCGTCTTCGCTCACACGCTGCGAAGGAGATCTCACGCAACGAAGGACCCGCTCCCGGTTTCGGTCCTTCGATACGAGAGATCTCCTTCATCACGTGCGAGCGGTCGAGCGGCCGCCCGCACCCAGGGAACACTCAGGAATCGATAGGGTTGCTCCAGCACTCCCACACCCCCCGATCACTGAGGAGCCCGCATGCCCCTGTGGAAGATCCACGGAAACGGCCGCACGGTCGAACCAGGCGCCGTCGTCACCCCGGGTGAGCGCCTGAACTGGCCCGCCACGATCGCGATCGGCGCCCAGCACGTCGTCGCCATGTTCGGCGCCACGTTCCTCGTGCCGACGCTCACCGGATTCCCCGTCTCGACGACCCTGCTGTTCAGCGGTCTCGGCACCCTCATCTTCCTGCTGATCACGAAGAACCAGCTGCCCAGCTACCTCGGCTCGTCGTTCGCGTTCATCGCGCCGATCACCGCCGCGGTCGCCGCCGGCGGTACGGGGTCGGCCCTCGCGGGCGTGGTCGCCGTCGGCATCCTGCTCGCGGTCGTCGGCCTGGTCGTGCAGTTCGCCGGCCTGCGCTGGGTCGACGCGCTGATGCCCCCGGTCGTCGCCGGCGCGATCGTCGCGCTGATCGGCTTCAACCTCGCGCCGACGGCGTGGAACAACTTCCAGCTCGACCCGGTGACCGCGACCATCACGCTCGTCGCGATCATCCTGTTCGCAGTGCTGTTCCGCGGGTTCCTCGGCCGCATCTCGATCTTCCTCGGCGTCGCGGTCGGTTTCGTCTGGGCCGCGTTCAACGGGTCGTTCGACGTGCCGAACGCGCTCCGCGACGGCAAGACTCCCGCCGAGCTCATCGCCGACGCCCCCTGGGTCGGCCTCCCCGACTTCCAGCTCCCCGACTTCGTCGAGCCGGGCACCTGGTCGACGATCGCGATGTTCCTGCCCGTCGTGCTCGTGCTCATCGCCGAGAACGTCGGCCACGTGCGCGGCGTCGCGACCATGACCGAGGACGCGTCGATCAACAAGCAGACCGGCCGCGCGCTGATCGCCGACGGCGTCGCGACGACCATCGCCGGCGGCTTCGGCGGCTCGGGCACCACGACGTACGGCGAGAACATCGGCGTGATGGCCGCGACCCGCGTCTACTCGACAGCGGTGTACTGGGTGGCCGGCCTCTTCGCGATCCTGCTGGCGTTCTCGCCGAAGGTCGGCGAGGTGTTCAACTCGATCCCGGCGGGCGTGCTGGGCGGAGCGACGACCGCGCTCTACGGCCTGATCGGCATCATCGGCATCAAGATCTGGGTCGACAGCAAGGTCGATTTCTCACGCCCCGTGAACCAGTACACGGCCGCGGTGTCGCTCGTGATCGGCATCGCCGGCTTCTCGATGAACCTCGGCGACTTCGCGTTCGGCGGCATCGTACTCGGCACGGTCGCCGCTCTGCTCATCTACCACCTGGGCAACCTCATCGCCCGGGCGCGCAAGACGGGCGCCGACGACCCGAAGCCCCTCGAGGCGGTCGGACCGCTCGGCGGCGACCCCGCCTGACGACTCGGGACACAGACGATGGCTCGAACTCCGGATGCTGCGCGCAGCGGCATCCGGAGTCCGAGCCGTCGTCCGTTCCTCAGCAGCTGCGCACGGCGCGGATCGCGCGGATGCGCAGGTCCTCATCGCGCGGGGGCAGGTCGAGGGCGAGCGGTGCCGCGGGCTCGGGGAGTCCGTAGAGCCGGTGCATCCAGCGCCGGGCGTCTTCGAGCGGGAACGACTCGCCGTACACGGCGTACTTGATGATCGCGCCCTCGAGGGTGCTGCGCAGCATGACCTCTTCGAGAGCGGGGTCGTCGGCGCCGCGTTCGCGGAAGAGCTCGCGCACGATGTTCTCGGACTCCGTGGCCTGCTGTCCGAAGCGCTGCTCGGACTCCGCGAAGAGGCGGTGCGTGACCGGCTGCTGCTGCATCGACAGCACGGCACGCTGCACGGGCATCGCGAAACCTGTCGCCATGAAGACGCCGTCGATGATGCCGGCGAGACGCTCGTCGGGGGTGCCGGGAACCTGCGGGATGCCGAACAGCGTCTCGAACCACCGGTCGATGACGGCGGAGATCAGCTGGTCCTTGCCGCCGAAGTGGTAGTTGGCGAGTCCCTGCGCGACGCCGGCGCGGCGGGTGATGTCGGAGATGCTGGCGCCCGCGACGCCCTTCTCCCCGAAGAGTTCTATCGCCGCGAGGAGGATCTTCTCGCGCGCCCGCTCACGGGCTTGCCTGTTCTGCTCGTCGGAACGGGCCATGGTGTCCACTTCCCCAGGATCGGACGACATCGAAATCGACGCCAAACCTCTATACTAATCTTTGAACGAGCATTCAGCGTTTCGCGTTCGGTCATATGTCAGTCCGCCCGCGCACGCCACACGGGTGCGGGCCCCCTTGGAGGGGCGTCGGGTCCGCACCCGTGTATCTCCCGCTCGGGTCAGGCGGAGCCGCGCACGACCAGTTCGGTGGGCAGGATGGTCGTCGTCTCGGGCGCCTCACCGGCGAGGTTCGACAGCAGCACGCCCGCCATCGCCTCGCCCTGCGCGTACATCGGCTGCCGGACGGTCGTCAGCTGCGGATCGGTCGTCAGGGCGACCGACGAGTCGTCGTATCCGACGAGCGCCACGTCGTCGGGCACGCGGATGCCGGTGGCGCGGAGCGCCGTCAGCGCCCCCCTCGCCATGAGGTCGCTCGCCACGAAGATCGCGTCGGGGGTGCCCGTCGCGAGGATGCGGCGCGCGGCATCCGCCCCGCTGGCCTCGCTGTAGTCGCCGGCCTCCTCCGCGAAGGGCGCGAGCCCGGCATCCGCCAGCGCGTCGCGGAAGCCCTGCAGGCGGTCCCCCGACGACACCATGGTGAGCGGACCCGTGATCGTCGCGATGCGACGGCGACCGGTGCTGAGCAGATGCTGCGTCGCGGTGCGGGCGCCCGCGACGTTGTCGACGTCGACCACGAAGTCGCCGTCGCGGCGCTGCATCGGGCGACCGCCCCACACCACGGGCACGGCGTCTGCCACGCGCTCGATGAACGCGTCGCTCGTGTGGTGCGAGACGATCAGCGCGCCGTCGACCCCGCCGTTGCGCACGAAGCTGGCCATCTTGTCGCCGGGGTCGTCGGTCGCGATGAGCAGGTTGAGCAGGTAGTCCGAACCGCGCAGCGCGCCCGTGATGCCGGCGACGATCGCCGCGAAGAAGGGGTCGCCGAAGAACGTCGTCGTGTCCTCGGGCACGATCAGGGCGATCGCGTGCGTCTGCCGCGACGCGAGCGATCGCGCCGCACGGTTGGGCACGTAGTTGAGCTCGGCGATGGCACGCTGCACGGCGTCGAGCGCCTCGGGGCTCACCGCGGTCGAGCCGTTCACCACACGGGACACCGTCGATCGGGACACCCCGGCCGCCGAGGCCACCTCTTCGATGGTCGCGCGAGTCGTCACGGCTCTCCCCTCCACCCGGCCGACGGTCGGGTCTTCCCAGATCCGCCGACCCGGCGTCAGAGCGCTCGGGCGGCGATGATCCGAGCGTACTCCCGGCCCGAGTCCTTCACACTGCGCTCCTGCGTGTCGTAGTCGACCCGTACGATGCCGAAGCGCTTGTCGTAGCCCCAGGCCCACTCGAAGTTGTCGAACAGCGACCAGTAGAAGAAACCGCGCACGTCGACCCCGGCGTCCGCCGCGTCGAGCACGGCATCCAGGTGCAGGCGGAGGAACTCCGCGCGGTCCTCGTCGTGCACGCGGGTCTCGCCGTCCTCGATCACGGCGACGTCGTCGTAGGCGGCGCCGTTCTCCGTGACGGAGAGGACGGTGCCGGCGGGCTCGGCGTACTCCGTCCACAAACGCTGCAGCAGACGCGTGAGACCCTCGGGCTGCACCTCCCAATCCTGCGCCGTGCGCGGCAGACCGCGCTCCACCGGGTGGATGCCGGCGCTCGACGGGTACGGGCTGCGGCCGGGCCGGTCGGTCGCCGGTCCACTGACCTGCGGCGGCACGGCCTGCGGCTCTCCTGCCACGAGGTCTCCGTGGTAGTAGTTCACGCCCTGCGTGTCGATGCGCTGCGCGATGGTCGCGAGGTCGCCGTCGTGCACGGCATCCTCGAAGCGGTCCACCGCCCCGGCGTCGACCGCACGGATGTCCTCGACGATGTCGGCGGGATACTGCGCCAGGTAGATGGGATCGAGGAACCAGCGGTTGAACTGCCCGTCGACCCGCCGCGCGGCGTCGACGTCGGCCGGGTTCGCGGGGTCGGCCGGATCCGCGACCGTGTGGTTGAGCGTGATGCCGAGGTTGAGGCTCGCGTCGCGCCCGCGCAGCTCGCGCACCGTCTCGCCGTGCGCGAGCAGCAGGTGGTGCGAGGCGAGCAGCCCCTCGGCGATGCTCGTGTGGCCGGGTGCGTGCTCCCCTCCCGTGTACGACAGGAACGACGAGCACCACGGCTCGTTGAGCGTCGTCCACACGTTCACGCGGTCGCCGAGCGCGTCGTGCATCGTGCCCGCGTACTCGAGGAACCGCCCCACGGTGTCGCGATTCGTCCAGCCGCCCGACTCCTGCAGCGCCTGCGGCATGTCCCAGTGGTACAGCGTCAGCCAGGGCAGGATGCCGGCGCCGAGCAGCTCGTCGACGAGCCTGTCGTAGAAGTCGACGCCCTGCGGGTTCACGGCGCCCCCGTCCGGACGCACCCGCGACCACGAGGTCGAGAAGCGGTAGGTCTGCAGCCCGAGCTCCTTCATCAGCGCGACGTCCTGCGGGTAGCGGTGGTAGTGGTCGCAGGCCACGTCGCCGTTGTCGCCGCGCACCACGGCACCGGGCTCCCTGCTGAACGCGTCCCAGATCGACGCCGTCCGGCCGTCTTCGAACGCCGCCCCCTCGATCTGATAGGCCGCCGTGGCGGCTCCGAACAGGAAGTCCTCGGGGAAGGCTCGGGTCATGGACGTCATCCTTTCACCGCGCCGGCCATGATGCCACTCACCAGCTGGCGCCCCGCGACGACGAACAGCGCGAGCAGCGGGAGCGTCGCGAGCACGGCACCCGCGAGCACGATCGAGTAGTCGATGTAGTAGCCAGACTGCAGCTGACTGAGCGCGGTCTGCAGGGTCGGGTTCTGCGGCGACAGCACGATCAGCGGCCAGAGATAGTCGGTCCAGGCGGTCATGAACGTGAACAGTCCGAGAATGGCCATGGCCGGACGAGCCGCCGGCACGCCCACCGTGAGGAACGTGCGGAACTGGTTGGCGCCGTCGACCCGCGCCGCCTCGATGAGCTCGTCGGGGATCACGTCGACCAGGTACTGCCGCATGAAGAAGACGCCGAACGCCGTCACCAGGGTCGGCACGATCACGGCGCCGATCGACCCGGTCCAGCCCAGCTCGCGCATGAGCATGAAGAGCGGGATGATGCCGAGTTGCGTGGGGATCGCCATGGTCGCGATCACGAAGACCATCAGCCCGTCCCTGCCGCGGAACCGGAGCTTCGCGAACGCGTAGCCGGCGAGCGTCGAGAACGTCACGACCGAGAGCGTGATGATCGCGGAGATGAGGAAGGAGTTGCCGAGCGCGAGCCAGAACGGGATGGCGTCGAGCACCTTCGCGGCATTGGCGAAGAAGTTGCCGCCGGGGACGAGCGGCAGCGTCTCGCCGCGCGTCGCGTTGGTGCCGCTGGCCACGACGATCGACCACCACAGCGGGTACACGCTGCCGATGATGAATGCCGCGAGCAGCCCGTAGGTGAGGAAGCCGGGACGGCTGCCGATGCCCGCGTTGCCGCCGGCGGCCCGGCGCCGACGGATCTTCTCGGGCACGCTGAGTGCCTGCGTGGCGGTCATCGTGCGTCCTCCGAGGTCGTGGTGCGAGCGCGTCGTCGTGCCGAGCGGGTCCGTGGTCCGTCCCCCGTCGAGATCCGTCGCGAGATCAGGAAGTTGATTACACCGATGCCGACGATCAGCAGGAACAGCAGGATGGCGACCGCCGACGCCTCGCCGAGGTCGCGGCGGAAGAACGCCATCTCCCACAGGAACAGCACGGTCGTCTGGAACTGCCGGTCGCTGCCGCCGATGCCGCCGGCCGTCGACACGTCGAACAGCCGCGGCTCGGCGAAGATCTGCAGGCCGCCGATCGTGGCCGTGATGATCACGAAGATCAGCGTCGGCCGGATCGTCGGGATCGTGATCGAGAAGAACCGCCGAGCCGCTCCCGCGCCATCCAGCGCCGCCGACTCGTACAGGTCTCGGGGCACGGCCTGCATCGCCGCGAGGAGGATCAGCGCGTTGTAGCCCGTCCAGCGGAAGTTCACCATCACCGCGATCGCGATGTGCGACAGGAACGTGTCGTGCTTCCACTGCTGGTCGGCGACCCCGATGAGGTTGAGGAGGTTGTTCGCGAGGCCGTCGGCCTCGTTGAAGATGCTCGAGAAGATGATCGCCACCGCGACCGGCGTCACCACGAACGGGATCAGCACGCTCATGCGCCAGAACGTGGGCGCCCGCAGACCCCGGTCGAGGAGGTAGGCGATCAGCAGAGCAACGGCCAGCTGCGGGACGGCCGAGAGCACGAAGATGCTCAGGGTGTTGCCGACCGAGTTCCAGAACATGCCGTCGGCGAGGATCTCGGCGAAGTTGCCTGCGCCGACGAACTCGCCCTGCCCCTTGAGCAGATCCCACTCGTGCACCGCCACCCACACCGTGTACAGCAGCGGGAAGAGCCCCACGAGGCCGAACAGCAGGAAGAACGGCGAGATGTAGAAGTACGGCGAGGCGTTCTGGTCGAACCGCGAGAGGCGATGGCGCCAGGAGCGCGGTGGCACGGCATCCGCCTTCGACGCGACGGATGCCGTCGCCGGACGCTCTTCGGTCAGAGTCATGGGGGTTCCTTCTCCAGAGGCTTCGACAGGCTCAGCAACCCATGGGTCCCTGAGCCTGTCGAAGGGTGGTCTCGGGTCAGCCGACGAGCTCGTTCAGCAGACCGATCGCCTGCTCCCAGGCGCCCTGGGTGTCGGTCTCACCGCGGTCGAGTGCGCTGAGTGCGGGCCCGAACACGTTCTCCTGGATGACGGAGTCGTCGGCGCCCTTGAACTGCGCGACCACGCCCTTGGCACGCTCGGCGAGGATCGCACCGGTCGGGGCGTCGTTGAAGAACGCGTTGGGTGTGGCATCCGCGGCGAGCGTCTCCTGTGCCTTCACGGTCGACGGGAAGTTGCCCGCTGCCGCAGACTGCTTGACCTGCTGCTCGGGCTGCGTCAGCCAGTCGGCGAGCTCGGCCGCCGCCTCCTTGTGCTGCGACGACTCCGGGATCGACAGGAACGCACCGCCCCAGTTGGCCGCGCCGCCGGGGAAGACGTCGGCGAAGTCCCAGCCGGTGGTCGCGTCGCCGCCGCCTGCCTCGACCTGCCCCTGCACGACGCCCAGCATCCAGCCCGGGCAGACGAACGTGGCGAAGGTGCCGTCGACGAACGACTTGCCCCCGTTCCAGTCCCACGCGGTCTGCGCGGCCGACTGTCCGCCCTCGGTCGCCGCGCCGAGCAGCTCGAAGCGCTCCTGCAGCTCGGCGTTGCCCTCGACGTTGAGCTCGCCGTCGGCGGTGTAGTAGCCCTCGTCGAGCTGGTTCACCATGGCGTTCCACACGAAGCCGGAGTGGTCGTACCAGGCCTTGCCGGTCTTGGCGGTGTAGTCGGCGCCGACGGCGAAGTAGTTCTCCCAGTCGCCGTCGAGCAGCTGGGCGACCGACTCGCGGTCGCTCGGCAGGCCCGCTGCTTCGAACGCGGCGCCGTTGTAGCAGATGCCGCTCGGGCCGATGTCGGTGCCGTAGCCGATGACGCGGCCCTCGGCATCCGTCGCCTGTCCGTACTTCCAGTCGACCCAGTCGCCCTTGCGGTCCTCGATGCCGTAGTCGCGCAGGTCGACGAAGGTGTCGGACACGTCCATGATGGCGCCGAGCCACCCCTCCTCGATCGCGACGATGTCGCTGAGGCCGGAGCCGGCGGCGATCTTGGTGAACGCGTCGGTGCGGGCGTTGCCGCCGGTGTCGATGTTGGTCGCCTCGATCGTGATGTTCGGGTGCGCCTTCTCGTACTCGTCGTAGAGGTCGTCGTAGCCGAAGGTGCCGAACGTGGTGACGGTGAGCGTGATGTCGCCGTCGCCTCCTTCGGCGTCGCCGGATCCGGTCGCTGCGCAGCCGGCGAGGGCGAGGGCGGAGACGGATGCCGCGGCTGTCGCCGTCAGGATCCGGGTGCGGGCACGTGTGTTCACAGGTCACTCCTTCGTGGTGGGTCGTGCGGTGGGGTGGTGCAAGGTCGTGGATGCTGTGGGAGCGCTCCCACGGGCAGTGGTGGCGACTCTATGGGAGCGCTCCCACGAATGTCAAGCGCGGGCCTGGTGCGAACTTCTGCGGCCATCGCCACCTTTTGCGGCCCGACACTGGGGTTCCAGGCCGCAGAAGGCGCTCCCGTCCGAAATTCTCGACGGTGCGGAGACGGCGTACCCTTGACCGGTGCCCGACACCGAACTCTCCCCCGCCCTCACCCGCGCCGAGTCGCTGATCCGCAGCATCCCGGACTACCCGGAACCGGGCATCATCTTCCGCGACATCACGCCGCTGCTGGCGGATGCCGAGGCGCTGAAGGCCACGACCGACGCGATCGTCGAGCCGTTCGCCGGTCAGTTCGACGTGGTCGCCGGCATCGAGGCACGCGGGTTCATCCTCGCCGGCGCCGCGGCCATCGCTGCGGGTGTCGGCCTCATCCCGATCCGCAAGGCGGGGAAGCTGCCGCGCCCCGCGGCATCCGTCGACTACGCCCTCGAGTACGGCACGGCGACGATCGAGATGCACGACGACCTGCCCGTGGGGTCACGCGTGCTGCTGATCGACGACGTGCTCGCGACAGGCGGCACGCTCGCGGCCGGACGCGAGCTCGTGGAGCGCCTCGGCAGCCACGTCGTCGGCATCTCGGTGCTGTTCGAGATCGACGGCCTGGGCGGACGCGAGGCGATCGGCGACCTGCACACCGTCTTCCACGCCTGACCCGCGCCCGCTCGCGAATCGACGCGCCGGCGAGCCGGTAGACTGACGGTGCCCGTCCGCCCGCGACTCTTGGAGCCGTCATGCCCACCATCGTCGTCGACGTCATGCCCAAGCCCGAACTGCTCGACCCGCAGGGGAAGGCCGTCTCCGGAGCGTTCGCGCGCCTCGGCGTCGAGGGCTTCACCGACGTCCGCATCGGCAAGCGCTTCGAGCTCACCGTCGAGGGCGAGGTCACCGAAGAGGTGCTCGCCGAGGCCCGTCGCATCGCCGACGACGTGCTGTCGAACTCCGTGATCGAGGACGTGGTCGGCATCGAGGTCGCCGAATGACCACGCGCATCGGGGTCATCACGTTCCCCGGTTCGCTCGACGACCGCGACGCGCAGCGCGCCGTCCGCATCGCCGGAGCCGAGCCCGTCGCCCTGTGGCACGGATCGCACGACCTCGAAGGCGTCGACGCGCTCGTGCTGCCCGGTGGCTTCAGCTACGGCGACTATCTGCGCGCCGGCGCGATCGCCGCGCTCTCGCCGATCATGGCCGAGGTGAAGGATGCCGCGGCGAAGGGCATGCCCGTGCTCGGCATCTGCAACGGGTTCCAGATGCTCGTCGAGGCGCACCTGCTGCCCGGCGGCCTGATCCGCAACGACCACCAGCACTTCGTGCGTCGCGACCAGAGGCTCGTCGTCGAGAACTCCGACACCGCGTGGACCAACCGGTTCCGCACCGGCCAGGAGATCGTCATCCCGCTGAAGAACGCCGACGGCGGCTACATCGCCGACGACGAGACGCTCGACCGCATCGAGGCCGAAGGGCTCGTGGCGTTCCGCTACGCGGGCGTCAACCCCAACGGGTCACTGCGCGACATCGCGGGTCTGACGAACGAGGCGGGCAACGTCGTGGGTCTCATGCCGCACCCCGAGCACGCCACCGAGCCGGGCTTCGGCCCCGACACGACCGCCGCGATGCGCAGCGGTGTCGACGGCCTCGACTTCTTCACGAGCGCCGTCGCGGCAGTCGCCCGCGCCGCCGCCTGACGCCGGCGCGAACCGCCCCGGCCCCACCCCTCCCACGCGAGCCACCCCTTTTCGCCCGAGCCACCCCCGTGCGTACGGTGCAAACGGGGGTGGCTCGGCGCGAGAAGGGTGGTTCGGCGCAGGGGCGCGGGGGGCGGGGGGCAGACGGGGGCGCGGGGCGGGACGAGAGCGTGACTCGTCAGCGGATGCCGAGCTCCTCGGCGACTACGAGGGCAGTGCCGCCGAGCAGCACGATGTCGTCGCCGCGCACGGCCACGCGGATCTCGAAGTCGTCGGTCACGATTGCCAGCGCCTCGTGCTCGATCGCCGCCTTCGCCGCCTCGAGGAACACGTCGCCGACCACGTCCGGAGGTCCCGACAGCACGACCTGCTCGAGACCGAGAGCGGCCACGACCGGCGTGAGCACCCGTCCGAGCGCCTGACCGGCGGCAGCGAGCACGGCGTCGGTGCCGTCTCCGGCATCCGCCAGTCGGCGGCGCAGGAACGGGGTCGCCGCGACGACCTCGAGGCATCCGCGCCGACCGCAGCGGCACACCTCGCCGCCCTCGTCGACGAGCGGCCTCGACTACCGCGCGTTCCCCCGCCTCTCAGCCGTCGCCGAGGCGCGGTGGCCCCACCGGCGGCCGCGACTACGAGGAGTTCGCACCGCGCCTGGCCGAGCACCTCGCACGTCTGGCCGCCGCGGGCGTCGAGTACCGGCACGCCGACGGGCCGCGTCCGTGGCAGGAGCGTCCGGGCGTCAGCGGACGGACGCGGTCGGTCGAGGAGGCGGCCGCGCACCTCGCCCGCATCACCGCCAACATCGGCTGAGCGGCGCGGGCATCCCCGCGCGAGCCCGCCTCCCCTTACCGTCGAGCCACCCCCTTAGCGCCGAGCCACCCCTCTAGCGCCGAGCCACCCCCGTGAGTACGGCACATGCGGGGGTGGTTCGGCGCGAAAGGGGTGGCTCGCGGATGGAAGGCGGGGGCGGGGCCGGGCGGGGACGGGTCAGGGCGCGGGGAGCGCGAACGGGTTGTCGCCGGCGGCGGCGAGCAGGTACCAGGCCGTCGTACCCGTGTGCAGACTCGCGTAGTACAGGTCGCCGAATCCGGAGTCGAGGCCGTCCGTTGACGTCGCGACGATACCCTTGCCGTCGCCGTTCGGCGCATCCCGCTGCGCGAGGCGGATGCTGCTGAGCAGCGACTCCGCGGCATCCGCATCACCGGCCCCGTCGCGCAGTCTCAACGAGAGCGCCAGGTGCCCTGCCCCCTCGAACCACACCTTCGACACGTCCACGTCGCTGATCGACGGACCGCTGTACGGGCCGTCGGTGGCGATGAGGTTCGAGAGGGTCCAGTCGAGGGCGGTGCCGAAGCGGGCGTCGCCGGTGCCGAGGTAGCTCCAGGTCTGGGCATCGAGCGGCTTGGGGTGGGTGTTGACGGTGCTGCCGTCGAGCAGGGTGCCGGTGTCGACGTGGCCGTCGGCCGCCTGCATGGCCGCGACGAAGTCCGCAGCGACATCCGCGCGCTGCGCCCACAGCGGGTCGCCGGTGAGCTGGGCGAGCTGGCCGAAGAAGCCCGCGATGTCGCTGTTGTGCTCGGTGGACTTCCAGACCAGCGAAGTGCCGTCCTCGAGCTGCCCGCCCGTGTAGCCGTACGGGGCACGGGTAATGTCGGCGGTGTTCGTCTGGATCCACTGCGCGATATCGAGAGCGCCGTCGAGGTACTTCTGCTCGCCCGTCGCGTGGAACAGACGCGCGAGCGCCATCCCGACCCAGGCCTGGTTGCCGGTGAACGTGCCGGGACCGGTGATCTCCATCCGCCCCTGACGGATGCCGTGCGGCTCGTACGAGGTGCGCACCCGTCCGTCGCCGATCGGGTCGTTCTCCTGCACGAAGAGGAGCGTGTCTCCGACGGCCTGCGCGCGGCGAAGGTCGTCGGGGAGGCCGCGTGCGGTGTACGCGATGATGACCAGGGCGTCGTCGTAGACGAACGAGGGCGTGAAGTCCCAGGTCGGGAGATCTGTGAAGAATCCGCCCTGGTAGCTGCGCGGCAGGCACATGCCCGCCCCGTCGCAGAACTCGTCGACGCGTCCGTCGAGGAACTCGTACGCCCGCGCGACCGAGAGGCTCGGGTCGGGTGCGCTGCCGTCGGGGGTCGGATCGTCGGCCGAGGCGACGGCGGTGGAGATGACGGTCGCGGCACCGGCGAGCACGGTCGTCGCGACGACCATCGCAGCGACCATCCGTCTCACGGGACGGCGCGCGGTACCGGACATCATGACCCCCTCGGTCGGAACCGCGCGATGCGACAGCGCGGGCGACCTGCAGGTCACGGCAGAATCTTGGCATTCCGGATGGGGGCGCAGTAGTGGCGAAGGTCTATGTCTCTGCATCCATTCGTCTGGACTCGCACGGTGCCGAGGCCCACCCCGCGCGCCGAGACCCACTCTCGCCGACGTCGCGGGTGGTGGGTCTCGGCGCGGGTGGTGGGTCTCGGCGGGCTGGGTGGGTCTCGGCGGGCTGGGCGCACGCTCGGCGGGCAGGATGCACACGCTGGGCGCGGGTGGTGGGTCCGGGCGCGGGGCACGCACGCGACAGCCCGGAACGTGTCAGTCCCGAAACGATTCGATCCCCGCGTGGTGTTGGCGACGACGTGTGCAATAGCCTGATCGCATGGCACAGCTTGAGCAGATCGCAGCCCCCGGTTCCGAGTGGTGGCGCAGCGCGGTCATCTACCAGATCTATCCCCGTTCGTTCGCCGACGCATCGGGCGACGGCATCGGCGACCTGCCCGGCATCACGAGCCGACTCGACTCGCTCAAGGAGCTCGGCGTCGACGCGATCTGGCTGAGCCCGTTCATGACGAGCCCGCAGCGCGACGCCGGCTAT
The DNA here is from genome assembly GCF_038397715.1 of Microbacterium sp. LWO14-1.2. Classification (NCBI taxonomy): domain Bacteria; kingdom Bacillati; phylum Actinomycetota; class Actinomycetes; order Micrococcales; family Microbacteriaceae; genus Microbacterium; species Microbacterium sp. LWO14-1.2. The sequence goes on from NZ_CP151633.1 coordinate 1,492,765, forward strand.
GACGTCGCCGACTACCGCGACGTCGACCCGCTGTTCGGCACCCTCGACGACTTCGACACCATGCTGAACGAGGCGCACCGCCGCGGCATCCGCGTCGTCGTCGACCTCGTGCCGAACCACTCCTCCGCGCAGCACGCCTGGTTCCAGGCCGCGCTGCGGGCGGCGCCGGGCAGCCCCGAGCGCGCGCGCTACATCTTCCGCGACGGCAAGGGCGAGAACGGCGAGCTCCCGCCCAACAACTGGGAGTCGGTGTTCGGCGGCGGCATGTGGGAGCGCGTGACCGAGGCCGACGGCACGCCCGGCCAGTGGTACCTGCACATCTTCGACCCCACGCAGCCCGACTTCGACTGGACGAACGAGGAGGTCCGCGAGGAGTTCCGCTCGATCCTCCGCTTCTGGCTCGACCGCGGGGTCGACGGCTTCCGCGTCGACGTGGCGCACGGCATGATCAAGGCCGACGGCCTGCCCGACTACACCCCGCCGGCCGACGCCGACTCGATGGGCGGCGGCGAGGCCGACGTCCCCTACTGGGGCCAGGACGGTGTGCACGACATCTACCGCGACTGGCACCGCGTGCTGGCCGAGTACGACGGCGACCGTGCGCTGTGCGGCGAGGCGTGGATGCCGACGCTGAAGCAGACCGCGCTCTGGGTGCGCCCCGACGAGATGCACCAGACGTTCAACTTCCCGTACCTCATGACCGAGTGGGATGCCGAGGCGCTGCGCGACGTCATCCGCGAATCACTCGAGGAGTTCGGCGCCGTCGGGGCTCCCAGCACCTGGGTGCTGTCGAACCACGATGTCGTGCGCCACGCGACGCGCCTCGCCCTCACCGAGGAGAACCCGCAGGGCGACGGCATCGGCCCGAACACCCCGAACAAGCCCGACACCGCGATCGGTCTCGCCCGGGGCCGCGCCGCGACGACCCTGATGCTCGCACTGCCCGGGTCCGCGTACATCTACCAGGGCGAGGAGCTCGGGCTGCCCGAGGCGATGGAGATCCCCGACGCGTTCCGCCAGGACCCGACCTGGTTCCGCACCAACGGCGAGCGCTACGGGCGGGACGGATGCCGCGTGCCGATCCCGTGGGAGGCCGACGCCCCGGCGTTCGGCTTCAACGAGACCGGCGCCTCGTGGCTGCCGCAGCCCGCGGAGTGGGCGACCTACGCGCGCGACGTCGAGAAGGGCGACGAGACGTCGACCCTCGCCCTCTACACGCAGCTGCTCGCGGTGCGCCGTGAGAACGGCTTCGGTTCGGGCTCGCTCGTCTGGGAGGACGCGGGGCCGGATGCCGTCGCCTTCCGCCGCGGGGCCGTGCACGTCGTCGCGAACCTCGGCACGGAGCCGCTCGACCTGCCCGCCGGCGCCACGGTGATCGTCGCGAGTCAGCCGTTCGACGGCGACGCGCTGCCCGTCGACACGGCCGTCTGGTACACGACGGCCTGACCCGCATCCGCTCTCTTCCCGCCTCTCTCGTCGAGACCCACCACCCGCGTCGAGACCCATCAGCAGCCCCGTACGGGGTGGTGGGCCTGGACGCGCGAGGTGGGTTTCGACGCAAGGAGGGCGGGAAGCGGGGACGCGGACGGGGGCGGGAAGCGGGGGCGGGGCGGGGGCGGGAATCGACGGACGCGGCGTGGGATGCTGGACGCATGGCGCCCGGCATCCCCTCCGTCCTGTTCGTGTGCGTGCACAACGCGGGCCGCTCGCAGATGGCGGCCGGCTTCCTGCGCGCCGTCGCGGGCGACCGCATCGACGTGCGCTCGGCCGGATCGCTGCCCGCCGAGCACATCAACCCGGTCGCGGTCGAGGCGATGGCGGAGCTAGGCATCGACATCACCGCGCAGTCCCCGAAGGTGCTGACGACGGATGCCGTGCAGGCATCCGACGTGGTGATCACGATGGGATGCGGGGACGCGTGCCCGTTCTTCCCGGGGAAGCGCTACGAGGATTGGGAGCTCGACGATCCCGCCGGGCAGGGCATCGACGCCGTGCGGCCGATCCGCGACGACATCCGCCATCGGATCGAGACGCTGGCCGCCGAGCTGCTCGCCTGACTCTTCTTGATCTCCTCCGCCGAGCCACCCCTTTCGTGCCGAAACCCCCCGATACGTGCGGTACGTACCGGGGGGGGGTTCGGCGATAACGGGGTGGCTCGGCGAGCGCGCGGCGACCGGTGACGACGGGGGTCAGGGGACGATGAGTCCCTCGGTCTTCTCCTGCGCGAGCTGGAACCGACGCTGCACGTCCTCCCAGTTCACGATCTCCCAGAACGCCTTCACGTAGTCGGCGCGCACGTTGAGGTAGTCGAGGTAGTAGGCGTGCTCCCACACGTCGAGCTGCAGCAGCGGGGTGACGCCGAGAGGAGCGTTGCCCTGCTGGTCGAACAGCTGGAAGATCACGGGGCGGGCGCCGACCGAGTCCCAGGCGAGCACGGCCCAGCCGGATCCCTGCACGCCGAGCGCCGTGGCGGTGAAGTGCTCGCGGAACGCGTCGATCGAGCCGAACGCGTCGTCGAGCGCCGCCGACAGCTCGCCCTCGGGGTTGCCGCCACCCTCCGGCGACAGGTTCTGCCAGAACACCGAGTGGTTGATGTGCCCGCCGAGGTTGAACGCGAGGTCCTTCTCGAGCTTGTTCACGGCGGCGAGGTCGCCCGCGTCGCGCGCGGCCGCCAGCTGCTCGAGCGCCGTGTTCGCACCGGTGACATAGGCCTGGTGGTGCTTCGAGTGGTGCAGCTCCATGATCTTGCCGGAGATGTGCGGGGCGAGCGCCGAGTAGTCGTACGGCAGCTCGGGGAGGGTGTACGGAGTGGACATGGTGATTCCTTCCTTCGATGGTCTGGAGACGGAGCCGGTCAGTCCTGCGCGCCCGGCAGCGAGTGGAAGCGGCGGTCGATGTAGACGAGCGGGCGACCGGGGCGGCCGAGCAGCACCTCGTCGACCTCGGCGATGACGACGGTCGACGATCCGACGGCCACCGTGGTCATCGGGTGGCAGCGCATAGCGACGCGCGCCTCGCGCAGGTACGGCTCGCCGGTGGGCAGGGCGCTCCAGCCCTGCGCGTCGGTGAAGCGCTCTGCGCCGCTGATCGCGAAGCTCTGCGCGAGGTCGGAGTGCTCGTCGTCGATCAGGTGCACGACGAAGCTGTCGGACGACAGGATCGCCCCGGCGCTGCCGGTGGCGCGGGTCACCGAGAACACGATCGCCGCGGGGTCGACCGCGACGGACGCAACGCTGGATGCCGTGAGCCCCACCGGTCCGTCGGGGGTCGTCGCCGTGATGATGGCGACGCCGGCGGGATGCTGTCGGAACGCGGCCTTGAGTCCTTCGCCGACGGGCGAGGGCACCGGTGCGGGCGGCGGTGTGGTGGTCATTCGTGTGCCTCCTGCGGCGGGAGTGCGGCGATGATCGGGTGGTCGTGCTCGATCATGCCGACCTTGGCGGCGCCACCGGGGGATCCGATGTCGTCGAAGAACTCGACGTTCGCCTTGTAGTAGTCCTGCCATTCTGGGGGCAGATCGTCTTCGTAGAAGATCGCCTCGACGGGGCAGACCGGTTCGCACGCTCCGCAGTCGACGCATTCGTCGGGGTGGATGTAGAGCGAGCGCTCGCCCTCGTAGATGCAGTCGACTGGGCATTCGTCGATGCAGGCGCGGTCTTTGACGTCGACGCAGGGCAGCGCGATCACGTAGGTCATCGAGTGGTCTTCCTCCGAGGCACGGTTCCACCGTAAGACCTCAAGTACACTTGAGGTCAAATCATGGAGACCCCTTGACAGCGCACAGCGATCCCGACCGCGCGCCGCACGCCGCCGACGAGCCGCTCACGATCGGCGAGATGAGCCGGCGCACCGGCGTCGCCTCCTCGGCCCTGCACTTCTACGAGAGTCTGGGCCTCATCGCCTCGACCCGCACGCCGGGCAACCAGCGCCGGTACGCCAGGCACATGCTGCGCCGGGTGTCGCTCATCACGGTCGCGAAGCGCCTCGGCATCCCCCTCTCCGACGTGCAGGAGGCGTTCGCCGACGTCCCCCTCACGCAGACCCCGAGCCACGACGACTGGCAGCGCGCATCGCGCCGGTGGAAGCGCGAGCTCGAGAAGCGCCGGGAGGGCATCGAGCGCCTCGAACGCGAGCTGACCGGATGCATCGGCTGTGGCTGCCTGTCGATGAAGGCGTGCGGCCTGCTCAACCCCGACGACGCGCTCGGCAGCCAGGGCGCGGGGCCTCAGCGCCTGCAGGACTGAGGCGGGTCGGCCCTCCCGCCCGCGCCGTCGAAACCCACCTCGCGCGTCGAGGCCCACCACGCCACTCGTCGCGGGTGGTGGGCCTCGGCGGGAAGGGTGGGCCTCGGCGGGGCGGTGGGCCCCGGTCGCCGAAACCCACCTTGCGCGTCGAGGCCCACCACGCCACTCGTCGCGGGCGGTGGGCCTCGGCGGGAGTGGTGGGCCTCGACGGGAGTGGTGGGCCTCGACGCGGGGGCGGTGGGCCCCGGCGCCGGGCTACACCACCGTGAACGACGCGGACAGCAGCGACTGCTCGCGCGAACTCGGTCCGACGAGCAGGGCGAACTCCCCCGGCTCCACGAGGCGCACACCGGCCGCGTCGACGATCGAGCACTCGGCCACGGGCAGGTCTACCCGCACGATGCGGCTCTCCCCCGGCGCGAGGTCGACCTGTCGGTAGGCCTTGAGCTCGCGGTCGGTCCAGCTGACGCTCGTCACGACGTCGCGCACGTACACCTGCACGGTCTCGCGCACCGGACGCGATCCGGTGTTCGTCACGGTGACCTCCGCCACCACGGTGTCGCCGAGCGCGAGCGGCCCCTCCGACACCACGAGATCCGAGTACGCCACGGTCGAGTACGACAGCCCCTCGCCGAACGCCCAGGCGGGCGACTGCGTGAGGTCGGCGTACCGGTCGCCGTGCTGCCCGCGGATCTGGTTGTAGTACGTCGGCTGCTGTCCCACGTGACGCGCGAACGAGATCGGCAGGCGTCCAGACGGCTCGACGGCTCCCGTGACGATCTCCGCGAGCGCCCTGCCGCCCTGCATGCCGGGATTCGCCGCCCAGATGACGGCTGCGGCCTGCGAGACGGATGCGGGAAGCACGAGCGGCTTCGACGCCAGCAGCACGACGACGACGGGCTTCCCGGTCGCGATCAACGCGTCGAGCAGGGCGTTCTGCCCCCCGATCAGCTCGAGCGTCGCGGTCGAGCGGCCCTCTCCCACGAGCTCGATGCGGTCTCCCACGACGGCGACGACGACATCGGATGCCGAGGCTGCGGCGACCGCCTCGGCGATCAGCGCCTCGTCGGGTGTGGCGGGCACGACGACCGGAGGGCGCGGCTGCCCGTCGGGGAACGTCGACCCGCGGGGGTCCTCCTCGAGCGTGAGGATGTCGGCGCCGCGCGCGTGCGTCACGGTCCAGCCCTCGACGCCGGAGAGGCCGTCGAGCACGGTGGTGATCATGTCGCGGGGCTGGCCGTCGAGCCACCCTGCCTGGCCGGACCCTCCCGCCCAGTCGCCGAGCTGCGTCTGCGCGTCGTCGGCGAGCGGACCGACCACCGCCACAGACAGCGGGGCGGCGGGCGAGAGCGGCAGTGTGCCGTCGTTCTCGAGCAGCACGAGCGAGCGCCGGGCGATCTCGAGGTTCAGGTCGGCATGCGCGGGGCTGCCGACGACGGCATCCCGTCCGTCCTGCGGCAGCCGCGGATCTTCGAACAGGCCGAGCTCGAACTTGAGCGTGAGGATGCGGGCGACCGCGGTGTCGAAGTCGCTGGACGACAGCATCCCCCGGGCGACCGCGTCGAGCGCCCCCTCGAAGAACCCCGGCGTCGTCATGACCATGTCGTTGCCGGCCTTCACCGCCGCGGCGGCGGCGTGCGTGTAATCGGGCTGCACCTGCTGCTCCCACACCATGCGGCCGACGTTGTCCCAGTCGGTGATGAGCGTGCCGGTGTACCCCCACTCGCCGCGCAGCACGTCGCTGAGCAGCCAGTCGTTGACGGTGATCGGCACGCCGTCGGTGGTCTGGTAGCCGAGCATGAAGGTGCGGCATCCCTCGCGCGCGACGCGCTCGAACGGCGGAAGGAACCACGAGCGCAGCTTGCGCCGCGAGATGTCGGCCTCGCTCGCGTCGCGTCCGCCCTGCGTCTCGGAGTATCCGGCGAAGTGCTTGGCGGTCGCGAGGATCGCGGTCGGGTCGTCGAGACCATCGCCCTGGTACCCCCGCACCATGGCCGAGGCGAGCTCGCCGATGAGGAACGGGTCCTCTCCGAACGTCTCGTCGACGCGACCCCAGCGCAGATCGCGGGCGATGCACAGCACCGGCGAGAAGGTCCAGTGGATGCCGGTCGCGGCGACCTCGACCGCGGTGGCGCGAGCCACTCTCTCGACGAGCTCGGCATCCCACGACGCCGCCATGCCCAGCTGGGTCGGGTAGATCGTGGCGCCCGGCCAGAACGAGTGCCCGTGGATGCAGTCCTCGCCGACGAGCAGCGGGATGCGCAGCCGCGTCTGCGCCGTCAGCTCGTTCGCGCGGATCAGCCGCTCGGGCGAGGTGTGCAGGATCGACCCGACATGACGACGCAGGACGTGGTCGTCGAGATCGTCGCGGGCGTCGAGCTGCAGCATCTGCCCGACCTTCTCCTCGACCGTCATGCGGTCGAGGAGATCGGCGACGCGGGCCGCGATGGGCAGTTCGGGGTCGAGGTAGGGCAGGGATTCGGTCAGGGTGGGAGAGGTCATCACTTGGGGTTCTCGGTGTGCGGGTCGTTCGGGGCGGGCGGCGCGGACGCCGGGGTCGGGATGCTGCGCACCGCCGTCACCGGGTCGTTCACGTTCAAGCCCTTCTTCTTCATGGCTCGGGCCCGCTCGCCCGCGGAGCGCAGTCGCGGGTTGACGTACTCGTCGATGCCGAAGTTGATGAGCGAGAGCGCGACGCCGATGATCGCGATGCAGAGTCCGGCCGGCACGTACCACCACCACAGCCGCGGGAAGGCGCCGTTCTGCTGCGCCCAGAAGAGGATCGTGCCCCAGTTGAGGTTGCTCACGGGGATCACGCCGATGAAGGCGAGCGTGGTGAGGCCGAGGATCGCGGCGGTGACGGTGCCGACGAAGCTCGACGCGATGAGCGCCATGAGGTTCGGCAGCATCTCGACCGTGATGATGCGCCGCAGCGGCTCGCCGTTCGCACGGGCCGCCTGGATGAAGTCCCGGTTGCGCAGCGACATGGTCTGCGCGCGCAGCACGCGCGCGCCCCATGCCCAGCCGGTGAGCCCGAGCACGGCGGCGATCACGATGAGCGGTGGGTTCTCGAACTGCGACGCGACGATGATGATCAGCGGGATGCCGGGGATCACGAGGAACACGTTGGTCAGCGCCGACAGCGACTCGCTCTTCCACCCGCGCACGTATCCGGCGATCACGCCGATCGTGATGGCGATGAGGGTCGCGATGATCGCCGACAGGAAGCCGACCACGACCACGCCGCGGGTGCCGAAGATGATCTGGCTGAGCACGTCCTCTCCCATGTGGGTGGTGCCGAGCCAGTGCTCGAACGAGGGCGGCTGGCGCAGAGCCGTGCGGTCCTTCTGCGTCGCCCCGTACGGCGCGATGAGCGGAGCGAAGATCGCCACGAGCACGAACACCCCGAGGATGATCAGGCCGGCGATGGACTTGCGGTTGCGGAACATCGCGAACGCCTGCGCCAACTGCGACCAGAACGTCTTGCGCGGGGGCTGGTCGGCGCCGGCCGTGCGGAAGGTCGCCGTCTCCGGCATCCCGGTGGCGAGGGCGCTGCCGTCGGGTGCGGTGGTGTCCGACTGGGTGGGGACGCTCATGTCAGGCCTCCGTCTGGCGCGTGCGCGGGTCGAGGTATGCGTAGACGATGTCGGCGAGGATGTTGGCGATCAGCACCGACAGGGTTATCACGAGGAACACGCCCTGCATGAGAGCGAAGTCCTTCGCGTTGGTGGCGTCGAGCAGCAGCTTGCCGACGCCGGGGTAGCTGAACACCATCTCCATGACGATGGTGCCGCCGACGATGAAGCCGATCGACAGCGCGAAGCTCTGGATCTGCGGCAGCACCGCGTTGCGGGCGGCGTAGGCCCACAGCACCCGGCGGTTCGGCATGCCCTTGGCCTGCGCGACGGTGATGTAGTCCTCGTCGAGCACGGTCAGCATCATGTTGCGCATGCCCAGCATCCAGCCGCCGAGCGAGGCGATGATGATGGTGACCGCGGGCAGCGTGCCATGCACGATGACCTGGCCGATGAAGTCGAGGCTCCACTCCGGCGACTGCCCCTTGTCGTAGGCGTGCGACGACGGGAACCACTTCAGGGTCGACGAGAACACCGCGATCGCGATGAGACCGAGCCAGAAGTACGGGATGGTGTTGAAGAACGTCGTGATCGGGATGAGGGCGTCGAGCCGGCTCCCCCGCTTCCACCCGACGATCGCGCCGCCCACCGTGCCCAGCGCGAACGAGATGATCGTCGCGAGGCCGACGAGGCCGAGGGTCCACGGCAGCGCGGCACCGAGCACCTCGGCCACGGGCCGCAGGCCGTGCAGCGTCGAGATGCCGAGGTCGCCGCGGAGCAGGGTGGCCCAGTACTCGACGTACTGCTGCCACAGCGACTTGTCGGAGTCGATGCCGAGCAGGATGCGGAGGGATTCCGCCGCCTCGGGACTGACGTTGCGGTTGCGGGCGAGGTACGAGCTGACCGCGTCGCCCTTCATGAACCGCGGCAGGAAGAAGTTGATCGTGATGGCCGCCCACAGGGTGAACAGGTAGAAGCCGGCGCGCCCCACGAAGAAGCGCCACGGCACGATCTTGCGGCCCTTCCGGGCGGCGGTCGCCGTGGTGCCGACCTCCAGCGCGTCCGGCCTGCCGTCCTCGGGATTCAACCCGGTCTGCCCGAGCTCGGGCGATGCGGTGGTCACTGGGCTCCTCCTGGGTTGCCGACGCCGTGGTGTCCGGCCGAGGCGAAGTGCTTCTCGGGATCGGGCGATGCCGCCCGCAGCTCGCGGGTGTACGGGTCCTGCGGGTCGAGGATGACGTCGTCGGCGTCGCCGTACTCGACGACGCGACCCTGGTTCAGCACCATGATCTCGTCACTGAAGTGACGGGCCGTCGCGAGGTCGTGCGTGATGTACAGCACCCCGAGCCCCTCCTCGCGCTGCAGGTCGGCGAGCAGCGTGAGCACCCCGAGGCGGATCGACACGTCGAGCATCGACACGGGCTCGTCGGCGACGAGCAGTGTCGGGCGGGATGCCAGGGCGCGCGCGATAGCGACCCGCTGACGCTGACCGCCGGACAGCTCGTGCGGACGGCGGTCGATCACGGCATCCGCGTCGAGGCGCACGCGCTCGAGGAGGCGGCGCACCTCGGCCTCGGTCTCCTTCTTCGGCACGACGTCGTCGAGGCGGATGGGGCGCTCCAGGTGGTACCGGATGGAGTGGTACGGGTTGAGCGAGGCGAACGGATCCTGGAAGACCATGCGCAGCTGCTGACGGTAGGCGCGCAGGCCCTTGCCGCGCCGCGGGATCGGCTTGCCGTCGAGGCGCACCTCTCCGCTGGTCGGCGTCTCGAGCTGGGTCAGGATCTTCGCGATCGTCGACTTGCCGCTGCCCGACTGCCCGACGAGTCCGATCGTGCGGCCGGAGGTGAGGGTGAAGCTGACGTCGTCGAGGGCCCTGAGCTGCCCGGCTCCTCGGACGTTGTAGACCTTCGTGACGTTCGCGAATTCGAGGGTGGTCATCGCGTCAGCACTCCTCTCTCGCCCGTCAGCCGCGGGAACGACGACAGCAGCGTCCTCGTGTACTCGTGCTGCGGGTCGGTCCAGATCTGCTCGGCCGGCGCCAGCTCGACGATCTCGCCCGCCCGCATGATCGCGATGCGGTCGCTGATCTCCAGCAGCAACGGCAGGTCGTGGGTGATGAAGATGACCGAGAAGCCGAACTCGTGCCGCAGCTGCGAGATCTGCTTGAGGATCTCCCGCTGCACGAGCACGTCGAGCGCGGTGGTCGGCTCGTCCATGACCATGAGCTGCGGACGCAGCGCGAGCGCCATCGCGATCATCACGCGCTGCCGCATGCCGCCCGACAGCTCATGCGGGAACGAGGCGATGCGCTGACGGCCGACCTTGACGATCTCGAGCAGGTCCTCGGCCTCTGCGCGCCGCTGGCGCCTGGTCATGTCGGGGCGGTGGATCTCGAAGACGTCCTCGAGCTGCGATCCGATCGTCGCCACGGGGTTCAGGGCGTTCATCGCGCCCTGGAACACCATCGACACCTTGTCCCAGCGGAAACGCTGCATCGCCTCGACGTCGAGCGCGTTCACGTCGACGTCGACCCCGGATGCATCGTGGAACGTCACGCTGCCTCCGGCGATCACGGCCGGTGCCCGCAGCAGACGCTGCACGCCGTACGCGAGGGTGGTCTTGCCGCATCCGCTCTCTCCGGCGAGGCCGAGGATCTCGCCGCGCTGCAGTTCGAGCGTGACGTTCCTCACCGCCTCGACGGGTGGATCGACGTCGTACACGACCGAGAAGTCGCGCACGCTGAGCAGGGGTTCTGACATGAGTGGTGTCCTTCGTCGGGTGCTGAACACCCGGTCGTTGAGCGAGCGGAGCGAGACGAGACGCGCTGCGCCTGCGTGCGACGTTCCGCACCGGGGCGGACGCGTTTCCTCTCGGTCCTTCGGTCCTCGCTCAACGACCGGGTGAGGCTGCTTCTTACTCGGCCGGCTTCAGCTTCGTGAGGATCTGCACGATGTTCTGCTGCGTCGGGTCGGCCGACGCGTACGGGTCCTCCTCCGAGGGCCACCCCACGTAGTTGCGGGTGTTGAACTCGCCGAGCAGCGGGTGGGCTCCGAGCGGGATCGCCGGCACCTGTGCGACGAACGTCTTCTGCAGGATGTCGAGGGCGGCGGTGCGCTCCTCGTCGGACGACGCGTTGGCGTAGGCGTTCAGCGCCTCGGTCGCGGCGGGGTCGTCGAAGCGGCCGAAGTTGAAGCCGGCGACGCCCTCGGGCGAGATCCAGCGCGGGTCCATGGTCGACGTGTAGAGGCCGTAGGCCGTGCCGCTGTCCTCCAGCCAGTGGATGATGGCCGAGAACGTGCCGTTGTCGCGCGGGTCGGCCCAGCCGCCCCAGTCGGGCATGTCGATCTTGACCTCGGCGCCGATGCCCTCCTTGACGTCCTCGGCGATGAGCTCCTGGGCGGTGTTCCAGTCGCTCCAGCCGGAGGGCACGGAGAGGGTGAACGAGACGGGGGTGCCGTCGGGGTCGATCAGCGCGTCGTCCTTCCACGTGTAGCCGGCGGACTCGAGCAGATCGCGCGCCTTCTCGGCATCCACCGAGTAGTCCTGGCCCTGGAACTCCGGCTGGATCTCGTCGTCGAGGATCGACGACAGACCGGTGACCGACCACACGGGCTCGCTCGCACCCTCGCGGGCGATGTCGACGTAGGCGTCGCGGTCGATGACCCAGGCGAGCGCCTGGCGGAAGACGACGTCGTCGAACGGCTTCTGCTGCAGGTTCATGAACAGGGTCGCGGAACCCGTCGTCGGGGCCGCCCAGAACTTGTTGTGCTCGGGGTCGGCGTCGAGGAACTGCTCCTGGATCTGCGGGATGAACGCCTGCGCCCAATCAGCCTCGCCCTGCGACAGCGCGGTCGTCAGCGCCGTGTTGTCGCCGTACGAGACGTAGTGCAGCTCGGGCACGGCCAGGTCGCCGCCCCAGTAATCGTCGCGAGCCTCGAGGGTGACCGACTCGGTCGACCAGTTCGAGAGCGCGTAGGGTCCGGTGCCGACCAGGTCGTCGCCCTTGACGGGGTCGGTGGCCGGGTCGTCGAGGTTCTCCCAGATGTGCTTGGGAACGATCGGCACGTGCAGCACGCGCGCCTGGTTCACGAACTTCGACTCGCCGAAGGTGAGGGTCACGGCGTCTCCGTCGACGGTGGCGCTCTCGAACTTCAGGCCGGCGGTGTCGAGCGCGGGCGTCGAGACGAGCTCGTAGGTGTAGACGATGTCGTCGGCGGTGAAGGGCTCGCCGTCGCTCCAGGTGACGTCCTTGCGGGGGACGACGGTCAGCGCGGTGTAGTCGTCGTTCCACTCGATGCTCTCGGCGAGCCAGGGGGTGACGCCGCGGTCGCCGGTCTGGTTGACGAGGCCGAGGGTCTCGAAGATGACCTTGCCGTAGCCGTACTTCGACGCCGACGAGTCGCCGACGAAGGGGTTGTTCGACTCGGTGGTGATCGCGCCGTCGGGCTTCGCGATCGTGAGGGCGGCGCCGCCGTCGGAGTCGTCGCCGGACCCTCCGTCCGACGAGCATCCTGCGAGGACCGTGGCGCCGAGGGCGCCGACCGCGAGCGCGGCGATGAGGGACTTTCTGAGCTTCATTGCTTCTCCTTGGGCACGGGTCGTTGTGCTGTGGGCGACGGATGCTCGGGCATCCGCTCCTGTTTTGCTTACTGGCGAGAAAGTAAGCTGGTGCGAGGTTACTCGTTAGTAAGTAAGGTTGGCAAGTAGGGTCGTGCACGAGAGGAGGAGCCATGCCGAAGGATGCCGTCGCGAAAGCGCCCGTCCGCCCTGCCACGCGTGAGAAGCGCGAGCAGATCCTCAAGGCCGCCGTCGAGATCTTCGGCAACAAGGGCTCCACGAACGGCACCCTCGCCGACGTCGCCGAGCAGGTCGGCATCACGCATGCCGGAGTGCTCCACCACTTCGGATCGAAGCAGAAGCTGCTGCTCGAGGTGCTCGCCTACCGCGACCAGGCCGACGTGCAGAACCTCGCCGAGAAGCACATCCCGGGCGGACCCGAGCTCTTCCTGCACCTCGTGCGCACGGCCATCGCCAACGAGCGCCGACCCGGGATCGTGCAGGCGTACACCGTGCTCTCCTCGGAGTCGGTCACCGACAACCATCCGGGACGCGAGTACTTCGAGGAGCGCTACACCACGCTCCGCCGCGAGGTCACCGAGGCGTTCCGCGAACTGTGCGCCCAGGAGGGCGTGACCGAGCCCGACACGATCGCGACGGCGGCGGCCAGCATCCTCGCCGTCATGGACGGACTGCAGCTGCAGTGGCTCCTCCACCGCGACGTGTTCGACCTGGGCGAGGCGAGCGAGTTCGCGATCCGCGCGATCGTGAACGGCGTGCTGCATCCCGGCCCGTCGCTCTCCTCGTACAGCCACGCCCCCTGACCGGGATGCCGCGCGGCGGCGCGCGAGTAGGCTCGGGGCCATGACGATCGACCTCGAAGCGCTGTACATCGACCTGCACCAGCATCCTGAGCTCTCGTTCCAGGAGACGCGCACCGCGGGCATCGCCGCCGGCCACCTGCGCGACCTCGGGCTCGAGGTGCGCGAAGGAGTCGGCGTCACGGGCGTCGTCGGCGTGCTCGAGAACGGCGACGGCCCCGTCGTCTGGGTGCGCGCCGACATGGACGCGCTGCCCGTCGGCGAGGAGACCGGCCTCGCCTACGCCAGCACCGCCACGGGCATCGACCCCGGCGGCAACACCGTGCCCGTCATGCACGCGTGCGGCCACGACATGCACGTCACCGCGATGATCGGCGCCGTCGAGAAGCTCGTCGCCGACCGGGGCGACTGGTCGGGCACGCTGGTCGTGCTGATCCAGCCGGCCGAGGAATACGGCGCGGGCGCGAGGGCGATGCTCGACGACGGCCTGCTCGACATCGTGCCGCGTCCCGACATCGTGCTCGGCCAGCACGTGACCCCGCTGCCCGCCGGCACGATCGGCGTGCGACCCGGCACGCAGATGGCGGCATCCGACGGGCTCACCGTCACGCTGCACGGCCGCGGCGGGCACGGTTCGCGTCCGCACGCGACGATAGACCCCGTCGTGATGGCCGCGGCGACCGTGATGCGCCTCCAGACCGTCACCTCCCGCGAGGTCGACCCGCGCGACGTCGCCGTCGTGACCGTCGGCTCCATCCACGCCGGGCTCAAGAACAACATCATCCCGGCCGAGGCGAAGCTCGAGCTGAGCCTGCGCTACCCCACCGACGAGATGCGCGACAAGGTGCTCGCGAGCGTCGAGCGGATCGTGCGCGCCGAGGCCGCGGCATCCGGCGCCGAGCGCGAGCCCGAGATCCGCACCGACCACACGCTCCCGCCCACGATCAACGACGAGGATGCCACGGCGCGCGTGACCGCGGCGCTGCAGCGCGCCCTCGGCGAGACGTCGGTGATCGACCCGGGCATGTTCACAGGCAGTGAGGACGTGTCGTGGTTCGCGCGCGACACCGGCACCCCGCTCGTGTTCTGGTTCTGGGGCGGCATCGACGCCGCGAAGTTCCAGGCGGCGATGGCGGCGGGCACGCTCGACAAGGACATCCCCACCAACCACTCGCCGTTCTTCGCGCCCGAGATCCACCCGACGATCGAGGTCGGCGTCACGGCGCTCACGGCCGCCGCGCGCGAGTTCCTCGACTGACGACGGCCGGCTCCTCCGCAAGGAGACCCTGGCCCGGCCTCCGCGCGTTGCGTTCCGCGGCGTGACGGCCGAGATCCAGGGCCTCGGCGAACGGCAGACTCCCGTCGAGCCCGGCGAGCAGTCCGCCGAAGAACGCGTCGCCGCTGCCCGCGGGGTAACGGCCGTGCGTCCGTGGAGCGGCGACCGGCAGCATCCGCCCCTCGACGAGGGCCGCGGCTCCGTGCACCCCGTCGGTGACGACGCTGTCGACCCCGAACCGCTCGTGCAGGGCGCGGCATGCGTGGGCCGCGTCGTCGAGGTCGCGGCCCAGCACCTCGGCGGCCTCCTGCCGGTTGACCTTCACGAGGTCGGCGACGGCGATCAGCGCCACGAGCGCCTCGCCCGCGACATCGACCGCGACGCGGGAGCCCCTCGAGCGTCGCACGGCGAGCACCTCGGCGAGCTCCTCAGCGGGCACACCCTCAGGCAGCGAGCCGGAGACGGCGAGCCACTGCGACGCGGGCCCGCGGGCCACGGCATCCGCGAACCCGGCCCATTCCGCGGGTGTCAGCGGGGCCGCCGATTCGTACAGGTCGGTGCTCGTCGCACTCCCGAGGCCCTCGACGATCGCCAGACAGCTGCGGGTCTCGGCGGCGAGACGGATGACGGTCGTGGCGATCGGCGTCTCGACGAGGCGCGCGGCCACCCGCTCCCCGTTCGCACCGCCGAGCGCGACCGTGACGTGCACCTCGGCATCGAGCGCGGACGCCACGCGCGCCATGTTCAGCGCCTTGCCGCCGGCGACCACCGTGGTGGCGAGGGGACGGTTGATCTCGCCCGCTCGGAGCCGGTCGACGTCGTAGGTCACGTCGACCGCGGGCGACAGTGCGAGCACCGCGATCACGGGCGCCTCTCCCACGGACGCACCGCGCCGAGCACCCGGGAGGCGCCGTCTTCGAACACGGCGAGCGCCGCTGCCGAGACCTCGTCCGGAGTGTGCCAGCGGGGCCGGGTCTCGTCGGTCCAGCCGAGCTGCAGCGTGTCGGCGGGCAGCGTGAATTCGCCGGACGCGGGATCTGCTGCCGCACTCATCCGCACGCGCACGAGGCGACCGTCGACGGCCTCCGCGATCCGAGCCGCCGACGCATCCGACACGGCGGGCAGGTAGACGATCGCGGCCGACCAACGGCGGCGGCCGAGCGCGCGATCGAGATCCTCGGACACCTGCGCGTCGACGAACACGGGGAGAACCCCCTGCGGCATCGCCCTGGAGCGGCCGACGCCGGTCACCGCGGCCCCGCGGGCCACGAGAGCGGCCGCAGCGGGAGCGAGGATGCCGCCGGCGCCGACGATCAGAACGGCGTCCATGGGGTCCACCCTAGAAGGCCTTCGGCCCGACGGCGGCGCCCGAGCGTCCCTGCAGGAAGTCGAGGTCCAGGCCCTCGTCGGCCTGCGTGACGTGCTCGACGTACAGACGCGTCCACCCGCGGTCGCTGCCCGGCACGACCGGGGCGACCCAGCCGGCGCGTCGTGTCTCGAGCTCCTCGTCGTCGACGTGGAGGTGCAGCGAGCGCCCCGCCACGTCGACCGTGACCGTGTCGCCCGTGCGGATGAACGCGAGCGGACCGCCTGCCGCGGCCTCGGGGACGACATGCAGCACGACGGTGCCGTAGGAGGTGCCGCTCATACGGGCGTCCGAGATCCTCACCATGTCGGTCACGCCCGACTCGAGGATCTTCCGGGGCAGGGCCAGGTTGCCCACCTCGGGCATGCCCGGGTAGCCCTTCGGGCCCACGTAGCGCACGACGAGGATGTCCTCGGGGTGCACGTCGAGGGCCGGGTCCTCCGCGTCGGCGAGATAGTCCTCGAGCGAGTCCCACACGAGAGCCCGCCCGGTGTGCTGCATGAGCTCGGGAGCGGCGGCCGATTGCTTGATCACGGCGCCGCGCGGAGCGAGGTTGCCCGTGAGCACGGCGATGCCCGATCCGACCGGCTTGACGGGGTTGTCGAGCGGACGGATGACCTCGCGGTCGAACACCTCGGCCCCGGTGTAGTTCTCGCCCAGGCTGCGACCGGTGACCGTGAGCGTGTTACGGTTCAGGAGGTCGCCGAGCGTCTCGGCGAATCCGGCGATGCCGCCCGCGTACTCGAAGTCCTCCATGAGGAAGCGGCCGCTCGGCATCAGGTCGGCGATGACCGGCACGTCCCGCACCAGCGCATCGAAGTCGTCGAGGGTGAGCTCGACTCCCACCCGTCGCGCGAGAGCGAGGAGATGGATCACGGCATTGGTCGATCCTCCGAGCGCGGCATTCGCCCGCACGCCGTTCTCGAACGCCTCGCGCGTGAGGATCGTCGACGGGCGCAGATCCTCGGCGACCATCTCGACGATGCGGCGACCGGCGAGATGCGCGGCGACAGCGCGGCGCGAGTCGTTCGCCGGGAGCGACGACGAGCCGGGCAGCTGCATGCCCATGAGCTCGAACACGCTCGCGAGCGTCGACGCGGTGCCCATCGTCTGGCAGTGCCCCTGGCTGCGGGCCATGCAGCCCTCGGCCTCGGTGATGGCGGTCTCGTCGATGAGCCCCGCCCGGTACGCCTCGGTGAACCTCCACACCGACGTGCCGGAGCCGATGTCCTCGCCGCGGTGCTTGCCGTTCAGCATCGGGCCGCCCGTGATGAGCAGGGCGGGCAGGTCGACCGACGCCGCGCCCATGAGGTACGCGGGCGTGGTCTTGTCGCACCCGGCGAGCAGCACGACGCCGTCGAGGGGGTTGGCGCGCAGGGTCTCCTCGAGGTCCATCGCCATGAGGTTGCGCAGGAGCATCGCCGTCGGACGCACGAGCGGTTCGCCCGCGGAGGTCGTCGGGAACTCGAACGGGACTCCGCCGGCCTGCCAGATGCCGCGTTTGACGTGCTCGGCCAGGGCGCGGAGGTGGATGTTGCAGCTCGTGAGCTCGCTCCACGAGTTCGCGATGCCGATGATCGGCCGACCGCGGAAGGAGTCGTCCGGTAGCCCCTCGCTGCGCAGCCAGGAGCGGTGCATGAAGCCCGTCTTGCCCTCGGCGCCGAACCACTTCTGACTGCGCAGACCCGTGCCCCAGTCGTGCTCACCGTCGGGGGCGAAGCGGTCGAACGGCGCGTGCGGCACGGCGGGGTCGAACGGCTCCGAGGTCGAGCCGAGATTCTCGGCGCTCATGAGAACCTCGGAAGATGCGTCGCCTGCGCGGCGATGAGGTCGTCGGCGAGCGCCGCGGCGCGATCGGCGTCGACGACCGCACCGTCGGCGATCATCGCCTCGACGACGAGTCCCCGGTCGCCGGTCAGGGCGGCCTCGACCGCGAGGTCGACCGAGGTGAGCCGCCGGGCGAGGATCGCGGTCAGCGGCTTCCCGAGGTCGGGGACGACGACCGGTCGGATGCCGCGGGCGGTGGCCACACCGGGGATCTCCACGGCCGACCACTCCGGCAGCCCGGGCACCGCGCCGCCGTTCACGACGTTGCAGCTGAACATCTCGCGCGAGTCAAACGTGATCGAGCGGATGATCGCGATCAGCTGCTCCTGCTCGCCTCCGGAGCGTTCGAAGATCGACTGGTCGAGCGGATCCTCGCCCGTCGCCTGGCGCTTCATCCCCTGGTAGCGGTTCTCGCCCCATTCCAGGATCTCGGGAAGGCTGAACGCATCGATGCCGAGCTTCTTGCCGTAGTAGTCGCCGGTGGCGAATCGCTCGGGGAAGAATTCGACGACGTGGCGGTCGCCCGCGGCCGCGAAGGCGCCGTAGCGGTCGAACAGCTCCCACGCGAACGGGTTGTGCCATGCGGTCGGCGTCTCGTAGAAGATGTTCCCGATGTCGGCGGGGTCCGGTGCCTGAGCCAGTTCGCGGTGGACGCGCTCGCGGATCAGCGGCCACGCGTCGCGCCCGTTCCAGCGGAAGTCGTAGATGAACGTGAGGTGGTTGATGCCGGCGTACAGCGTCGACGTCTCCTTGAACGGGGCATCGATGAGCTGCGCGAGTTCGCGTTGGATGTGGTGCATGCCGTGGCAGAGACCGACGACGTCGAGACCGGTCTGCTGGTGGATGGCCTGGATGTTCGCCGTCATCGGGTTCGAGTAGTTGAAGAAAAAGGCGTCGGGCGCGAGGTCGGCGATGTCTTGCGCGACCTCCACGAGCACAGGGGTCGTGCGCAGCAGTCGCGAGATCCCGCCCGGCATGATGGAGTCGCCGACCGGCTGGTGCACTCCGTGGCGCTGGACGATCTCGTGGTCGAGCTGCCACGCGGGACGACCGCCGACGCCCACGCAGGTCACGATGAAGTCGGCTCCGGGGAGTACGGCGCGGCGGTCCGAGGAACGGACGACGCGGATGCTGTCGCCGACGCCGCGCGAGGCGACCATCGCCTCGGCGAGGTCGGCGGCGACGTCGAGGGCGACGGTGTCGACGTCGACGAGGCGGATCTCCCAGGCGCCGAGATCCTCCGCGCCGATGAGGTCGGCGAGCAGACCGCGGGTGAAGACGGCGGAGCCGGCGCCGATGAGGACGAGGACTCGACGGTCGGTGGTGTTCATGGTTCGTTCCGATCTGCGGGGAGGATCAGGCGGAGAGCCGGGAGCGGTGCACGAAGCGGTTGCGCAGGACGCCGATGCCCTCGACGCCCGCCTCGACGACCTGCTCGTGCTGAAGGTAGCGCGGCGGGGTGCGGAACCCGCCCGCGCCGGCGGGGGTGCCGGTGAGGATGAGGTCGCCCGGCTCGAGGGTGACGCCGTCGCTGACGAACGCGAGGATCGTCGGGACGTCGAAGATCATCTCGGCCGTGTCGTCCTCCTGCAGCAGCTCGCCGTCGACGGAGGCATGGATGCGGTGTCCGCCGGGCTCGCCGAACTCCTCGGGCGTCACGAGCCACGGCCCGAGCGGGGTGAAGGTGTCGAAGGACTTGCCGCGCGTCCACTGCACGTCGCCGAACTGCACGTCACGGGCGGAGACGTCGTTCGCGACCGTGTAGGCCGCGACGTCGTCGAGCGTGGCCGGGGTGTCGCCGCCGCATCGGCGACCGATGACGAGTGCGAGCTCCGCCTCGAAGTCGACGCCCTGTGCGATGTGGTCGGGGATCACGACGTCGCTGTAGGGGCCGGTGAGCGAGGTCGTGTACTTCGCGAACGTGAGTGGCCGCTCCGGCTGTGCGAAGCCGGTCTCCGCGGTGTGGTCGACGTAGTTGAGTCCGACCGCGATGATCTTGCCCGCCGTCGCGACGGGTGCGAGGAGCTCATACGCGTCGAGGTCGATCAGGGGCCAGGTCGAGTGCTCGCCGGAACGCCCCGATGCGATCGCGACGAGGGCGTCGTCCGCGTGCTCGACGGGCGCGAGGTGCGCGGCATCGGCGTCGATCACCACGATGCGGGGCCGTCCGTCGATGAGGGTTCTGGCGATTCTCATTGTTCTCCTTCGAAAAGATCCGTCGCACACATGCTGTCACAAACTTCCACGAATGAGCAAGAATAAGCAAATGCATTCACGGAACATCATCCTCGTCGGCCGCGACCGAGACACGTGGGGACCCGCCGGCCTCACCCAGGGCGTGTACGGCACCCGCGGCAACCTCGAACTCGTGGCCTGCGACGCCGCCGAGGGCCTCTGGGTCTTCTGGTTCAACGCCGACTCCGCCGACGACCCCCTCACCACCCCCGACGTGCCGCCCGGGGCATGGAGCAGTGGGCTCGGCTTCGCGGACGGGTCCCGCTACGTCGACGCCCAGATCGTGCAGTCGACGCTCGGTCCCGACCACCTCGAGGTCGTCGCCCTCACGGCCGGGGGCGTCCTGGAGAGCTGGTACTGGTCACCCGGTCCGGGGTTCCAGCGGCGCGCCCCTGTCGTCGCCGACGGCATCCGGGCGTTCCGGCTGACGCATCGCGACGGCGAGCTGGAGGTCGCGGTCGAGAGCCTCGACGGCGGGCGGTCGCTGATCGTCTCGCCCGCGATCGGGTACCCCGAGCGGTTCTGGAGCGCGTGCGACGGTGCGGCACCCCTCGACGACGACGCCGCCGGGATGCTGGCGGCGCACGGCATCCGCGACGCCCAGCCCGGAACCGTCCGATCTGCGAGGTCGTCACGCGACGGCGGCACGACCGAGCTCACGTGGCGCGACGCCGACGGCGGCATCCGCCACCTCGGCATCCCCGACTGAATCTCGCAGAACGACACGGATCTCGCAGGTTCCGTGCGAGATCCTGCGAGATGCGTGTCGTTCTGCGAGATCAGCGCGCCCGGTGAAGCCCCTGCGCGACGGCCCGCATGACGAGATCCTGCACCAGGGCCCACTCCTGCATCACCTGGTGATAGCCGACCCGGATCACGTGGTAGCCCATGAGCCGCAGCTGCGCATCGTGCCGGATGTCCTCGGCCCGCTGCGCCCCGACGTGGTGACCGCCGTCGATCTGGATCACCAGCCGCTCGCCGACGAGGATGTCGACGCGATGCCCGGCGATCCAGATCTGCGCGCGGATCGGCAGCCGGAGCCACCGCAGCCGGATCCGCACGTACGTCTCGAGTCCCGCATCCGCGAACGGAGACGCCTCGTCGAGCAGCCGACGCGCACGCGGACGCAGCGGAAGGTTGCTCAGGACGTCGCGCTCCACCTGTCTTCGGTTGAGCGCCGACTCCCACGTCGCGAGCGCCTGCTCGTGCGGCTCGCACTCGGCGACGAGGGCGAGGACGTTCTCGATCGGATCGACGAGAAGCCCGGGCGGTCTCGGGATCAGGGGCTTCGCCCAGTGCACGCGGATGCCGGTCGACCGGCCGCCCGCGCTCCCCGGCGTGACGGCGACATGGATGCCGGGTCGCTCGTCATGCACCCACAAGGCCGAGCCGTCGGGCCTGCGTCAGACAGGACAGGACGACCCCGTGGCGGGCGGCGTCGACCAGCAGAGGATCCGCGTCCGGCACGGCCACCCATCCGGGACGCACCCGCAGCAGCCGGGCCTCACGCAGAGCCGACTCGGTCGCCGCCCGGCGGAAGCCGAGCTCCGCGAGGTCGCGGACGCGGACGACACCGCCACGCTCCCGCACGACGGCGTGGATGGTCTGTCGGACGGGGGGGTGCGGGGCGGCATCGCCCGAGCATCCCGCGTCGGAGGGGAGGGGAGGCCGTCCCGGCATCCGCTGTCCACGATCTGTGGAGGAGCCCCGCTGCGGACCCATTGGGGAGGAAGGAACAAGCTCGCAGAACGACACGGATCTCGCAGGTTTCGCCGAGAAACGTGCGAGATCCGTGTCGTTCTGCGAGACGGCCGAGACTCAGTTCACGCGATGGATCATCGTGTTGGCGAACTGGTACCGGTAGCCGGCCTCCTTGACGGCCCGGTCATGCCGGGGATTCTGCCCGTACGAGGAGCCGTGCAGCCACACGAACACGGGAGCCTCCTGACCGGTGACCGCCTCGAGCTGCGCCTTCGACTCCACGACCTCGCGACGGATGTCCTCGTCGGACAGCACCGTGTCGAAGCCCTCGTGGTGCGCGGTGTGCGGGAACACGACATGGCGGCGGGACACTTCGGCGACCTCGTCCCAGCTCATCGCGATGCGCCCGCCCCTGGTGTCCTCCTCGACGAGGGAGATCCAGTGCGCGCGCGCGAAGGCTTCCTGATGCTCGGGATCGCAGTCGACGAAGGACGTCGCGATCGGGAACCACCCCGTGAGCCCGAGTTCGTCGCACAGGGGCGCCGCGACCGAGATCGAATTGCGGTACCCCTCGTAGAACACCGGGATGAGGCCCGGCCGGTCCTTGTGCCAGGTCCCGGTCTCGAAGAGGCGGTCAAGGTCGTCGAGCGTCACAGGGGCGTAGTCCTTCGCGAATCCCGCCAGCTCGCGGGCGAGCTCGTCGCGTGCGGCGCGCGGGGTCGAGTGGTAGTTCACGACGCGGATGAAATGCCCGTCCGCGAGCTGCTGCCGCTGCGCCGTGAAGGAGGGAGTGGTCATGAGAGTCGTCCTTCCCCGGTCGAGACCGGATCGAGCGGAGCGGATGCCGCGTCGGCGGCGACGGATGCCGCATCGGCGGCACCGGACGGAGCATCCCGCAACGGCTCAGCGCCCGCGGCGAAATGCGTATACGCGAGCACCTGCATCGCCGTGATCACGGCCCCCTCGTCCTCGTCGCGGGCCCACGGCACGAGGGCGTCGCGGTAGCGGTCCAGCACGGCGAGGAAGTCCCGGCCCTCCGCCCTCTGGGCGGCGCTCCCCGCGACCGGGATCGGGGTGCCGCGCTCGTCGGCGAGGCCGAGCACCATGGGGATGCCCTCTCGTTCGAGGCGACGGTCGTGACAGGCACGCATGAGCCCGACGATGTCGCCGGCCTCCAGCAGTGCGGCGGCGCTGGGCTCGCCGTCGTGCGACGACGGCCCCTGCACGGTGGCGGACATGGCTGGTTCCTTTCGAGATCTCAGAGAGGTGCGGAGATGACGCCGAGCAGGTGCTCAACGTCGCCGGCGATGGCTTCTCGCGCTGCGGTCAAGGCGCGCCGCGGATCGACGCGATCGCCGAGCTCCGTGCGCATCGCGTGCGAGAAGGCCGCCGACAGCTGCGTGCCGACGTTGACCTTGCGGATGCCGGCGATCACGGCCGCGCGGATCCCGGCGTCGTCGACGCCGGACGAGCCGTGCAGCACGAGGGGCACCGGCACGGCATCCGCGAGCCGCGCGATGAGGGCGTCGTCGGGACGGGCGGTGCGTTCGGTCATGGCGTGCGAGGTGCCGACCGCCACGGCGAGCGCGTCGACACCGGTCGCCGTGACGAACGCGGCGGCCTCGACGGGGTCGGTGCGCACGCCCGGCGCATGCGCACCGTCCTTGCCGCCGATCTCACCGAGCTCCGCCTCGATCCAGAGCCCGCTCTCCTGTCCGCGCGCCGCGACCTCCGCCGTCTTGGCGACGTTCTGGTCGTACGGCAGCGTCGAGGCGTCGAACATCGCCGAGGCGAATCCGAGCCCGGCGGCCTCGAGCACGAGGTCGGCGGACTCGCAGTGATCAAGGTGCAGGAGAACCGGCACGGAGGCGCTGTCGGCAAGAGCACGGCACGCGGCGGCGAGAGGCGCGAGTCCGCCGTGGAACCGCACCGCGTTGTGGCTGATCGACAGCAGGACGGGACACTGCGCACGCTCCGCACCGAGGACGATCCCCTCGGCGTACTCGAGCGTGATGACGTTGAATGCGGCGATCGCGGGCAGGCTCGCGCCCAGCCCCACCGCCGCCAGGGTGGGCGGGATCAGCATGTCTCGACGGTCACCCCTGCCTCGCTCATGCGCTCGAGGACTCCGGCATCCGCTCCGTCGTCCACGATCAGACGGGAGATCCCGTCGGTCGGCACGAGCCGTGCGGGTCCCCGCTTCGCGAGCTTCGAATGGTCGGCCAGCACGATCAGCTCCCGCGCCGACGACGCGAGCGACCGGTCCGTCTGCGTCTCGGAGAGGTTGGTGCCCGTGACCCCCATCTCGGGGTCCACGCCGAACGCTCCGGTGAAGACCCGGTCGATGCCGAACTCGTCGAGACCCGCGATCGTGAGGTGCCCCAGCAGGCTCATCTCCGTGCGACGCAGGAGTCCGCCGAGCACGACGATGTCGATGTCCGTGAACTGCGCGAGGCGGCTCACCACGGACAGGCTGTTGGTGAGCACCGTGAGACCCGGGATGCCGGCGAGGAACGGCAGCATCGCCTCGGTCGTCGTCCCGCCGGTGATGAGCACCGTGGAGTTGGGCGTGATGTGCGCCGCGGCGGCGCGTCCGATGCGCTGCTTCTCCTCGGCGAACGCGACCTCGCGCTGCGGGCGCAGCGGCTCGACGTCGTCGTCCACCTGCGCGGCACCGCCGTGCACCCGCTCGATGAGCTTCCTGTCCTGGAGCTCATTGAGGTCGCGGCGCACCGTGGAGGTGCTCACTCCGAGCATCTTGGCCATCTCGCTCACCGACCCTGCCCCGTAGGTGCGGATGTAGTTGAGAAGCTCGCGCTGACGCTTCGGCCCGATCAGGGGCTCAGTAACCGGCTGCACGGTCCACCTCATTCAGCAAGGGCCGATCTTCGGCCAGACGTGTCAGATTCTCGACGACGAGGTCGAGTGTCTGTGCATGATACTGCGGGGCGAGGCCGGCGACGTGAGGCGTCACCAGCGCGCCCGGTTCCGTCCACCACGGCGAATCCTCGGGGAGTGGCTCCTCGTCGAAGACGTCGAGCGCCACGCCGCCGAGACGGCCGTCGCGCAGTCGTTCGCGGAGCGCGATCTCGTCGACGATGCCGCCGCGGGCGATGTTCACGACGAAGGCCCCCAGCGGGAGGAGGTCCAGCTGCGCGGGTCCGATCAGTCCTCGGGTGAGCTCCGTGAGAGGGACCACGACGACCAGGACATCGCTGCGCCGCAGCACCTTGTCGAGCCGATCGATCGGGAACAGCTCGGCGGGGTCGTCGTCGGGCGCCTGACGTCCTGTATCGAACTTTTCGGAGCCGGCGGCGCGCACGCCCGACCGGCTCACGCCCAGCACCCGCATCCCGAACGCCGTGGCGAGACGCGAGATCTCCCGACCGATGCGGCCGTACCCGACGATCCCGACCGTCGCGCCCGGGAGCGCCCGCGGGGTCAGGGTGTCGAGCCGCTCGGCGTTCGACGGCCAGGAGCGCTCCGCGCGATGCGCGACGATGCGCGGCATCCGGTGCGAGAGCTCCAGGATCGACATCAGCGCGTACTCGGCCATCGGCACGGGCGCGATGCCGCCGAGCGTCGCGATCGGCACGCCGGAGTCCCACAGGGAGGTGCCTCGGACGTGATCGACGCCCGAGGTGTCGAGCTGCACGAGGCGCACACCGGGGACGGCGTCCGCCTCGGGCAGCCACTCGCTCGTGTGCAGGAGGTCGACCTCGGCGAGGAGCTCGGCCGAGGGCGGCGCGGAGGGCGAGACGCGGTGCACCGCGACGTCGGGCATCCGCCGACGCAGCTCGTCGAACCACTCATCCGGCAACGGCAGCGAGCAGAGGTAGGTGAGACTCATTTGATACCGCTCCGGGCGAAGCCCTGCACGAAGTAGCGCTGGAAGAAGATGAACAGCAGCACCATCGGCAGCACCGAGATCAGGGCCAGCGCCATGATCGCGTTGTAGTCGGGCGAGGTCTGATTCTTGAGATAGAGGAGTCCGATCGGCAGGGTGAACAGCTCGTTGTCCTTGAGGGCGATGAGCGGCCACGCGAAGTCGTTCCAGCTTCCCATGAGAGTGAGCAGGATGAGCACGGCGATCAGCGGCTTGCACAGCGGCAGCACCACCTGCACGAAGATCCGCAGGTGGCCGGCGCCGTCGATGCGAGCGGCTTCGATGATCTCGTCCGGGATGCCGATGAAGAACTGCCGCGCGAGGAAGATGCCGAACGCGGCGGCCGCCCCGGGGAGGATCACGCCCCAGTATGTGCCGTAGATCCCGAGACCCGACACCAGCTTGAACTGGGCGACCATGATCGCCTGCACCGGGATCATCATGGTCGCGAGGGCGAGGATGAACACGGCGTTGCGCCCGCCGAAGCGCAGTCGGGCGAACGCGTAGCCGGCGAGCAGGTTGACGATCACGGTGAGCACGGTCACGAAGACGCCGATCACGACGGAGTTGCCGAGCCAGGCCACGACCGGCACCCGTTCGAACACCTTCGCGAAGTTCTCGAGCGTCAGCGTGCTCGGCCACAGGCGCAGTCCCGGCAGGAACACCTCGCCGCGCGGCGAGAACGCGACGACGATCATCCAGTACAGGGGGAACACCACGACGATCGACACGATCGCCGCGATGAGCGTGCGCCAGACGACGCCCTTCCTCCCGCTGGCGTGCCAGCGGCGGCGGCGCTGCACGCGCGCCGCGCCCTTCTCGCCCAGGATCGCGGCGTCGGCGATCTGGACGACGGTGGTGGTCTCAGCCATGGTGCGTCCTCACTCGGCCAGGTCTCGGGTACGGCTCGTCTTCCACTGGATGAAGGTGAAGACGAGGGTGATCAGGAGGATGACGATGCCGATCGCGGCTCCGTATCCCTGCTCGCGGATCTGGAACCCGTTGCGGTACGCGTAGGTCACGAGCACGGAGGTGGCGTTGCCCGGTCCGCCACCGGTCATGACGAAGATCAGATCGAACACCTGGAACGACGCGATCACGTTCATGATGAGCAGGAAGAACGTCGAGGGTCCGACGAGCGGCACGGTCACCGAGCGGAACTGCTGCCACCGCGATGCTCCGTCGATGCGCGCGGCCTCGTAGAGCTCCGGTGAGATCGACTGGAGACCGGCCAGGTAGATGATCATGTTGAATCCGAGACGCAGCCAGATCGCGACGACGATGACCGAGATCATGGCGGGTGTGCCGGCGGACTGCCAGGCGATCGTGTCGACCCCGATCGCCTGGAGGATCTTGTTGACGAGGCCGTTCGACTCGTAGAACAGGATGACCGCGATCATGCCCGACGCGACACCGGAGATGACCATCGGGAGGACGATCATCGTGCGGAACAGGCCGCGGGCGGGCAGCACGGAGTTGAGCAGCACGGCGAGGCCGAGGCCGCCGGCGAGCTCGAGCGGCACGGTGGCGACCGTGAAGACGACCGTGTTGAGCAGGCTCTGCCAGAACACCGGGTCGGACACGAGGGTGGCGTAGTTGTCGAGACCGACCCATTCCGGATCGCCGAAGCCCTTGGTCTCCTGGAGGGAGAGGATGAAGGCCCAGACGATCGGGATGAAGAGGAACAGCGACATCAGCAGGAGGTTCGGCGCCGCGAACCCCCAGCCCACCAGGGACTCGCGCAGTCGGGCCCGACGGCGGGCCGCCCGCGGCCGGGGCGACGCGGACGCGTCGCTCCGGTCGCGGGTGGTGAGGACGGTCATTACTTCGCGGCTTCCTCGATCGCGGCCGACAGCTTCGCGAGCGTGTCGGCGGTGGACTGCCCGCCGATGAAGGCGGCCTCGAGCTGGTCCTGCAGCGCCGTGTTGACCGCGGCCATGGCGGGAGAGGTGAGCTGCTTGACGTCGCTCGGCTCGATCGTCGACGCCTGGTCCACGAAGACCGGCATGACGTCGGGACGGATCTTGAACTCGACGGCGTCGCCCTCGAGGTCGGTGCGCGTGGGGAGTTCATTGGTGTTCGCGCAGAACTCGCTCATCGCATCGGCCGAGACCATGAACTTCAGGAACTCCGCGGCGAGCTCGGGGTTCTTCGTGTCCTTCGTCGCCACCAGGGCGTTTCCGCCGAGGTCGGTGGCACCGCGGGCGTCCTTCGGCATGGGGAGCGCCGTCCAGTCGAACTCCGCGAGCGAGTCGATGTCGGGTACGAGGAACGATCCTGCGAAGGCCATCGCCGCCGTGCCCTCGGTGAACAGCGAGTCGGCGTAGACGGTGCCCTTGGTCGAGCTCGTCGGCGGCACCCAGTTCTCGGTGAAGAAGCTCCTCGTGAAGTCCAGCGCCTTGGCCCCCTCGGCGGAGTCGATGGTCGCCGTGGTGCCGTCGAGGAACGAGCCGTCGGCCTGGAAGAGCCAGCTGAGCCACCGCGGGGCACCTCCGAGCTGCCAGTTGTAGACGAAGGGGTACTTGTCGGCCGGGAGGGCGGACCGCAGCTGGGCGGCCACGTCGGCGAACTCGTCCCAGGTCCACGCGTCATCCTGCGTGGTCGGCAGCGTCGACACGTCGATGCCCGCCTGGGTGAGCATGGCGGTGTTCACGAGCAGGGCCGAGACGTCGGTCTGGTGCGGCACGCCGTAGGGGGCACCGTCGAACGAGACGGCCTCCCACATCGCGGGGGTGAACTCGGCGATCTCCTCGTCGGAGAAGTAGTCGCTCAGGTCGAGCAGCTGGCCCTGACTGGAGTAGACCCCGAGGTTGCCGTAGTCGACGCGGAAGAGGTCGGGGGCGTCGCCCGAGGAGAGCTGCGCGTCGATGTTCGAGAACATCTGGTCGTAGGGGACGACGTTGAGCTTGATGTCGACGCCCTCGTGCTCGGACTCGAACTGGGCGATGAGGGCCTTGAAGCTGGCCTCCTCCGCCTCGCTGCCCCAGGTCGTGAACGTGAGGCTCTGATCCCCGCCGTCGTCCGATCCGCCGCCGAAGCCGGCACAGCCGGAGAGGACGAGTGCACTCACGGCACCGAGTCCGATGATGCCTGCGAAGCGTTTTGTTCTGGTTTCCACGCGTCGTTCTCCTTCTCGTGAGCTGGTCTCGCAGCTTTCGGGTGCTGCAGACGTCCTTGTCGTTTGCAGTATTCAACAATCAGCGCATTCCGTCAAGAACTTTCATTCCGTGCTCATTTCTGATTGAATCTGCACACATCGCCGCCACATCGGAACGGCACAGAGAACGTGAAGGGTCTTCGAGATGAACTCCAGCATGGCCGGATCCGGCACGACGACACGGGCGGAACTCACCAGCCAGCCCGAGGTCTGGCAGCAGGCCCTCTCCCTCGCCGTACAGCACGCCGCGCTCCTCCCGTCCGAGGGCGAGAAGGTACTCGTCATCGGCTGCGGCACCTCCTACTACATCGGCGACGCGTACGCGTACCTCCGCAACGACGCGGGTCTCGGGCGCACCCGGGCCGCGATCCCCAGTGAGCTGGACTGGATCGACGACGACGAGCACATCATCGTGATCTCCCGCTCCGGCACGACCGCCGACGTCGTCGAGCTGGTCGAGCGATACGGCGCAACGCACCGGATCACCGCGATCCTCGGGGATACCGACACCGCCCTCGGCCGCCTGTGCGCGGATCGCACGGTGCACCTGGGCTTCGCCGACGAGAAGTCGATCGTGCAGACGCGCTTCGCCACCACCGTTCTCACGGCTCTGCGAGCCTCGATCGGCCGGGCAGCGGACGATCTCGTCGACGATGCGCGCGCCGCGCTGGCCGCCGACCTCCCGACCGACCCCGAGCGCGTGCAGCACATCGTGTTCCTCGGGCACCGCTGGACCAACGGGCTCGCACAGGAGGCCGCCCTGAAGGTGCGCGAATCCGCCGGATTCTGGACCGAGGCGTACTCCATGTGGGAGTACCAGCACGGCCCGATCTCCTGCGCAGGCCCCGACACCCTGGTGTGGTTCCTCGGCGAGGCGCCCGACGTCGTCGCCGACGACGTGCGCTCGACCGGAGCGTCCGTGTACGTCAACGACCTCGACCCGCAGGCCAACCTGCCGCTCGTGCACCGGCTCGCCGTCGACCTCGCCGCGCTCCGCGGGCGCAACCCCGACACTCCCCCGTTCCTCAACCGCTCGGTCCTCGTCACCGACTGATGCCCGTCATCACGGTCGCGGTGCTCCCCCATTCCGCGGAGCGTGGACTGCTGCGCGCAGTCGCGGATGCCGTCGCTGCGGCGCTCGGTCTGGGATCGGGCGACGTGATCGCGATGACGATCCCGGTCCGTGCCTCCGCCACGAGCGGGACGCCCACGGACCACACCGACGATCCCTGGATGCTCGTCTCCATCCACGGATCCGATCGCGGCGAGGAGCCGATGCGCGAGGCGCGTGAGGCCGCACGCCTCGCGGCGGCAGACTGGAGCCGGACCAACGGCGGCGAACAAGGAGTGTGGTGCGAGTGGGTTCTCCCGCAGTGACGGACGGACGCCTGCTGGTGGTCGGCGAGCTCTGCGTCGATCTCATCATCGAGATCGACGACGACATCCGGTTCGGGCAGCACGAGCAGATCGTGCCCCGCACGACCCTGACGATGGGGAGCTCCTCCGCGATCACCGCGTGCGGCGCCGCGGCCCTCGGCACGCCGACGCGGCTCGTCAGCGTGCGCGGCGACGACACCTTCGGTGTGTTCCTGGAGGCGGAACTTGCCGGCCGGGGCGTCGACACCGGCTCCGTGCGCGTCGATGCGACGGTGCCGACCGGCGCCTCCACGCACCTCACCCGTCCGAGCGGAGACCGCGCGATCCTCACCTCGATGGGCTCGATCGGCACGGTGCGCGCATCGGACGTCACCGCCGAGGATCTCCGCGCCGCCTCGCACCTGCACATGGGCAGCTACTTCCTCCAGCATTCCCTGCACGCCGACGCGCCCGTGCTCTTCCGGGACGCCCGGGCCGCCGGGCTCACCACCTCGCTCGACGGCAACTTCGATCCCGCGGAGCGCTGGGACTGCGGCATCCTCGATCTGCTCCCGCACGTCGACGTCTTCTTCGGGAACGAAGAGGAGCTCACCGGGGTCACCGGCGCGATCGGTCTCGACGAGGCGGTCGTCCGCGCCCTCGACCTCATGCCGACCGGGGCGGTCGTCGTCGCGAAGCTCGGCGGCGACGGCGCGGTGGCCGCGAGCCGCTCCGACGGCGACACGTCCTTCGTGCACGCCGGGGTCCCGCCGATGACGGGAGAGCTCGTCGACACGGTCGGCGCCGGCGACACGCTCGCGGCCGGATTCCTCACGGGACTGCTGCAGGGGATGTCGATCGACGCGGCTCTGCGTCTGGCGGTGGCCTGCGGGACGGCGTCGACCAGGGGCAGCGGCGGCGTCGGAGCGCAACCCGATCGGGTGACGGCCGCCGCACTGGCGGACCGGGTGCGATCGGCATCCGTCAGCAGCATCGCGACGCGCTGACCGCACACGTCTTCTCGGAGGACCGTCCGCATCTCGGATGATCTCGACGAGATCGTCCGAGAAACGGGCATCCTTCCGAGAAAGCCGACGTCGGGCTCAGCCGCCGATCGCGTTCATCCCCCGGGCCGGCTGCAGGAACGACGGGTCGTCGATCGCGTGACCGGGCAGTTTGCCGTGCACGCACGAGCGCAGCAGGTCGGCGATCGCATCGGTGCGGACGTCGGGAGCGGATGCCGCCTCCCGCCGCAGCACGGCGGCCAGGTCGTACTCGGTGTTCGAGAACAGGCAGTTGCGGAACTGCCCGTCGGCCGTGAGACGCAGCCGGTCGCACGCTCCGCAGAACGGCGCCGTGACCGAGGCGATCACGCCGACCTCGTGGGGTCCGCCGTCGATGCGCCACTTCTCGGCGGGGGCTCCGCCGCGGCCCGGGACCGGTGAGAGACGCCACCGGGCGCCCAGGGAGTCGAGGATCTCCTCGCGCGTGACCATCGTCGCCCGATCCCACGTGTGACCGGCGTCCAGAGGCATCTGCTCGATGAAGCGCAGCTGTGCGCCGACCTCCATCGCGAACGCCACGAGGTCGGCGAGTTCGTCGTCGTTCACGCCGCGCATCGCGACGGCGTTCAGCTTGAGCGGGCGCAGCTCGGATGCTGCGGCGGCGGCGATTCCCTCGAGCACGTCGTCGAGCCGGTCGCGGCGGGTGAGGTCGGCGAACTTCTGCCGGTCGATCGTGTCGATGCTGATGTTGAGGCGCGTGAGCCCCGCGTCGATGAGCGCGGGGAGCTTGTCGGCGAGAGAGATGCCGTTGGTCGTCATGGCGACCTCGACGGGTCCGTCCGGGCCCTCGATCCGCGCGACCCGCCGCACCACGTCGACGATGTCGGGACGGAGCAGCGGCTCGCCGCCGGTGAGACGGAAGGTGCGGATGCCGAGGCCCGCAGCGACCTCGGCGACCTCGACGATCTCGTCGGTCGACAGGATGCTGGTGCGGGCGAGCCATTCGTTGCCCTGCTCGGGCATGCAGTACGTGCAGCGCAGCGAGCAGCGATCGGTGAGCGAGATCCGGAGGTCGCGGTGGACGCGACCGTGGGTGTCGACGAGGCGGTCGCCCATGGCCGCGAGCGCAGCGTCGGGAGCGGTCGTCCGCCGCCCGATCGCGACGGGTACGGCCGTCATCGCCTCTCCCCGTTCCCCGCCATGGTTCGAGACTAGCCCGGGCAGACGGGGTCGGGGTCGTTCCGGTGTGCGACCTGCGCCGCCCACCCCTTTCCGCGCGCGTTCTGCGGGACCCCGCCCGCGACCCACCCCCTTCCGCGCGAGCCACCCCCTTCTGCGGCGGCTGCACAGGGGTGGGTCGGACGGAAAGGGGTGGGTCGGCGTGGAAGACGTGGGACGCGGGCGGGGTCAGGATGCCGCGACGAACCGCACGCGGTCGGGATCGACGTGCAGGGTGAGCGAGGCGCCGGGCCGCAGACCCGCGGCATCCGTCAGCGACAGGTCGACGGCACCCAGGTCGGTGAGCACGCGCACCCCCGACACGGTCGGCTCGACGCGCGTCACGACGGCCCGCCACGAGTTCGGGGCACCGTCCTCCGCGGCCACGCGCACATCGCCTGGGCGGAAGACGGCGGCGAGCGCGACCCCGTCGGTCGCGGCGAGCGCCTGCGACCCGGGATCCGCAGCGCGCAAGCGGGCGTCGCCGCGCACCCACCCGCCGTCGCCGCTGAGGCCGTCGATCCGGTTGACCCCGGCGATCGACGCGACGAACCCGGATGCCGGAGCCGCGAGCACCTCGCGCACCGCACCCTCCTGTGTCACCTGTCCCGCCTCGAGCACGACGAGCCGGTCGGCGAGAGCGACCGCGTCGGCGGCGTCATGGGTCACCGCGACGGTGGTGGTGCCGTCGAGCTGATCGCGCAGCATCCGCCTGATGTCGCCGGCGGTCTCGGGGTCGAGGGCCACGAGGGGTTCGTCGAGCAGCACGACCCGGGGTTCCGCAGCGAGGGCCCGTGCGACGGCGACCCGCTGGGCCTCGCCGCCCGAGAGCTCCTGCGGTCGGCGGTCGCCGGCACCGGGGAGTCCGACACGGGCGAGCCAGTCATCGGCGTCGCGCCGGGCGGCATCCGCCGGGACGCCCGCCGCGCGGGGTCCGAAAGCGACATTCTCTCGCACGCTCAGGTGCGGGAAGAGGCGGGGGTTCTGTCCGAGCAGCACGATGCCGCGCCGCATCGGCTCGGTGCGCACCCGCGGCGCCGACACCCGGTCGACCACGCGCCCGTCGACGGCGATCTCACCCGCGTCGAGCGTCGCGAGTCCGGCGAGCGCCTGCAGCAGTGTCGACTTGCCCGCCCCGCTCGGGCCCATCACGGCGACGGTCTCCCCCGCGGCCACCCGCACCTCGACGTCGACGGCGAAGTGCTCCCGGGCGACGACGACGCGGGCGCGCAGTCCGGCATCCGTCGCGCTCATCGAGCGGCCCCCGGTCGCCACCCGCGCACGAGGAGCAGCACCGCGACGGCGGCGGCGAGCAGCAGCAGCGCGAGCGCGACGGCCGTGCCCTGCGAGACGCCCGCACCGTTGAACGCCGTGTAGATCGCGAGGGGCATGGTCTGCGTGACGCCCGGCCGGTTCCCGGCGAACAGCGCCGTGGCCCCGAACTCCCCGATCGCGCGGGCGAAGCACAGCACGACGCCCGCGACGATCCCCGGCGCGGCGAGGGGAAGCGTGATGCGTCGCAGGATCGTCCACCGGCTCGCGCCGAGCGCGGCGGCGGTGCGCTCGTACTCGACGCCCGAGGTGCGCACGGCACCTTCGACGGCGAGCACGAGGAACGGCAGCGCCACGAAGGTCTGCGCGAGCACGACGGCCGGGGTGCTGAACGAGAGACCGAGGCCGCCGAACCATCCGGCCCGGCCGAACAGGTAGAGCAGCGCGACCCCGCCGACCATGGGCGGCAGCACGAGGGGCACGGTGACCGCCGCCCGCAGCACGGCGGCGACACGCGGCCCCGACCGGGCGATCGTCAGCGCGAGGGGGACCCCCACGATCACGCAGATCAGGGTCGCGAGCAGCCCCGTGCCGAGGGAGAGGACGAGGGCCGACCGCGCCGCCTCCGACGTCACGTCGGCGATGAAGGTCGACCACTGCACGCGGGCGACGAGCGCGGCGAGCGGCAGGATCAGGAACGCGAGGCCGATGAGAGCCGGCACGACGATCGCACGCGGCGCGTAGCCACGCGCGGCACGGCTCACGGCGCTCCGAACCCGTGGTCCGCGAGGATCTCCTGTCCGGCGTCCGACAGCACGAAGGCGACGAACGCCTCGGCGGCGGCGCGGTTCGGAGCCCCGTCGAGCGCCGCGATCGGGTAGTGGTTCACGACGTCGTCCGCACCGTCCGGCACGATGACCTCGACGTCGTCGCGCCCGACCACGTCGGTGGCGTAGACGAGTCCGGCATCCGCTTCTCCGGCGGCGACCTTCGTCAGGACCGCTGTGACGTTCTGCTCGAGGCTCGCGGGTTCGACGGTCAGGCCGGCGTTCGACAGCAGGGTGGTGGATGCCGCGCCGCACGGCACCTCCGGAGCGCACAGCACCGTCGTGACGTCGGCGAGGTCGGCGAGGCTCTCGACTCCACCGGGGTTGCCCGCGGGCACCGCGATCACGAGCGTGTTCGAGGCGAACAGCGTCGGGTCGATCGCGAGGTCGGAGAGCTTGTCCATGTTCGCCTCGTCGGCGGAGGCGAACGCGTCGCCCGGCGCCCCCTCCTGCAACTGGGTGACGAGCGTCGACGAGCCGTCGTAGACGGGGCTGAAGGTCACGTTGGGGTTCTCGTCGGTGAAGGCGGCGCCGATCTCGTCGAACGCGGCCTTCAACGAGGCGGCGGCGTAGACCGTGAGGTCGCCGCTCACCGGGGTGCTGTCCGAGGTGGCGGACCCGTCGGGCGCGGGTTCGGTCTGGGATGACGGCGACGAGCACCCGGTGAGGGCGAGGGCGGCGAGCGCCAGCACGGCCGCGGAGCGGAGGATCGAGCGGTTCATGTCAGCCCTTCGGCACTTCGACGACGACCTGGGTCGCCTTGACGGACGCGGTGGCCAGGGAGCCGACCTCGAGGTGGAGTTCGCGGGCCGCCTCGGCGGACATGAGCGAGACGACGCGGTGCGGACCCGACTGCAGGTCGATCTGCGCCATGAGCCCGTCGATCTGCACGCGGGTGACGATGCCGACGAAGCGGTTCCGCGCGCTCGACAGCGCCCCGCCCGGGTCGGTCGCCTCGTCGGCGAGGGCGATCGCGCGCGCGGCGAGTGCATCGCCGGGGATCTCGGCGGGCACCGCATCGGTCGTCGGAAGGAGGCCCTGGTCGATCCAGCGCCGCACGGTGTCGTCGCTCACGCCCAGCAGTTGGGCGGCGCGGGCGATGCGGAAGCTCTGCATGCTCGAACTCTACCGCTCTTGCGGATGTGCAGGGTCGATTCCGCCGCAGAAGCGGAACTATCGACGCGCTCCCCGTGCGAGTGCCACGACTCCTCCCGCACCGGCGAGCAGCCACGCGGCCCCCGCGCACCACGCCGCCACCGTGCCGATGATCGCGAACTCCGGCACGCCGACCGCCTTCCCGAACGACAGCGTCGCCGTCGCGTACATCCCCACGGGGAAGACGATGCTCCACCAGCCGACCGAGAAGCGCCGCGCCGCGCGACGCCGCAGCAGATCGCGGATGCCGAGGCCGACGAGGAACGGGATGAGGAACGTGCCGAACGACCACAGCGCCATCGCCACGATCGTGACCGCCGCCTCAGTGCCGGGGAGCGCGGGCACGGACGCCGTGAGGATGCGCGACGCGGCGAGGACCGAGATCGCGGTCGAGCCCGTCAGCACCCACGCCGTCGGCGCGACGTCGCCCGCGGCATCCCTCTCGGAGAGCAGCCGGACGAGCACGGCCGCCATGAGCAGCACGTACACGACGACGCCGAGCGACCAGAGCCCGAGCGCGACGAGCGCGAGCAGGTGCTGGTCGCCCGCGGCGGCGCTCGTGACGACGGAGAGCGACTGCGTCGCGACGACGATCAGGAACCACCCACCGTCGACCGTCGGCAGGAGCGGGCGCACAGACGGGTGCGTGACGATCCACGGCAGCAGGGCGTAGACGAGAGCGAGCCAGAGCAGCGCCTCCACCATCAGGGCACCGGGGAGAACCGCGCGCAGGCCGAGGGCGGCAGCGAGTGTCGCCGTGACTCCGGTCGCGGCGACGATCGTGAAGAACCCGAACGCCCTGCCCGGATCACGGGCGTCGCGACGCAGGGCGTCCGGAGCGACGACCGCGCGGGCGATGGTCGCCGCGACGAGCACGACGAAGCCGGCCGCGGCGAGCACCAGCGCGACGACCCCGACCGCGTCCACGCCGATCGTGACGAACGCTGTGCCCACGATGCCGGTGGCCATCACGAACGAGAAGCTCGCGGGCGGCATCCGCCCGATCGCCTCGCGCAGCCTCATGACCGTGTCCGCCGGCCGATCAGATCGACTGCCGGTAGCCGAAGAACTCGTGGTCGTTGTTGTAGCCGCCGAGCCCGCCGCCCACGTCTTCGAACCGCTCGACGAACTCGATGCCCTGGATCCACTTGACCATCTTGAAACCGAGCTGCGCCTCGTTGCGCAGGCGCAGCGGGGCGCCGTGCGAGAACGGCAGCGGCTCGTCGTTCATCTCGTACGCGAGCATCGTCAGGTGGTAGCGCATCTGATCGATGTCCTGCGCGTCGTAGTACAGCCCGCCCTCCGCGCCTTCGGCGAACGAGTAGAACACGACCCACTTCGCCTCGGGTGTGGGCCGCACGAGGTCGAGCACGGCCGACATCGAGACACCGCCCCACTTCGCGACGCCCGACCAGCCCTGGATGCAGAAGTGCTGCGTGATCTGATCGTGCTTCGCCATCTCGCGCAGGTCGTCGAGGCTCAGCGAGACGGGGTTCTCGACGAGCCCGCCGATGCGCAGCCGGTAGTCGCGGAACCCGCCCTCCTGCAGACGCCGGTACTCGTCGCTGTCCGGCACCCGTCCGTTCGACCAGAAGTACGGCGAGATGTCCTTCTCGGTGTACTCGCCGGGCTTCGCGTCGACGTGCTCGAACAGGCGCTGCACGGGTCCGATGATCGCGATCCCCACGCGTCTGATCGCCCGCGGGTAGCGATACGTGACGGGCGTC
The DNA here is from genome assembly GCF_038397715.1 of Microbacterium sp. LWO14-1.2. Lineage (NCBI taxonomy): Bacteria > Bacillati > Actinomycetota > Actinomycetes > Micrococcales > Microbacteriaceae > Microbacterium > Microbacterium sp. LWO14-1.2. Next base: position 1,529,972 of record NZ_CP151633.1, read on the forward strand.
GCCGCGACCCACACCACGATGAGCACCGCGGTCGTGGCGAGGAAGATCCAGAACCCGGTCCACGAGGTCCCGTCGTTTCCCGCGTACATGTGGTTGAGGTTGCGCAGCGCCCCCGTCGCGAACACGAGCGCGACGTGCACGACGACGAACATCACGTACCAGCACAGCACGAGGAAGTGCAGCGAGCGGGCGAACTGGATGCTGAACACGCGGCTGATCCGACGGAACCGGGTCGACAGCGCGGGCGACATCCCGAGCCCGGTCAGCACGGCCAGCGGGGCGGCGACGAACACGGTGACGAAGTAGGAGAGCAGCTGGAGCGCGTTGTAGTTCACCCACCCGTTCTCGGCGGGCCAGTCGAGCGACAGGTACTGGATGGCGGTGCTTAGCGCGTTCGGGATGACATCCCAGCTCGTCGGAACGATGCGCGCCCAATGCCCCGTCACGATGAGCAGCACGACGAAGACGAGGCCGTTCAGCAGCCACAGCACGTCGACGCTGAGGTGCCACCAGCGCGCGAGGCCGATCGAGTGCCGTCGCCCCGGCAGTCCGACGCCGTCGGGGAGGGTCAGCGAGTCGCCCTTCGCGGTGTAGGTCGGGTCGTCGACCGGCACCGGCCGCTGCATCCGGAACCACTCCCGGCCGGGCGTGGAATGGCGGGTCCAGTACAGGCGCGGGTGGTCGGCGAGGATGCTGAGACCCGATCTCATCATGAAGAAGAGGAAGAACACGTTCAGCCAGTGCTGCCACTGCATCCACACCGGAAACCCCTCGGGGGTGCCGTCGGGCAGCGACGAGGCCCCCGGGTAGGCGCGCAGGAAGTCCTGCACAGCCGGTGTGTCGACGATCCCGCGGGCGACCGAGATACCCGCGATCATCAGGGCGAGGCCGATCGGGATCAGCCACAGCAGGGTGAACCACTTCGTCCGGCCGACGCGGATGCGGGGCGCCACACCGTATTGCGCGGGCAGGCCGCCGGCCCAGTCGGCGCCGACGCGGTCGTGGCGTCGCGAGTCCAGCGCATCGCGGAACGCCGGCGACACCTCGCGCAACTGCTGTGCGCGCTGCTCGTGCGCGCTGCGCGCGAGAGTCGCCTGCTCGGTCGCGTCGGTCGGCTCCGTGGTCTCGGCCACGCTGTCACCCCCCGGTCGTCGCGGCCGACCATCGCGCACGATGGGCGGCTGTTGCACTGAGGATGACAGATTCCGCCGCCGAGCGCGATATACCCTCCACCGGCGCTTAGCCTGGTCCCATGCAGCCGCTCGTCGCCCCCGCGCCAGCCCTCGACCCGGCGGAGCTCGTCCGCACCGCCCGTCATGCCGTGCTCGCGGGCATCGGCGAGGAAGGGCAGCGGCGGCTCGCGGCATCCCGGGTCGTGGTGGTCGGCGCCGGCGGCGTGGGTTCCCCCGTGCTCCTCGCGCTCGCGGCCGCCGGGGTCGGCACGATCACCGTGATCGACGACGACGTCGTGGAGCTCACGAACCTGCAGCGGCAGCTCGCGCACCGCGCGCAAGACGTCGGCACCGCGAAGACGGTCTCCGCCGAGCGGGCCATCACGGCTCTGTCGCCCGGCGCGGTGGTGGTGCCGCAGACCGTGCGGCTCGACGCCGCGAACGCGACCGGCCTCTTCGAGGGCGCCGACGTGGTGGTCGACACGAGCGACTCGTTCAGCACGCGGCGCGACGTGGCCGCCGCGGCGGAGGCTCTCGGCATCCCTCTGGTGTGGGGAGCCGTGCAGGAGTGGCACGCGCAGGCGACCGTGTTCTGGTCGGCTCCGCCCGCCGGTCACGCGCCGGTCGTGCTGGCCGACCTCTTCCCGATCGGCACCGAGGGCGAACCGCCGAGCTGCGCCCAGGTCGGGGTGCTCGGGGCGCTGTGCGTGCAGGTCGGCGGGATCCTCGCCGGCGAGGTCGTGAAGCTCGTCACCGGCGCCGGCGAACCGCTGCTCGGCCGCCTCGCCGTGATCGACGCGCTCGCCGCCCGACAGCACGAGATCGCGATCCGTCCGGCGGTGACCGCATGAGCGCCCGCCGCACGGTCGAGGAACAGCTCGCGCGGGTGCTCGACGCCGTGCGGACGCTCGACGTCGAGCAGGTCGCGCTGCAGGATGCCGCCGGTCGCACCCTCGCTGCCGATGCCACCGCCGCCCACGACATCCCGCTGTTCGACAACTCCGCGATGGACGGGTTCGCCGTGCGCGCGCAGGACGTGTCCGGCGCATCGGCGGCCACACCGGTGACGCTGCGTGTGATCGCCGACCTGCCGGCCGGCGTGGCGGACGACCCCGCACTCGGCGCCGGCGAGGCCGCGCGGATCATGACCGGGTCTCCGGCGCCGACCGCCGCCGACGCGATCGTGCCCTTCGAGGACACCGCGGGCGGACTCGCCGATTCACTGGGCGAGGTGCAGGTGCTGCGCGCACCGGCACCGGGTGCGTTCGTGCGGCGCCGCGGCGCCGACCTGCGCGCGGGCGACACCGTGGTCCACGCGGGCGAGCGCCTGGGCGCCTTCCAGCTCGCCGCGGCCGTCGCGGCCGGCATCGACCGGGTCTCCGTGACACGCGCTCCGCGCGTCGCCGTCGTCTCGACCGGCAGCGAGCTGCTCGCCCCCGGCGAGACTCCCACGCGCGGGCGGATCCCGGATTCCAACGGCCCTCTGCTGCAGCAGCTCGTGGCGGATGCCGACGCCGACGTCATCCTCGTGGCGCGTGTCGCCGACGAGGCGGATGCCGTCGCCGCCGTTACCGCCGACGCCGTCTCGCGCGGGGCCGACGTCATCGTCTTCACGGGCGGCGTGAGCGCGGGGGCATACGAGCCGGTGCGCGGCGCCTTCGACGGCCGCGGAGAGGTGGAGTTCGCGAGCGTCGCCATGCAGCCGGGCAAACCGCAGGCGTTCGGCGCCCTCGGGTCGGGGACGCTCGTCTTCGGCCTCCCCGGCAACCCGGTGAGCGTGGCCGTGTCGTTCGAGGTCTTCGTGCGGCCGGCGCTGCTGGCACTGCAGGGGCGCGCCGAGATCCACCGTCCGCACGCGTCGTTCACCGCCGGCGCCGACTGGACCACACCGCCGGGACGCCGTCAGTACCTGCCCGCCGTGGTCGACCTCGCGACCCGCACCGTTCGGCCGGCGACCGCGGGCGGATCCGGCTCGCACCTCGCCGGGGGCCTCGCCCGCGCACACGCCTTCGCGATCGTGCCCGCAGAGGTCGAGCGCGTCGCCGTGGGCGACCCGATCGATGTCATGCTGGTCGGATGAGCTTCCCGCATCTCGACGCGTCAGGGCGCGCGCACATGGTCGACGTGACCGGCAAGCAGCCGACGGTCCGCACCGCCACCGCTCGCGGGTTCGTGCGCTGCAGCCCCGAGGTCGTCACCGCGCTGCGCGACGGCACCGCACCGAAGGGCGACGTGCTCGCGGTCGCCCGCATCGCCGGCATCCAGGCGGCGAAGTCGACGCCCTCGCTCCTGCCCCTCGCCCACGTGATCGGCGTGCACCGCGCGAGCGTCGAGCTCGACATCGTCGACGACGGGGTGCACGTCGAGGCGACGGTCGGGACCGCCGACCGCACCGGCGTCGAGATGGAGGCGCTGACCGCGGTGTCGGTCGCCGCCCTCGCCGTCGTCGACATGATCAAGGGGCTCGACCGCTCGGTCGTGATCGAAGACGTGCGCATCGTGGCGAAGTCGGGCGGTCGTTCCGGCGACTGGGTGCGCGAGGGAGAGACACGATGACCCGCGTGCGCTACTTCGCCGCGGCCGCCGAAGCCGCGGGGACGGATGCCGAGGAGCGGTCGGAGCAGACGCTGGACGAGCTCCGCGCCGCCGTCGTCGCCGACCATCCGGCTCTCGGCGGGATCCTGCCGCGGTGCGCCGTGCTCGTCGACGGCGTGCGCAGCGACGACGACCGCGCGCTCGGCGACGCGCTGCTCGTCGACGTGCTGCCGCCCTTCGCCGGCGGCTGAGGCGCGTCGTCTCGGTCGCTGCGCTCCGTCGCTCAGCTCCGGCCGACGTTGCCGACCCACCCCCTTACTCGCGAGCCACCCCCGTAAACACGGTGCGCAGAGGGGTGGCTCGCGCACGAAGGGGTGGCTCGCGCACAAAGGGGTGGCTCGGCGGGAAGGGGCGACGCGGGAAGAGGCGAGCCAGGCGCGACCCGACGTCAGCCGCCGATGCCCTTCCAGAGCGTCGAGCCGTCGGACTCCAGCTGGCGCTTCCACACCGGCAGGTCGCGCTTGATGTCTTCGATCACGGCACGGCACACCTCGAACGCCTCGGCGCGGTGCTCCGCGGCGACGGCGATGATCACCGCGGCATCCCCGACGCCGAGCCGGCCGATCCGATGGCTGACGGCGACGTCGACGCGCGCCGAGCCCACGGCATCCGCTCCCGCCTTCTCGGCGATCGACCGCAGCACGGCCTCGGCGTCGGGATGCGCGCTGTACTCGAGGCCGACGACGGGGGTGTCGGCATCGGGATCGTTGTCGCGCACACGGCCGATGAAGGTCGTGACGCCGCCGAGCGCCGGATGCTCGACCGCACGCAGATGCGCGTCGACATCGAGCGGCTGCTCCGAGATCGCTGCCAGCTGGACTGTGTTCATCAGTGGTCCCCTCCGTCGACCTGATCCACGATGTGCCGGGCGACGCCCAGCACGATCGGCACCCCGGATGCGACGGCACGCGTCGAGCCGGGAAGATTCACGACGAGGGCGCCTGCCGGGTCGACGACGCCGGCGAGTCCGCGCGACAGCACCGACAGCGGGGTGTCGGCGAGCCCGCTGCGGCGGAGCTCCTCGGAGACGCCGGGCAGCTCCCTGGTGATGACCTGCCGCGTCCCCTCGGGGGTCAGGTCGCGCGGTGCGACACCGGTGCCGCCCGTGGTCACGATGAGCCGCACGCCCCGTGCGACGGCGCGACGCAGCGCGTCGGCGACCGACTCCGCTCCGTCGGCGATGATCTCGGCATCCGGGCAGTGCCACCCGGCATCCCGCAGCAGGCCGACGGCGATCGGACCGCCGCGGTCCTCGCGCTCCCCTGCGAACGACCGATCAGACACGGTGATCACACACGCGGGGAGCGACGTCATGGCTCCACCCTAGGGGCAGGCCATCGGCCACGCACGGATCAGGCGACCCGGATCAGCGACCGCTGCCAGCCTGTCGACCCGTCGGGGGCGATGGGCGCGCGGTCCTCGATCTGCAGGTCGCCGTTCTTGTTGACGGCGCGCACGGCCACGTAGTGGGTTCCGGGGGTCGCGTCCCACTCGAGGAACCACTGCACCCAGGTGTTCTCGTTCACGGGCGCCGAGAGGGTCGCAGGGGTCCAGTCCCCGTTGTCGATGCTGACCTCGACGCGCTCGATGCCCACCGTCTGAGCCCAGGCGACACCGGCGATCGCGATCCTGCCCGCGTCGACCGCCGCGCCGAGTTTGGGGGTGTCGATGCGCGACGAGAACTTGATCGGTGCCTCCGCGCTGTATCCGCGAGGGGTCCAGTAGGCCTCGTCCTTCTCGAACGTCGTGACCTTGAGCTCGGTGACCCACTTCGTCGCCGACACGTAGCCGTAGAGGCCGGGCACGACCATCCGCACGGGGAAGCCGTGCTCGGGCGGCAGCGGCTCGCCGTTCATGGCCACCGCGAAGATCGCGTCGAGGTTGTCGTCGGTCAGGGCCGACAGCGGCGTGCTGGCCGTGTAGCCGTCGACGCTCTTCGAGAGCACCATGTCGGCATCCCCCTTCACGCCCGCCTTCTTCAGCACGTCGCGCACCGGCACGCCGAGCCACTTGGCGTTTCCGACGAGCTCGCCGCCGACCTCGTTCGACACGCAGGTCAGGGTGATGACGTACTCGTCGAGGCCCATGTCGAGCAGGTCCTGGAAGCTGATCTCGACCCGCTCGTCGACCATGCCGTCGATCACGAGCCGCCAGGTGTCGGGGTCGACCGTGGGCACGGTCAGGGCCGTGTCGACGCGGTAGAAGTCCTTGTTCGGGGTGAACAGGGGGCTGATGCCCTTGATGTCGAGCTCAGCGCCGTCCGGGATCGTGACGGTCGAGTTCGGCTTCGGCAGCTTGAGGTTGTCGCGGATTGCCTCGACCGAGGTCACCGCCATGCTCACGGCGCGCGAGGCGACGCCGACGAGGACGGCGGATGCTCCGGCGATGCCGGCGAGCAGGAAGAACTGGCGACGGCCCATCGCCTTCGGCGCCTCTTCGCCGTCGGCGGGAACGGCCGCGGCCTTCCAGGTGCGCAGGCGCCGCGACAGCATCACGAGGATGACCGCGCCGGCGGCGGCTCCGAGCAGCGGGGGCAGGAAGCCGAGGGGGCTGACTCCGGCGCGCGTCACGACCGCGGCGGTAGAAAGCGCACCGGCGATCACGATGACGACCACGCCGAGCGGCGGACGCACGTACTCGAGGATGCCGCCGACCGCCGATGCGATCACGACGGCCAGACCGAGGCCCGCGAGCAGGGCGATCTTGTCGTATTCGCCGAAGGTCGCGATCGCGAACTCCTTGAACGGCTGCGGCACGATGTCGATGACGAACCCGCCGACCGCGAGCACGGGGCTCGCCGACCGCGCGAGGATCAGGGCGAACAGCTCGGCGACCGCGAGGAACACCGCCCCGCTGACGAGTCCTGCCAGGGCGGCCCAGACGAAGAACCGCTTGCCTCCCTGCGTGCTGCGCTGCGCCATGATGCACTCCTCCACCGTGTGTCTCACTCTGTTCGGAGCGGACGCAGGATCGGATGCCGCGGCAACTTCTGCGGCCACGGCGAAGTTCTGCGGCCGCGAGCCGCGCTATTGGCCGCACAAGCGCGCCGAGGCCGCAGAAGTTGCACGGCCGGGCCGCCGACCCGCGGGGTCAGACCTGCACGACGTGCGGGGGCGGAGGCGGAGGAAGCTCCCGCTGAGGGACGCCGTGCGCCTCGCGGTGCAGACGCTCCATGCGGCTGTCGAGCTCGGCGGCGGCCTCTGCGGCATCCGTCAGACTGTCGACGAGGTGCGACGGCACCCGGTTCGAGAACTTGTAGTAGATCTTGTGCTCGAGGCTGGCCCAGAAGTCCATGGCGATGGTGCGGAACTGCACCTCGACGGGCACCGACAGAGCGCCGGTCGAGAGGAAGACGGGCACCTCGATGATCGCGTGCAGGCTCTTGTAGCCGTTGTCCTTCGGCTGGGCGATGTAGTCCTTCACCGTGCGCACCGTGACGTCGTCCTGCGCGGTGAGCAGGTCGAAGAGACGGTAGACGTCGGCGACGAAGCTGCAGGTGACGCGCACTCCGGCGATGTCGGTGATCTCGGCGCGGATGCGCTCGAAGTCGGGTTCCTCGATGCCCTTGCGGGCGATCTTCTCGACGATGCTGTCCGGCGTCTTCAGGCGGCTCTTGACGTGCTCGATCGGGTTGTACGAGTGGTGGTGCGTGAACTCGTCGCGGAGGATGCCGATCTTCGTCTCGACCTCCCGCATCCCGAACTCGTACTCCCGCAGGAAACGCTGGAACTCGTCACGGAGCTCCCGAGTCTGCTGTATCGCGTCATCGGTGACCTGGAGGGACGTCATGGCTCCGACGTTACGCGTCCGTGATCGGAAAGGGCTGTGGATCTTCCATGGCGCGTGTCGCACCCCGCTTGACCCGGTCTCGGCACCCGTCTAGAACGGAGCACATGACGAGCGCAGGCGAGAAGTGGACAGAGGCGTACATCGAGGCGTGGCGGTCGAACGACCCGGAGCAGATCGGCGCGCTGTTCACCGACGACGCGCGCTATCTGACCAGTCCCGACGCGGAGCCGCGCGTGGGACGTGACGCGATCGTCGCCGGATGGCTCGACGATCTCGACAACCCCGGATCATGGTCGTTCGACTGGTGGATCGTCCGCGAGGATGCCGGATTCGTGGCCGTCGAGGGCCGCACGAAGTACCCCGCGGAGCGCGACTACCTCAACCTCTGGATCGTGCGACTGGATGCCGAGGGCAGGGCGACCGAGTTCACCGAGTGGTACATGCCCCGTCCGCACCAGGACTGACACCGTGACGGGCGTGAGGATTCCGTTAGGGAGGCACGACGCGCCGTAGGGATTCCGTGAGGATGACGTGAGGGAAGCGTCAGCGGGCGTAAAGTCGCCGGACGTGTCAGATGAATCACGCGAGAACACGGATGCTCCTCCGCTCGCCAAGCGCATCCTCATCGGCGAACCGCTGACGAGCCAGCAGGTCGACGATCAGCTGCTGCCCAAGAAGATGGCGCTGCCGATCTTCGCGTCGGATGCGCTGAGCTCCGTGGCCTACGCGCCGCAGGAGCTCGTGATGATCCTGCTCATCGGCGGTCTGACGTTCCTCTCCTTCACGCCGCTGGTCGCCACGGCGGTCGTCGTGCTGCTCATCGTGGTGGTGCTGAGCTACCGCCAGCTCATCAAGGCCTACCCGTCGGGGGGTGGCGACTACGAGGTCGCGTCGAAGAACCTCGGCGAGATCCCCGGCGTGATCGTGGCATCCGCTCTGCTCGTCGACTACATCCTCACGGTCGCGGTGTCGGTCGCGTCGGGTGTCGACAACATCATCTCCGCCGTGCCGGGACTCGACCCGTTCCGCGTCGAGCTCGCGGTCGGCTTCGTGATCCTCATCATCATCGTGAACCTGCGCGGGGTCCGCGAGGCGTCGCTCGTGTTCGCGATCCCGACTTACGTGTTCATCGGGTCGGTCGGCTTCATGATCGTGACGGGTCTCATCCGCACGTTCCTCGGCGATGCGCCCGTGGCGTCGAGCGCCGAGTTCGCCGTGCACTCCGAAGACCTCGGCCAGGCGGCCGTGATCCTCCTGATCCTGCGCGCCTTCTCGAGCGGATGCTCCGCCCTCACCGGCGTCGAGGCCGTATCGAACGGCGTGCCCGCGTTCCGCACCCCGAAGATCCGCAACGCCCAGACCACCCTCGTGCTCATGGGGTCGATCGCGGCATGCCTGTTCGCCGGACTCACGGCGCTCGCACTGATCGCCGGCGTGCACTACGCCGAGAACCCCTGCGACCTGGTCGGCTTCGACTGCTCGAACCCGCAGCCGAGCCTCATGGCGCAGATCGCCTCCGCGACGTTCGGCGGCGGCAGCATCCTGTTCTTCATCATCCAGGCGGCGACCGCGTGCGTACTGCTGCTCGCCGCCAACACGGCGTTCAACGGGTTCCCGCTGCTCGGGTCGGTGCTCGCGCGCGACGGCTACGCGCCGAAGTCGCTGAACACCCGCGGCGACCGGCTCGTGTTCTCGAACGGCATGATCGTGCTCGGCATCGCCGCGATCGCCGTGCTCGTCGTGTTCCAGGCGCGGCTGACGACCCTCATCCAGCTCTACATCATCGGCGTCTTCGTGTCGTTCTCGCTCGGACAGATCGGCATGGTCAGACATTGGCGACGCGTCCTGCGCGGGCCGGCGGAGGACGCCAAGGATGCCGGGATCGACGGCGCCTCGGCATCCGATCGCCGCTCGGCGAAGGTCGGGCTCGTGATCAACACGGCCGGCGCGATCCTCACGGTGCTCGTGCTGGTGATCGTGACGATCACGAAGTTCACGCACGGCGCGTACCTCGTGTTCTTCGCGATCCCGATCCTGGCGTTCCTGATGATGGGTGTGAAGCGGTACTACCGCGACGTCGAGCACGAGATCGCGATCGACGACACGACGAAGTTCGGCGCGACGGGCGACCTCGCCATCGTGCTCGTCAACCGTCTGCAGAAGCCCGTCGCGAAGGCCGTCGACTACGCGGTGGCCGCCAAGCACGACAAGACGATCGGACTGCACGTCGCCGTGGCATCCGATGACGTGGCCGAGCTGCAGCGCGAATGGCGCGACCACCTCGTGCCGATCCCGCTCGTGATCGTCGAGTCGCCCTACCGCGCCTTCGCGCAGCCGGTGGCGCAGTTCATCAAGCAGTACCGGGCGAAGCACGGCGCGTCGGTCGTGACCGTGTACCTGCCGCAGTACATCGTGGGGCACTGGTGGGAGACGTTCCTGCACAACCGTCGCGCCCGCCGCATGGCCAATCAGCTCATGCTCGTGCACGGCGTGACGATCACGCTCGTGCCGTGGCTGCTCGACTCGTCGGAGCTCATCTACGGACGCCGGTCGCGTCCGCTGCCCGGCCAGGAGCGCGCCGGCCGCCCCGTGGTCGTGAGCGGTCGCCGGGCGCACCGGCCGGAGGGTCCGCCCGAGGCGTGAGCCGGGGCGCGCCTCGCTCCCACCCTCCTGCCTGCCTGCCTGCTGCGCCCGCCTGCCTGAGCAGCCGAGACCCACCACGCGCGCCGAGACCCACCATCCGCGACGTCTTTCGTGGTGGGTTTGGACGCGGGTGGTGGGTTTGGACGCGGGTGGTGGGTCTCGGCGCAAGTGAGCGGGGGCGCGGGGTGGGTCTCGGCGCAAGTGAGCGGGGGCGCGGGGGAGGGCGGGCGCGGGGCGACTCGACACGGGAACGGGCACGCGCAGGCGCCTGTCTAGGCTGAGGGGATGAGCGCGCACGAGGTCTGGCCTGTCCGCACCGAACGGCTGCAGGTGCGCCCGATGACCGCGGCCGACATCGACGTGATGTGGGAGTGGCGGCGCCTGCCCGACGTGAACCGCTGGCTGGGGCTCGCGCCCGACACGATCGAGGCGTTCCGCGAGCGGTACCTCGACCCCGACCGGCTCGCGGCGATGCACCTGATCGAACTCGTCGCCGCCGACAGCGGCGCCACCGCGATCGGCGACGTGATGATCCGGATCGGCGACGGATGGGCGCAGCTCGAGGTCGCCGACCAGGCGAAGGGCGTCGAGGCGGAGCTCGGCTGGGTGCTCGATCCCGCGCACACCGGACAGGGCTATGCGACCGAGGCGATCCGCGCTGTCATCGACACGTGCTTCGGGCCCCTCGGGCTGCGCCGCGTGCACGCCGGATGCTTCGCCGACAACGAGCCGTCGTGGCGCCTCATGGAGAGGCTCGGCATGCGGCGCGAGGAGTTCAGCCGCAAGACCGCCCTGCACCGCTCCGGCGAGTGGCTCGACGGCATGAACTACGGCATCCTCGCGGAGGAGTGGGCAGCGATCTGAATCGTCGGATCAGCCGGCGACGAGCGCGAGCACGAGGGTCGCGATCACCACCGTCGGCACGGCCACCGCCGCACCCCACAGCATGAGCGTGCGCCAGCGGATCTCGACCCCCAGAGACACGACCCGGTGATGCCAGAGCAGCGTCGCGAGCGACGCCCACGGGGTGATGAGGGGTCCGAGATTCACGCCGATCAGCAGCGCCATGAGCGTGACGGGGTCGGAAGCCGCAGGTTCGAGGATCAGATACGCGGGCAGGTTGTTGACCCCGTTGGCGGCGAGCGCCCCCGCCGACGCGAGTCCGAGCAGCTGCCCCACCCCGTGACCGTCGGTCGCGAGGGCGGAGAGGACGTCGAGGATGCCGTTCGCGTGCGCTGTCTCGACCAGCACGAACAGCGAGGCCGCGAGGCCGATCGCCTGCCACGGCACGAGCGACAGGCGCAGCACGTGCGGCCGACGCACGGCGAACAGCACCACGAGCAGCACGGCGGCGACGGTCGCCGGAATCCACACGTCGTGGGTGAGCGCCAGCAGCGGCATGAGGAGGATCAGGATGCCGGCTGCTCCCCAGAACAGCACGCGATCGGACGGTGCGGCGGCCGACGGCATCCGATATCCGCCGAAGAGCGTGCGGCGGTGCACGATCGTCAGGAGGGCGACCGGGACGACGATGCCGACGAGAGTCGGCGCCCAGCTCAGCGCGAGGAAGGATGCCGGGGACTCGCCGATCGCGGGCGCCGCGAGCAGGTTCGTGAGGTTCGAGACGGGCAGCGCGAGGGAGGCCGTGTTCGCGAGCCACACGGTCGCGAACGCGAAGGGCAGCGGTGAGACGCCGATGCTCTGCGCCAGCACGACGACCACGGGTGTGACGATCACGGCGGTCGTGTCGAGCGACAGGAACACCGTGCTCACGACCGCGAGCACGACGACCGAGGCCCAGAGGGCGATGACGCGTCCGCGACCCCAGCGGGCCAGGCGCTGGGCGACGAGGTCGAACACCGCCGCATCGCGCGCGAGCTCGGCGACGATCGTGATGGCGACGACGAATCCGAGGACGGGCGTGATCCGTGCGCCGAGCGCCCCGGCATCCGGTGCGGGGAGGATGCCGCTGACGAGGCAGACGAGGGCGATGGCGACCAGCACCAGGACGATGATGGTGCCCGGCCCCGGCCGGCGTCGCGTCGCGCTCACTTCGTGAGTGTACGGCCGGTTGAGGCGGATGCGGGCGTCGGCGCCGATGCGACTCGCTCGAGCGGTGTCACCTCGGGACAGATCCCCGCACTCGGCGTGAGCATCCCGCATGCATTCCGGCATACCGCCGTAGGGGAAGCGTGAGGATCACGGATACGGCCCCCGCACGGGAGTTGTATCGACTCTCGTGCTCGACATCATCTACATCGCGCTGACTCTCGCGCTGTTCGCCCTGGTCACCCTCATCGCGAAGGGGGTGGAGAGACTGTGATCGTCTTCGAGATCATCGGCGCGGCCCTCGCCGTCGCCGCCGCCGTCTACCTCGTGGTCGCCCTCGTCGCGCCGGAGAAGTTCTGATGGGCGCGGGATCCGGCGCCGAGATCTGGTTCGGCGTCCTCCAGGCGGCCGTGCTGATCGTCGCGCTCGTGCTGCTCTATCGCCCCCTCGGCGACTACATGGCGCACGTGTTCAGCACGCCGCGCGACCTCCGCGTCGAGCGCGGCGTGTATCGCGTGATCGGTGTGGACTCGGCATCCGAGCAGACCTGGCGCGCCTACGCACGCAGCGTGATCGCGTTCTCCGTCGTCGGTCTGCTGCTCGTGTACGGGCTGCAGCGTCTGCAGGCGTTCCTCCCCGAATCGCTCGGCCTGCCCGCCGTACCGGAGGGGCTCGCCTTCAACACCGCCGCGTCGTTCGTCGCCAACACGAACTGGCAGTCGTACTCGCCCGAGCAGACCATGGGCTACACCGTGCAGCTCGCGGGTCTCACGGTGCAGAACTTCGTGTCGGCGGCGGTGGGTCTCGCGGTGGCCGTCGCGCTCATCCGCGGGTTCGCCCGCCGCGGCTCGACGACGATCGGCAACTTCTGGGTCGATCTGATCCGCGCCCTCGGGCGCATCCTCCTCCCCCTCGCCCTGATCGGCGCGGTCGCGCTCCTCGCGGGCGGGGTGATCCAGAACTTCGCCGGCTTCACCGACGTGACGACCGTTTCCGGCGGCACGCAGACGATCCCCGGCGGACCGGTCGCGTCACAGGAGGCCATCAAGCTGCTCGGAACCAACGGCGGCGGATTCTTCAACGCGAACTCCGCGCACCCGTTCGAGAACCCCACCGGCTTCACGAACCTCCTGCAGATCCTGCTCATTCTCGTGATCCCGTTCGCGCTCCCGCGCACCTTCGGACGGATGCTCGGCGACAACCGGCAGGGCTACGCGATCGCCGCCGTCATGGGCACGATCTTCCTCGTCTCGACGTTCGCCCTCTCGGCGCTCGAGCTCGCCGGCCGCGGCACGGCCCCCGAGCTCGCCGGATCGGCGATGGAGGGCAAGGAGGTGCGCTTCGGCATCCTCAGCTCCGCCCTGTTCGGCAGCGCCAGCACTCTCACCTCGACCGGTGCGGTGAACTCCATGCACGACTCGTACACCGCGCTCGGCGGCATGATGCCGATGCTCAACATGATGCTCGGCGAGGTCGCCCCCGGCGGGGTGGGATCGGGCTTGTACGGGATGCTGGTGCTCGCCGTGATCGCGGTGTTCGTCGGCGGACTCCTCGTCGGCCGCACCCCCGAGTACCTCGGCAAGCGGATCGGTCCGCGCGAGATCAAGCTCGCGAGCCTCTACATCCTCGTGACGCCGACGCTCGTGCTGCTCGGCACCGCGCTGAGCTTCGCCGTGCCCGGGATCCGCGCCGACGTCGAGTCGACCAGCATCCTGAACCCCGGCGTCCACGGCATGAGCGAAGTCCTCTACGCCTTCACGTCGGCGTCGAACAACAACGGCTCCGCGTTCGCCGGTCTCACCGCGAACACGCCCTGGTTCAACACCGCCCTCGGCGTCGCCATGCTGCTCGGCCGGTTCATCCCGATCGTGCTCGTGCTCGCCCTCGCCGGGTCGTTCGCCGCCCAGCAGCGCGTGCCCGAGACGACCGGCACGCTGCCCACCCACCGGCCCCAGTTCGTCGGACTCCTCACCGCCGTGACGGTCATCATCACGGCACTCACCTACTTCCCCGTGCTCGCACTCGGACCGCTCGCCGAAGGACTCGCCTGATCATGGATTCGCACGTTTCGTCTCGCTCCGCTCGCTCGACGACCGAGGGGGATGCCGCTCGCTCGACGACCGAGGGGGATGCCGGCGCAGCCGCCGCACCGCCCGCACCCCGCTCGTTCGGGTGGGCGCAGCTCACGCAGGCCCTCCCCGGTGCGCTGCGCAAGCTCAACCCGGCCTCACTGCTGCGCAACCCCGTCATGCTGCTCGTGTGGGTCGGCGCGGCGTTCACGACCGTCCTCGCGATCGCCGAGCCGTTCCTCGGCGGACCCGCCGCCTCCGGCGGCACCCCCGTGCCCGCTCCGTTCACCTGGGGCATCGCGATCTGGCTCTGGCTGACCGTGCTGTTCGCCAACGTCGCGGAATCGGTCGCCGAAGGCCGCGGCAAGGCGCAGGCCGCCACCCTGCGCAAGACCCGCACGAGCACCATGGCCCGGCGGGTCATACGGTACGACGCGACGACGGATGCCACGGCGGAGCGCTCCGAGACCGTCGACGTGTCGTCGGCTGAGCTGCAGCGCGACGACATCGTGATCGTCGCGGCGGGCGACCTGATCCCCGGCGACGGCGACATCGTGGCCGGCATCGCGACGGTCGACGAATCGGCCATCACGGGCGAGAGCGCGCCGGTGATCCGCGAGTCGGGCGGCGACCGCAGCGCCGTCACCGGCGGCACCCGCGTGCTGTCGGACCGCATCGTCGTGCGCATCACGTCGAAGCCCGGCGAGACGTTCGTCGACCGCATGATCGCGCTCGTCGAAGGTGCGAGCCGTCAGCGCACCCCGAACGAGATCGCCCTCAACATCCTCCTCGCGAGCCTCTCGATCGTGTTCGTGGTGGTGGTGCTGGCGTTGAACCCGATCGCGTCGTACGCGGCATCTCCCGTCAGCATCCCCGTCCTGATCGCTCTTCTCGTCTGCCTCATCCCGACCACGATCGGCGCGCTGCTGTCGGCCATCGGCATCGCCGGCATGGACCGCCTCGTGCAGCGCAACGTGCTCGCCATGTCGGGCCGCGCGGTCGAGGCCGCGGGCGACGTCACCACGCTCCTGCTCGACAAGACCGGCACGATCACCTACGGCAACCGGCGCGCCCACGAGGTGCTGCCCCTGTCGGGGATCGACGCCGAGGAGCTGCTGCGCGTCGCCGCCCTCTCCTCCCTCGCCGACCCCACCCCGGAGGGGGCGTCGATCGTCGATCTGGCGGCGAGCCGCGGCATCCGTGTCGAACAGCCGGCGGATGCCGTCGTCGTGCCGTTCACCGCCCAGACCCGCATGTCGGGACTCGACCTCGCCGACGGCACGCAGATCCGCAAGGGCGCCGGCTCCGCCGTCGCCGCCTGGCTCGGACTGGACGCGGATGCCGAACTCGCCGCCCTCACCGACGGCGTGGCCTCGAGCGGCGGCACCCCGCTGGTCGTCGCCGTCCGCGCGGCGCCCGGCGACCGCATCCTCGGGGTCGTGCACCTCAAGGACATCGTCAAGGACGGCCTGCGAGAGCGGTTCGACGAGCTGCGCAGCATGGGCATCCGCACGGTCATGATCACGGGTGACAACCCGCTCACGGCCGCCGCGATCGCGAAGGAGGCCGGCGTCGACGACTTCCTCGCCGAGGCGACACCCGAGCAGAAGCTCGAGCTCATCAAGCGCGAGCAGGAGGGCGGCCGCCTCGTCGCGATGACCGGCGACGGCACGAACGATGCCCCGGCGCTGGCTCAGGCCGACGTCGGCGTGGCGATGAACACGGGCACCTCAGCCGCGAAGGAGGCCGGCAACATGGTCGACCTCGACTCCGACCCGACGAAGCTCATCGACATCGTGCGCATCGGCAAGCAGCTGCTCATCACGCGCGGCGCGCTGACGACGTTCTCCCTCGCGAACGACATCGCCAAGTACTTCGCCATCATCCCGGCGATGTTCATGGGCGTCTTCCCCGGACTCGCGGCGCTGAACATCATGCAGCTGCACTCCCCGGCATCCGCGGTGACGAGCGCGATCATCTTCAACGCGATCGTGATCGTGTTCCTCATCCCGCTCGCGCTCCGCGGTGTGAAGTACACCCCGGCGAGCGCCTCGCAGATACTGCAGCGCAACCTGCTCGTCTACGGCCTCGGCGGTGTGATCGCCCCGTTCATCGGCATCAAGCTGATCGACCTCGTCGTCAGTCTGATCCCCGGGTTCTGACACGTCCCGCCCGCTTCTGCACGACCCGCACACCGAAAGGCCTCTCATGTCCACCCGCTCCACCCTTCGCACCACCGGCGTCGCCGTGCGCGCCATGGTCGTCCTCACGCTCGTGCTCGGCGTCGCGTACACGCTCGTCGTGACCGGCATCGGCCAGCTCCTGCTGCCGTTCCAGGCGAACGGGTCGCCGCTGCCCGATGACAAGGGCAGCGCGCTGATCGGGCAGTCGTTCACGGATGCCGACGGCGAGGCGCTCCCGGAGTACTTCCAGTCCCGTCCGTCCGCCGCCGGCGACGGATACGACGGCACGAGCTCGAGCGGCAGCAACCTCGGACCCGAGAACACCGACCTCGTCGCATCGATCGAGGAGCGTCGCGCGGCGATCGCAGAGCGCGAGGGCGTGAGCGAGGATGCCGTGCCGGCCGACGCCGTGACGGCATCCGGTTCGGGTCTCGACCCGCACATCAGCGTCGCCTACGCGCTGCTCCAGGTGCCGCGCGTCGCGGCGGCGCGCGACCTGCCCGAGCAGGAGGTGCGCGACCTCGTGGAGTCTAGGATTCAAGGGCGGGATCTGGGATTCCTCGGCGAGGAGCGCATCAACACGGCCGAACTCAATCTCGCGCTCGATGAGCGGGAGGGCGAATGACGGCATCCGGCAAGCGGGGTCGGCTCCGCGTGCTGCTCGGCGCCGCA
This sequence comes from Microbacterium sp. LWO14-1.2, assembly GCF_038397715.1. Classification (NCBI taxonomy): domain Bacteria; kingdom Bacillati; phylum Actinomycetota; class Actinomycetes; order Micrococcales; family Microbacteriaceae; genus Microbacterium; species Microbacterium sp. LWO14-1.2. Next base: position 1,547,144 of record NZ_CP151633.1, read on the forward strand.
CCCGGCGTCGGCAAGACGTTCGAGATGCTGGCCGAGGGGCGGCGCCTTCTCGACGAGGGCCGCGACGTCGTGATCGCGATCGTCGAGACGCACGACCGAGCCGCGACGGCCGCGCAGACCGTCGGCATCCCGGAGATCCCGCGCCGCACCGAGCTGCACCGCGGAGTGCCGCTCACGGAGATGGATCTGGATGCGGTGCTCGCACGGCATCCGGAGATCGCGCTCGTCGACGAGCTCGCGCACACGAACACCCCCGGCTCGGCGAACGCGAAGCGGTGGCAGGACGTGGAGGTGCTGCTCGATGCCGGGATCGACGTCGTCACGACCGTGAACGTGCAGCACATCGACTCGCTGAACGCCGTCGTCGAGAAGATCACCGGCGTCGCTCAGCAGGAGACGATCCCGGATGCCGTGGTGCGCGCGGCCGACGAGATCGAGGTCGTCGACCTGGCGCCCCAGTCGCTCCGAGACCGCCTCTCGGCGGGACTCGTGTATCCGGCGGAGCGCATCGACGCCGCGCTGTCGAACTACTTCCGTCTCGGCAACCTCACCGCACTGCGCGAGCTCGCGCTGCTGTGGCTCGCCGACGAGGTCGACTCGGCGCTGCGCAGCTACCGGGCCGATCACGGCATCGAGGGCACGTGGCAGGCGCGCGAGCGCGTGGTCGTGGCCCTCACCGGCGGCCCGGAGGGCGAGACCCTGCTGCGCCGCGGCGCCCGCATCGCCGCGAGGTCGGCCGGCGGCGAACTGCTCGCCGTGCACGTCGCTGCCCAGGACGGACTCCGCGACGAGACCCCCGGCGCCCTGGCCGCGCAGCGGTCGCTGGTCGAATCGCTCGGGGGCAGCTTCCATCAGATCATCGGCGACGACATCCCCGCCACGCTCGTCGAGTTCGCGCAGGGTGCCGATGCGACGCAGCTGGTGATCGGCGTCAGCCGGCGCGGACGGCTCGCGGCAGCACTGACGGGACCGGGCATCGGCTCGGAGGTCATCCGGCGCTCCGGCGACATCGACGTGCACATCGTCACGCACGCCGCGGCCGGCAACCGCGTGCGGCTCCCCCGCATCACGGGCGGCGCCCTGGGCTGGCGGCGGCAGGTCCTGGGCTTCGCGGTCGCGCTCGTGTTCGGGCCGCTGCTGTCGTGGGTCATGTTCACGTTCCGCAGCCCGGAGTCGATCACGGCCGAGGTGCTCGCCTATCAGCTGCTCGTCGTCGTGGTCGCTCTCGTCGGCGGTGTGCGGCCCGCGGTCTTCGCGGCCGTGCTGTCGGGGGTCACCCTCGACTTCCTGTTCGTGGCGCCCCTCTTCACGATCACGATCGCCCACCCGCTGCATGTGCTGGCGCTCGCCCTGTACGTCGTGATCGCGGTGCTCGTGAGCATCATCGTCGACCAGGCCGCCCGGCGCGCCCGCACCGCACAGCGCGCCGCCGCCGAGGCGGAGCTGCTCGCCGCGGTCGCCGGCAACGTGCTCCGCGGCGACAACGCCCTGATCGCGCTCGTCAGCCGCACCCGCGAGGCGTTCGGCCTCGCCGGGGTGCGCCTGCTCACCCCCGACGGGGAGGTGCTGGCGAGCGACGGCGAACCCGTACCAGACGGCCGCGTCACGACGGTCGCCGTCGACGGAGCGTCGCCCGCGATCCTCGAGCTCAGCGGCGAACCCCTCGACACCCCGGCCCGCCGGCTGCTCGACGCGATCGTCGCGCAGCTCGCCGCCGCGATCGAGCACACCGACCTGCGCGCCACCGCCCGCGAGGCGGCCGCCCTCGCCGAGACCGACCAGGTGCGCACGGCTCTGCTGTCGGCGGTGAGCCACGACCTGCGGCGCCCTCTCGCATCGGCGGTCGCCGCGATCGGCGGACTCCGCGGGGCGCACGGCCTCTCGGCATCCGATCGGGAGGAGCTGCTGGCGACCGCCGACGAGAGCCTGGCGACCCTGTCGTCGCTGGTGACCGACCTGCTCGACGTGAGCCGGGTGCAGGCCGGCGTGCTCGCCGTCTCGACCATGCGGCTCGACGTCGCCGGGCCCGTGCTCGCCGCGGTCGACGAGCTCGCACTCGGTCCCGCCGACGTCGAGCTCGCCCTCGACGCCGACCTGCCCGCGGTGTCCGCCGACCCCGTGCTGCTGCAGCGAGTGCTCGTGAACGTGATCGCCAACGCGCACCGGCACGCGCCCGACGACAGCCGCGTCATCGTGTCGACGAGCGCGATCGGCGATCACGCGGAGATCCGCGTGATCGATCGCGGCGCCGGGGTTCCCGCCGAGAAGCGCGACCAGATCTTCCAGCCGTTCCAGCGGCTCGGAGACACCGACAACACCACCGGGCTCGGACTCGGTCTCGCCCTGTCGCGCGGGTTCGCCGAGGGCATGGGCGGTAGCCTGACACCCGAGGACACCCCCGGCGGTGGGCTCACCATGGTCATCTCGCTGCCGCTCGCCGGCGCCGACACGGAGGGGGCGGAGTGAAGCTCCTCATCGCCGACGACGATCCGCAGATGGTGCGCGCGCTGCGCATCACGCTCGCCGCGCACGGGTACGAGGTGGTCGTCGCCGCCGACGGTGCCGCGGCCGTCGCGACGGCCGCGCAGACCCACCCCGACCTGATCATGCTCGACCTGGGCATGCCGCGACTCGACGGGATCGAGGTCATCCAGGCGCTGCGCGGATGGACGAGCGTGCCCATCATCGTCGTCTCCGGGCGCACGGGCTCCGCCGACAAGGTCGAGGCGCTGGATGCCGGGGCCGACGACTTCGTCACCAAGCCGTTCCAGGTCGACGAGCTGCTCGCCCGCCTGCGCGCCCTGTCGCGACGGGCGGCGCCGGCCGGGGAGTCCACCGTCGGATTCGGGGACGTCGTCGTCGACCTCGCGACGAAGACCGTCACCCGCTCCGGCTCGCGCGTGCACCTCACGCCGACCGAGTGGCGGATGCTGGAGCACCTCGCGCGGCATCCCGGCGCCCTCGTCACCCGGCAGGACCTGCTGAAGGAGATCTGGGGCAGCGAGCAGGTCTCCGACTCCGGGTACCTGCGCCTGTACATGTCGCAGCTGCGCAAGAAGCTCGAGCGCGAACCCGGGTCGCCGGAGCACCTGCTGACCGAGTCGGGAATGGGCTACCGGCTCGTGCTCTGAGGGCGCTTTGGGCGTCTTCCCCTCGCCCCCGCAACTTCTGCGGCCCTCGGCGCCTTCTGCGGCCGTGCGGGAGCACAGTGGCCGCAGAAGTTGCCCATGGCCGCAAAAGTTGGTGCGCGAGCGGGTCAGCGGGACACGGATGCCGTGCGGCGGCGCCGCAGGACCCCGACCACGCCCGCGACGACGAGCGCCACCGCGACCACGATCCCCGCGACGGCGGTGACGGTGCTGTCGGGCTCGCCGGTGAGGCGTCCGACCGCGAGCCACGAGAGCCCCCAGGCGGTGGCCAGCGCCGGGGCGATGCGCTTCAGCACGAGCGCGCTCGCGACGCCGATGACGAGGACGACGGCCAGCACGGCGACGGCCCAGACCTCCGCCTGCTCAGCCCAGTCGGCCGGGGCGATCTGCGTGAACCAGGCCGCGGTGTTGGCGACGGTCGCGATCGTGACCCACCCGAAGTGCAGGCCGTTGGCTCCGTCGACCACGATCCGTTCGGGGATCGTGCGTGCGCTGCGCCGATTCAGCAGCACCATGACGCGGGCGAGAGCGGCGAGCAGTAGGGCGATCACGATGACGGTGAGCGGAAGCGTGAGGAACTGCGCCGTCACGAGCCAGAGGCCGTTGAGCACCATGGTCGCGGCGATCCACCAGCCGACCGTGCGCTGACGCTCGTCGGTCCGCTGCGCGGGGAGCGCCTGCCACACCGCGTACGCGATCAGACCGAGATAGATGAGGGACCAGATCGAGAACGCGGGTCCGGCGGGCGCGAGGTACGAGCCGGATGCCGACAGCGCGCCGTCCTGCAGCTCGTCGACCGACGTGCCGCCGAACGCACCGGATCCGACGGCGGCGGCGATCAGCATGAAGGTCGCCGCAGCGATGATCGCGGCCTGGCGGAGGATGTCGTTCGTCCGGGATTCCATGCCCCGCACGCTACGCGCCCGGCCCCGAGCCGCCCAGACCCTTGACTCTCGCTTGGCTAACGTCTAGCCTGGCTAGCTAAATACGGCGAGTGCGGGGTTGTTCGGTGCGAAGGAGATCACACGTTGCGAAGGACTCATGCGCGGCATCCGTCCTTCGCTACGCGAGATCTCCTTCGGTACGCGTGAGCGTGACGGCGAGAGAGGTCAGCGGACGGCTGCGTCGATCAGCACCTCTGCCGCGCCTCGCGCCTGGGCCGCCACGGACGAGTCGCCCGAGATCGCGGCCGTGCTCTGGGCGCCCTCCGCCAGGATCGACAGCTGCGCTGCGAGGGATGCCGGGGCGCCGGCGTCTGTGACGAGGCCCGCCATGTACTGCTGGAACGAGGCCTTATGGTCGCGCACGAGCGCCGCGACCTCGGGGTTCGTGCCACCCAGCTCGCCGAACGCGTTGATGAACGCGCATCCGCGGAAGCTGTCGGTGCAGAACCAGTCCTCGAGGTACCCGTAGACGGCGAGCAGGCGATCGCGCGGATCGTCTCCGGCATCCGTCACCGCCCCGGTCAGTCCCGACTCCCACTCCCCGTGCTTGCGGTCGAGCACAGCCGTGACGATGTCGGCCTTCGCGGGGAAGAGCGCATAGAGCCGGCGCAGCGACACGCCGGACGCGGCACGGAGCTCGTCCATGCCCACGGCCGCGTATCCCTTGCGGTAGTACAGCTCCTCCGCGGCGGAGAGGATGCGTTCGCGAGCCTCTTCTTCGGTCATACCCAAGAGTTTACTTGACACGAGAACGAACGTTCTCTATGTTGGTCCTATCGAGCGAGAACGATCGTTCTCACCGGAACCGAAAGGATCAGGATCATGGGTTACATCACCGTAGGAAACGAGAACAGCACCCCCGTCGAGCTCTACTACGAGGACCAGGGTTCGGGTCAGCCCGTCGTCCTGATCCACGGGTACCCGCTCGACGGCCACAGCTGGGAGCGCCAGACCCGCGAACTGCTCGACCAGGGCTACCGCGTCATCACGTATGACCGCCGCGGGTTCGGCCAGTCGTCGAAGGTCGGCTCCGGCTACGACTACGACACCTTCGCCGCAGATCTGAACACCGTGCTCGAGACGCTCGACCTGCGCGACGTCGTGCTCGTCGGCTTCTCGATGGGCACCGGCGAGCTCGCCCGCTACGTCGCGAAGTACGGCCACGATCGCGTCGCCAAGCTCGCCTTCCTCGCCTCGCTCGAGCCGTTCCTCGTGCAGCGCGACGACAACCCCGAGGGCGTGCCGCAGGACGTGTTCGACGGGATCGCCGCCGCCGCCAAGGGCGACCGCTTCGCGTGGTTCACCCAGTTCTACAACGACTTCTACAACCTCGACGAGAACCTCGGCTCGCGTATCAGCCAGGAAGCCGTCACCGGCAGCTGGAACGTCGCGGTCGGCAGCGCCCCCGTCGCCGCCTACGCCGTGGTGCCGTCGTGGATCGAGGACTTCCGCGGCGACGTCGAGGCGGTGCGCGCCGCCGGAAAGCCCACCCTGATCCTGCACGGCACGAAGGACAACATCCTCCCCATCGACGCCACCGCACGTCGGTTCCACCAGGCGGTGCCGGAGGCCGAGTACGTCGAGGTCGAGGGCGCCCCGCACGGCCTCCTCTGGACCCACGCCGACGAGGTCAACGCAGCCCTGAAGGGCTTCCTCGCGAAGTAACCCCCGGAGCGGAGCAGCGAGCGAGACGAAACGCGGCGAGCGTCACACGACGGTCACCGCGTTTCGTCTCGCTTCGCTCGCTCAACGACCCGCAGAAGGATCCGCTCGCTCAACGAGCCGGAGAAGGACTCGCTCGCTCAACGACCCGCAGGACCCGCTCGCTCAACGACCCGGAGAAGGATCCGTCCGGTCAGCGCGTTTCGTCCCGACCGGCGGCGGGAAGAGGAGCACGGCGGCGGAGAGCGAGCAGGCCGACAGTCGTGAGCACCCCGCCGAGGACTGTCAGGAGCACGATCGACACCGTGTCGGGGCCCGTGTCGGGCAGCCGGCCGGCGGCGGACGGCGCCACTGCTCCCGCCACCCCAGCCGAACCAGGCGCAGTCGCGGGCGGACCAGCGGGCGGCGCGGCAGGCGGCAGTGCACTCGGCGGCAGCGCCACGATGCCCGCGTCAGTGCCGGTCACATCGGGAGCCGCCGCGGTCACCGCGATCACGCCCGTGCGTCCGGTGAGCGGGTCGGGGTCGGAGTCCGCGGCGTCGTCACCGGCGTCGCGCGGCGCGAACCCGTCGCCGCGCGCCAGCCCCTGGAAGACCACCGTGTACCGCCCGAACGGGACCTGCGTGAAGGAGTAGGCGCCGGAGTCGTCCGTCGTCGTCCGCGCCGCCTCCGCGCCGTCCTCGCGCAACAGCACCACCGTGACACCGGCCACTCCAGGCTCGTCCGCGTCACGCACTCCGTCACGGTCGCGATCGCGCCAGACGCGAGAACCGATCGAGCCCGCACTGCGTGCCATGACGACTCCGGCATCCACATCCGTCACGTCGGGCGTCGCGGTCGTGAGCGGCACACCGCCGGTGCGCCCCGTGGCGGGGTCGGCATCGGAGTCCGCGCCGTCGTCGTCGCCCGCGTTCGCGGTCGTGAGCACGGCACCCTCGGGCAGGCCCGTGAAGCCGACCGTGTACAGGTCGAGCGTCAGCTCCGTGAACGAGTATCGGCCGGCCGCGTTCGTCGCGGCGCGCTCCACCTCGGTGCCGTCCTCGAGGAACAGCACGACCGTGACGCCCGGAAGCCCTGGCTCGTCCGGATCCTGCACACCGTCACGGTCGCGGTCATCCCACACCCGATCGCCGATGGATCCGAGTCGGGTGGCCAGACCGGCATCCACGTCGGTGACGTCGGGTCTGCCCGCCGACAGGATGATCACGCCGGTGCGGCCAGTCGCGGGGTCGGCGTCGGAATCGACGGCGTCGTCGCCGCCCGCGTCGCGCACGGTGAGCACGACGTTCGGCCGAAGGCGCTCGAAGCCCACGGTGTACGAGCCCAGCGGCAGGTTCCGGAACGAGTACTCTCCGCTGCGGTCGGTCTCGGTCCGCTCGATCTCCGCACCGTCCGCGCCGTAGAGCACGACCGTGACGTCGGCGGCGCTGGATTCGTCGGGATCCTGGATGCCGTCGCGATCCTCGTCGCGCCACACGCGGTCGCCGATGGAGCCCAGACGCGGGTTCTGCTCGGTCGCGCTCGCGGCCGGCGCGGTCACGAGCTCGACGCCCGCCAGCACACCCACCCCCAGCACGCCGAGCAGCACGATGGCCGCGGAATGGATGAGCTGGTTCGTGCGCATGACGGTTCCCCCCGACGATCTGACTCGGCCATGCTGACAGAGGCCGACGGTCCATCGGACGGAATATCGATATGGGTTGCTCAACCCCGGCGAAACGGTGAGCGTATGGCGGAATTCCGCGAAATCAGCCGCGCATCGCGACACCCCGACGCCAGTAGCCCATGAAGGCCACCTGCCCGCGATCGATGCCGAGATCCTTCACGAGGTGACGGCGCAGGGTGGTGACGACCCCGCTCTCGCCGGCGATCCAGAAGTAGCGCTCCGCCGGGGCATCCGCCACCGCGATGTCCTCGCCGAGCCCGGAGTAGTCGGGGGTCTCCCAGAGCAGGTCCTCGGACTCGATGTCGGTCACGTCGACGTCGTCTGCGGCATCCGCGTCGCCGAGGTACTCGAGCACCGCAGGGATCAGCTGCAGTCCATGGGCCTGCTCGTCCGCACGGGGCAGCCACCGCACCTCGACGCCCGCGGGAGCGGCGATCGAGAGCACGTCGTCGGCCGACGGCACCTCGATAAACGCGCAGCCGCGCAGATCGCGCGGAGCGTCTTCCAGGATGCGGGCGATCGCGGGCGCGGCGGTCTCGTCGCCGGCCAGCACGACGGATGCCGCGGTACCCGGTTCGAACTCCGCTCCCCCGTGCGCGGAGGACGGCAGGCCGCGGCGCGGCCCGACCACGTACAGCTCCTGTCCGACGGCAGCGGCGTCGGCCCAGCGCGACGCGGGTCCCGAGAGGCCGGGTGCGAGGTGCAGCACGAAGTCGACGTCGACCTCGGTGCCGGCATCCGTCACGCGCAGCTCGCGCACCGAGTACGTGCGCATCGAGCCGCGCTCGTCCTCGGGCACCGCGAGGTACGAGGCCCACCAGTTGTCGGTCTCGCGATCGAGGGCCGGCAGCACGCCGGACGCCGGCGGGAAGACGAGCTTGATGCGGGAGTCGAACACGTCGCCGGGCGTTCCGAACTCGAACAGCTCGTCGCCGCCGAACGTGACCCGCACGAAGTTCGGCGAGACGCGGTCGACCGCGCGCACCTCGGCACGCGCCAGCACATAGGTGGGACGCTCGGTGGTGGTCTCAGCGGACATGGTGCCTCCCGATCGGTGTGACCATCGGCTTTCCGGAAACCGGGTCGGTGGTGATCTGATTCGCGAGGCCGAAGACCTCTTCGACGTGCTCTGCCGTCACGACCTCCTGCGGCGTGCCGGTGACGTGCACGCGTCCGTCCTTCATCGCGACGAGCTCGTCGGAGTAGCGGGCGGCGAGGTTCAGATCGTGCAGCACCATCACGATGGTCGTGCCGCGCGAGACGCTGAGGTCCGTGAGCAGGTCGAGCACCTCGACCTGGTGCGCGACGTCGAGGAACGTGGTCGGCTCGTCGAGCAGCAGGATGTCGGTCTCCTGCGCGAGCGCCATCGCGATCCATACCCGCTGACGCTGCCCGCCGGACAGCTCGTCGACACTGCGATCGGCGAGGTCGGTGGTTCCGGTGACGGCGAGCGCGTCGGCGACGACCTCGTAGTCGTGGGTGCTCCAGCGCGACAGCATCTTCTGGTGCGGGTGCCGGCCCCGGCCCACCAGGTCGGCCACCGCGATGCCCTCCGGCGCCACCGGCGACTGCGGCAGCAGTCCGAGGATGCGCGCGACCTCCTTCGTGGGGCGCGTGTGCACCGAGGTGCCGTCGAGCACGATCTGCCCCGCCGAGGGTGAGAGCAGGCGCGCGAGCGAGCGGAGCAGCGTCGACTTGCCGCATCCGTTCGCCCCGACGATCGTGGTGATCCTGCCCGGCGCGATCTGCAGATCGAGGCCGTCGATGACCGTGCGGTCGCCGTAGGCGAGGGTGACGGACTCCGCCGTCAGGGTATGCGCCTCGGTCACAGAGAGCCTCCCGAGCGATTGGTGCGGACGAGCAGATAGATGAGGTAGGGGGCGCCGAGCACACCGGTGATGACGCCGACCGGGTAGCGCTCACCGAAGGCGAACTGGCCGAGCAGGTCGCTGCCGAGAACGAGCGCGGCGCCGACGAACGCGCTCGGCAGCAGCAGGTTCGCGCCGGGTCCCGTGATGCGCGCGGCGATCGGACCGGCCATGAACGCGACGAACGCGATCGGCCCGGTGGCGGCGGTGGCGAACGCGAGCAGCGCCACGGCGCCGAGGATGCAGAGCACGCGCGTCGTGTTCACCCGCACCCCGAGCCCGGATGCCGAGTCGTCGCCGAGCTGCATCGCGCCGAGCGCCCGGCCCTGCGCGAGCAGCAGCGGCACGATCACGAGCGCCGCGATGGCGAGCGGGGCGACGCGCTCCCAGGAGGCGCTGTTCAGGCTGCCGGTGAGCCACTGCATCGCGGTCTGGATGTCCCACGACGCGGCCCGCGACAGCACGTACGAGATCACGCTCTGCAGCATCAGCGAGACGCCGATGCCGATGAGGATCAGCCGGGTGCCCGCGAAGCCGCCGCGGATCGACAGCAGGTAGATGGCTGCGGCGGTGACCAGCGCGCCGCCGAGGGCCAGGAGCGAGACGAGCGGTCCGTCGAGGCCCAGCACGATGATGCCGATCACCGCGGCGGCGCCCGCGCCGTTCGAGATGCCGATGATGTCGGGCGAGGCGAGCGGGTTGCGCAGCAGCGTCTGGAACGAGACCCCGGCCATGCCGAACGCGATGCCCGCGAGGATCGCCAGCACGGCGCGAGGCAGCCGCAGCTCCCCGACCGTGAACGAGGCCCCGGGCACGGTCTCGCCCAGGATGACCCGTACGACAGCGTCGAGCGGGTAGAACGTGTTGCCCACCATGAGCGCGACCGTGAACAGCACGAGCAGCAGCACGCCGAGCACGATCGTGGCGACCGCATGGCGACGGTGGCGGGCCCGGCGTCCGGTGACGATCGCGGCGATGCGGTCGTGGGCGACGGTCTGGGCCGGCGCGGTGCGATCCATGGTGCTCACAGCTCCCGCACCTTCTGCCGGCGCACGATCCAGATGAAGAACGGCGCTCCGATGACCGCGGTGATGATGCCCACCTGGATCTCCTCCGACGACGGCGAGATGACCCGGCCGACGATGTCGCTCGCGAGCAGCAGCGCTGCACCCGCGGTCGCCGAGAACGGCAGCAGCCAGCGGTGGTCGGTGCCGATCAGCATCCGGCACACGTGCGGGATGACGAGGCCGATGAACCCGATCGGACCGGCGATCGCCGTGGCCGCACCGGCGAGGATCACGGCACCGAGCGCCGACACGAGCCGGGTGCGGAACACGTGCTCGCCGAGCCCCTTGGCCATGTCGTCGCCGAGCGCGAGCGAGTTCATGCCCCGCGCGCTCGCCAGGCAGATGAGGGCGCCGAGCGCGAGAACAGGCGCGGTCAGCGCGATGCGCGGCCACTCCGCACCGCCGACCCCGCCGATCTGCCACGCCTGGAAGGCCTGCAGCAGGTCGACGCGCGGCAGCATGACGGCGCTGATGAGGGAGGCGAAGGCGGCCGAGGTCGCCGCACCCGCGAGGGCGAGCTTGAGCGGGGTCGCCCCGCCACGGCCGAGCGAGCCGACGGTGTACACGAACGCGGCCGCGAGCGCCGCACCCGTGATGGCGAGGGCCATCTGTCCGTACGGATTCGTGAGTCCGAGGAACGCGAGCCCCAGCACCACGGCGAAGGACGCGCCGTTCGACACCCCGAGGATGCCCGGGTCGGCGACCGGATTGCGGGTCACCGCCTGCATGGTCGCGCCCGACAGTGCGAGAGCCGCTCCGACGAGGAGCGCGAGGACCGTGCGCGGGATGCGCTTGACGACAGCCGCCTCGGCGATCGTGTCGGCGTGCCCCGAGAGCGCCGCCCCGATGTCGTCGAGCGTGACTGCCCGCACCCCGAAACTGACCGACAGCGCGCACAGCACGAGCAGCACGCCCACGCCGGCCAGCAGCCAGAGGGTACGCACCCACGCCGGGCGTCGCAGGTCTGCGATGCCCGGCGCGGGAGCGGCGACAGCGGTCACGGGATCAGAGCGGGATGGCGCGGACGATCACTGCGCGAGCGGCGCAGCCAGGGCCTCGAAGTAGGCGTCGATGCCCCACGGGATGGAGAGCGGCGTCGGGTTGGCCGATGCCGCGAGCGGGGTGGAGTCGGGCAGCACGGCGACGCGGCCCTCGGCGATAGCGGGGATCTTCGACAGGAGCGGGTCGGCCTGCAGGAGGGCGAGCGTCGAGTCGTCGCCGTACGTGATGATGAGGTCGACATCGTCGAACTTCGCCGCGTCCTCCGCGCTGACCTGCAGGTAGAACTGGTCGGTGTCGGCATCCGCCTCGAGCAGCGAGGAGAGCGGCATTCCGAGCTCGTTCAGGTAGCCGACGCGGGGGTCGATCGGCGTGTAGTACCCGATCTGGCTGAGGTCGGTCGGGTCGACGAAGAAGAACATCGCCTTCTTGTCCTTGAGGTCGCCCTGCGCGTCGAGCGCGGCCTCGGCGTCGGAGTGCAGCTTCTCGACGAGGGCGTCGCCCTCGTCCTCGAGCCCGAGGGCCTTCGAGTTCATCTCGATCATCTCGTCGACGGTGGTGCCCCAGGGGATGTCGGGGTACGCGACGACCGGGGCGATCTTGGAGAGGGTGTCGTACTCCTCCTTGGTGATCGCGGAGTACGACGCGAGGATCACGTCGGGCTGCGTGTCGGCGACGGCCTCGAAGTCGATGCCGTCGGACTCGTCGAACAGCACCGGGGTCTCGCCGCCGAGCTCGTCGAGCTTCTCCTCAACCCAGGGCAGGATGCCGTTGTCGTCGTCGTCGCCCCACGTCGCCTTGCTCATGCCGACCGGCACGATGCCCAGCGCGAGCGGCACCTCGTGGTTGGCCCACGCCACCGTCGCGACGCGCTCGGGCTTCTCGGTGATCGTGGTCTCGCCGTAGACGTGCTCGATCGTGACCGGGAAGGCCGAGTCGTCGGCCGGGTTGCTCCCGGCGGAGTCGGAGTCGCCGCCGGACGGGGTCGAGCAGGCGGCGAGGCCCACGGCGAGCGCCGCGGCGACACCGGCGGCGAGGAGACGGGAGGTGCGCACAGGCGTTCCCTTCGGTTGGAGATGGAGGGTACGGCGCACGGAGGGGCGCCAGGGCTTTGGTAAGCCTGGCCTAATCTAACAGAAAGTAAGGCGACCCTCATCTCGGGGTGCCGGACCGGGTGCGGGGCGTGGTGCGCGATGCAGGGTGGGATGCGGGGGTGGGATGCGGGGGGAGGGATGCAGAAAGCCGGCCGGATCCGTGAGGGATCCGACCGGCTTCAGGAAGTCAGCGCGTGCTCAGAGAGCGCGGATGTTCGCCGCCTGCATGCCCTTGGGGCCACGCTCAGCGTCGAATTCGACCTTCTGGTTCTCGCGGAGCTCCTTGAAACCGGAGCCGGCGATAGCCGAGTAGTGAGCGAAGAGGTCTTCCGAACCGTCATCAGGAGCGATGAAGCCGAAGCCCTTCTCCGCGTTGAACCATTTCACAGTGCCAGTGGCCATGTGTTTTCTACTTTCTGTTGATACGGCCGCTGAAGCGACCTGTGCCGCGCCAGATCATCCGGCGCGCACACTCCGTCAACGTATCACGGCGGGCTGACGAACGGTCGGGGTGTTCTCGCGGTGGAGGACGGCCACCTCCGTCCGACTCGCCACCCCGAGCTTGCGGAGCACCGCCGACACGTGGACGCTCACCGTCTTCACGCTGATGAAGAGGCGCTCGGCGATCTGACGGTTGCTGAGCCCCTCGGCGATGAGTTCGAGCACCTGGAGCTCGCGCGCGGTGAGCGGCTCGGCGTCGCCCGACCCGACGCCTCCCGCATGCCGGGAATCGGCCGCGCGGAGCCCGGCGGCGTGCGCGAACTCGGCGACCGCCCGCCCGAGGGGCACGTGTCCGAGGGTCTCGGCCGTGCGTCGCGCCTCGTCGAGGACGGATGCGGCGGCCGGCCGTTCTGCGGTGTCGACCAGCATCCGCGCGAGTACGAGACGGGCCATGACGCGGAACGTGACCGGCACATCGTCGCCGTCGGCGAGGTCGACAGCAGACCGCAGCGCGGGGATCGAGGGGTCGAGGAACGCCGAGAGGATCCTCCACCACGCGTCGTCGAGGAGCTGCTCGGGCTGGCTGAGCCAGGCCTCGCGCACCTCGGACACCGCGTCGTCGACCGCCTCGCCGGTCGCCCGGAGCTCGGCGATGAGCCACCCCGCTTCGAGCATCAGGCGACGTTCGTGCAGCAGCCTCGGGCCGTCGTCGCGGAGCATGGCACGGACCTCGTCGAGCGCGGCCCGCAGGTCTCCTCCGCTCTCGGCGACCGAGAGGCGCATCATGATCTCGTCGTACCAGATCTGCCGTTCGTCGACGCCGGCCTCGGCGAACACCGGGTGCCACTCGCGCACGATCTCGGCGGCCTCGACGTGGCGACCGCGCCACGACAGCACACGCACACGCGTCATGGTCGAGTAGGCGTGGAAGATGCGCAGAGTGGCCTGTGCGAGCTCGCGCGCCAGCATCCCCTCGACGCGCTCGATCTCGCCCATCTCGAGCAGAGGCACCGCCATGTTCTGCGTCATGATCGCGCCGGTGGTGCGCTCGACGCCGTACTCGCGGGCTCGCTCCATCCCCTCCTCGGCCACACGGACCGCGTCGCGATAACGCCCGAGCAGACCGAGCAGGTCGGAGTAGTTGACGCGGTAGCGCAGCTCCGCGTTGGTCGTGTTCGCGCGGGCGAGCGCGAGCGCGTACTGCTCGTGCGCGTCGGCGACGCTGCCCAGATGCGCGAGCGAGGCCGCGCGGATGTTCGCCGCGATCGACGTCTCCTCGTCCGAGCCCGCCGCGTCGCCGCGGCGCTCCGCCTCCGTCGCGATGTCGATCGCGTCGGCGAGGCGCCCCGCGACCATGTACCGGCTGCCGAGCTGATTGAGGATCGAGGCATGCAGCCGATCGTCGTCGACGCGACCGTCGAGCACGGAGAGCGAGTCCTGCAGCAGCGGCACCGAGCCGTTCCGCCCGAGGTTCATCGTGTAGTACGCCTTGTCGCGCAGCAGGCGCGCGTGGGTGCGCGGGTCGACGGCCGCGGGGTCGACCTCGGACAGCGCGAGATTCACCACGGCGAGCGCTCTCTCCCCATCGCCGGCGTTGCGCAGCACCGAGCCCAGCGAGCGCAGGAACTCCAGGCGCGGGACATCGACGACGATCTCGGCGTCGGGCACCTGGGCCCACAGGTCGAGCACGAGCTCACCGAACCGCGCGGCACTCGCGAACGCGAACCGTGCCTTGGCATCGCTCATCGCCGTCATGGCCGCCGCCAGGGCCCGGCGGGGGTCCTGCGCGAGCTGCCAGTGGTATGCGAGGGCAGCCGGCTCGCCGCTCGCCGCGCCGGCGCCCTGCTGCTCCATGAGCTCGGCGTACGAACGATGCAGCCGGGCGCGCTCGCCCGGGAGCAGGTCGTCGTGCACGGCCTCGCGCAGCAGCGCATGGCGGAAGCGGTACTCGTCGTCGACCACGATCAGGATGCCGCTCTGCGTCGCCTCACGGATCGCCTCGTCGAGCCTCCCGTCGGCGAGCCCGGCGAGCGCGGAGATCGTCGGATGGGTCAGCGCACGATCGGCACCCGAGGCGACCTGCACCACGCGGCGTGCGTCGTCGCCGAGACGGTCGAACCGGGCGAGCAGCAGGTCGCGCAGTGTGCCGGGGAGCGGACCGGCCGAGCATCCCGCGATCTCCTCGATGAAGAACGGCACTCCCTCGGCGCGCGACCGGATGCGCTCGAGCGCGGTGTCGCTGAGCGGCTGACCGATGATCGCCTCGGCGAGCTCGCGCACCGCATCGGCGTCGAGGCGGTCGACCTGCACGCGGTCGAGCAGACGCGCGCGCGTGGACTCGCCGATGAACGAGCTCACCGCGTCACCCCGGCGCACGTCGTCGCTGCGGCACGAGAGGAGCAGCATGATGCGCCCCCGGGTCAGGGAGCGCATGAGGAAGGCGAGGATCGCGAGCGTCGAGTCGTCGGCCCAGTGCAGGTCTTCGACGATCAGCACCTGCGGGTTGCGTTCGGCGGCGACCTCGATGAGCGCGGCGATCGCATCGCGCACCCGATCAGGACTCGTCTGACTGCGCTCGGTGGGATTGAGCTCGGGCAGCAGCATCCCGAGCGCCTCGGCGCCGACGCCCAGCTGCGCGCGCACGCTCTCGGCACCCAGCTGCGACACGATCGAGCGCAGGATGCCGACGAGCGGCCCGAACGGCGTGCGCGACGCCCCGAGATCGAGACACCATCCGACGTGCACGTCGGCGCGGTTCGCGACTTCGGCGGCGAACTCGCGCAGCAGCCGCGACTTGCCGATGCCCGCCTCCCCCTCGACGAGCAGGGCGACCGGCGTGCCCTCCAGCGACCGCTCGAAGACCGCGCGCACGACCCGCGTCTCGGCCTCGCGGCCGACCATCGCGGTGCTCGGGGCGGACGGGGACATGCACTCATCGTGCCACTCCCCTCCGACATCCGGCACGGCCTCCGCCCTCGGCGGAGGATCGGTCGGCGTCACCGGGCCGGTGCGGGTTCGCAGGGCGTCGCGCGACGGCCGGCGACGGCATCCTTCGCGCCCTCGCGCGATGCGGCGGAGCCGCGCAGCATCCGCCCCGCCCACCGGCGCAGCGGTCCCGCCGGCCGGGGGACGATCTGGTCGGCGTGCTCGCCGAGGAAGCGGCGACGCTCGGCGGCGCGCTCCAGCTCCTGCCGGTCGAACTCGGTGACCTGGTAGCTGAGGTACGGGTGCTCGTACATGACATCTCCTCTGTCGGGATGTCCCTACACTCCGCTCTGAGGCGCCCCCTCGACATCGGGAGGATGCCCTATCTTCGCGGCATCCGATCCCTAGGTGTTCTTCTCCGGGACGTTGTGATCGTTTGATGTAGCGAAGACCTCCGGGACGATGTGGGTACCACCCTCACTTCGTTCACCGGAGGTCTTCGTGACTCACGCTAATGCTCCCTTGACGCCTGAAGGGCGTCGTCGTCTCGCGTCGTCGATTGTTGATCATGGTTGGTCGGTCCGCGTCGCCGCGCAACGGTTCCAATGCTCGCCCGCGACGGCGTCGCGGTGGTCGCGCCGTTATCGGGCCGGGTTGCCATTGACGGATCGCAGCTCACGGCCGGCTTCGTCACCGAACCGGGTGGCGCTGCGATTGGAGCGTCGCATCATCGCGCTGCGATTCACGAGACGATGGGGTCCGCACCGGATCGCTTGGCATCTGGGGGTTCCGCGCTCGACGGTCGGCCGGGTACTGACCCGCTATCGGATGCCGTTGCTGCAGCACCTGGATCAAGCCACCGGCCTGCCCGTTCGCAGACCGAAGGCGCTTCGTTACGAGATGAGCGTCCCGGGCGAGCTGGTTCACGTCGATATCAAGAAGCTCAGCAGGATCCCTGACGGTGGCGGCTGGCGTGCTTATGGTCGAGGGTCCCAGCAAGACCGCCGAGCCGGCGTCGTCCGTGATCGCGCTGCCCGTCGAGGCGCGTCACCGTCGCGCGGATACGTGTTCCTGCATCACGCGGTCGACGACCACAGCCGACTGGCCTACTCCGAACGGCTGGGCGACGAACGCGGCGACACAGCCGCCGCGTTCTGGAGTCGAGCCCGCAGCTTCTTCGCTGAACACGACATCACGGTCGCTGCGGTGATGACGGACAACGGCGCCTGCTATCGCTCACGAGCCTTCGCCACAGCACTCGGAGACGGCGTCAAGCATCGACGCACTCGACCGTTCCGCCCCCAATCGAACGGCAAGGTCGAACGCTTCAACCGCACCCTCGCCGCCGAATGGGCCTACGCCCGCCCCTACACATCCGAGACCGAACGCGAAGCCGCCTATCCCGAGTGGCTTCATCACTACAATCACCACCGACCCCACAGCGGAATCGGCGGACTCACACCCTCAGCCCGCGTTCACAACCTGCCGGAGAAGAACACCTAGGCGTCGGCGGAGGCCGCAGAGGCCGCGAGCGCCCGCACGCGACGAGGCCCGGAGACAGCGACTGCTGCCGTCCGGGCCTCGCCGGGTGATGCGGGTGTCAGGCGTCCACGTCGCCGCGCCAGGAGCCGGTCTCGGCCCCGCGCTTCTCGATGAACTCCTTGAAGTTCTTGAGGTCCTTCTTCACGGCGTGCGATCCGGCGCCGACGAGCGATCCGACCTTCTCGAGAAGGCCCTCCGGCTCCCAGTCGATCTGCACGGTGACGCGGGTCGTCAGGTCCTCGAGCTTGTGGAACGTCACGACGCCGGCGTGCTCGGTGTCGCCGCCCGTGCTCTTCCACGCGACGCGCTCGTCGGGGTGCTGCTCGGTGATCTCGGCGTCGAACTCGCGCGTCGCGCCGCCCACGTTCACCTTCCAGCGGTTGTGCGTGTCGTCGATCTGCACGATCGACTCGACCTCGTCGAGGAACTCCGGGAAGCTCTCGAACTGGGTCCACTGGTTGTAGGCGACGTCGACGGGGACGTGAACGTCGATGGTCTCGATGATCTGCGCCATGTGATGCTCCTCACTGATTCGACTTGTGTTCGTTGCTCTATTCGACGCCCTTCGGCGCTCGGATGCGAAGGGGTTGACAGGGTGCGGGGCGAGAGCGCAAGGGGGACGGATGCCGAGGCTGCCGCGAGTAGCGTGGAGGAATGCGCATCCCCGCCGCGATCCGCGCCTCGAAGCGCTCCCCGTTGCTGCAGGTGGTCAAGTCCGCCGCCGCGACGATCGCGGCCTGGCTGCTCGCGGGATGGGTCGTGCCGGGGCAGCTGCCCGTGTTCGCCGCGATCGCTGCACTGCTCGTCGTGCAGCCGAGCATCAACCAGTCGCTGTCGAAGGCGCTCGAGCGCAGCATCGGCGTGATCGTCGGCGTCGTGATCGCCGTCGCCCTCGGCCTGCTGCTCGGCTCGCCCAGCTGGATCGTGCTGCTCGCCATCGTCGTCGCCATGCTCATCGCGTGGGCGCTGCGCGCCACACCGGGCACCGGCAACCAGGTCGCGATCTCGGCGATGCTCGTGCTGGCGCTCGGGTCGACCCCCGACTACGCGCTCGCGCGGATCTTCGAGACCCTCATCGGCGTCGTCATCGGCATCGTCGTGAACGCGCTCATCGTGCCGCCGGTGATGGTCGCACCCGCGAAGCGCGACCTCGGACTGCTCGGCGGCGAACTCGCCGCGAGTCTCGACCGTCTCGCCGATGCCCTCCCCGAGCCGCAGTCACCCGCACAGCTGCAGGAGCTCATGCTCGAGGTGCGGCTGCTGCGCCCGATGCGCGACGCGGCAGAGGCGTCGATCGCGGCCGGCGAGGAGTCGCTGACGCTCAACCCGCGCCGCTCGACGCACCGGTCCGACCTCGCCGAGATGCGGGCGCTGCTCGACAAGCTCACCCCGATCGTCACGCAGACGATCGGCATGACGCGCGCGTACTTCGATCACTACGACGATTCGATCGGCGAGGAGCCCGCGGTCGTCGCGATCGCCGATCAGCTGCGGCGCGCGGGGCATGACGTGCGCCTCGCGGTGCAGATCGCCGACGTCGCGCGGGAACCCGAGGCCCTCACCTCGACGATCCCCGCACTGACGGCGCCCCTCGTCATCCGCCCGCCGTCGTCTGCGCACTGGATCCTCATCGGGTCGCTGATGGAGGACCTGCGACGCATCCGCGGCGAACTCGTCGACGAGGACTGAGGACGGATCAGTCCCGCTCGGCCTCGACGTCGCTGCTGTGCCGGCCGTCGTCGTCGCCGTCGGACGGGAGCACCCGCGGCGGCTCGCTCTTGTTGTCCTCGGTGCCGAGGTTGTCGTTCTCCTCCGCGCCGGGCGACGGCTCGGAGCTGATGTCCGTGCGGTCGGTGTCGATGCCGTCGGTGTCGTTCTCGGTGCCCATGTTCGGTCCTCTCGGGTCGTGTCGTTGCGAGGCTACGGGGGCGCCACCCGCACCGCACGGGTCTTGACAATCCCGCCGCGCAGCCCCGCCCTCGCGCCCCGCCCGCCCTGCCCGCCCTCGCGCCCCGCCCTCGCCGCGCAGCCCCGCCCTCGCGCGCCGAGCCACCCCCTTCTGCGCGAGCCACCCCCTTCGTGAGCGTCCATAGAGGGGTGGGTGGCATGGAAAGGGGTGGGTCGGCGTGAATACGCTGGAGTGATGAGCACGCACATCGCCGCAGAGCCCGGCCAGATCGCCCCCATCGTCCTGTTCCCCGGCGACCCGCTCAGGGCGAAGTGGATCGCCGAGACGTTCCTCGAAGACGCCGAGCTCTACTCCGAGACCCGCGGGATGCTGGGATACACCGGCACCTGGGAGGGGCACCGCGTCTCGGTGCAGGGGTCGGGCATGGGGCAGCCGTCGATGGCGATCTACGCGAACGAGCTGTTCGACTCCTACGGGGTCGAGACGATCGTGCGCGTCGGCTCGTGCGGCGCCCTGACCGAGAAGCTCGCGGTTCGCGACATCGTCATCGCGAACGGCGCGTGCACCGACTCCGGCATCAACCGCGTGCGGTTCCACGGGCTCGGCTACGCGCCCGTCGCCGACTTCGGTCTGCTGCGCGCGGCCGTCGAGGCGAGCGAGTCTGAGCCGATCGACTCCGCCGTGCACGTCGGCCTGCTCTTCTCGAGCGACCAGTTCTACAGCACCCGCCCCGAGCTCACCGAGCCGTTCGTGAAGCACGGCGTGCTCGGCGTCGAGATGGAGGCCGCCGGCCTGTACACGCTCGCCGCCTACTACGAGCGCCGCGCGCTGGCCATCTGCACGGTCTCCGATCACATCGTCACCGGCGAGGAGACCACCGCACAGGAGCGCGAGCAGACGTTCGGCGACATGATCCGCATCGCGCTGCGCGCCGCGACCGCGGTCTGAGGTCACGCCCTTTCGAATCGCTTGACTTGCAGCTCTTAGGGCGTCGGAGCTGCAAGTCAAGCGATTCGAAAGCAGACCCGGGGATGAAAGGATCGGAGGATGCTCCTCGATCCGACGACCCTCGCTGACGGATCCGACGCGGATGCCGTCTACACGGCGTTCGTCGACTGGGTCGAGTCGACCGGCATCAGCCTCTACCCCGCGCAGGACGAGGCGCTGATCGAGATCGTCTCGGGCAACAACCTGATCCTCTCGACGCCCACCGGCACGGGGAAGTCGCTCGTGGCGGTCGGCGCCCACTACGCCGCCCTCGTCACCGGGCGGCGCTCGTATTACACGGCGCCGATCAAGGCGCTCGTGAGCGAGAAGTTCTTCGCGCTCGTCGATGTGTTCGGCGCCGCGAACGTCGGCATGATCACGGGCGACTCGTCGGTGAACCCCGACGCCCCGATCATCTGCTGCACGGCCGAGATCCTCGCGAACCTCGCACTGCGTCAGGGACCGGATGCCGCAGTGCAGCAGGTCGTGATGGACGAGTTCCACTTCTACGCCGACCCCGACCGCGGGTGGGCGTGGCAGGTTCCGCTGCTCGAACTGCCGCAGGCGCAGTTCATCCTCATGTCGGCGACCCTCGGCGATGTCACGCAGCTCGCGTCCGACCTCACCCGGCGGACCGGCCGCGAGACGGCATCCGTCACCGGCGTCGAACGCCCGGTGCCCCTGCACTTCTTCTATGAGACGACGCCGATCCACGAGACCATCGACGACCTGCTGAGCACGGGGCAGGCGCCGATCTACGTCGTGCACTTCTCGCAGGCGGCGGCGATGGAGCGGGCGCAGGCCTTGTCGAGCACAAAGGTCGCGACGCGCGAGCAGCGTGACGAGATCGCGGCGCTGATCGGCGGGTTCCGTTTCACCACCGCCTTCGGCAAGACGCTCTCGCGCTTCCTGCGGGCGGGCATCGGCGTGCACCACGCGGGGATGCTGCCGAAGTACCGCCGCCTGGTGGAGCAGCTCGCGCAGCGCGGCCTGCTGCGCGTGATCTGCGGCACCGACACACTCGGCGTCGGCATCAACGTGCCGATCCGCACCGTGCTGCTCACGGCGCTGACGAAGTTCGACGGCACCAGGATGCGGCAGCTCAACGCGCGGGAGTTCCACCAGATCGCGGGGCGGGCAGGACGCGCGGGGTACGACACCGCGGGGACGGTCGTGGCCCAGGCCCCCGAGCACGAGACCGAGAACATCGCGGCGATCAAGAAGGCCGGCGACGATCCGAAGAAGAAGCGGAAGATCATCCGCAAGAAGGCACCGGACGGGTTCGTGTCGTGGGGCGAGCCCTCGTTCCGGAAGCTGATCGACGCGGAGCCCGAGACGCTGACCTCGCACATGCAGATCACGAGCGCCATGATGCTCAACGTGATCGCCCGCGGCGGCGACGTCTTCGCGAATATGCGCGCGCTGGTATACGACAACCACGAGCCGCGCGCGCGGCAGCGCGAGCTGGCCCGACGGGCGATCGGGATCTTCCGCACGCTGCTCGAATCGGGTGTCGTGGAGCGCGCGCCCGACGGCGCCATCCGCCTCACGGTCGACCTGCAGCCGAACTTCGCGCTGAACCAGCCACTGTCACCCTTCGCCCTCGCCGCATTCGAGCTGCTCGACCCGGATCCGTCCGCCGGCACGGGCACGGGCTCCTACGCGCTCGACATGATCTCGATCGTCGAGGCCACGCTCGACGACCCGCGCGCCGTGCTCGGGCAGCAGGAGTTCCTCGCGCGCGGCGAAGCCGTTGCGGCGATGAAGCGCGAGGGCATCGAGTACGACGAACGCATGGAGCTGCTCGAAGAGGTCACGTATCCGAAGCCGCTCGACGAGCTCCTGACGGCGGCCTTCGAGACGTACAGCGCGGCGCAGCCGTGGATCCGCGACTTCGAACTGCATCCGAAGTCCGTCGTCCGCGACATGTACGAGCGGGCCATGTCGTTCGGGGAATACGTCGCCCACTACAAGATCGCCCGCTCAGAGGGGGTCGTGCTTCGTTACCTCTCCGACGCGTATCGTGCGGCGTCGCAGACCATCCCCGAGGAGCTGAAGGACGAGGATCTGCGCGACCTCATCGAGTGGCTGGGCGAGCTCGTACGACAGGTCGACTCGAGCCTGTTGGACGAGTGGGAGGAGCTCGTGGCCGGCGTCCCACAGGACCACGACGACGAGCCCATCGTGCCGCCGGCGCCCAAGCGCCTGACCGCGAACGTCCGCGCCTTCAGAATTCTGGTGCGCAACGAGCTGTTCCGTCGAGTGCAGCTCGCGGCCCGCGAGGATGTCATCGCACTCGGCGAGCTCGACCCGTCGTTCGGCGCCGACGCCTGGTCGGACGCCCTCGACGGGTACTTCGCCGATCACGACGAGATCCTCACCGGCGCGAACGCGCGCAGCTCTCAGCTGCTCCTCCTCACCGAGGGCGCGACCGAATGGACCGTGCGTCAGATCATCGACGACCCGGCGGGCGACCACGACTGGGGCATCTCGGCGACCGTCGACCTCGCCGCCTCCGACGAGGAGGGCGCGGCCGTCGTCACCGTGACGGCGGTCGACAGACTCTGATCCTTCTTGCACGCGCCCTCACTGCCCCGGCCACAGACCGTCAGCAGAAGGACTCGACGCCGCCCCATCCGCCGACCCAGGCCTCGACCCGCGGGTCGGATCGCAGCGCATGGATGCCGTCGGCCGGCGTCCGCACGCTCTCGAAGCCGTCCTCCGTGCCCCAGCGCGCTGCGCGGTGCGTCGCGCGGCGTGAGCGGAGCGACCCGAGCGACGAGCCGTCCCCGGCGACGAGCTCGGCCGATCCCACGCGCCCCGTGCCGAGGCGTCGGACGACATCCTGGATCCAGGCGGCCTCCAGCACCACGACCGGGCGAGGCATGTCCCAGACGACGCGGGCGTCGACGTCTCCCGTCGACACGGCCACGCGGGGATCCTCGGCCAGCTCGGCCGGCACCTCGTCCACGAACAGCCTCGCCCGAGGGAACGCGGCGAACAGCGAATCCGCGGCGACGAACAGGGCCGCCGCCGAGTGCTCGCCCCGCACCCGCACGACGAGGTCCGCCGGTCCCGACCACAGGGCGCGCGGCGACGAGCCGGGCACCGGGATCGACGACTGCAGCCGCAGGGTCTGCGCGTTGGCGCGGTCCATCCCCGATCCATCGCGGTCGGCCCACTCCGGGCCGTCGTGCCAGGCCACGGCATCCGGCACATGAGCGAGCACCGCGCCCGCCTGCCACATGCGGTGCGCCCACTCCCAGTCCTCGCCGCCGTACGTCGTGAACGTCTCGTCGAACCCGCCGACCTCGTCGAACAGACGCCGCGAGCAGCCCATGACCGCGCCGATCACGAACCGGTACGAGCGATCGTCGGCGTCGAGCAGGTCGCGGCTGCGCGCATACTCCTCCGCCAACCAGGCGGGTTCCGCCAGCTCGCGGCCGAGGGCGGCCTCGACGACGGGCGCATCCGGGGCGATGCCCGTGAAGTCGGCGTGACGACGACGCCCGACCACGACCGCCTCGGGCAGCAGAGCCGGCAGCCGCGTGAGCGCGCGCACATACCCCGGCTCCGGCGAGGTGTCGGCGTCGAGGAAGCACAGCACCTCCCCGCCGCTGGCGCGGACGCCGAGATTGCGCACGGCGGCGAGGCGGAAGCCGCGGTCCTCCTGCCGCACGAGGACCACACCCTCCGGCACCTCGACCTCGCCGGGTGAGCCGTCGTCGGCCACGACGATCTCGAGCAGCTCACGCGGATAGTCCTGCGCGGCGAGCGCCTGCAGGGTGCGGGCGAGCTCGCCGGGCTGGTCGTAGTGCGAGACGATCACCGAGACGCGCGGCAGCGGGTCCGGCACGACGCCGTCGACCGCATCCCACGCGTTGCCGACGACCCACGGCGTCGTCACGAGCCCTGTCCGTCCCACAGGCGCAGGTAGGCGTCAGCGGCGTCCGCCCGCGAGTGCGGCAGGCGTGCGAGTCCGTGCCAGGTGGTGTCGGGGTCGGCCGCCGCCGCACCCAGCGCACGGGAGAGCTGCGTCTCGTCGACCGTCGTCAGCGTCCCCGGTCGCAGAGCCGCCATCTCGTCGATGTAGCGGTTGCGCACCGCGACCGGACGCCGGCCCCAGCCGATCCACGAGGCCAGGGAACCGGATGCCGAGATGTGCCGGTGCGCGATCACCGGCACCGTCACGGCGCGTCCGCGTCGCGCGATCTCGTCGTCGTCGAGCCACCCGGTGACCTCGACCGCGACGCCGAGGTCGGCGGCACGGCGGACGAACGTCTCGAGCTCGCCGGCGTGTCCGTCGGAGGCTCGCCCGAGCACGGTGAGCGTGCGGATGCCGGCCGCTGCCGCCGCATCCGCCGCCTCGTCGTGCCCCTTGCCAGGGTAGAAGTAGCCGAGGACGCCGACCGATCCGTCCGCAGCAGCCCGTCCGGCATCCGTCGCGAGCTCGACCGGCAGCGGGATGGCCGCGGCCGGTCCCGACCACACGTCCTCCTCGCGCAGCAGCGCCTGCTCGTGCTCGCTGTTCACGACGACGGCGTGGGCGGCGGCCGCGACGAGCCCGTACGCGGCCCGACGTCGCGGACGGTTCTGCTCGCCGTCGGACTCCTGCGGCACGTCGTGCAGGGTGACGCTCAGGCGCAGCCGTGTCGCGAGGTCGACGAAGGTCCGCGAGGCCTCCTCGGGGGTGTCGCCCCAGAGCCGGTCGGTGAAGTGCGCGTGCACGGCGGTGCCGTCGGGCACGTGCGCGAGGTCGGCCGGATCGACCGTCTGCACGTCGGCGAGGCCGCTGATCGCAGACGCCATGTCGCGGGCGTAGACGGCGACGCCGTGCTCGCCCGGGTGGACGAGCAGCAGGGGCGCGCGGGTCACGCGGCGCGCCAGATCGCGAGCAGCGGAGCGAGGCGCTCGATCGCCGCCGCGACGAACTCGGGGTGGGCGGCGTACCAGGCGGTGTGCGCCTCGCGCACCTCCTCGTCGCCGACCTTCTCCCCCTCGACGATCCACTCCGCGCGCGGCTCGTCGGGCAGGTCCCACGCCTCGACGACCTCGGGGGCGAGCGGAGCCCGCACGGCGTCGAGCAGCGGCCGACCAGGGTCGACGGGCCCGTCGGTGTCGCCCAGCGCGTCGAGCACCCGCGCTCCGAGCGGGAGCCAGACGGCGTTGCCCGGGTGGTTCACGGTGCGCGCGTGATCGGCGGTGACCGCGTCGAACAGATCGGACACCCGCACGCCCGCGTTCGACTCGCGGGTGCGAAGGACCTCGACCGAGGAGCGGCCGATCGCGCGCACAGCCTCCGGCGCGATCGACGACGACACCGAGAGGCCGCCGGCCGCCGCGAGGGTTCGGATGTCGTGATACGCCACGACGGGCGGCTCCTCCTCGACACCCGGGACGCGGATCGCCGCCTGGAACGGATGCAGACCGGCGAACCGGACCGGTGGCACTGTGAGCACCCTCGCCGACGTCGCTGCGGCGACCTGCCGCGTGCCGAGCGGGAGGTCGTGGTAGCCGTCGCGCACGGGCTGCGTGACCACGGTGTGCGCGGCGGGGACGAGCTCGTGCAGACGACGCGCATCCTCTTCTGTCATCTCGTGCACCGGGGGGACGCGGATGAACCGTCGCTCGGGAGCGTCCATCACGAGCCGCAGCGATTCGGCCTGGCAGTTGCCCAGCACGACGCCGAAACCCTCGGGGAGCGGGGCGAGGCCGTAGAACTCCCCGTAGTGCCGGCGGCGCCCTAGCACCGCCGACCCGGCGGACGCAATGGTCGTGACGTCAGGGGAAGGGTGGTTCATGCTTCGAACGTATACCTCCCCCTTTCCCTCCTTAACCCCGTTGCATTTCGGCGCTTCCGCCCCTGCGATTTGTGAATTCAGAGCGCTCAGTCATGCAAGGAAGACTCCCATCGGTACAACCTCAGCGCCCATTCGGGTCGCCTCCATTCCGTCCTCCCACCCCTACATCCACGCGATCACCGACCCGCATCGGGTCGCGCTGCTGCCCGACCCTCCGGTCCCCGGAGCTCCGGCCGAGCAGTGGTGGCCGCCGGTCGCCCTGACCGCGCCGTGGCTCAGCGAAAACGCCGCCGAGTACGACCTGCTGCACGTGCACTTCGGTCTGGAGTCGTTCTCGCCGGACGAACTGCGCGCGGGCCTGGATGCTGCCAGGCGGGCGGGGCGCCCCGTGGTGTTCACGGTGCACGACCTCGACAACCCGCAGATCGTCGACCAGGAGCCGTACCGGGCACTGCTCGACGTGATCGTCCCCTTCGCCGACCGACTCGTGACGCTCACGCCGTCCGCCGCGGCCGAGATCGAGCGGCGCTGGGGTCGCGCGAGCCTGGTGCTCGCCCACCCGACGCTGCTCGACGAGGCCGCGGCACCGGTTCGCGAGGATACGGCACCGGTTCGCGAGGACGACCCGGTCCTCGCGGACGATGCGGTGCGCGTCGGCATCCATCTGCGCGATCTCCGTCCGAACATCGACGCGGAGAGCGCGGTGCGCGCGGCGGTGGACGCGGTGCGGATGCGCGACGGGGCCGGTCGGCCGGTCGAGGTCGAGGTGCTGCTGAACGAGCGCGTGCGCGACGAGCGCGTCGCCGAGCGGGTGCTCGCCGCGGCCTCCGGGCAGACCGCCGTGCGAGTGCGACGCACCCCGTACCTGGACGACGCCGAGGTCGAGGCCTGGCTCGGCGGACTGGACCTGTTCGTCCTCCCCTACCGCCACGGAACGCATTCCGGGTGGGTCGAGCTCTGCTACGACCTGGGCGTGCGCGTGGCGGGGACCGACGTCGGACACATCCGGGCGCAGCATCCGTCCGAATTCCACGTCGTGGATCTCGACGACCCCCGCACGCTGGCGGATGCCGTGACGTGGGCGGGCGATGCCCGGCATCCGTCCTCGCCCGTCGCAGACCGTCTCGTGAGCCGCCGGACCGAGCGAAGTGAAGAGCGAGGAGCGGTCCGCGACGCGCACGCACGTCTCTACCGCGACGCGATCGCGGGGGTGTCGGCGTGAGCGCCGGACAGCGGCTGCGGGTGCTCGTCGTGGCACCGGAGCGGCATGCGCTCCGTCAACCGCACGCCGGCGGCCTCGAGGCGGTCGTATGGAACCGGGTTCGATGGCTGCGGCGCCGCGGCCACCACGTCGACCTGTGCGCTGCCGAGGGCTCGGACTTCCTCGACTCCTCCGTCGACCTGCACCTGCCGAGCCCTCGGTGGCACCATGCGCGCGACGCGTCCGACACCGAGAATCCCACGGGACACAACCGGCGGATGTCGGATGCCTTCGCCCGCGTCCGCGCCCGGCTCACCGATCCGCTCGATCGCGTGGACGTGGTCGACAACCACAGTCTCCACGGCGACCCGATCCTCTGGAGCAGAGACACCGGGGTGCCGGTCGTGACGACCCTGCACACCCCGCCGCTCCCCGACATGGTGCATGCCGCGCGCGCTCTTCCGTCGTCCGCCCCGCACCGCTTCCTCGCGGTGAGCCAGTACACGGCTCGCGCGTGGTCGGCCGAGGGCGTCGACGCGTTCGTCTTCCCCAACGGGGTCGACAGCGCGCAGTGGCAGCGAGGGACGGGCGGCGACCACTGGGTCTGGTTCGGGCGCATCGTCCCCGAGAAGGCCCCGCACCTCGCGATCCGCGCCGCCCGTCTGGCCGGTGCACGCATCCGGATCGCCGGGCGCATCGGCGACGCGGAGTACTACGCCCGCGAGGTCGAGCCGCTCCTGGGCGACGGCGTCGAGTACGTCGGCCCGCTGCGCCAGCCCGAACTGTGCGCTCTCGTCGGCGCCTCGGCGGTCGCGCTCGTCACCCCCGTCTGGTCCGAGCCCTTCGGGCTGGTGCTGGCGGAGGCGCTGATGACGGGCACGCCCGTGGTCGCGTTCGACGAAGGGGGCGCGAGCGAGGTGCTGGCCGGCCTGCCCGGATGCTCCGTCGTCGCCGCCGGAGACGTCGCGGCGCTCGCACAGGCGGCCGTCGCGCTCGCCCGCGGCTCGGCGTCGAGCGAACTGCGCGATCGAGTGCGAGCTGCCGCGACCGCCCGTCACTCCCTCGCCCGCCGTCATCGCGAGGTCGAACGCGTGCTGGCCGTGGCAGCACAGAGTCCTGCCGAGGTCGCCGATGAGATCCGGCCCGTCGAAGAAGTGGAGGCGGTCGGAGCATGATCGGCTGGTACGTGCATCATCACGGGTGGGGACACGTGACGCGGATGCGGGCGATCCGTCGCCATCTGAGCGAGGAGGTCACGGTGTTCTCGAGCCTCCCCGCCCCCGACTCCCTCGGCGACGGCACGACCTGGATCCGTCTGCCCGCGGATGCCGACCCCGTGGTCGGACCCGACGGAGTGAGCCGCGAGGCGCACGAGCTCGGCGATGTCACGGCGGGCGGCGCTCTGCACTGGGCTCCCATCGGACACCCAGGGCACCGGGAGCGCCTCGCGGTCATCGCCGACTGGATCGCCCGCAACCCGGTGTCGGTGTTCGTCGTCGACGTCAGCGTAGAGGTCACCGCGTTCGTGCGCCTGCTGGGGGTGCCGACCGTCGTGTTCGCACAGCCCGGCGACCGCACCGACTCCCCGCACCGCCTCGGCTACGACGTCGCGGATCGGATCGTGGCGCCGTGGGCGTCCGGCACGATCGACGCCGCGGAGCTGGCGGGCCGCATCGACCGCGTCCGTCATGTCGGAGCGATCTCCCGATACGACGGACGGGACCGCGACGGAGGAGAGGATGACACCGCGAGGCGGGTGCTCTTCCTCAGCCGCACGCTCGATCAGCCGGAGCTCGCGGAGACGGCCGATCTGCTGACTGCGCAGGGCTGGGTGGTCGAGACGGCGGGCGCGCGCGGCGACGACCGGGTCGACGACGTGTGGCCGATGCTGTGCCGGGCGACCGTGGTGGTGAGCGCGGCCGGCCAGAACGGCGTGGCCGACCTCGCGGCCGCCGGAGCCCGTGCCGTCGTGCTCCCGCAGGACCGGCCGTTCGGCGAGCAGGAGCACACCGGGCGGGTGCTGCAGTCCGACGGCTACGCGTGGACGGGCCCGGCCGATTCGACGCCGCAGCAGATCGTCGAGCTCATCGAGCAGGCCTCCGCCTCGACGCCCGACTGGGCCGGATGGGGCGTGCAGGGCGCCGCCGCGCGCGCCGCCAGGGCGATCGAGGAGGTCGCATCATGACCGCCCGCATCGCCGTGATCACGCCGGCGTCCGAGAACAGGCTCGCCCACCTGCACCGCCAGCGTCGCTTCCTCCGCGAGGTCTCGTCGCCGGAGCACGAGGTCGTGCGTATCGAAGCCTGGCTCGACGAGTCGGAGCCGCCCGCGTTCGACGGCGCCGTGCACGTGCACGTCCCGCCGGGGCGCGACGGCATGAGGGTCGGGGCCGCGCGCAACGCGGCCGCCGAGGTCGCACTCGCCGGGGGCGCCGACCTGCTCCTGTTCCTCGACGTCGACTGCCTGCCGGGGCCCGACCTCCTCGACGGGTACGTCGCGGCCTCGCACTCGCACCCCGACGGTCTGCTCTGCGGACCGGTCACCTACCTCGAGAGCGTGCAGCGGCCGTCGTCCCCCGACGACCTCGCGGCGGCGACGAACCCGCATCCGGTGCGTCCGGATCCTGCGACCGGGACCATCGAGACCGCCGGCTTCGCCGAGTACGACCTGTTCTGGTCGCTCTCCTTCGCCGTCACGCCCACCACCTGGGGGCGGCTGGGCGGGTTCGACGAGCGGTACGAGGGCTACGGCGCGGAGGACACGGATCTCGGCCGTCGCGCACGATCGCTCGGCATCCCGCTGCACTGGGTCGGCGGAGCGCACGCGTACCACCAGTGGCACCCCGCGGGCACCCCGCCGTGGCGTCATCTCGACGACATTCTCCGCAACGGCGCCCTGTTCGCCGAGCGCTGGGGCGAGTGGCCGATGGGCGGCTGGATCGACGAGTTCGTCGCCGCGGGCGCCGTCGAGGAGCACGCGGGCGGGTACCGCCGCACGACGGTCTGACCGGTGGGGGATGCCGCGGCATCCCCCACCGCCGGGTCACCGCGCCGCGAGCATCCGATCCGCGGTGCGCAGCGACAGCGCCATCTGGGTGAGCCCGGGATTCGCGGCCAGCGCGCTGGGGAACGTCGAGTTGTCGCACACCCAGAGGTTGTCGATGTCGTGCGAGCGCCCATCGCCGTCGACCACGCCGTCGTCGGGGTCGACGCTCATGCGGCAGGTCCCGAGGGTGTGGGCGGTGCGCGCGAGCACCCGCGTGCTGCGAGCCCCCGCCGCCTCGAGGATCGCGGTCATCGTGCGCACCGCGTGCTGGTCGAGCGCCTTCTCGTTGGCCCCCTGCGTGAACGAGATGCTCGCGCGGGGCAGGCCCCACTCGTCCTCCTCCGACGACAGCTCCAGCAGATTGTCGTCCGACGGCAGGCACTCGGCGTTCATGCCGATGCCGGCGCTGTAGCGCGAGACCTCCAGGTCGGCCATGAGCTCCGGCCCCCAGAGACCGCCGCCGCGCACGAGGGTCGTGGCATACGTGAACGGCATGACTCCGAGGCTCTGCAGCAGGTATCCGCCGGCGAAGTCCGCGTCGTCCGGGCGCAGGAAGTCCTCGGTGATGAGGGCCGACGGATAGCCGCGGTAGCCGCGGATCTGCTCGTCGAAGCGCCCCCACACCTGCACGGCGCCGTGGGCGAGGAAGTTCCGGCCGACCTGGCCGCTGGAGTTGGCGATGCCGTTGTGCAGCAGCAGCCGAGGTGTCTCGATGCCGCCGCCCGCGAGCACCAGCGCCGCGCAGCGCTGCCGGTGGTCGGCGCCGTCCTTGCGGTAGACGACGGCGGTGACCCGACCGCGCGCATCGCGTTCGATCGTGTGCACGACGGCATCCGGCCTGATCTCCGCGCCGGCTGCGACGGCGGCGGGCAGGTAGGTGATCGCCGTGGTGGCCTTCGCGCCGTGCCGCTCGCCCTGGTGGATCGAGCCGACGTTCGTCGTCGCATGCCGCAGTCCGTGGTGCGGCTGGTGCCGGTCGCGGGTGATGATCGCGGCGGGCGCATCAGCCGAGCGGATGCCGAGCGCTGCCGTGCCGACGGCCATGAGGTCGGCCGGGGCGTTGCGCTGCGGCGGCTCGTACAGATACGACCGCGACGGGTCCCACGGGTAGGGGGTGGGTCCGGAGACGCCGATGTACGCCTCGACCTCCGCCACGTAGCGGGTGAGTTCGGCATGGTCGACGGGCCAGTCGCGGCCGACGCCCGTCTCGGTGCGCAGCCGCAGGTCGCGTTCGTCGGGTCGGGGTGTGAACGCCCCCCAGTGCACGGTGCCGCCGCCGACTCCGAAGCCGCTGTTGTTGGGGCCGAACGCGGTCGGGGCGTCGCCGCCGCTGAAGCGGCTCGACATCCAGTTGATCGCCGTCGCGTCGATCTCGTCTGGGGTGTAGTCGGCGGGGTCGTGGTTCGGTCCGGCTTCGAGGGCCACGACGCGCAGGCCGTGCTCGGCCAGTCGGGCCAGCAGCGGCGCGCCACCGGCTCCGGTGCCGACGACGACCACGTCGACCACCTCGTCGAGCGGGTGGGTCCTCATCGCGTCGAGGTTCACGCGGCATCCTCCTTCGTCGCGCCCGGAGTGACATCGGGTGTCGTGCTGACGCCCAGGTCGGAGGGCTCCCAGTCGTCCCGCGCACCGGCCGCAAGGTCGCGGTAGCCGGCGAAGTCGACGTCTTCCGCGCCGGTCGCGAATCCGTCGTAGCCGACCCGCGCCAGCGAGGCCGGGTGTGTGAGCCACTCCCGCGCGACGTCGACCCGCAGATCTTCGAACCAGCGCCTCAGGTCGTCGGCTGTCAGCCGCCCCCCGGTCTCGCTCGTGCCGTCGATGACGTCGCGGATGAGCGCATCCTGCTCGTCGGTCGCCTCCGGCCAGACGGTCGCGAGTGCGTCCAGACCCTCCTGGTACGCCTCGTCGTCGGAGAGGGCTCCCGCCGGTCGCCACCCGTCGCCTCCCCCGGCCGCCAGGTCGGAGTCGACGCGCGCCGCGAGATCGATGCGTCCGCCGTCCGGCTGCGGCACGAGACGGTCGGCGATGCGGCGGAGCAGGTCCAGCTGCGCCGGGCTCAGGACGCGCGGACGGTACCGCGGATCGTCGGGCAGCGCTCGGCGGGCCAGTGCACTGCGCACCTTCGGCGTCGTGCGCGCCGAGGCGATGACGAGTCCCCACTCGTGCGGCACGAGCGCGCTGTGCGCGGAGGCCTCGTCCCACAGCTCACCGAGCGCACGGGCGACCTCGGCCGGACGCTCGTACGAGAGCAGGTGCCCTGCCCCGGGCAGCGTCACGAACCGGGCACGGGGGTAGACGTCGGACAGCAGCTCCGGCTGCGCGTCGGCGCCGAGCAGGTCGTCCTGATCCCCACCGAGCACGGTGCACGGCAGGTAGAGGATGCCGATGCCGGCCGACACGTCTTCGACGCTGCCCTGCTCGAGCCAGCGCCGCCACGCGACCGGTGACATCGCCCGCACGGATTCCACGACCGAAGCCTGGAACTCGGCGGGCAACGGCGCTCCGACGTTGTCGTCGACGAAGGTGCGGGCGTCGGCGCCGGAGATCGGTCCGTCGTCGACCCAGGAGAGCATCTCGTGCCGCTTCGAGTCGGGCATGGGCTCGGGCGTCGGCGGTGACGGCGCGAGCAGCACCACGCCCATCAGCCCGAACAGCGGTGCGCTGCCGTCGCGCACGCGCGCGGCGATCCCCGCCGCGATCTTCCCGCCCATGCTGTGCGCGCACAGGACCCACGGCCCGCCGTCGGCGCGCGCCGCGATGGCCGCGACCGCGGCATCCACCTGCGCCGTCACCGATCCGTCCGGGGCGTCGGGCGCGTCGCCCTGCCCCGGCAGCTCGATCGCGATCACGCGGAAGCGCGCGTCGAGTTCGCGTGCCACCGGGACGACGGCCGAGGCGTCGAGCCCGAGGCCGGGGAGGAAGACGACCGTGCACTCCGCCGCGACGGTCACGGGGTGACCATGCCGCCGTTGACGTTGAGCGTGGCGCCCGAGACGTAGCCGGACTCCGCCGACGCGAGGAACACGAAGGCCGGCGCGAGCTCGGCCGGCTGACCCGCGCGCTGGTAGGTGTTCTCGTCATCGAAGTTCTGCATCTGCTCGTCGGAGACGCCGTCCGACACCTGCAGCGCGGTCCACACCGGACCGGGAGCGACCACGTTCACGCGGATGCCGCGCGAGGCGAGTTGCAGCGCGAGACCCTTCGAGAGGTTATTGATCGCCGCCTTGGTCGCCGCGTAGTCGATGCGGTCGGGAGACGGCTTGTACGCTTCGAGCGACGCGGTGTTGACGATGCTCGCCCCCTCGCCGAGGTGTGCGAGCGCCGCCTTGGTGATCCAGAAGTTCGCGAAGACGTTGGTGCGGAAGGTCTCCTCGAACTGCTCGTCGCTGAGGTCCTCGACCCGGTCGACGGCGATCTGCTTGCCGGCGTTGTTCACGAGCACGTCCAGACCGCCGAGGAACTCGACGGCCTCCGACACGAGACGCCGGCACTGCTCGGCCTGGGAGATGTCGGCGACGACGGCGCGTCCCCGCTGGCCGGCGTCCTCGATGAGGGACAGCACATGCGCGGCATCCTCCTCCTCGCCCGGCAGGTGGGCGATCACGACGTCTGCGCCCTCGCGCGCGAACGCGATCGCCGCGGCAGCGCCGATGCCGGAGTCGCCGCCGGTGATGAGCGCCCTGCGCCCGGCCAGGCGGCCGGTACCCCGATAGGTGGCCTCGCCGAGATCGGGGACGGGCGTCATCTTCGCCTGCACCCCCGGCTCCGGCTGATGTTGCACGGGCGGTTCCACGCGCTCGTACTGGGTGACGGGATTGACCTTGTCGTACTGATCGCGCTGCGGCATGCGACCACGCTAGGAGGAAGAGGCACTCGGTTTCGCGGGCTTGCTTTTCCGACTCGAAAGATGCAGTCGAATGGATCGGGCGCGGTCGAACAGGGGCAGCGGCCCCCGCGTCGCTACCCCTGTCCCCCGAAGGGGGGACAGCGGTGGCACTCGCTAGTCCCCTAGTTTTGACGGTGGCCTCGCGGCCGGACTGGAGGAACGTCATGTTCATCAGAGGAATGAAATGAGGACTTTCGCCTGGAGTCTTTTCTCCGCTGGGATCGCTTTGATCATCGCTTTCGCGATCCTGATCTTCGAGAGCGGAATCATCGCTGATGCCACGGGAGGCGTCGGTTCCATGACCCCCGGTCAAGCCTTTGTCGGCCTTGGCGGTGGAACGTTGATCCTCGGGGGGATTGCTCTCCTCGTTACCGCAACCCGCCGCTCTAAGGGCCAGGCGCGGCCCGCACGCTGAACGCCGGTTCGACGCTGTTACGCGAAGGAGGGCTCCGCCGCAGATGAGCTCTCCTCGCGTAACACATGACTCGCGCGTACGTCTTGAATCCGCACCACGCTAGGAGGAATGCGACCACGCTAGGAGGAAGAGGCACTCGGTTTCGCGGGCTTGCTTTTCCGACTCGAAAGATGCAGTCGAATGGATCGGGCGCGGTCGAACAGGGACAGCGGGTCGAACAGCATCCCCAATCCGCACCGTACGAGGAGGGCGTGCAGCGCGAGGCAGATGACGATGACGACAGCGGTGAGCACGACGGGCCCGATGGCCTCGACCACGGGGTCGACCCGCCACCCGGCGGTCCGCAGGCCCGCGTCGAGGAGCGCGAGCGGGATCATGTGCAGCACGTAGATCGGCAGCGTCCTGCGGCCGATCCACCGCAGCGGTCGGGCGAGCGGCGCCGCACTCCGGTCGACGAGCGCGCACACGGCGACCCCGCACGCCACGGCCACGGCGCCGAGCAGCGGCCACACCCCCGGCCACTGCCGCATCCCCAGCACACCGACCACGGCCGCCGCCCCGAGGTACAGCAGGCCGAGACCCACCGCGCGCACGGGATCGGATGCCGCGGCGAACCGCTCGATCCCCTCGCGAAGCCGCAATCCGGCGAGGAAGAAGAGCAGGTTCTGCGCGACCTGCCACAGGTTGCCCAGGTCGGGGATGACGCCTGCGGCGGCCACCGCCGACACCGCGAACGCCACCGGCAGCACGACCGCCGTCGACACGTCGCGGGTGAGCCGCGCCACGGCGAGGTAGGCGGCGAGCGCGAGCAGGTACCAGAGGTTCGTCGGACTGATCGTCAGTTGCGCGAGCAGCTCCCATCCGGTCTCGGCCCTGGCCGTGTCGAAGTCGGGCGTGAGCGCGAGCACGGCGGTCTGGATGAGCACCCAGATCACGTACACCGCCAGCAGCCGGCCCGCCCGGCGTCGCCACGACGACCCGTCGGCGGCCAGCACGGCACGCCCCGCGAACATCCCCGAGATCAGGAAGAACAGCGGCATGCGCAACGGCAGCAGCTGGGCGTTCACCGTGGCCCACACGTCGGTCACGGTGCCGGCGCCCGGCATCCCGACCGCGTGCTTGGTGACGACGTGCCACAGCACGACGAGGATGATGCAGACGCCCTTCGCGACGTCCGGCCAGCCGACCCGCGCGCTCACCGGCCCGGCACCTCGGCGGCGCGCACGAGGCGTTCCACCAGGTCGGGGTAGGAGACGTCGGCGGCGGCGAACATCCGCGGGACCTGGGATGCGGCGGTGAGGCCCGGCATCGTGTTGACCTCGTTCAGCACCGGCCCGTCGGCGGTGAGGAAGAAGTCCATGCGCGCGACACCCGCGCAGCCGAGGGCATCGAACATGGTCAGCGCCGCCCTCGTGAGCCCCGTGTGCTCGGCCGTCGTGAGAGCGGCGGGCACCGTGAAGCGCGCCGTGCCGTCGTACTTCGTCGCGGTGTCGAACAGACCGGTCGTCTCGATCTCGAGCGGCGGAGCCGCCCACCGCACACCGCCCGCCTCCCGGATCACGGCCACGTCGATCTCGCGCCCCCGCACGACCTCCTCGACGAGCACCCTCCGGTCGTAACGCGCCGCCTCGCGCAGCGCCGCCGCGAGCCCTCCTTCCTCGCGCACGAGCCCGACGCCGTAGCTCGATCCGCTCGACACGGGCTTCACGACGACCGGGCCGTCGAACTCGGCATCCCCCAGGTCGGCGGCGTCGACGACCCGGCCGCGCGCGATCCGCAGACCGGCCGCCTGGGCGGTGAGCTTCGTGGCCCATTTGTCCATGCCGATCGCCCCGGCGCGCAGACCGGAGCCGACCACCCGCACCCCCGCGAGGGCGCACAGCGCGGCGAGCGCCCCGTCTTCCCCGAGCGGGCCGTGCACGGCGGGGAACACCAAGTCGGCGTCGCCGAGCAGCGCCAGTGCGGCGGCCAGTGAGGCCGCCGCATCCGCTCCCTCCGCGAGCCTCGGCACCTGCCACACCCCCTCCCGGGAGATCGTCACCTCGCTCACCGCGTGCCCGCGCGACCGCAGCGCCTCCGCCACCGCGGCGGCCGAGGCGAGCGACACCGCATGCTCGGCGTTCTGTCCCCCTCCGATCACCAGCACCCTCATGCGTGCCCCTCCTGCTCGCGCACTGCGTGCCCGCGCTCTGCCGGCCCGCGCCCTGCCGGCCCGCGCCCGCGCCCGCAACGAAGGAGATCTCTCGCAACGAAGGACGACATCTGCCCTTCCGTCCTTCGATACGCGAGATCTCCTGCGATCCCCCGCTGCACACGCGCTCCGATCCCCGTGACGATCGTGTGCGGGATGCTGCCGGCCCACCGCGCCCACTCCTGCACACTCGGCACCGCACCACCCTCGGGCCCGAACACCACCGCCGTGGCACCTCGCGGCACGCGGCGGTCTCCGGTGTCGACCACGATCTGGTCCATCGACACCCGCCCGACGAGCGGGCAGCGGATGCCGTCGATCGCGACAGCCGCCCCCGATGCGAGCTCGCGAGGGATGCCGTCGGCGTACCCGACCCCGATCACGGCGAGGTGCGTGTCGCGGTCGGTCGTGTGCGCCCCGCCGTAGCCGACGGGCGTCCCCGCCGCGACGGCGCTGCTGTGTACGACGGATGCTGTGAGCCGCGCCGCTCCGTGCAGTGCGACGGTCTCCGACGGGTCGATGCCGACGAGCCCCGCGCCGACCCGCACGAGGTCGAAGTGGGTCGCGCGGTCGGTGAGCGCGCCGGAGGTCGCTGCGAGGTGCACGAGCAGCGGCCCGAACTCCGCCCGCAGCACCGCGTCGCGGCCGTGTCGCAGACGCAGCACGGCCGGCGCGTTCGCCGCAGGGTCCGCCCTGTCGGCGTCGGGGAGATGCCCCATGACCCCGACGACGTCGAGGCGGTCGCGGGCCCCTCGGGCCACGCGCAGCAGCTCGGCCCAGTCGTCGAGCGGCACCCCGCCCCGCGTCATGCCGGTGTCCAGGTGCAGGTGCACGCGCAGCAGCGGCGCCCCGGGAACCGCATCCGCCGCGAGCTGCCGCAGCTCGTCGACCGAGCCGACGGCGATGTCGATGCGGTCGGCGGCGGCCTGCGCGGCATCCACCCCCGACGGGTTCAGCCAGGCGAGGATCGGCGCCTCGACGCCGGCCGCACGCAGGGCGCTGCCGTCTGCGGCATCCGTGACTCCGAGCCATTCCGCACCGGCGGCGAGCGCGGCTCTGGCGACCGTGAGCGCGCCGAGTCCGTAGCCGTCGGCCTTCACGACCGCCATGATGCGGGTGTCCGTCGCCTCGCGGATCCGGGCGACGTTCGCGGCGACCGCCGCGGGAAGCGTCTCGAGCGTCGGAGCGTGCAGTCGTGACAGGGTGAGGCGCGTCGTCGGCGCCGTCAGGGTCATCGCTGCACCCGCGGGTCGGCGGTGGGGTCGGCGTACATGAGCGGGCAGCCGTTCGCGACGGCACCCGGCCGCAGCTCGAAGTGCCAGCGCTCATTGGCGTAGATCTGACACAGGCCGAACTCGGCGCCGTGCTGCGACAGCCAGTCCTGCGCCGCCACGGGGCCGAGGTCCACGGCATCCCCCGACACGTGCTCGGAGTTCTCCGGCGTCGCCACCCAGCGCGCCGCCTCCTGCTCGGAACCGTATTCGGCGACGGCATCCTGACGCAGCTGCTGCTGGTAGGCGGCCGAACGCCATCCGCTGTTCACGTGCACGCGCACGCCGTCGCGCTCGGCCGCGGCCGTCGCTGCCGCCCGCACGGCGGCGAGCAGGTCTGCGTCGAGGTTCGTCACCGCCGGCACGTCGTCGAACACCGACACCGTCCCCTCTTCGCGGATCAGCCCGTCGGCCTGCGTCACGGGTCCGGAGAGGAGGGGAGTGGATGCCGCGGCCAGCGACTGCTGTCCGATCAGCAGCGCCGACCCGGCGATCACGGCGGCGAGCAGCACGGCGCCGATCACCGTCACGCGGCGGCGCTGTCTGAGAGCGGGAGAAGTGTTCATGGCACTCAGTCAACGAGCGCGGGTGTTGCCGGGTCGTATGCGATTTTGCATACGCTCGCGATATGTCGGGGTGCGTAAGCTCTCAGCACATGGGAGTCCTGTCGTGCGCGTGCTGATCGTCGAGGACGAGCCGTATCTGGCCGAGGCCGTGCGCGACGGACTCCGCCTCGAGGCGATCGCCGCCGACATCGCCGGAGACGGCGACACCGCGCTCGAACTGCTCGGCATCAACAGTTACGACCTCGCCGTGCTCGACCGCGACATCCCGGGCCCCTCCGGCGACGATGTCGCCCGGTGGATCGTGGCGTCGGGCAGCGGCATCCCCATCCTCATGCTCACGGCGGCCGACCGCCTCGACGACAAGGCCAGCGGCTTCGAGCTCGGCGCCGACGACTATCTCACGAAGCCGTTCGAGCTGCGCGAGCTCGTGCTGCGGCTGCGCGCCCTCGACCGTCGTCGTCAGCGCGTGCGGCCGCCGGTGCTCGAGATCGCGGGGCTCCGGCTCGACCCGTTCCGCCGCGAGGTGTATCGCGACGGTCGCTATGTCGCCCTCACCCGCAAGCAGTTCGCCGTATTGGAGGTGCTCGTCGACGCGGCGGGCGGCGTCGTGAGCGCCGAGGAGCTGCTGGAACGCGCCTGGGACGAGAACGCCGATCCCCTCACGAACGCCGTGCGCATCACCGTGTCATCGCTGCGCAAGCGCCTCGGGGAGCCGTGGCTCATCCGCACCGTGCCGGGAGTCGGCTACCGCATCGGAGCGGAGGAGACGGCGGATGCCGACGCCGAGGCGTAGACGGCGCGGGATCACCGCCCGCTGGAAGCTCACCCTCAGCTACGCGGGCGTCGTCGTCGTGTCGGGGGCGCTGCTGCTCGCCGCCGTGGCCCTGTGGCTGCTGCGGTACGTGCCGGATGTGAACATCATCACGGAGATCGACCAATTCGTGCCGAACCGCTCCGACCTGATCCGCGCGTTCATCCCCGCAGCGGTCGTGGTCATGCTCGTGCTGCTCGCGATCGGCATCGGCGGCGGTTGGCTGCTCGCCGGTCGGATGCTGGCGCCGCTCGACCGCATCGGCCGCGCCGCCCAGCTCGCCGCGCAGGGGTCGCTGTCGCATCGCGTCGACCTGGAGGGGCCGCGCGACGAGTTCCGCGATCTCGCCGACGTCTTCGACGCGATGCTCGAACAGCTCGAAGCGCAGGTCGCGGAGCAGCAGCGGTTCGCGGCGAACGCCTCTCACGAGCTGCGCACCCCGCTCGCGATCTCGCAGACGATGCTCGAGGTCGCCCGCGACGACCCGCACCGCGACGTCGACGGGCTCATCGACCGTCTGCAAGACGTCAACACCCGGGCGATCGAGCTCACCGAGGCTCTGCTCCTGCTCAGTCGCGCCGAGCGACGCGTGTTCACGCGCGAGCCGATCGACCTGTCGCTGCTGGCCGAGGAGTCCGTCGAGACGCTGCTTCCGCTCGCCGAGCGCCGCGGGGTGGCGATCGACGAGGGCGGCGACACCGCGAACGTGCTCGGCTCCCCCGCGCTGTTGCAGCAGCTGATCATGAACCTCGTGCATAACGCGATCGTGCACAACCTGCCTGCCGACGGCACCGTCGTGGTGCGGACGCACGTGCTGCCGGAAGCGGTCGCGGTCGTCGTCGAGAACACGGGACCGGTGCTCGCGCCGCACGTCGTGTCGACCCTGGTCGAGCCTTTCCAGCGGGGCGCGGAGCGGGTGCGCACCGAGGGCCGATCCGGCGATCACGTCGGCGTCGGGCTCGGCCTCGCCATCGTGCAGCGCATCGCACAGGCCCACGACGGATCGCTCGTGCTCACCCCGCGACAGGGCGGCGGCCTGAACGTCACAGTGTGGCTCCCGCATCCGTATCCCCCGCGCCCGGCCTGACGCGCCCGACACCGGGGACCGGATGCCGGGGTCAGGCGACCTCGCCCCGGCGCGCAGCGAGCTCGCGGCCGTAGGTGCGGGCGTCGGACTCAGCGTTCTCCTTGAGCTCGCGCGCGGTGTCGGCGAAGGCGTCGAGCGCGGGGTTCACTCCGACCAGGGTGAAGGGTCGCTCGACGACGCGCAGGTCGAGACCCCACACGTCCGCGAGCACGCGGCGGAGCCATCCGGTGGAGTGGTCCCAGCCCTCCTTGGGCGTGCCGGGGGCGTAGTTGCCGCCGAGCACCGTCACGAGGGTGGCGGGCTTGCCGCGCAGCGCGGTGCCCTGCGGGTCGATGCGCGGGTCGGTGTACGCGAGGTCGAACCAGGTCTTGAAGTGCTGCGAGACGCCGTAGTTGTAGAGCGGCACGGCGAAGAGCAGGGCGTCGGCGCCGATCAGCTCGTCGGCGAACGTGGTCGCGAGGGCGCGGGCCTCGTTCTGCGCCGGAGTGCGCTGCGCCTCGTCGACGAAGCCGCCGGTCACGGCATCCGACCACGCGGTCGCGGGCACGGGGTCGGCGGCCAGATCGCGGCGGGTCACGGTGGAGTCGGGGTGGGATGCCGTCCACTCGGCCTCGACGAGGTCGGCGAGCGATCGGCTGGCGGACGACGCGGGGAGGATGCTGGCATCCAGGCGGAACAGGGACATGGGGCTGCCTTTCGTTTTCGTAGCCGCTCTGTTTTTCTTAGCGGCTCGCGTTAACGTAGCACAGCTACAATGGGGACATGCCCGAGGCCGACCACGACCTGACCAGGTGCGACGCCGCCGTCACCCTGGCCTTCAGCGTGCTCGGGAAGCGGTGGAACGGCATGATCGTGTCATCCCTCGGCGGCGGACCGTCGACCTTCGTCGCCCTGCGCCGCGCTGTCACCGGGATCAGCGACACCGTCCTGTCCGACCGCCTCGCCGAGCTCTCGGATGCCGGACTCGTCGCCCGGTCGGTCGACGCCGGTCCGCCCGTCACGGTGTCCTACGAACTCACGCACGGCGGACGCGGTCTGCTGCCGATCCTCGACCAGCTCGGCGAGTGGGCGTCGGCCACCCTCGAGGTGCGGCCGCGGTAGCCCCCTCTCCCGGCGTTCGAATCGCTTGATGTGCAGATTCCGGCGGTCGAAACCTGCACATCAAGCGATTCGAAACGCGGTGCGGGGCCGTCAGCTCACCAGGGGCTGGGCTCGTAGTCCTTGAGGAACACGCCCTGGATGTCTTCGCCGGCCTCGCCGCGCACGATCGGGTCGTACACGCGGGCGGCGCCGTCGACGAGGTCGAGCGGGGCGTGGAAGCCCTCCTCCGCGAGGCGCACCTTCGTGTAGTGCGGGCGCTCGTCGGTGATCCAGCCCGTGTCGACGGCGGTCATGAGGATGCCGTCGGTCTCGAGCATCTCCCCCGCGCTCGTGCGCGTGAGCATGTTGAGCGCGGCCTTCGCCATGTTGGTGTGCGGGTGCCCCGGCCCCTTGTAGCGGCGCGAGAACTGCCCCTCCATCGCCGAGACGTTCACGACGTACTTGCGGCGGGCGGGCGACGCGGCCATCGACGCGCGCAGGCGGCTGATGAGCAGGAAAGGGGCGGTCGTGTTCGCGAGCTGCACCTCGAGCATCTCGAGCGGATCGACCTGGTCGACCGACTGCACCCAGCTGTTCACGCGGTTGACGTCCGGCACGAGACCGCCGGCGTCGATCGCCGTGCCGTCGGCGTGCTTCTCGAGCGACGACGATCCCGGCGCCATCGCGAGACGGGCGAGGTCTTCGGCGGTGAGCGCCTGGCCGCCCTGCTCCGCGACGGTTCCTCCGAGTGCCGCGACCGACAGCAGCGGGTGCGCGTCGACCGACGCCTGCAGCGCCTGCGGATGCGGATCGGCGGCGTGCCCGAAGGTCTCCATCTCGGGCAGCGGACCGTCGGGGAGCGGCTGCAGCTCGGCATCCGCCAGCAGGGAGTACGCACCCGGCGAGCGCCGAACCGTCTGCGCGGCGTTGTTGATGAGGATGTCGAGGGGTCCCTGTGCGGCCACGGAATCCGCGAGGCCGATCACCTGGGCCGGGTCGCGCAGGTCGATGCCGACCACACGCAGGCGGTGCAGCCAGTCCGCGGCATCCGGGAGCGCCGAGAAGCGTCGCACGGCGTCGCGCGGGAACCGCGTCGTGATGGTGGTGTGGGCGCCGTCGCGCAGCAGACGCAGTGCGATGTGCATGCCGATCTTCGCGCGTCCGCCGGTGAGCAGGGCGCGCTTGCCCGTGAGGTCGGTACGGGCGTTGCGCTTGCCGTGGCTGAACCGGGCGCAGTCGGGGCAGAGCTGATGGTAGAACGCGTCGACGAGCGTGTACGGCTGCTTGCAGATGTAGCAGTTGCGCGGCTTGAGCAGCTCGCCGGCTATCGGAGCGTCGACCACGCTCGATGCGAGGTCGTTGCCGCGCGTCTCGTCGTCGATGCGGTCGGGGGCACCCGTCGCGGTGCGCGCGACGACGGCCTTGTCGGCCTCGGCGATCGCGTCGCGGATCTGCTTGCGGCGCACGCGCTTGACGTCTTTGAACATCGCGGCGGTCGCCTGGCGCACGGCGATGAAATCAGGATGCTGGTTGTCGACCTTGTGCAGTTCGGAGAGCACGCGCAGCGTCGTGGCGAGGTCTGCGGGGTCGAGGCCCGGTCCGAGGTCGGGTGCGGCGTCGGAGTGGGCGTCGGTCATTGTGCTGATTTTACGCGACTGACCTGGGCGGCGGAGGCGCGTGCTCGCGCTGCCGCACGGCATCCGTTCTCCGTCGCGATCCGCGCGTGCCGCGCCGCCCCTCGCCGGACCGCGCTGCCACTGCCACCTCCTCTTGATATGCAAGCGTTCACTTGCCTATTGTGGATGGATGTCCGACCTGTTCCGTGCCCTCGACGACGAGACGAGACGCCTCATCCTCGATGCGCTCGCGGTGCGCGACGGACAGACGCTCTTCGAGATCTGCTCGACACTCACGATGCAGCACGGTGTGACCCTGACGCGTCAGGCCGTCTCTCAGCACCTCGCCGTGCTGGAAGCCGCCGAGCTGATCTCGACCGAGCGCCGTGGCCGCTCCAAGTTCCACTACTTCCACCCCGAACCCATCGCCCGCATCGCCGAGCGATGGCCGACCACACGGAGAACACCATGAGGATCGAACTGACCAGCCTCTTCGTCGACGACCAACGCAAGGCTCTCGCCTTCTACACCGACGTACTCGGGTTCACGAAGCACCACGACATTCCGCTCGGCGAGGCCTCCTGGCTGACGGTGACCTCACCCGAGGGCGGCGCGGAACTGCTGCTGGAGCCTTCCGACCACCCCGCGGTGAAGCCGTACCGCGATGCGCTGGTCGACGACGGCATACCGCTCGCCCAGTTCGCCGTCGACGACCTCGCCGCCGAGCACGCGCGACTGACCGAGCACGGAGTCGTGTTCACGCAGCCGCCCACCGACATCGGGGCCGCCTGGGTCGCCGTGTTCGATGACACCTGCGGCAACCTCATCCAGCTCTTCCAGGCGAA
This sequence comes from Microbacterium sp. LWO14-1.2, assembly GCF_038397715.1. Lineage (NCBI taxonomy): Bacteria > Bacillati > Actinomycetota > Actinomycetes > Micrococcales > Microbacteriaceae > Microbacterium > Microbacterium sp. LWO14-1.2. The sequence continues at coordinate 1,591,212 of NZ_CP151633.1, forward strand.
GGACGAATGACGCCGCCCCCTTCGCCGAGTCGGCACCTCCGGGGGGAATCCGCGCGGAATTCCCACCGGAGGTGCCGACCGAACGCGCGAGCGCGCTGGACGCGAGCCGCGCACGCCGGCTCAGTGCCCGGCGGCCCCCACGACGACGAACTCGTTGGGCGTGACGTCGAGGGTCACGTCGGCCGTGATCTCGCCGGTGTGCAGGTCGACGGCGAGGATGCGGTCGGACGCCGGCTCCGTCACGTAGGCGATGTCGCCGACGACGCGAAGGCCGGGGTGCGGCTGCTGCCATTCCTCGGGGCTCTCCCACGGGTCGATGACGTCCCAGGAGTCGACGATCTCGCCCGACTCGTCGAGCACGTTCAGCGACCCGTCCGCGGCGAGCAGCACGATGTCGTCGTGACCGCTGCGACCGACGCCCCGCCACGTGTACTCGATGCCCTCGGGCAGGTCGACGATCGAGAGCGACTTCGCGTCGGTGTCGACGAGGGCGAGCTTCGAGAGCAGGTAGCCCTCGGCATCCGGGTCGGTCTTGTAGTCCATCGCGGCGAGCGCGCTGGTGTCGCTGACGTACGCGTTGCCCGAGCGGCCGAAGGCGTCGGGCGCGGCGATCTTGGTGAACTCGCCGCCGTCGAACAGCAGCACGCCGTTCTCGCAGCCGAACACGACGGCTTCGCCCTTCAGTGCGCCCTCTCCGTGCACGCCGGGGCACTCCTCGTTGCGGGCGAGCTCCGAGCCGTCGGCGGCGAGGTGTCGCACGCCGCTGCGGGATTCCGACGTGCCGATGGTCGACAGCACGGTCCCGTCGGAGAGTTCGATCGCGACGCCGTGGTGCGCCTGCTCCGAGGTGACGGTGTCGTAGTCGGGCAGCGTCCCGGTGCCGATCGCGTCGGTGTCGAAGATGCGCACGTCGCCGGTGCCGTCGTCGAACAGCGCGGTGCGTCCGGCGTGCGGGGTGGCGTGCCCGGCGGCTGCGGCTTCGAAGACCTCGCCGGTGAGTTCGACGGTGTCGGACGCGAGCCCCGTGTCGAGCACATGGAAGCCGTCGGCCGCGGTGATGAAGACGTGTCCGTCGTGGTCACCGGCACCGTTCACGCGCAGGAACCCGTCGAGGTCGACGGCGTCGATCGGCTCGAGCGTCTCGCCGTCGAGCACAGTGACGCCACCGTCGTACGCGACGGCGACGCGGGTGTCGGCCTGGTGGTCGTGCTCGGGCGCCTCGGATTCGCCGGATGCCGACGGCTCGGCGCTCGCGCATCCGGCGAGCGCGACTGCGGCGAGCGCGGCCAGCGCGCCGGCCGCGAGGCGGCTGCGTGCAGGTCGGGACATGGATGTTCTCCTTCTTCTCGGTGGGTGCGCGGGTGCGCGTGACGGCTGGGCCGTCGGTGGGTCTGGTCAGCCGACGAGCTGGACGTATCGGGGCTCGAGGTCGCTGAAGGTGCGCGTGACGGCGCCGTCGCGGTGGTCGATCTCGTGGACGGCTCCGGATGCCGGGTCGACCACGTACGCGTGGCGCGCGTCGACGAGCACGGCGATCCGGTCGCGGGCGGCGGGGTCGGGAGCGGATGCTGCGAGCAGCGGCTCCGTGCGGGAGATCTCGACGCCGTCGTGGCCGAGCACGCGCACCGTTCCGTCGGCGGCGACCACGACCGTGCGGCTGTCGTCGTCGCCGATCGCGGCGGCTGCGACGAGCGGAGCATCCGTGGTCAGGAGCGTCCAGGAGCGGGCCCGCGTGTCGAGCAGCAGGGCGCCGTGATCTCCCGCGATGCCGGCGAGGTCGGGTCGGTCGGCGCGACCGACGAGCTGCGCGGGCGGCTGCGATCCGGCCGGGTACGGGATGCTCTCGGCGGCGAGTTGTCCCCCGATCTCCCGCGTCACCAGCACCGCTCCCTCCGCGCAGGCGATCACCGCGCCGACGCGGGTGATGTCGGCATCCGTCGGCTGCGTGCAGGGCGCGGAGACGCCGATCGGCTCGCCCGCCGCGTCGAGCACGTCGACCGTGGTGCCGGCGGCTGAGATCAGGTGGGCCGCGAAGGGGACGACCGGGCCGGTGCCTGGCAGGTCGAGGCGGGTCACGTCATCGAGGTCGAGCGTCTCGTGGTCGAGCACGACGACTTCGCCGCCGAGGCGGATCGCCGTCGCCTGATCGCCGACAGTCGCGAGGGCCGGCCCCTCGCCCTGGATCGCGCCGACGACGCGCGCCTCGCCGCGGAAGGAGTGGGAGTGGTCGCCGTGCGGCACCGTCCAGCGCCCGGAGTCGACGACCTCGACGACCGTCTCGCCGCCGGACTCGCGGGTGCGGTGCAGGAACCGCCCCGTTCCCGTCGCGACACCGTCTCCGTCGAGCTCTTCGCGCTCCTCGGTCTCGAGGTCGAGCAGGGTGAGAGCGCCGTCGTCGTCGGCGATGACCAGAGCGGATGCCGGGGACGCGACCTCCGCGGCTCCGCCGCCGTCGACGCCGTCGTTCGACGGGAGGGCGGTGGAGGCCGGCTCCGCGGCCGGGCCCGGATCGTCGGCGCACGCGGTGAGTGCGAGGGCGGTCGAGAGGGAGAGGGCGAGCAGGGCGCCGGCGCGGCGGGAGGTCGTGGGCGTCACGAGAGTCCACATTATTGAGAACGATTCTCAATCTCAAGTCGCTCGGTTCGTTTTCGTTGTCCCGGCTAGCGAGGATGCCGGCATGCCGCCAGCCCTCCTCCAACGTCCGACCCCCGGCGTATGGTCGGAGCATGAGCAGCCACGTCGCATCCCCCGGAGTCGTCCCGTCCTACCTGCTCGCGCGCCTGGCCGCGTCGGGTCGCTACCCCCGCGCGGCTGCCGCCGCCCGGCAGACGCTGACCGCCGGGCGTCCGCCCTTCCGTGCGCGACTCGACCTCTCCATCGACGAGAACGGAGACCTCGTCGCGCAGCTCTCCGACGCACCCAACCGCACGATCAGCGACGCGGGCAACACTCAGAGCCTGCCCGGCGCGGTCGTCCGGAGCGAAGACGAGCCGCCCGTCGACGACACCTCCGTCAACGAGGCCTACGACGGGCTCGGGGCCACCTTCGAGATGCTGCTCGCGGCCTTCTCCCGCAACTCCCTCGACGACGCCGGCGCTCCGCTCGACGCGACCGTGCACTACGGAGTCGACTACGACAATGCGTTCTGGGACGGTCAGCGCATGGTGTTCGGCGACGGCGACGGCGAGGTGTTCCAGGGCTTCACCTCCTCCACCACCGTGATCGGGCACGAGCTCGCGCACGGCGTCGTGCAGTTCACCGCGAATCTCGAATACCAGGGGCAGCCCGGGGCGCTGAACGAGTCGATCGCCGACGTGTTCGGGGCGCTCACCGAGCAGTACCTGCTGGGGCAGACCGCCGATCAGGCGACCTGGCTGATCGGAGCCGAGATCTTCACCGATGCCGTCGAAGGGCGCGCGCTGCGCTCCATGATCGAACCGGGCACCGCCTACGACGACGACGAGCTCGGCAAAGACCCGCAGCCCGCACACATGGACGGCTTCGTCCGCACCACGGAAGACAACGGCGGGGTGCACATCAACTCCGGCATCCCGAACCGCGCGTTCGCGCTGTTCGCGATCGACCTCGGCGGCAACGCCTGGGAGACCGCGGGGTCGGTCTGGTACGCGGCGCTCACAGGCGGTCTGTCGAGCACGGCCGACTTCACGGAGTTCGCCGACGCGACCGTCGCCGCGGCGGCCGCCGTCGACGAGGCCACCGAGGCTGCCGCTCGACGCGCCTGGACGACCGTGGGAGTCTATGGAGATGAGCGAGTCCCCTCGACAGACTGACGGCCCCGTCGTCATCGCGGTGGTGCGCACCGGCGGGATCGCCGGCATCCGCCGCCAGTGGACTGTCGAGCCCGACCCCGCCGAAGCACCGCGGTGGATCACCATGGTCGAGCGACTCCCGTGGGACGACGACGCGGATGCCGAGCGTGGCGCCGACCGTTTCGTGTGGCTGATCCGCGTGCGGACCCCCTCGGAGCGCCGCGAACGCGAACTTCCCGACTCAGCCCTGGACGGCCCCTGGCGAGAGCTGGTCGACGCCGTGCGCGCGGCATCCCGCTGACCTTCCGCCATCCGATCGATCCGGTGTGAATCTGTGCCGGCCCGTGTCCCGCGGGGCGACAATGGGTGCATGGGACTGTTCCAGCAACGACCCGAAGAAGAAGAGAAGCAGTGGGCACTGCCGTCCGAGCCGCTCCAACGCGGTGCGTCCGAGGTGCTCGACACCGCGCCCGCGGTCGACCCGCTGTCGATCGGCCTCGGTGCCGAGACCGGCGGGAGCGTGAGTTCGATCGTCTTCCCCGTCGCGCCCCCGGCTCCGTCGGCCCCCTCGACCGAAAGCCGCGAGGACTGATCGCACCTTCGAGTCGCCTGACTTGCAGTTCTCGACGCCTACGACTTGCCAGTCGCGCGATTCGAACGGAGAGGGTGCGGGCCAGCAGTGTCGCCCGCCGCGGCTACGGTGGAGGGATGACGATCACCGCCGCGGCAGACGGTTCCGCCCTGGGCAACCCGGGCCCCAATGGATGGGCCTGGTACATCGACGACGCGAACTGGGCCGCGGGCGGCTCGCCGCACGGCACGAACAACCAGGGTGAGCTGCAGGCCGTGCTCGAACTGCTGCGCGCGACCGCCGGCACGACCGAGAAACTGCTGATCGAGTGCGACAGTCGCTACGTGATCGACTCGGTGACCAAGTGGATGCCGGGCTGGAAGCGCAAGGGGTGGCGCAAGTCCGACGGCGGCCCGGTGCTGAACCGCGACCTGCTCGAGGGCATCGACGAGGCGATCCGCGGGCGCGACGTCGAGTTCTCCTGGGTGAAGGGTCACGCCGGCCACCCGCTCAACGAGGCGGCCGACGAGCGCGCGAACGCTGCTGCGAAGGCGTATCAGCAGAAGCAGGAACCGCGCCGGGGCCCCGGATTCACGATGGCGACGGACGCAGGAGCCGCCGTCGCGGCCTCCGCGCCGATCTCCGCGAACGCGGGCGGTTGGTCTCCCTCCGACGATGACGCCCCCTGGGCGGATGCCGTCGAGGCCGACGCCGCACGCGTCGGCCTCGACGGCGGCGAGAACGCGTCGGTCGGCGCCGCCGCGGCATCCGCGTCGTCCCCCGCCACTGCCGCGTCGCTCGCGGAGCCGCTGTGGGCGGAGGCTCCCGACCTGTTCGACGGCTTCGACGACGAGCCGTCGACCGACCCGATCGAGCTCCGTGTGCAGTTGTCGGGCGAGGAGCACGCGCGCCTCGCCGACCGCGCCGACGCGCAGGGCGTCTCGCTCGAAGAGGCGCTCCGCCGCCTCATCTGACCGCGGCGTAGACTCGCGCCATGTCGACACCTGCGCGCACGATCGGCCGCCTGTTCCTCGGATCCTCGCTCGTGTTCGCGGGCGTCTCGCATCTGACGTTCGCCAGGAAGGAGTTCCAGGCGCAGGTGCCCGAATCGCTGCCGCTCGATCCGGATACGACGGTGCTCGCGTCCGGCGTGGTCGAGATCGGCCTCGGCTCCGCGCTGCTGTTCGCGCACGGGAAGCGCCGACTCGTCGGAGTGATCGCCGCTCTGTTCTTCATCGCCGTCTTCCCGGGCAACCTCGCCCAGTGGGTGCACCACCGCGACGGCTTCGGCCTCGACACCGAGATCAAACGGTTCGTGCGGCTGTTCTTCCAGCCCGTTCTCGTGCTGCTCGCGCTCTGGTCGACGCGCGAACGACGTCGCTGACACCGACGCACCGCCCGGCTCGCGAGAACCGGGCGGTGCGACTGCGGCGACGCGAGCTCAGACCGCGAGCAGTTCCCGCTCGAGCCGGTCGTACGACGCCTCCATGCCGTCGGCCATGCCGGTGGCGAGGATCATGTCGCGCGTCTCCTTGTCGGGGTACTCGATGTAGAGCGTGATGAGGGTCGCGCCGTCCTCCTCGTAGAGGTTGAGGTCGTTCAGCGTCTCGACCGGCATCCCGATCATCCGCTCGGTCTGCACCGAGCGCCGAGGTGCGTCGATCACGAGCGCCTCACCCTCGAACCCGAAGGGCTGACCCTCGGTGTCGCCGACCGGTGCCCAGGAGGTGCGGTACGTCTGTCCGACCTCGGTCGCGACCACGCACTCGGTCATCTCCCATCCGTCGGGTCCGAGCAGCCACTTCTTCATGAGCTCCGGATCGTTGTGGGCACGCCACACGAGATCGCGCGGGCCGTTCACGAGGCGCGTGATGCGCACGTGGGTGTCGTCCAGGATGTCGACGACCGTGCCCTTGCCCTGCGCGTAGTCTCGGAGATCCTGCAGCACGGCGTCGAGCTGGCTCATCGCCATGCGGATGCCCTCGACCTGACCCATCTCGACGACCTGTTCGAGTGCATCGACCGAATCGAAGTGGCTCGTGGTCACCATGCGCGTGCCGTCGGCGGTGGATTCGAATGCGAACGTCATGCGCTGCGCCGGGAAGCCGTCGAGCGGGTTGCCGTCGGCATCCGCGAAGGAGTCGAGCACCTCGAAGCCGCGCGGCTCGTCGATCGACAGGAACTCCCACGAGCCCGACGAGGACTCGCCGCGCGGGCCGTTCATCGTGTAGTTCGCGCGCCCGCCGACCGTGTGGTCCCAGGCAGTGAACGTAGCCGGCCAGCCGGGAGGGCCCCAGAAGCGCTCCAACTGGCGGGGGTCGCTGTACGCGCTCCAGACCCGCTCGATCGGCGCCGCGAAGTCCGCGACGACGGTCATGGTGAGGTTCTCGGCATCCGTGGTGATATCGGTGACAGGCATGTCAGTCTCCTTCGTCGGTTCGTGAGGTGCTGCTGTTGTCGGTGGAGGTGGTTCGCTGGGCGCCCGAGCTCGGCGAAGGCTCGGCCAGCAGATCGTCGAGGCGGGCGATGCGCGACCGCCACAGCTCTTCGTATCGGGCGAGGAGCGCCCTGGCGCGGGCGATCATCTCGGGGTTCGCGCGGACGAGCCGCTCGCGTCCCTCGGCGCGCTTGACGATGAGGTTCGCGGCCTCGAGCACGGCGACGTGCTTCTGCACCGCGGCGAACGACATCTCGTATTCGGAGGCGAGGGTCGAGACGGACTGTTCCCGCTCGATCGTCCGACGCAGGATGTCGCGTCGGGTCGACGTCGCCAGTGCATGGAACACACGGTCGACCTCCGCTTCGCTCAGTTCTCTTTGTGCAACCATTTGGTTGTACGTTAGACCTCGGCAGGGCGGGTGTCAACAGGGAATCGTCCAGTCCGCGCTCGGCTCGGCATCCCGCGATCGCGCACCACCGCGTCTGCCCCTCGACCGATACCCTGAGGCCGTGCCGACTGCATCCCATTCGCTCGACGAGATCCGCGATGCCATCGCGCGGCTCCGAGCCGCAGCGACGCACGACGATGACACTCCTCGCGGCGAGGTGGCCGACCGGCTCGCGCGCCAGTTCGAGGGCCTCGACGGACCCGCCGACGTGCGCGCGGCGGCCCGCGACGCCCTACGCCTCTATCGCGGGGGCATGGGATCGTTCTCCGACACGGGGACCGCCGTCATGGATGCTGCCGTCGAGCGCCTGCGTCGCGCACTCAGGCGCGCGGTCTAGCGAGCCGGACTCGGTCGCGATAGTTCCATTCAACTGAATCCATCTCCCGTATTCGGGCGTAGGGTGGAAGGAAGGACGGACCCGTCCGAGAAGATCTCCCGGAACCGGCGCCCGCCCGGGAAGAAGCCCACCCATGGCTCAGTACGACGTCTCCGACCGCTCCGCGATCGTGACCGGAGCGGGCAGCGGGATCGGCCGCTCGACGGCACTCCTCCTCGCCGCGAACGGCACGGCCGTGGTCGTGAACGATCTGAACGCAGACAACGCGAACGCGGTGGTCGAGGAGATCCGCGCCGCGGGCGGCACCGCCGAGGCCTCGGTGGGCGATGCGACCGACACCGACTGGATCGCATCGTCGATCACGCTCGCCAACTCGCTGGCGCCGCTGCGCATCGGCGTGAACAACGCGGGTATCGGGGGCGCATCCGCTCCCACCGCCGACTACGACGACGCCGCGTGGGACAAGGTGATCTCGATCAACCTGAACGCCGTGTTCCGCAACATGAAGGCGCAGATCTCATCGATGCTCGAGAACGGCGGCGGCTCCGTCGTGAACATCGCGTCGATCCTCGGCAGCGTCGGCTTCGCCAACTCCCCCGCTTACGTGGCCGCCAAGCACGCCGTGGTCGGGATGACGAAGTCGGCCGCACTGGAGTACTCCGACAAGGGCGTTCGCGTGAACTCCGTCGGCCCCGGCTTCATCGACACCCCGCTGCTCGCGACCATGGGCGACGAGGCGAAGGCGTTCCTCGTGAGCAAGCACCCGATCGGTCGTCTCGGTCGCCCGGACGAGGTGGCGAACCTCATCGCGTTCCTCGCCAGCGACGCCGCGAGCTTCATCACGGGCAGCTACCACCTCGTCGACGGCGGTTACACCGCGCCCTGATCGCGCACCGTCATGCGCGGGGCTTGCGCCCCTCGAGCACGCCGGCGAGCAGCGCCGCGACGAGCGCTGCCGCCGGCGCCACGATGAGACCGACCCGCAGGCTCTCGGTCTCGGCGAGGAAACCGACGAACGGCGGAGACAGCAGGAATCCGAGGCGCAGCAGCCACGAGACGATCGTGAGCCCGGCACCGGCACGGAGTCCTGGCAGCTCGTCGGCGGCATGCATCGCGGCGGGGATGAGCGTCGCGATGCCGAACCCGACGGCCGCGAATCCGGCGATCGTGCCCGGCACGCTGGGGAACACGAGCGCGAGGGTCATGCCGGCGGCGGCGATGAGTCCGCCGACGCGGGCCACCGCGCGCTGGCCGAACCGATCGGTGAGGCCGTCGCCCAGCATCCGTCCGATGAACTGCGCGCCGACGAGCGCGATGAAGCCGAGCGGGGCGACGGCCGCCGCGGCGCCCAGCGACTCCGAGAGGTAGAGCGTCGCCCACGAGTTGCCCGCGTCCTCGGCGACCGCGCCGGCCATGGCGATCAGGGTGAGCGCGATGAGGATCATGACGAGTCGCGGCGTGACGCGCCGGCGCACGGCCGTGGCGACCTCGGCCGGATCGGCTGTCGCCTCGGCATCCGCCTCCTCATCCCGCCCCGGCAGGCAGAACGCCAGCGCGACCAGCGCGACCGTCACGAAGACGGCGGTCGAGATGCCCAGGTGCACGCCGAGCGGCAGCTGCAGCGCGATGGCCGCCGCGGCCATACCGCCGCCGAGCACAGCGCCGATCGACCAGATCGCGTGGAACGAATTGATGATCGACCGCCCGTAGCGGCGCTGCACCCGCAGCCCGTGGGCGTTCTGCGCGACGTCGGTGATCGCATCCGACGCGCCGCCGATCAGCAGGGCGACGGCGAACAGGATGCCGGAGGGCGACAGCGCCGCCGCGAGCAACCCGAGGCCGGTCGCGATCGTGCCGAAGACGGCCATGCGCGCCGAGCCGAAGCGACGGATGAGCACGGCGGCGAGGAGTCCGGCGGCGATGGCTCCGGCGGGGAATGCGGCGATCGCGAGACCGTAGCCGACGTTGTCGAGACCCAGGCTCGCCTTGATCTCGGGATAGCGCGGGAGGATGTTCGCGAACAGCGCGCCGTTCGTGAGGAAGAGTGCCGAGACGGCGATGCGCGCACGACGGACGGTGCGGTCTGGCGTGGTGCGTCGAATCGTTTCGGCGGAGGTCATGCGTACGATCGTACACGTATCGTGACGGCCGCCCGATATACGCCGAGACCGCGATTCAGCGCAGGAGAGACGCGCCCTCCGGAGCGACCGACGCCGACGCCGACGCCACGGCCGCCTTCGCGTCGTCGAGGTCGGAGAAGATCCCGATCACGTCGGACCGAGGCCCCGACGCTTCGAACCCCCGACCGGGGACGACCGTGATCGACCCGAGGTACTGCAGCCCGTCATTGCCGACATGGAAGCCGGGCTCGACCTCCACCCACAGCCCGCGGGGCGTGGCGACTGCACGAGTGCGTGCTCCTGCCGCGGCGCGTGCCGCGACTCCGATGCGCTTCGACATCGTCAGGCGCTCATGGCGTGGAGCTGCGGAGCAGCCGCCACGTCTGCGAACTCGGCACGGGTGAGGTCGAGGCCTCCCGAGGAGTTCGCGGCGTTCATCATCTTGACGAGGAGCGCCCGGTCGATGGGCGTCTCCTCCTCCATCACGAAGCGCAGCGGGATCGCCGCCTGCACCCACAGCGTCTCGACGCCTCCCGGCGTGTGCAGCGTGAGGGCGAACGATTCGTTGCGCCGAAGCTTGGTGAGCGTGACGGCTCGGACGTGCGTCAGAGTCTCGTCCTCGACGTCGATCGGCAGTGTCGAGTTCCCGTAGGTGAGGTGTCCCATCGTGTCTCCCATCCCGTGGTTCCTTCAACATTTAGATTACTAGGTTACCTAGCTAAATGCCAGCCAAGGGAAATACTGGTTCACGAAAGGTCGCTGATCTCCTCCGTCAGACGGCGCAGGAAGCGCGCGACGACGTCGCTCTGCTCGGGCGTGAACTCGCTCGCGATGTCTTCGATGCGCTGCGTGAGATCGTCGACGGGGGAGTTCAGATCGCGCAGCGACGGCCGCAGCACCTTCGACCGCGCGTCGACGGGGTGCGGTGCCACGACGATCTGACCGCGCTCCTGCAGGCGACGGAGCACGCTGGTCACCGCCGCCGTGCTGACGTTGAGGTGCGCGGCGAGGTCGCCGGGCGTCGCGGGGGAGTCGGCCGGGGCCTCCGCGATGAATCGCATGGCCTCACGGTCGGTGTCATTCGGTGCGCGGCGAGACGAGAGCCTGCGAGCGAGCTGCGACTCGGCACGACGGAGGTCGTCGACACGCTCCACCAGCTCGCGCGTCGTCACCTGCGTCGCATCCTTGATCTCGGCCATTCCGTCACCCCCTGACTGAACCATTCTACAAGAGAACCACGTAAGCAGGCAGACTAGTGATATGCAATGCACTGCGCTTCGCGAACGGGTGAGAGGATGGAGTCCTGTCGGAAAGGACGCCATGGGAGAGCGATTCACGCCCGAAGAGGCGGGGTACATCCTGTACTCCGACGTCATTGAGCGCCTGCGCGAGCGCTTCCCGACGGTCCCCGACTGGCGGCTCGAGCAGATCGTCGCCGCCGAGAACGAGGCGATCACCGGAGGGATGCTGAGCATCGTGCCCGCGGAGGTCGAATTCGGAGCGGTCGAGATGCTCACGCGCGAGCAGGATCGCATGAGCGACGACGACGAGGTGGCCTGATGTCTCAGTCTCCCGAGGAATTCACGCGGTCGGGCTACTGGTACCCCGACGCCGATTCGGCGAGCACGGTCGACGTGCTGAACCTGCTGCGTCGCTACCGTTCGGCCGAGACCGCGATGCGTGCCCGTACCCGCGCCTCGATGAAGATGAACGAGACCGATCTCGTCGCACTGCGCTTCCTGCTGCGCGAGCAGCGCGCCGGCCGCATCGTGCGCCCGATCGACATCGCCCGCATGCTCGACATCTCCACGGCATCCACCACCACCCTCATCGACCGCCTCGAGAAGGGCGGTCACGTGCGCCGTGAAGCGCACCCGACCGACCGCCGCGCGGGCGTCGTGGTGCCGACCGTGAGCAGCGACGACGAGGTGCGCGAGACGCTCGGCGCCATGCACCGCCGCATGCTCGCCCTCGTCGACGAGATGAGCGACAAGGAGCGCGCCGTCGTGACGCGCTTCCTCGCCGGCATGACCTCGGCGATCGAAGAGGCCTCCGACCTCGATCAGGAGCTGCGCGACGTCATCCGCTCGCACGAGGAATCCGAGTCCTCGGGCGAATAGCCCTGAGGCTCAGGCCCGCTCGCCGGTCTCGACCCGCCCGCCCGCCTCGTCTCGCGCGCCCGCCTCGTCCGGCGCGCCCGCCTCGACCCGCTCCGGGAACAGCTCGTCGAGATCGAGGTCGGGGTTCTCGTCCTGCGTCTCGACGAGCTCGACGGCCTCCTCGATCGTCTGCACGCTCGGCATCGCCCCGGGGAGCGGTCGGCGCGCCGATTCCTTCAGCACGATCACCGCGATGAATCCGGCGATCGAGGTGCCGATCACGTAGAAGGCCGGCGCCAGCGACGACCCGGTCCACTGCACGAGCGCCTCCATCACGACCGGCGCGGTGCCGGCGAACAGCGCCACGGCGAGGTTGTACGAGATGCCCATGCCGCCGTACCGCGACGAGGTCGGGAAGAGCGCGGGCAGCGATGACGCGAGGTTGGCGACGTAAAACGTCACGGGGAAGGCGAGCAGCACGAGGCCGAGCACAGTCGACCAGATCTCGCCGTGCATCATGAACAGGAAGGCGGGCACGGCGAACACGATCGCTGAGACCGACCCGATGAACAGCACCTTCCGGCGACCGATGCGGTCGGAGAGCCGACCGGTCAACGGGATGCAGAGGGCCATCGCCACGAGCACGGGCAGCGTCAGCAGGGTGCCGTGCACGGGGTCGTACCCGAGGGTGCCGGTCAGATACGTGGGCATGTACGAGGTGAGGGCATAGCCGACGGTGTTGGCGGCGGCGACGAGCACGAACGCCGTCAGCAGCTCGCGCCAGTAGGAGCGGATGAGCGCGAACACGCCCTTCGGGGCGTCGGCGGACGCCTGCGCCTCATCGGCCGCGCGCTTCGCGGAGTCCTGCGCCTCCTGGAAGGCCGGGGTGTCCTCGATCTTGAGCCGGAAGTAGATGGCGACGGCGCCGAGAGGCAGGGCGACGAGGAACGGGATGCGCCAGGCGAAGCCCTGCATGACGTCATCCGAGAGCGTGAGCTGCAGGATCGACACGAACGCGGCACCGACGGCGAAGCCCATGTACGACCCCAGGTCGAGCAGCGAGGCGTAGAAGCCCCGGCGCTTGTCCGGCGCGTACTCGGTGATGAAGGTCGTGGCGCCGGCGTACTCGCCGCCGGTCGAGAATCCCTGCGCGAGCTTGAGCACGATGAGCAGGATCGGCGCCCAGACGCCGATCACGGAGTAGTCGGGCAGCACGCCGATGAGGAAGGTCGCCGCGGCCATCATGATGAGGGTGAAGGCCAGGATGCGCTGACGCCCGAGGCGGTCGCCGAGCTGTCCGAGCACGATGCCGCCGAGCGGACGCGCGACGAATGTCACGGCGAAGACGCCGAGCGAGAACAGGGCCTGAGCGCCTTCCGAGGCGTCGGGCAGGAACGCCCGGCCGATGATCACGGCCAGGTACCCGTACACGCCGATGTCGTACCACTCCATGAGGTTGCCGACGACGGTGCCGGCCACCGCGCGGCGGAGCATCGGTCGATCGACGACCGTGACGTCGTCGACCGTGAGACGGCGCGGCTCGTCGTCTTTGACGAGACCCAGTCGACGGCCCAGCCGTCGCCAGAGGGACTCGCTCTTGAGTGATTCGGACATGATGTTCTCCCTGCTCCCCCGGTTCGCGCGCCGGATGCACGCGGAAACGCACGACGGGGAGGCGGCACCGCCGCCTCCCCGCGTGACGTGAACGCCTCAGTTCTTGAAGGCGTCCTTGACGTTCTCGCCGGCCTTCTTGGCGTCGGCCTTGACCTGGTCGGCCTTGCCCTCGGCCTCGAGCTTCTCGTTGTCGGTCACCTTGCCGACGGTCTCCTTCGCCTTGCCGGCGATGTCCTGAGCGGCGTTCTTGATCTTGTCATCGAGTCCCATGAGGGCTTCCCTTCTCTCTTCCAACGGTGGTCTGCGGTCTGCGGCTCACGCCTGCAGGAGCTGTGTGACGATCACGGTCATCAGCGGCACGGATGCGGCGGCGACGAGCACCATGAGCCCTGCCGCTCCGAGGATCTCGCGACCCGGTCGAGCGGAGACGAGGGACGCGCGATCGATCCCGATCACGCGTCCCACGGCCTCGCTGGCGGGGAGCGGCGCGAGGCTGGCCGCATCCGAGAGCGTCGACGTCGCGTCATGTGGGGCCTGATCGACGCGAACGGGGGAATTCGCTGCTCCGGACATATCCATCACCTACCTTCGATGGCAGGTTACTAGATGAACTAGTGATTCGGAAGCCTAGTGAAAATTCCGGTGTCTCGGCATACCCTCGGGAGCATGACGGAGCTCACCCAGCCCACCGGCCACGAAGACGCGCTGCGCGCAGTCCCCCGCGACGACGGATCGATGCCCCGAGCTCTCGTCCTCGGCGCCACCGGATACATCGGCGGGCGCCTCACCCCGCGGCTCCTCAACGCCGGCTACCGCGTGCGCGTGCTGGCGCGCGACGCGGCGCGCGCGGCATCCTTCCCCTGGGGTTCCGACGCCGAGATCGTCGAAGGATCCGCCGACGACGAGGATGCCGTCGCCGAGGCCATGCGCGACGTCGACGTCGTCTACTACCTGATCCACTCGATGTCGGCGGGCAAGGGCTTCGAGGAGAGCGACGAGCAGGCAGCCCAGACGGTGGCGGATGCCGCGGCGGCCGCCGGCGCGCGACGCATCGTCTACCTCGGCGGACTCCACCCCGACGACGTGAAGCTCTCGGCGCACCTGCGATCCCGCGTGCACGTCGGCGAGATCTTCCTGAAGTCGGGGGTCCCGACGCTGGTGCTGCAGGCGGGCGTCGTCATCGGCTCCGGTTCGGCCTCGTTCGAGATGATCCGCCACCTCACCGAGGTGCTGCCGTACATGCCGGCGCCGAAGTGGGTGCGCAACCGCATCCAGCCGATCTCCGTGCGCGACGTGCTGCACTATCTGCTGGGCGCCGCCCGCGTCGACGACAGCGTGAACCGCGCCGTCGACATCGGCGGACCCGACGTGCTGCGCTACGGCCAGATGATGAACGGCTATGCGGTCGAAGCCGGTCTCCCCCAGCGGGCGATCGCCGCTCTGCCCGTGCTGACCCCTGGCCTCGCCTCGCACTGGGTGAACCTCGTGACGCCCGTGCCGCGCTCGATCGCACGACCGCTCGTCGCGTCGCTGCAGAACGAGTGCATCGTCAAAGACCGCGCCGTGGACGACCTCATCCCCCGGCCCGACGGCGGGCTCACGCCGTACCGCCAGTCGGTGCGCCTCGCACTCGGGCGAGTGAACGCGGACGCGATCGAGACGAGCTGGCAGGACTCCGAGGTCTCGGGCGCGCCGAGCGACCCGCTGCCGAGCGACCCCGAATGGGCCGGGCGCATGGTCTTCACGGATGCGCGGTCGCTGCGCACCACCGCCTCGGTCGAGGGGCTCTGGCGCGTCATCATCGGCATCGGCGGGGAGAACGGCTGGTACTCGTCACCGTTCCTCTGGGCCGTGCGCGGATGGATGGACCGCCTCGTCGGCGGCGTCGGTCTGCGCAGGGGCCGCCGCAACAAGGCCGCGGCGCGGGTGGGCGACGCGATCGACTTCTGGCGCGTCGAGGCCGTCGAGGAACCGGGGCGCGACACCGAGGCGTCCGACGCGAGCGGCGGACTGCTGCGCCTGCGCGCCGAGATGAAGGTGCCCGGCGAGGCGTGGCTCGAGCTGCGCGCACTCCCCGACGGCAAGGGCGCCCGCTACGAGCAGCGTGCCGTGTTCTTCCCCCGAGGACTCGCCGGACGGCTGTACTGGTTCGCCGTGCTGCCCTTCCACGGTTTCATCTTCGCCGGGATGGCGGCCCGCATCACGGCTGCCGCGGAGAAGCCGGTCGAGACCGTCGCGCCCGGTCGCTGACGCGCGAAGGGCGGGTCAGCGCTCGGTCGGGGCGGTACCGCCTGCCTCGTCGACCGACTCGGCCGTGTCCTCGGCGAGCGCCGCGGGCGGGTCCGTCGGGGCAGGGGATGCCGCGGCATCCACCCCCGCATCCGTGTCCGCCTCCGGGATGATGTCGATCGCCTCGGTGGCCGTCGCGTAGACCTCGGCGAGGCTGTCGTCGACCTCGGCCTCGTCGATCCAGGCGAGGTCGTCCTCCGAGTGGTCGTACTCGACCGGCACGAGCGCGAAGTCGTCGCCGTACTCCTCGAGTCCGGCCATGACGCTGTGCCGCACGGCCATGCGCGCGTAGCGCTCGCGCAGGATCATCGGGTCGCGACGCAGGTCCTTCATGAAGGCGACCATCATGAACGCCATGATCACCGCGAACGGCAGCGCGGCGATGATCGTCACGTTCTGCAGCGAGCGCAGACCGCTGCCCTCTTCGCCGCTGACGAGCAGCACGGCGGCGATGACTCCGACGAGCACACCCCACACGACCGCGACCCAGCGTGACGGGTCGGGGCGGCCCTGCTGCGACAGCGTGCCCATCACGAGAGACGCGGAATCGGCGCCGGTGATGAAGAAGATCGAGATCAGCAGGATCAGCAGGATGCTGGTGATCAGCGGGAACGGAAGGTTCTCGAGCACGCCGAACAGCACCTCCTCCGGCGGGTCGACCGTGAGGCCGGCACCGTCCATCTGCTGCTGGATCGCCGTGGTGCCGAAGATCGCGAACCAGACGAGCGAGATCACGGCCGGCACCACGATGACGACCGACACGAACTGGCGCAGCGTGCGTCCGCGCGAGATCTTCGCGATGAACATGCCGACGAACGGCGACCACGAGATCCACCACGCCCAGTAGAAGATCGTCCAGGTCGAGAGGAACATCTGCGTCTCGTCGCCCTGGGATGCCGAGCGCGCGATCATCTGCGGCAGGTCGCCGAGGAACTGCACGGCCACCGAGGGGATGACGTTGAGGATCAGCAGCGTCGGCCCGACGAAGAACACGAAGAACGCCAGCACGAGGGCGGCGACCGCGTTGATGTTCGACAGCGCGCGGATGCCCTTCGAGACGCCCGACACGGCCGACGCGATGAAGCAGGCGGTGAGCACCGCGATCGCCGCGATGAGGACGCCGTTGCCGAGCTCGCCGATGCCGCTGACGATCTCGACGCCGTGTCCGATCTGCAGCGCGCCGAGGCCGAGCGACGCGGCCGTGCCGAACAGGGTGACGATGATCGAGAAGATGTCGATGGTGCGGCCGAGCGGTCCGGTGGTGCGCCCCTCGCCGAGCAGCGGAGCGAAGATCGACGAGATCAGCGGGGTGCGGCCGCGGCGGAAAGCGCCGTAGGCGATCGCGCCGCCGACCAGCGCGTAGAACGCCCACGCCTGCGGACCCCAGTGGTACAGCACCTGGGCCTGGGCGGTGTGCATGGCCTCGAGCGTGTTCGCCTCGACCGTGCCCGGCGGCGGCGACTCGAAGAACGTCAGCGGCTCGGCGGCGCCCCAGAAGACCAGGCCGATGCCCATGCCCGCGGCGAAGAGCATCGAGATCCACGAGAACATCGAGAACTCGGGCTCCTCGTCGTCGCGACCGAGCGGGATGCGTCCGTACCGGCTGAAGCCGATGAACAGCATGAACACGAGGATGACGGTCGCGATCGTCGTGAAGAAGAATCCGAAGTACTCGACCACCCATGCGAGCACCGCCGACGTCGTGCCGGCGAGGTTGTCGCCCGCGAACACGCCCCACGCGATGAACGCG
Source organism: Microbacterium sp. LWO14-1.2 (assembly GCF_038397715.1). Classification (NCBI taxonomy): domain Bacteria; kingdom Bacillati; phylum Actinomycetota; class Actinomycetes; order Micrococcales; family Microbacteriaceae; genus Microbacterium; species Microbacterium sp. LWO14-1.2. The sequence goes on from NZ_CP151633.1 coordinate 1,608,650, forward strand.
ATGGTGAGGGATGCGGCGACGCCGAAGACCAGCGGATCGGTGCGGTACCTGCGTCCGGTCTCCTCGACCGAGACGCCGGGCACGAGGGCCGGGTGGACGCTGCGCGGCGGGACGGCGGCGATGTCGCGGACGATCTTGCCCGCCTGCATCCCGGCCTGCCGCAGGGCTCCGGTGGTGGTCTTCTGAACGTCGGTCCGCGAGGGGGGTGTCTCGTCAGGAGTGTCCATGACTCCCGATTCTCCCATGCCGGCATATCGGGGCCGGTTCGCGCCCATCGGTCGTCACCCCCGGTCGTTGAGCGAGGACGACGAAGTCGACCGAGACGAAACGCGGCGACCGCTCGCTCAAAGCCCCGCGAAGCGGGCTCAGCGCGAGCGGCGACCGAGGCCGGCGAAGACGGCGTGCAGCAGCGGGAGCCCCGACGCGCAGATGAGGGTGATGCCGAGGGGTTCGAGCGTCGGCACCAGCAGCGCCCCGCCGACGAGCATCGCCGCGAACAGCACACCCGACCCGATGCGCCGGGCGATGCCCTCGAGCCGGTCGAGACGGCGTTCGAGTCGCGACGTGTCGAACGTCACGGTTCCCGCGTCGACGCGGGAGATGATCGCGTCGATCCGCTTCGGCAGGCGGTAAGTGATCGCGGCGGTCTCCATCGCCTGGTCGGCCATGTCGCGCATGAGACCGCCGCTCTGCTCGCGCAGCAGGCGTCCGGCGTAGGGCTCTGCGGCATCCCACACGTTGAAGTCGGGGTCGAGGCTCGAGCACATGCCCGAGGTCAGCGACACGGCGCGGATGAGCAGCAGCATGTTCTTGGGCAGCTGCAGGGGCAGCGAGCGCACCATGTCGCCGAACTCGTTCGCGAAGTCCGTGAACTCGCGCGGATCGACCTTCGCGAGTTCGGCGAACCCCATGCCGCCGAAGCGGGCGAACAGCGCGGTGAGCGCGCGTTCCAGCTCGCCGGTGTCGGCCGAGGGCAGCAGCACGCCGATCTCCTGCGCGGCGGCGACGAGTCCGTGACTGTCGCGCGCGGTCACCGCGATGAGCAGGGTGCGCAGCCCGTCGCGCAGGTTGTCCGGCACCTCGGCCATCATCCCGAAGTCGATGAAGGTGAGCCGGAAACCGGTCGGCAAAGACGCGTCGGGGGTGACGAAGATGTTGCCGGGGTGCGGATCGGCGTGCACGAAGCTGTGCGTGAACACCTGGTCGAACATGACCTCGGCGAACGCGTCGGCGACGGCCGAGGGGTCGATGCCGGCCGCGCGCAGAGCTTCCGTGTCGTTGATCTTGATGGCCGTGACGTCGGAGAGAGTGAGCACCCGTCGGGTCGAGCGCTCCCAGACGATCTCGGGGGCGTCGATGCGCGGATCGTCGGCGAAGTTCTCCCGGAAGCGCTCGGCGCTGCGGGCCTCGTGCAGGTAGTCGATCTCCTCGAAGCTCGTCGCGGCGAACTCCTCGACGAGGGCGGGCGCGTCGACGCGGTCCGACACGAACCGCACGCGCATCGCCCAGCGCGAGACGCGGCGCAGGGCGGCGAGGTCGACCGCGACGATCCCGTCGATGCCCGGCCGCTGCACCTTGACGACGACGTCGCGGAGGCCCGTGTCTGCGGCATTCTGGTCGGACAGCCGAGCGCGATGCGCCTGGCCGAGGGATGCCGCGGCGACCGGCGTCTCGTCGAACCAGGCGAACACGCGGGTCAGCGGGGCGCCGAGTTCGGCTTCCGCGACGCGGCGGATGTCGGGGAAGGGGACGGCCGGCACCTCGTCCTGCAGCCCCTCGAGCTCCTTGGTGATCTCGGGCGGCAGCACGTCGAGGCGCGACGACATGAACTGCCCGACCTTGATCATCAGACCGCCGAGGTCGATCGCGAGGCTGTGGAACCGCCGCGCGAAGCGCTGCATGCGCGACCCGCGGGTCCGCTCGGCGATGCCGGCGAGTCCGAACCGTGGGAGCACGAGTTCGAACCACCAGATCGCGATGAACTCGCGGGCCGCGAACGACACGATGCGGCGGTAGCGGGCGCGGTGGGCGCCCTGCGCCGCGGCATCCGTCATCGATGGTTCCCGTTCGTTCGCGTTCAGTCCTGAGCGAGGATCGTGTACAGCCTACGGCGGGCCTCGTCGAGCACGTCGATGGCCTGCTGCACCTGTTCGGGACTGCCGCTGCGTCCGACCTGGGCGGCGGCGGCCGCGAGGTCGACACCGGCCTTCGGCAGCGCGGAGAAGCGCGGGTCGTTGCGGTGGCCGTCCTTGGTGGAGCTGGACTCCCACGGCGCGGGCGTCTCGGTCGACTCGGAGGCGACGGCGCGACCGGCTTCGGTGAGCGAGTAGGTCTTGCGACCGTTCTGCTCCTCGGCCTCGATCAGGCCCTCGTCGGCGAGCAGCTGCAACGTCGGGTACACCGATCCTGCGCTGGGCTTCCACGATCCGCCGCTGCGCTCGGCGATCTCGCTGATGATCTGGTAGCCGTGCATGGGGCGCTCGGCGAGGAGCGAGAGCACGGCGGTGCGGACGTCGCCGCGGGCCATGCGCGTCCCACCGCTGGGGCGCTGCTGGTCGAACGACTTGCGCAGCTGGTCGAGCGCGTCGAAGAGCGCGCCGGCCGGACCGTTGGGGCCGCCGAAGCCGCCGGATCCGAAGATGCCGCCGAGCGGGTTGTCGCCGCCGGTGGAGCCGGTGCCGAAGGGGAATGCGTTGTTCATGATGACCTCCCAGTGCTGTTGGTGGAGCCGGTGAGCGATACTCAACGATATATCGTTAAGTCTGGGCATGGGGTGGGAGTTTCGCCCGAGACTGCACGTCGGCAGACGCATCGCAACCCCCGTGCGCATCCATAGCCGACACTGATTGACTGCTTCACGATGTCGACAGTGTCCGAAGATCCCCAGTCCCCTCCCGCCGAGTCGTCCGCTCCCGAGTCGGTGCGCGTGAGCGTGGTCGTGCCCGTGTTCAATCCGAACGAGGCGTTCGACCAGCTCATCTCCTCCCTCGACCGGCAGACCCTCGACCGCACGCAGTTCGAGGTGCTGCTCTGCGACGACGGATCCGACGGGAAGACCAGGGAGCGGCTGGCGGAGGTCGAGAGCACGCGGCCGTACGTGCGTGTGCTGTACCTGCCGCACTCCGGGTGGCCCGGCACTCCGCGCAACGAGGGCGTCGCCGCCGCGCGCGGCCGCTACGTGCAGTTCGTCGATCAGGACGACTGGCTGTTCGAGTCGGCGCTGGAGGCGCTGTGCGACTACGCCGACGAGCACGGCTCCGACGTCATCGTGGGTAAGGAGGTCGGAATCGGCCGACCTCTGCCCCGCCGCATCTACCGCCGCGACGTACCGAACGCGCAGCTCGGCGAAGACCCGCTGCTCGAGATGCTGACGCCGCACAAGATGTTCCGCACCGCGTTCCTGCGCGAGAAGGGCGTGCGGTTCCCCGACGGCAAGGTGCGCCTCGAGGACCACCTCTTCGTGATGCGCGCGTACTTCGAGGCACGGACGATCTCGATCCTCGGCAGCGTCCCCTGCTACGCCTGGGTGAAGCGGTCGGGGAGTGCGAGCTCGGCGCGCATCGACCCGGAGTCGTACTTCCCGCACCTCGAGGCGGTGCTCGATCTCGTCGAGCAGTACACCGAACCCGGCCGGTTGAGGGATCGCCTGCTGCGGCACTGGTTCCGCGGCAAGATCCTCAAGCGGGTGTCGGGCAAGCGCATGGTCGCCTACCCGGCCGAGTACCGCGACCGTCTGCTCGACGCCGTGATCCCCATCGTGCAGCGCCGGTTCGGGCCGGGCGTCGACGCCGGGCTCGCGTTCCCCCAGCGGATCAGGGCCGCACTGCTGCGCGCCGACCGCCGCGCCGATCTCGTGACGTTCGCGCGCTTCGAGAAGGAGATGGACTGCCGGGTCACCGTCACCTCGGCATCCTGGTCGCGCGGCGGCGGACTGAGACTCGCCCTGCGCGTCGCCATCACGCGCGACGGGCGGGAGGCGCTGACCTTCGACGACGGCGCGCTGACGTCGCTGCCCGTGGCGTTCGACGGACTCCCCACCGGACTCCTCAACGCAGGGCGGGAGCTGCAGAACGACCGCATCGAGCTCGTCGTCCCGGGCGAGGGCGACTCGGTCAGGCACGTGACGAGCGCGTCGTTGCGCAAACGGTCGACCACGACCGTCGCGATCGACCCGCTGCGTGTCTTCGGCCCCGACGACGAGTCGCGAGAGGCGCGGATCATCGCGAAGGTCCGCCGCGCCGGATGGACCTTCGACGTGCCCCTGACAGCGGATGCTGCGACGCTTGCCGGCGCCGGACGCTCACCGCTCCTCGCCGGACGCACCTGCACGCCCGTCGCGACGAGCGGCGGTGCGGTCGAGCTGCGCCGCGTCTGGCCAGGCGGACGCCTCAAGGACGTGGCCGGTCGGGCGGTGCGCAGGATCCGGAGCGGCCTGCGGAAGCGCTGACGCGCGGCATCCGTCTTCCGAGTCAGCGGGCGCGCGTCAGCGGGCGAGCGTCAGCGGGCGCGCGTCAGCACCTCCGCGCCGTCGTCCGTGATGGCGATCGTGTGCTCGGTGTGGGCGGTACGGCATCCGGTCGCGCTGCGGAGGGTCCAGCCGTCGGCGTCGGTGACGAGCTCGGCGGTGTCGGCCATGACCCAGGGCTCCAGTGCGAGCAGCAGTCCGGGACGCAGTCGGTACCCGCGACCGGGGCGTCCGTCGTTCGCGACATGGGGATCCTGGTGCATGGTCGATCCGATGCCGTGCCCGCCGAATTCGAGGTTGATCTCATATCCGGACTCGCTCAGCACGGTGCCGATCGCGTGCGACAGGTCGCCGACGCGCGCGTCGGGCCCGGCGGCGGCGATCCCGGCGGCGAGGGCGCGCTCGGTCGCGTCGATGAGGGCCAGATCGGCGGATGCCGCGTGCTCGCCGACCACGAAGCTGATCGCCGCGTCGGCCGCGACGCCGTGGAGCTTCACGGCGAGGTCGAGCGTGAGCAGGTCGCCGTCGGCGAGCACGCGATCGTGCGGCATGCCGTGCAGCACGGCGTCGTTCACCGCGGTGCAGACGTAGTGGCCGAAGGGTCCGCGGCCGAACGACGGGGCGTAGTCGACATAGCAGGACTCGGCTCCGGCATCCTCGATCAGCTCTCTGGTCCACCGGTCGAGGTCGAGCAGGTTCACGCCGACCGCGGTGCGCTGCTTCAGCGTCTGCAGGATGCCGCCGACGAGAGCCCCGGTGTCTCGTGCCCGCTCGAGCTGGTCGTGGTTGAGGATCTCGATCATGTGCTGCGCCGCCCATCGTTGCGATAACTATCCCGGTAATACTATCCCGGTATTAGAATGGGCGCATGATGGTCCGCCTGCCGTTGAGCCCCGCCGAAGTCGAGCGGGGAGAGCGCCTCGGCGCCCTGCTGCGTCGCGCTCGCGGCGAGCGATCGATGCTGAGCGTCGCGCTCGACGCCGGCGTCTCACCCGAGACCCTGCGCAAGATCGAGTCCGGCCGCGTCGCCACTCCGGCGTTCCCGACGATCGCCGCGATCGCCGGCGTGCTGCACCTGTCTCTCGACGCGGTGTGGGCCGAGATCGAGCCGATCCGCGACGTGCGCGACGCCCGCGGACGCGTCGCGTCCTGACATGGCGACCGCTCTCGTCACCGGCAGCTCGCGCGGCATCGGCCGCGCTGTCGCGCAGGCCTTCGCCCGCCGCGGCGACCGGGTCGCGGTGCACTACGGCGCCGACCGCGACGCCGCGGAGCAGACTCTCGCGTCGCTCGACGGCTCGGGGCACGCGATCGTCGGCGGAGACCTCGGCGATCCGGCGGGTGCCCGGGACGTGGTGGATGCCGCGATCGCGGCGCTCGGGTCGCTCAGCATCCTGGTGAACAATGCGGCCGTCGCGCCGAGTGCGGCGAACGAGCACCGCGTCGATGCGACGACCTACGAGGCCTGGCAGCAGGCGTGGGCGCAGATGACGGCCGTGAACCTGGTCGGCGCCTCGAACGTGACGATGCTCGTCGCGCAGCACATGATCGCGCGCGGCGACGGCGGGGCGATCGTGAACATCGGGTCGCGCGGAGCGTTCCGCGGCGAGGCCGACCACCCCGCCTACGCGGCGACGAAGGCCGGACTCCAGGCGTTCGGGCAGTCGATGGCGCTCGTGCTCGCGCCGCACGGCATCTCGGTCGCGTCGGTCGCTCCAGGCATGATCGCCACCGACCGGCAGACGCCGAAGCTCGAGGGAGCCGGGGGCGACGGCATCCGCGGGCAGAGCCCGTTCGATCGCGTCGGCACCCCGCAGGAGGTCGCCGAGGCCGTGGCCTATCTCACGTCGCCGGGGGCCGTGTGGGCGTCAGGCGCGGTGCTCGACCTGAACGGGGCGTCGTACTTCCGGTGAGCGCCGCGCGTGCGTCGCACTTGTGGTGAGCGTCGCGCGCGCGTCGCACTTGTGCGTCTGCGTCGCAGGTCTGCCGCGCATCCGTGCGACGCGGACGCGAATCTGCGACCGCAGCGCACGGCGGAGAGACGGGAGGATGCCGCGTCAGCCGCGCAGCACGGAATCGAGGAGCCCGGGGAAGAGGGCGTCGAGGTCGTCGCGGCGCAGTGTCAGCATCCGCCGTCGCCCGTTCGGCTCGTTGCGGATGACGCCCGCTTCGCGCAGCACCTTCATGAAATGCGACTTGGTCGACTTCGGCAGGTTCGGGTCGGTGGCGTGGCAGGCGGCCATGTCGAGCGGACCGCCGGCGAGCTGGCGGGCGATGGCGAGGCGCTCGGGGTCGCTGAGGGCGAAGAGCACGTCCGTGAGCTGGATGTCGGAGCGCTCGGGGTGCGGCAGGTCACCAGGCATGGTTCGAGAATAGTTGAACAATCGCGCGAGGGCGAGTACGCTCGCCAAGGTTCGATGATTCTCGAACCGAACAGGAGCCCCATGACCACCGCGCCGATCGCCACCTCCGCGTCGACATCCGCCGCGACCCCCGCCGACGCGCAGCCCGGCAGCCGTCGCCATCGCTTCGGTTTCGCGCTCGCGATCGTCGCGCAGATCGCCATGATGACCGGCGCGAGCGCGCCGTCGCCGTTCTACCCCGTGCTCGCGGCCGAGATCGGCTTCGACGCGATCGTCATCAGCGCCGTGTTCGCGGTGTACGCGATCGCGCTGCTGCTGGCGCTGCTCACGGCCGGCTCGCTGTCGGACCACGTGGGCCGCCGGCCGGTCGCGATCGCCGGATTCCTGCTCCTCGCGGCGAGCATGCTGCTGTTCTGGCGTGCGGACACGGTCGTGACGCTCATGCTCGCCCGCATCCTGCAGGGTGCTGCGAGCGGCGTGCTCATCTCGACGCTCTCGGCCGCCGCGCTCGACCTCGCGCCACGCGGTCGCGCTCGGACCGCCGCCCTGTGGAACGCCCTCAGCCCGGGGATCGGCCTCGCCCTCGGCGCCCTGCTCGCCGGCATCGCCCTCGACCTCACGCGCGCCGCTCTGCTCGACGTGTTCGCCCCGCTCACGGCGGTCTACGTCATCCTCGCCGGGCTCTTCTTCGTGGCACCCGAGACCGCTCCCCTGCGAGCGGGCGCCTGGGCGTCGCTGCGGTTCCGCCTGTCGGTGCCGTCGGCCGTGCGCGGCGACTTCTGGCGCGGAGCGCCCGCGATCATCGCCGGATGGGCGACCGGCGGACTCTTCCTCTCGCTCGGAGCGACCATCGTGCGCAGCGAGCTCGGCGGCGAGGCGCACACCTGGCAGGGCCTGTCGGTGGCGATGCTCGCGGGCGTCGGAGCGATCACGGCGTTCGCGTTCCGCCACCGCTCTGCGCGCACTTCGGTGATCTTCGGGACGTCCGCACTCACGGTCGGCACCGCTCTGTCGCTCATCGCGCTGAGCGCCGGATCACTGCCGTTCTACCTCGTGGTCACGGCCATCACGGGCATGGGGTTCGGCACCGCCTTCTCGGGAGTCGTCGCGTCCCTGGCGCCGCGCATCCCCGCGACCGAGCGCGCCGACGCCTTCGCCGTCATCTACGTGCTCGCCTACCTCGCCTTCGCCGTCCCAGCCGTCGTCGCCGGAATGCTCGTCGGAGTCTTCGGCCTGACCGCGGTCTGCCTCGGATACGGTGCCGTCGTGATCGCCCTCGCCGTGATCGCCCTCGTGCTGCGCGTGCGCCGGTCCGCGTAGGCGCGCTGCGCCGCGGCATCCCTCCGCGCCCCTCTCGCGCTTCTGCGGCCCGCCCCGCCCCGCCCTTCTCGCCGCCCCCCGCGCGCGCAACGAAGGAGATCACACGCAACGAAGGACGATCCACCCGAAACCCTCCTTCATTACGCGTGAACTCCTTCACAGCCGCACCCCGCGAAGGATGCCGCAGCCCACCCCCGTTGCCTCATCGAACGATTAACGATAGATTCCTGTTGTTCTTCGATGAGAGGTGTGAGACATGGGACGAGTGACGATCCTCGTGCTGCGGGTCCTGATCGCGATCGCGCTGCTGGGGTCGGTCGCGGTGCAGGCGCTCGTCGCACCGATGCTCTGGCTGGATCTGGGGGCCGAGGAGCTGTGGGGGCGCGTTGCGATCGTGGGCCTCATCGTGCTGGGGGTCGGCACGATGCAGGTGTTCGGGATCTGCGTGTGGATGCTGTTGACGCGCGTGCGGCGGGGGTCGATCTTCTCGGCATCCTCGTTCCGGCTGGTCGACGTGATCATCGGGGCGATCCTCGCCGCGGCAGTGCTGACGTTCGCGTTCGCGGCGCTGCTGGCTCCGGGCGATGCAGCACCGGGGATCGTCGCGCTGATCGGAGGCGCCGGACTCGTGCTGTGCGGCATGGCGCTGCTCGTCGTGGTGATGAAGGCGCTGCTGCGGCAGGCGATCGACCGCGACGTCGAGGCGCGATCGCTGCGGTCCGAGCTCGACAACGAGGTGATCTGATGCCGGTCGTGGTCGACATCGACGTGATGATGGCCCGGCGCAAGATGAGCGTCGGCGAGCTCGCCGAGCGCATCGGCATCACGCCCACGAACCTCGCGGTGCTGAAGAATGGCCGTGCGAAGGCGGTGCGGTTCACGACGCTCGACGCCCTGTGCGAGGTGCTCGAGTGCCAGCCGGGCGACCTGCTGCGCTGGGAGCCCTGACCGCGGGGTGGTTCCCGCGGCCGGATGCCGTTCGCTCGGCCACATCCCACGCTCGCGGCCGAGGGAAGACTCGCGGCCGAGGGAAGACGAGAAGGCCGAGGGAACGAACGAGTTCTACCGCTCTGCGAGAAGCTCCTGCAGCCGCGTGACCTCGGCCTCCGGCATCCCGTACCCGTGCTCGGGAGCGGGGTACTCCCCCGACCGCACCTCGCTCGCGTAGGCCGCGACTCCGGCGACCGACGCCGCCCGCACCTCGGCATACCGCTTGACGAAAGCGGCAGCCGGTCCGTCGTAGATGCCCAGCAGGTCGTGGAACACGAGCACTTGGCCGTCGGCATCCGCGCCCGCTCCGATGCCGATCACCGGCACGCGCAGCAACGGCATGAGCGCCGCCGTCACCGCCGAGGGCACGGCTTCGACCACGAGCAGCGAGACTCCGGCATCCTGCAGCGCGAGGGCGTCGTCGATCACGGCGAGCGCGGCCTCGGCGGTGCGCCCCTGCGCGCGAAAGCCACCGAGCGCGGTCGCGGTCTGCGGCGTGAGGCCGACGTGTCCGACGACGGGGATGCCGGCATTCACCAGTGCGCGGGCGCGATCGACCGTCGTTCCCCCGCGCTCGATCTTCACGAGATCGACCCCCGCTTCCTTCACGAAGCGCTGCGCGGTCTCGAGTGCGAGGGCATCGGAGCCCTCGTACGAACCGAACGGCAGATCGCCCACGAGCAGGGGGCGCGACAGTCCGCGCCGCACGGCCTTCGTGAGCATGAGCATCTCGTCGATCGTGACGGGCACGGTGCTGTCGTAGCCGAGCACGGTCATCGCGGCGGAGTCGCCGACCAGCACCATGTCGACCCCGGCCTCCTCGACGATCCGCGCGCCGGGATGATCGTAGGCGGTGACCATGACGATCGGCTCACCCGCGCCCTTCTTGCGAGCGAGATCGGCGATCGTCAGGCGGCGGGTCGGGGCGGCGTGCGCGCTCATCCGGGGTTTCCCCTCAGCAGGTGGTTGTCGATCAGGCGGGCGGCGCCGACGCGAGCGGCGACGAGCAGCAGAGCGTCGCGGTCGGCGCGAGCGACGGGCTCGAGCGTCTCAGCATCCCGGAGTTCCAGGTACTCGGGCTCGATCCCCGCATCTGCCAGCGTCGCGAGGGCCGCCGGCACGATCTCGCCTCCGGACTGGTGCGCCGTCTCCCCCGCATCCAGCGCCCGGTTCAGCGCGGCGGCCTGCGACCGAGCATCCGCGTCGAGATAGACGTTGCGCGAGCTCATCGCCAGTCCGTCGGACTCGCGCACGATCGGGCAGGCGACGATCCGCACCCCGAGGTCGAGGTCGCGCACGACGCGGCGCACGACGAGCACCTGCTGCGCATCCTTCTGCCCGAAGTATGCAGTGTCGGGGCGCACGATGCCGAAGAGCTTCGTGACGACGGTCGCGACGCCGTCGAAGTGGTGGGCGCCGCGGCTCGCGCCGTCGAGGACGTCGGTGATGCCCGCGACGTGGATGGTCGTCGCGAAGCCGTCGGGGTACATCTCCGACGGATCCGGCACGAAGAGGATGTCGACGCCTTCCGTCTCGGCGAGCGCAGCGTCACGGGCCTCGTCGCGCGGGTAGGTGCTGAGGTCTTCGTTCGGCGCGAACTGAGTCGGGTTCACGAAGAGCGAGACGACGACGAGGTCGGTCTGCTCTCGCGCCGCGCGCATGAGCGACAGGTGTCCCTCGTGGAACGCCCCCATGGTGGGAACGAGTCCGACGCTCTGGTCGGCGGCCTTCGCGTCGCCGACAGCGGCGCGCACCTCGGCGATCGTCCGAAGGATCCTCATGCGTCGTCCTTCCGTCCGGCGAGGTCGCGCGTCGCCGCGGCGAGCGCGTCGAAGAGGTCGCCCAGGTGACCCGATGCCGCGCGCTGCCGTGCCACGGTCGCCTCGTCGCCTCGGGCGATGGGCCCGGTGAGCACGGCAGCCGCGCCGGACGCGGCCCAGTTCTCGACGGTCTGCCGCACGAGCGGCACGAGGTGCGCGCGCTCCACGCCGGCCTCGTTCGCAAGCTCCTCGGCCGCGTCGAGCACCGTGAGCACGAAGTTCGACGCGAAGGATGCCGCGGCGTGATAGCTCGCGCGGTGGGTGTCGTCGACCCGGAACGGGTGCATGCCGAGGGTCGTGGCGATCTCCGTGGCGAGTGCGAGATCGGCATCCGTTCGTCCGTCGACGGCGGCCCCGATTCCGGCGAACACCTCGGGCGGTTCCCCTCCCGTGAACGTCTGCAGGGGATGGATGCTGAGGTCGACGCCGCCGAGCCCGGTGGCCCCGGAGACGTGGGCGAGGCGGTGGGCCTGCGGGCGGGCGGTTGCCGCGGCGTCAGAGATCGCAGCATCCGGCACGCAGAGGATCGCGAGGTCGACGGTCGAGAACTCCGCGTCGCGCCCGAGAGGGCCATGGACAGTGAAGCCGGCCGCGCGCAGGGCGCCGGCGAGGACGGTGCCGAGCCGTCCGGCGCCGAGGACGGCGATGGTCGGCGCGAGGGCGGGAGAAGGCGTGGAGGTCATGATGTGAGCTGCCCCGAAGTGGTCGGAGCGGATGCGTCGAGTATCCGCTGTGCGGGGCGCGGCCACCAAATGCGGGATCAAGACGACAATCAGAATGGATGCTAGATGCGTCACTATCCACGATACTGACCGTCTCCGGTAGGCATTCTGCTTTCGCAGGCATTCGGCACCCGCGGCCCCGATGAACGCCGCATGAGAGTGATTGACCAATCACTCTCATGCGAGTACAGTCGCTTCCATGACCCCGCGCACCCCTGTCCTCTCGACCGCCGACGTCCGTCGCCCCCTGGTCGCGGCGGCGGCACTCGTGGAGTTCGCTCGGGGCGGGTACTTCCGCACGACCGTGGCCGATGTCGCTCGCGAGGCGAAGATCTCGCCGGCGTACGTCTTCAAGCTGTTCCCGCGCAAGGAGCAGCTCTTCGTCGCAGCGCTCGAGGCGTGTTTCGAGCGCATCGTCGAAGCTCTGGATGCGGGCGCCGATGCGGCCGAGTCCCCCACCCCCGATGAGGTGCTGGATGCGATGGGCGAGGCGTACGCCGACCTCATCCGTGACCGGTCGCTGCTGATGCTGCAGGTGCATGCGCAGTCCGCGGCGGAGATCCCGGAGATCGGCGAGGCGCTGCGCGCCGGGCTCGCAAAGGTCACCGAATTCGTGCGGCAGCGCTCGGCGGGGAGCGACGACGCCGTGCAGCGCTTCATCGCCTACGGGCAGCTCTGTCACCTGATCGTCACGGCGCGCGTCGACGAGAGCAGCGCGCCGTGGGCGAAGATCGTCGCGCACGGCATCCGTCATCCCGAATGAACCATCCCACCCGGGCTCGCTTCTTCATGCCCTTCCGAGTGAGTGACCACTCACTAACACCGATATCGACAAGGAGTCTGTCATGACCGTCACCACGTCCGCACCCGCTACAACCGCCCGGAGCACCCGGCGCTGGCTCGCGCTGACCTTCCTCGCTCTCGCGCAGTTTCTCGTCGTGCTCGACGCGTCGATCGTCAACATCGCACTGCCTGTGCTCGGCGACCAGCTCGACATGAGCACCGCCGCGCTGGCGTGGGTGATCACGGCCTACGTCCTCGCGTTCGGCGGACTGCTGCTGCTCGGCGGTCGCCTCGCCGACCGGTACGGCCACCGCCGGATCTTCCTTCTCGGCACGGCGGGGTTCGTCGCGGCATCCGCTCTGGCCGGCCTGTCGTTCTCGAGCGAGATTCTGCTCGCGGCGCGTGCCCTGCAGGGGGTGTCGGCGGCGCTGCTCGCTCCGTCGGCCCTCGCACTGCTCACGCAGCTGTTCCCCGAGGCGCGTGACCGCTCGAAGGCGCTCGGCGTGTGGGGCGGGGTCGCCGGGATCGGCTCGGCCGCCGGCGTGCTGCTCGGCGGGGTGCTCACCGGAGCGTTCGGGTGGCAGTCGGTGTTCTTCGTGAACGTCCCCGTCGGCATCGTCGTGCTCGTCGCCGTGCCGCTGCTGATCTCGCGCGACACCGCGTCGCCGAGCGAGAGGCTCGACGTGTGGGGCGCCGTCACCATCACCGGTGCGCTCGTCGCAGTGGTCGGTGCCCTCAGTGCCGTCGAGCAGGTCGGCATCCTGCACCCGCTCCCTCTCGCGCTTCTCGTCGTCGCCGTCGGGCTCGGAGCCGCGTTCGTCGCGATCGAGCGTCGCACGGCATCCCCGCTCGTCCCGCTCGGGGTGTTCCGCAACCGCACCCTGTCGATCGGCAACGCGGTCGTGCTGCTCGTCGGCGCCGGAATGGTCGCGCTGTTCTTCGCCCTCTCCGTCTACATGCAGGCGGTACTCGGCTACGACGCGCTCACCACCGGGCTCTCGCAGCTCCCCCTCGCCGGAGCGCTCGTCGTGGTCGCCGGCGTCGTCCCCGCGCTCGTGCAGCGCCTCGGCCTGACCGCGACGCTGATCGGATCGCTGCTCGTGCTGGCCGCGGGTCTCGTGTGGCTGTCGTTCGCGCCCGCGGATGCCGGATTCGTCGCGCAGCTGCTGGGGCCCACCCTGCTCATCGGCATCGGTCTCGGCGGTGCGTTCGTCACCGCCACGCAGCTGTCGGTCGACGGGGTCGAGGGCGGCGAGGCCGGACTCGCCGGCGGGCTCGTGAACACCAGCCAGCAGATCGGCGGCGCCCTCGGGCTCGCCGTGCTCGGCACGGTCGCCTCGCTGCGGACCGAGGCGCTGACCGCGGCCGGGGTCTCTGCGCCGGAGGCCCTGACCGGCGGGTTCTCGTGGCTGTTCCTCGGGGCGGCGGCGGTCACGGTGGCCGGAGCCGCAGTGGCGGGGTTGGCACGGCGGGGCTGAGGGGCGCGCCGCGTCGCACTTTCGCGCTCGGGTCGCAGGCGTTCCTGGAATTCCTGCGACCCGAGCGCACAACTGCGATAGCAGGATCAACCCGAGGTCGGCCGTAATCCAGCGCAGTCGATCAGAATCCGGTCAGACGGATGGGGCGGGGACCGGTGAGGGTCAACGCCAGCGCCCACGGCCCTGCACCTCGCTTGATGATCTCCCGGACGATTCGCTCCTCGAAGCGCAGGAACAGTTCTGCTTGCTCGTCCGGACGCATGTCTCGCTTGGCCCCGAGCCACACCGACCTGATGCCGTGCTGCCGGTAGGCAGCGAGCTCGGCCGGCCGCGTACGGATACGGCGGTCCCGCGTGACGACGATGAATCCGCGCGCGCCGACGAGCGGCATCCAGTCCAAGTCGGGCGTTCCGAGCGGCACCTCAGGAAGGCGATCATGGCCAGGGGACAGGATGTCGGTGCGCCCGGAGCGCTGCAGTATCTTGGCGAATCCCAGGGTGTTCTCGTCCGCGAAGAAGATCGGCGAGAACGGCACCATCACGCAGCTCGATCGCTGCCGATGATGAGCTCGAATCGCAGCGCCTCGTCGACTTGGCCGGCCGTGAGGTCGTAGAGGTCGGCGAGCTCGTCACGAGAGCTTCCGGCCCGGTAGTCGCTCGCCAGAATCTCCGTGCGCACGTTGCGCACCGCTGGTTGTCCGAAGGTGCGAGTGGGGTCCATCACGACGTCGGGGGTGCGGATATCGGGCTGAATGCTTCCGGCAGCGCCGTTCACGTACTGCACGGCACCGCTGAACCGCTGCGTCGCAGCTGTCAGGATGCTCTGCCCGTTGCGGACGACGACGAGCTGCAGGGACTTGTCGAGACCGACCTGTTCCTGAACCACCTGCACCAGCTCCCGTCCCTCGACTTCGAGAAAAGGGCGCGCAAGAGCGAGTGGATAGCGCCCGAACTGCTCGCGAAGCCGCTCGATCGCCGGGCGGAGCTTCTGCACCGTCACGTCTCGATTACGGAACTCGGCGAGGAGACGGGCCTCGACCATCTCCCCCCAGGTCACGGAGTCTGTTCCCGTCGAGGACTCACGAAGGATCGGTTCGTAGAACTTGCCCGCACGGCTGTAACCGTCGAGCCAACGACGGGCAGTGCCGTGATGCAGCCCGACCAGGCGATCGACATCTCCATAGGAGTAGATCGCTCGATCGAGCAGAGACAGGGCCATGTCGTCAATCATGACAGCAGGCACCGGGCGCGCAGGGATTGGGCCTGAATCCGTGGAAACGTGGGTCGCGGCGTCGCACTTTCGCGCTCGGGTCGCAGGGATTCCTGGAATTCCTGCGACCCGAGCGCACAACTGCGACAGCCCGGCCAAGCACAGCGAGCCCGTGGCATCCGCTCTACTCTGGACTGTCGGCCCCATTCGCGTGGCCCTTCTCTGGAGCATCCCCCATGTCTGCACTCACGGTCGATGATCGTGCCCGCTATCGGGCGAAGCCTTCTGTTCTCGACGCGCTGAAGAGTCCGCGGATGCTGACGCGCGAGGTTCTGGCGGGACTCGTCGTCGGATTGGCGCTCATCCCCGAGGCGATCGCGTTCTCGGTGATCGCGGGCGTCGACCCCAAAGTCGGCCTGTTCTCGTCGTTCATCATGGCGGTGTCGATCGCGTTCCTCGGAGGGCGTCCGGCGATGGTGACCGCGGCAACCGGAGCCGTCGCACTCGTGATCGCGCCCGTCGCTCCGACGTACGGGATGGACTACTTCATCGCGACCGTCATTCTCGCCGGAGTCTTCCAGGTGATCCTCGGGGTGCTCGGCGTCGCGAAGCTCATGCGGTTCATCCCCCGCAGCGTCATGGTCGGGTTCGTGAACGCGCTCGCGATCTTCGTGTTCAGCTCGCAGTTCCCGCAGCTGATCGATGTGCCGTGGCTCGTGTATCCGCTCGTGGCCCTCGGCATCCTGGTCATGATCGTCATGCCGCGGATCACGAAGATCGTGCCGGCGCCGCTCGTGTCGGTGATCATCGTGACCGCGGTCGTGTTGACGATGGGCATCACGGTGCCGACGGTCGGCGATCAGGGCGAGCTGCCGCGGAGTCTGCCGTCGCTCTTCCTGCCCGACATACCGTGGACGTGGGAGACGTTCGGCATCATCGCGCCGTTCGCGCTCGGGGTCGCGCTCGTCGGACTCATGGAATCGCTGCTCACCGCGAAACTCGTCGACGAGATCACCGACACTCACTCGAACAAGACGCGCGAGTCGTGGGCACAGGGGGTCGCGAACATGCTGTCGGGATTCTTCGGCGGCATGGGCGGCTGCGCGGTCATCGGCCAGACCATGATCGGCGTCAAGGCCTCCGGCGCGCGGACCCGCATCTCGACGTTCTGCGCCGGGGTGTTCCTGTTCGTCCTGGTCGTCGTGTTCGGCGACTTCGTCGGGACGATCCCGATGGCGGCGCTCGTCGCGGTCATGGTCATGGTCGCGATCGGCGCGTTCGACTGGCACTCCGTGAAGCCGTCGACTCTCAAGCGGATGCCGAAGAGCGAGACGTTCGTCATGATCGCCACCGTCGCGCTCGTGCTGCTGACCCACAACCTCGCGATCGGGGTCGTCGGCGGAGTGTTGGTCGCGTCGGTGCTGTTCGTGCGGCGGGTGGCGCACTTCGCGTCTGTTTCGCGTGTTGTCTCGTCGGCTGGTGATTCGGTGACGTATGCCGTGACCGGCGAGCTGTTCTTCGCGTCGAGCAACGATCTGACGACGCTGTTCTCATACTCCGATGACCCGTCGCGGGTGATCGTGGATCTGTCGCGGTCGCATGTGTGGGATGCGTCGACGGTCGCCGCGCTGGATGCGATCGAGACGAAGTACGCAGCGATGGGGAAGACCGTGGAGATCGTCGGGATGAACGACGCAAGTCAGCGGATGCGGTGACGGCTGACCGGCGGGTTCGAGTAAGCACGACCCACGGTTCGTTGAGCGAGCCGCGGGTCGTCGAGCGAGCACGGCGAAGCCGAGCCCCTCCGGTCGTTGAGCGAGCGGAGCGAGACGAAACGCGCCAACTCCCGCAGATCGCCGAGCGAGCAGCTGTCAGCGCTCAGCGCGCCTTCTCGCCTACTGTCGTTTCCGAATCCGAACCGTAGCGATACTTCTCGGAATCTGTGATCTCGGTCAGCACTCCCCGAGCACTGCGATGCCACCACGCCCCTGCCGCATCGCAGAAGGTGAATTCGATGTACGGGACAGGCTTGGGAATCCGCGACCTCGTCCACCGATCCCAGCGCTCGAGGCGCTCCGGGGTCACCTCAACGACCGACGGCACGTCGCGGCTGGGAGGAATCACCCGCGCCCACCCGGCGTAGTTGCACTTTCCGCTGGCTTCGATTCCGAGTCTGACCTCGTACACCGGTGACGCCGCTAGGTTCTGCACGTGGATGTCCACACGAGTCCCTGCTGGTTCTTCTCGAACCTCCGCCCAAGCGGACACTTGTTCCGCGACCGCGCGCTTGTCTCGCTCAGACTCGATCAACTCGCGACGCCGCTCGAGCGCGTAGGCGCCCCACGCGAAGTAGCCAGCGACGATCGCTGCAAGCGCGGCGAGTGCGGTGGTGACCGCCGCTACTGTGTCCGGGTTCCAGCCCCATTGCATCGTCTTTATCTCCTCGTACTCGGCGGTCGTCCTTGCAGGCTAACGAGATCGAAGCGGGCGGAGAGCCCGCCGCGGCCGTCGACGGCATCTGATACTCCGGAACTGCGTGAGCGAACTCTCGCGGGAGAGTACGGGGACGAACGCGCCCAGCGCATGCGCGATGAAGAGTGGATCGCTTGACCGCAGCGCCGTCGACCCGTCCTGCTACCGTGATCCCCAGCGTCGCGTGTCGATGGCAGTCCGTGCCAGACATGGAGGCGTGGGACCCGAGGAGGACGACCGTGACAACGGCGATCTCTTCGCCCTCTCGTGTCTGAGGGCGAGAAGACCAGGCTGATCGCCTGGGCGAATGAACTGCGCGCGGTGCACCGCCGCCTGCGCGCGGCACTGAAAACAGCACAGGATGCCGTGGCATCCGGCGCTTCCGCAGAGGTCGCATCCCGCGATCTGCTGCTGTTCTGCCATGGATTCTGCGTGGCCTTGACCGGGCATCACGAGGGCGAGGACCGCACGCTGTTCCCCGCCCTCAGTGCGGCGCATCCGGAGCTGCACGAGACGATCCGCAAGCTCATGCAGGACCACTCGATGATCGGGCATCTGATCGGCGGGCTGCAGTCGGCCGTCTCGTCGGGCGCGGCGAACACCGTGGTGGCCTCGCATCTCGAGGGCATCGCCGCCATCATGGAAAGCCACTTCCGCTACGAGGAGCGCGAACTGCTCGACGTGCTCGACGGTCTCGTTCTGGACGCGGATCCGGCAGAGGTTTTCGGTCCGCTCTGATCGCGCATGGGCACACGATCATTTCTTGAGCGGTCGTCTTCCGTCCTGTCCTCCAATCGCCGGGTGTGACATACCGGTGTACCCGCACGCGCCCTTGGTGTGTCCGAGTCCTGACGTTCGCGGACCCTGTTTAGCGTGACGCCGCGAGGAGCTTTTCTCTCGCTCACGACAAACGGAGGTTAATGAAATGCGTCAGATCTCTCGAAGGCCCTGGATCAGTGGGGGTGTGGCTGCGGTGCTGGCGGCCACCGTGATCGTTGGTTGGATACATCGCTGGTGTCGGACGATCTCCACTCCGGACAGGGTGCAGCGGTGCTGAACACGACGGTGGATTCGGCCGTGCTCAGCAGTTTCCCCACGGCGGATGGCGTCCAGACTCTCATCCAGATCTCGGACGCTGATGCACCCTCGGAGTATCGATTCCCGTTGAGTCTTCCGGAAGGCGGACAAGCCGCGCTCTTCGACGACGGCACGGTGATCATCTCAGATGCATCAGGAGTCGCCGTTAGCGGATTCCGCTCCCCCGACTTGGGCACCGAGTGGTGGGGCTACTACGTGCAACTGACGCGCGCCGAAACCAGACGTGTCGCCACGATCATCGCCAACAACCAGGGCGCCACTGTCGCTGCAGGTGTCGTCTGCAGTGCCCTCCCAGGCCCGGCAGCTTTCGGCTGCGGCGCGGCGATCGCGTTGGCCTATTTCAAAATCATCGACCCCGTCAACCGGGCGAACAGCGCAGGGAAGTGCGTCGCGTTCAACTATCCTTGGCTAGCTATCTCCAGCCCGCCGGTCGGCTGGACGACCGTCAACGCGACCACCGTCAACTGCAGGCGCTGATACTCATGGAATCGTTGAGAGGCCGACTCGTGATCAATCTGCTGATCGCGCTCTTCATCCTTTTCTTACCTCTTTTCTCGGGCAACCCCATCACCTGGTGGAACATCGGAGGGGCTGTGGCAGTCGTCGTCGTGACCCTTCTCACCCGTAAGTGGTACCTCAAGGACAAGGATTCGCGATCGGAACACTCGCCTGAGTGATGCAATCAGCCCGAGAGGGCGTCGAGCGGCCCTGCAACTCGACGCCCTCTCGTGTACTTGAACTGCCCGCGAGGGGACGAAGGATCGACGTCATGACGCCTCACGAGAGCCGACAGTCGCTCGCCAGTACTCCGTCTCTGCACTGAACACGTATCAGGGCCGGTCCGTCGCGGTGCCCTCCGGAGGTCGCACTTTCGCGCGCGGGTCGCAGGAATCCGAGGAATCCTTGCGACCCGAGCGCACAACTGCGGCAGCACGGTCACCGCGTTTCGTGTCGCCGCTGCGCTCCTCGCGCGACGACCGCGCAGCCCCGCGTGACTTCAGCCGAGCGCGGCCTGGATCTGCCCCGCGAGCTTCTCGATGGCCTTCTTGTTCTTCACGCCGTCCATGAGTGCCGGCGGACGGTTGTGGTGCACGTTCAGCGACAGGTGCACGTCGGAGCCGGATGCTGCGGGCACGACGTTCGCGCGGCCCAGCAGCTCCCAGTTCAGCAGCGTCTTCTTGGTCTGGAAGTCGATCTGCGTCCCGTCGGGGCTCTGCCCGAGAACCTTGCTCTTGTTGTCGGCGAGCACGCGCTGCACGGCAGCCGCGGTGGTCGCCGCGTCGGCGTTCGAGTGGAAAGTGGTGGTGGCTTCTGCGGACATCGTGATCCCCTCCGGTCATGGTGTGTGCTCTCACGTTATCGGAGTCGTGATCGTTCACCCGGGTGCAGGCTCGCGTTCACCTGCGAGGCCTATCTTGAGTGCGGTCGCGCGAACGCGGCCAAGATTTGCGCACTTCATTGTGCGTTAGCCACAATTTCTGGGTATGGTCGATCTGACATACCTCGATGACGAGAAAGGGCGACCATGGTCGACATCCGAAACAAGCGCTGGTCTCTTCTGGGGATCGCGGCGATCGCCGCCGTCGCCCTGAGCGGGTGCGCAGGCGAAGCCGGCGGCGAAGGCGGTTCGGGCGACGGCGGTGGCTCCGACGACACGCTCATCGTCTACACGAACTCCAACAGCGACGGCCGCGGTGAGTGGATCACCGAGAAGGCAGCGGATGCCGGCATCGACATCGAGATCGTCGGGCTCGGCGGCGCCGACCTGACGAACCGCATCATCGCCGAGAAGAACAACCCGGTCGGCGACGTCGTGTTCGGGCTCAACAACATGTTCTTCGAGCAGCTCAAGGCCGAGGAGGCCATCACCGCGTACGAGCCCGAGTGGAGCGGCGAGGTTCCGGCCGACGCGGGCGACCCCGCCGACGGTGCGTTCTGGCCGCTCGTGCAGCAGGCGATCGTGACGGTCTACGACGAGAACCGCATCTCCGACGCCCCCTCCGACGAGGAGGACCTGTGGACCGACGAGGAGTACGCGGGCCGCTACGAGGTCAACCCCGCACTGGGCCAGGCGACGCCGCAGCTCGTGCTCGCCGGCATCCTCTCCCGCCACCTCGACGAGGACGGCGACCTGGGCGTCAGTGACGAGGGCTGGGACCTGGTGAAGTCGTACTACGCGAACGGCTCCCCCGCGGTCGAGGGCACCGACCTGTACGCGCGCATCTCGCGCGACGAGGTCGACTACGGTGTGCTCCCGTCGAGCGGCATCGCCGCGCGTGACGCCGAGTACGGCACCTCGACCGGCATGATCGTCCCCGACTACGGCGTGCCGTACGTGACCGAGCAGATCGCGCAGATCGCCGGCACCGACAACGAGGCGAAGGCTCAGGAGTTCATCGACTGGTTCGGCAGCGCGGAGGTGCAGGGCGAGTTCGCCGCCGAGTTCAACGCCATGCCGGTCAACGAGGGCGCGGTCGACAAGGCCAACCCCGAGGTCGTCGAGCTCATGGACTCGCTCCCCCGTCAGGACATCGACTTCGGCTTCGTGAGCGAGAACCTCGGCGCCTGGGTCGAGAAGGTCACGCTCGAGTACATCGGCTGACCCCCGCACACGACACGACACGATCGAGGAAGACACCATGATCCGTTTCGAAGACGTCGACGTCGCCTTCGGCGATCACCGCGCGGTCTCGCACCTCGACCTGGAGATCCGGGAGGGTGAGTTCTTCACCCTCCTGGGTCCCTCGGGTTGCGGCAAGACCACGGCCCTCCGCACGCTGGCCGGGTTCGTCGAGCCCACCGGCGGACGCATCCACATCGCCGGTCGCGACGTGACGCGCGTGCCGAGCGAGAAGCGCGGCGTGGGCATGGTGTTCCAGAACTACGCGCTGTTCCCGAGCATGAACGTCCGAGAGAACATCGCGTTCGGACTCTCGATCCAGAAGACGTCGAAGGCCGAGCAGCGCCGCCGCGTCGATGAGGTCGCCGACCGCACCGGTCTCGCGCTGTCGCAGCTCGAGAAGAACGTGTCGGAGCTCTCGGGCGGCCAGCAGCAGCGCGTGGCCATCGCCCGCGCGCTCGCGCTGACCCCCAGCATCCTGCTGCTCGACGAGCCGCTGTCGAACCTCGACGCGAAGCTGCGGGTGCAGTTGCGCGAGCAGCTCAAAGACCTGCAGCACGAGGTCGGCGTGACCACGGTGTACGTCACGCACGACCAGGAGGAGGCGCTGACCCTCAGCGACCGCATCGCCGTGCTCGACGCGGGCACCCTGCAGCAGGTGGGAACGCCCGAGGAGATCTACGACCGCAGCGCCACCCCGTTCGTGTGCCGCTTCATCGGCGAGAACAACCGTCTCACCCCGGCGCAGCTCGCCGGGATCGGCGGAGGGGTGGATGCCGAGGCCGAGAGCTACGTGCGGCCCGAGAAGCTGCATCTGTCCGGCGCTGACGATGCGTCCGCCGCACCGGCGTCCCTCGACGGAACCGTCGTCGATCGCACGTACCACGGCAGCCACTCCGTCTACACGGTGACGGCGGCGGATGCGGCGCTGCACGTCAGCGTTCCCGCGGCGGCGAGCGCTCGCCAGTGGAACCCGGGCGACGCCGTGCGCGTCGACGTCGACCCGCGCTGGATCCTGCAGTACCCGGCGGCCTGACATGTCGAACGCCCAGGAACCCCGCGACCCGAAGAACACTCGGAACCCTCAGAACCCCGTGGTCCCGCCGTCTGCCGCCATGACCGGAGGTGCAGGCGCTCTGACGACCGAGGCGGTCGTCGAGGAGCAGACGCCGGGACCGCGGCCCCGCCGCAGGGGCCGCCCCGGCAGCATCCGTGCGATGCTGCGTTCGCCGCTCGCCTGGGTGACCGGCATCGTGGTGGTGTGGTTCGCTGCCGCGTTCCTCGTGCTGCCGAACGCCGCCCTGCTCGGCGTCACGTTCTTCCCCGACGGGCAGTTCAGCATCCGCGCCGTCGAGAAGCTGTTCGGCAGCGAGCGCGCGCTGAAGACCCTCGGCAACAGCTTCCTGCTCGCGATCACGCTGTCTGTCACGGTGAACGTGGTGGGCGTGTTCATCGTGCTGGTCACGAAGTACTTCCAGGTGCGCGGTGCGCGTCTGCTGTGGCTCGGCTACGCGACCACGCTCATCTACGGCGGCATCGTGCTCGCCGCGGGCTACAACTTCATCTACGGCCGCTTCGGGTTCTTCACGAACATGATGGTCAACTGGTGGCCCGACATGGACCGCGACTGGTTCTCGGGCTACTTCGCGGTCGTCTCCGTGATGACGTTCGCGACGACGACGAACCACATGCTGTTCCTGTCGTCGTCGCTCGGCAAGGTCGACTACGCCTCGATCGAGGCCGCGAAGCTCATGGGCGCCTCGACGTGGACCATCCTGCGCCGCATCGTGCTGCCGGTCATGAAGCCGATGCTGTTCGCGGTCACGGTGCTCACGTTCCTCATCGGGCTCGGGGCTCTGACGGCCCCGCTCGTGCTCGGCGGACCGGACTTCCAGACCGTCGCGCCGCTCATCATCGACCTCTCTCGGAGTCCGATCACGCGTGACATCGCGGCGCTGCTGGCGATCGTGCTCGGCATTGCGACCATCATCCTGCTCGCGATCATGAACCGGTTCGAGAAGTCGGGCGTGTACTTCTCGGTCGCGAAGGTGGCGACGCCGATCCAGAAGCAGCGGATCCGCAACCCGTTCGCGAACATCGCCGTGCACGTCGTCGCGTACCTGCTGTGGGTGATCTACCTCATCCCCGTCGTGCTGATCGTCATCTTCTCGTTCGTCGACGCGCGCAGCATCCTCGCCGGGTCGATCACCCTCGACAGCTTCACGCTCGACAACTACATCACCGTGTTCTCGAGCGCCTCGGCGATCCGCCCGTTCATCGTCAGCGTCGTCTACAGCGCCCTCGCGTCGCTGATCGTGGTCGGCGGTCTGCTGTTCGTCGCACGGATGCTGCAGAAGCACCGCAACCTGTTGACGACGGCGATCGAGTACGTGCTGCACATCCCGTGGATCCTGCCGATCGTGCTCATCGCCCTCGCGCTGGTGACCGCGTTCGACAAGCCGCTCGCGATCGTGGGAGGGTTCGTGCTCACCGGCACGCCGATCCTGCTGCTCATCGCGTACATCTCGGTGAAGATCCCGTTCACGCTGCGGCTGCTGAAGGCCGGGTTCGCGTCGGTGCCCGACTCGCTCGAAGACGCTTCGCGCATCCTCGGCGCGAAGTCGCTGACCACGTTCCGCCGGGTGCTGATCCCGCTCGTGCTGCCGACGGCCGCCGCGATCACGGCGCTCAACTTCAACAGCCTGCTCGACGACTACGACGCGGCGATCTTCCTGTACCACCCGCTGTACAAGCCGCTGGGCGTCGCGATCCAGGAGAGCACCCGCGGCGAGAACAATCTCGACGCGATGCCGATCACGTTCGTCTACACGGTGCTGCTCATGATCATCATGGGTGTCACCATGTATCTCGTGTACGGACGAGGATCGCGCGCCGGAGCGCCCCGCAAGCGGAAGACGCGCGCATGAACTCTGACTCGACGCCTGCCCTTCGGGTGACGATCTCCGACGTCGCGACCGCGGCCGGGGTGTCTCGCGCGACCGCGACCAGGGCGCTGAAGGGCGAGGGGCGGTTCGCTCCCGAGACGCAGGAGCGGATCCTCGCGGAGGCCGAACGCCTCGGGTACGTGCCGAACACGATGGCCGCCGAGCTCGCCGCCGGACGCACCGGCACGGTCGGACTCATGCTGCGCGACGCCAGCAACCCTGCGTACGGTCTGCTGTTCTCACGGTTGCAGGACGAAGCGCACCAGCGAGGACTCGACCTGCTCACCGTCACGATCGGTGCCGACGAGCAGGGTGCCAAGCAGGTCGGCGCGCTGCACCGACTGCTCGGCATGCGCGTCGCGGGGCTCATCGTCGCGACCGGCGGCATCACCACCGCGCAGCTCGAGCCGTTCGCCGACCAGGTGCCGATCCTGCGCGCCGGTCGCGCGGAGACCTCGGGGCGCATCCACTCGGCGCACTACGACGATCCGGCGCACGGGCGGCTGCTCGCCTCGCACGTGGTGTCGCTGGGGCACCGTCGGGTGGTCGTGCTCGCCGGCGACGAGGAGGTGTCGTTCCCGGAGCATCTGCGGGCGCTCGCGATGCACGAGACGCTGTCGGATGCCGGGGTCGACGTGACTCTCGTCTCGACCGGGGCGCGGCCGGAAGACGGCGTGCCCGAGGCGCTGGGTCTTGTCCGCGGCGGCGCGACCGCCGTGATGTGCGCGTCGGACTACCGGCAGCTCGCCGTCATGCGGGCTCTGCGTGACGCTGGCCTCTCGGTGCCCGGCGATGTGAGCGTGACGGGGTGCGACGGCATCCTTCCCGGCGCCGACCTGCTGGGGCTCACGACCGTGCGCATTCCCGTGGAGCAGGTCGCCGCCGCGGCCGTCGAGACCATGCAGGAGCTGCTGACCGCTGAGTCCGATGCTCCTGTGCGGCGTGGGTTCGCCGGGGAGCTGGTGCTCGGGGCGACCGCCGGAGCCCTCTGACCCCTCGCCTTTTGTTTTTCCTTGCCGTTGTTCGCAGTGCCCGTTCGCTGACACCTTTTGCCGATCTGGAAGAGACATGATCCTCACCGAACACCCCCGTCCGTCGCACACGTTCGTGCACATCTCCGACACGCACCTGCCCGGCGAGAGGTCGCCCCTCTACGGCAGCGGGGCGGATGCCGATTCGAACCTCGACCTCATGCTGTCGCGGCTGATCGCCTCAGGACTCCGGCCCGACGCGCTGCTGATGACCGGCGATCTCACCGACCGCGGGGATGCATCGGCGTACGAGCGGCTGCGGGCCCTGGTCGACCCGGCTGCGGAGGCCCTGGGGTGCGAGGTCGTGTGGGTCGCGGGGAACCATGACGACCGCGGGACGATGCGGTCTGCGCTGGCGTTGTCAGGGTCTGGCTCTGATCCGATCACCGAGGTGCGCTGGTTCGGCGGGCTGCGGGTGATCGTGGTCGACTCGACCGTGCCCGGTGCGCACTGGGGCGAGGTCCCAGCCGAGCAACTGTCGTGGCTCGCGTCGGAGCTCGCATCGCCCGCGCCCGATGGGACGCTGCTGCTCATGCACCACCCGCCGCTGCCGACCGTGCTCGACCTCGCGGTGACCGTCGAGCTGCGCGATCAGCCGGCGCTGGCAGAGGTACTGCGCGGGTCGGATGTGCGCGGCATCCTCTCGGGTCACGTGCACCACCCGTCGTTCGGCACGTTCGCGGGGATCCCCGTCGCGGTCGCGTCGTCGAGCGCGTACGGGCAGGATCTCGCGCAGCCCGTCGGCGCGACGAGAGGTCAGGATGCCGCGCAGGGCTACAACCTCGTGCACGTCTACGCCGACTCGGTCGTGCACTCCGTGGTGTCTCTCGAACGCGGCGCCGATGTGGGCGAGCCGGTCGGAGCGGAGGATGCCGGGACCCGCATCGCCGACCGCGGCATCGCCTGGCGGGATTCCTCTCCGGTTCGTTGAGCGATCGCCTTCCCTTCGCGGGTCGTTGAGCGAGCGGAGCGAGACGAAACGCCCTTCCCCAGGTCGTTGAGCGAGCGAAGCGAGACGAAACGCGGTCCCCTCCGCAGAGCACGAACCCGCTCCCTACCCCCACACTCCCGCCGCGCCGAGCGCTTCCCGCAGCTCCTCCAGGCCGACGAAGTGATGCACCACCATCCCCAACGCATCTGCACCGCCCAGCTTCGCCGCCGAGTCGTCCGTGAAGAACGCCTCCGTCGGCTCAACTCCCATGGCCTCGATCACGTGCCGGAACGCCCGCTCGTCGGGTTTCGTCCATCCGATCTCCGCCGAGTTGAACACGGCCTCGAAGTGCGAATCCAACCCCAGAGACTCCACTTCCTCCGGGATCGTGTCGGTGCCGTTGGTCAGGATGGCGGTGCGGATGCCGCGGGCTCGCAGCTCGTCCACCAGCTCGAGCACCTCCTGATCGGCCCGGAACGGCTGACTTCCCCAGGCCTCGGCCGCGACAGGGTTGCCGAGTTCCTCGCCTACCCGGTGGATCCATTCGGCGCGCGAGATCGCGCCGGTGGTGACCAGTTCGAGGTGGCTCGGGGTGAAGGCCCGGGCTTCGATCGACCCGATGGCGAGTCCGTGCTCGCGTTCGATGGTCGCGACGTTCTCGGGATCGAAGTGGCGGACCACGCCGTCGAGATCGAACAGGACGAGACGGATGGCAGACATCGGACCACGCTAACCGATGCGGTTCACCGGACCCAGGAGATGCAGGCTTCGCCGTCCGTGCGCACTCCGAGCCTCGTGACCAGGTCGGGGTAGTCCGAGAACGACTCCGTCACCTCGACGATGAATTGGCCGTCTTCTTGAGACGCGACCTCGAGAGAGTAGCTCTTGAGCTCTGGCAGGTCCGAGTTCACGCCGCCGAGAATCGGGCCGCATGAGAGGGTTTGCGCCGATTCCTCGTCGCCCGTTCGACTCGCGTCCACCCAATGCTCGGCGATCTCACGGGCGCGTTCTTCAGGGCTCAGCTCGACCGCGGTGCAGGCGACCAGCGAGAGCGAGGCAAATGCGGTGACGATGAGGAGGGCAGCGGCTCTGGCGGCCCTCCCTCGCCGGACCTCAGGAGCCATCGGAGAGAGCCCGGAACCACTGCAGGCACAGGCCGCTCTCTGAGGCGGTGCGCTCGTTCGGGTCGTCCCACTGGATCACCCGCGGCGGCTCCCACTGCGTGAAGTACTCCGGATACGCCACCCGCGCTTGATCCACTGCGTGGAGCAGGGCTTCGGCGCCGTCCAGGTCGCCTGCATCCGCGCGGTCCCACGCGGCATCCAGATTCGCGCAGGCCCAGTACTGGTAGGCGGGGCTCGCTCCCGTGACCCATTCCCCACTGCGACCGGCGGATGGGACCTTCGCCGGAAAGGCGTATCCGGAAGGGAGCACGTAGGGGAAGTTCGCGATGGCGTCGTCGTATCGGCTCTGGGACTCGGCCTGGGTGGCGGAGCCGGTCCACGAGGGAGTCGGGGTCGGCGTCGCGGAGTCGGATTGAGCCGACGATGTCGGCGTCATCGTCGGTACGGGCGCGGACGCCGCGCCAGCGGAGCATCCGGTCGCGACCGCGAGCGCCACACCCAGCACCGCCAGGACCAATGAGGTTCGCGACGCTGAGCGCATAGGGCGATACTGACAGATCCCGCGCCCGGCTCCCAGACCCGTTCACGGACTCGCGAGGACGCCCTCCTCATCGCGGGTCCACACGTTGTTGGCGCTGTCGCGGAACGACATCCCGACGATGCGGCGCTTGCGGGACTTGGTGACCGGGCGGATCTCGTCGTCGAAGGAGCGCAGCCGCGACGCGTACTTCCACGCGTAGGCCTCGAGTGTCTCCTCCAGGAAGTACGCCCCGGGCGGGAGGATCGTGAGGGTGATGGGCCGCCGCTCACGGGCGGACGAGTCGGTCACGCGCACCACGACGTCGTAGATCGCCTGCTCGGACGAATTCACGACGACGACCCCGTAGGTCCTGCGGTCGTCGGCGAGGTGGATGCGGGAGGCCACCCACGCGAAGACCTTGCTCGCCTGGGCGGAGCGTTCGCGGAGCACCGCGGACTCGTCGCGTTTGGCCTCTCGCTCGAGCAGTCGGCGGCCGTGACGTGCACCAACGATGGCGGCCGACAGCGCGCCGATGGCGGTGGCGGCGGTGACGATGTCTGCGAGGGATCCGAGTTCCATCCGCTCACCGTAGGCGCGTGGCGATGGCGGCTGGAGCCGACCTGCGGGTCGCCCCGCGCGGCATACCGATGTTCTCAAGCGAGGGTCGCGCGCGAGGCTGCTCGCTGTGGCGAGCGGATGCCGGACCGGACCCCACCTCGCATAAATGCAGGAACCCCGCTCCTATAGACGGAAGCGGGGCTCCTGCAGGATTCGGATCAGTAGCCCACAGCTGCCAGCCCGAACTCGATCTCGGTCGGGAGGAACCCCTCGTATGCGAGCTGGTCGTAGAGACCCTGACGCGAGAACGAGGAGAACTCGAGGTAAGACGCTGCCTTCTCTGCGGCTTCGGCGTTCCAGTCAGCTCCGGCGTTGTCGACAGCGAAAGTCGCGTCTTCCGTCGAGAACCCTTCGAACTCGAGCTGACCGATCAGACCTGTACGCGAGAACCCGGTGAAGCCGAGGTAGTTCTTCGCAGAGCGGATGGCGTTCTCCTGCCCGATCGTCAGCTTGGGCTTCTCCTCCAGCGCGAGTGTGATGTCCGCGCCCTCTTCGACTGACGCGCCCGCCGCGGGATTCGTGGAGAGCACCTTCGCGAGGGGGTCGGTCAGCGTCGACACAACCGGAGGATTCAGGCCGGCGCTGGTCAGCGCGACCAGCGCCTCCGCCGCCGTCATTCCGGTGACATCGGGAACCGTCACCATGACGACAGGCTCCTCTTCCTCGACAGTCGCGGTCGTATCGGTCACTGCGGCCGGCTGCTCGTCGGCCGTTGTCGTGTTGCTGTTTCCCCCGCCGTTCACCGCGTTGGCGATGCCGCCCACGATGAGAATCCCCGCAAGAACCGACCCGGCGATGATCAGCCCCTTCTTCTTGGACTTCTTCGGCGGCGCGCTAGGGGCGGCGGCCGGAAAAGCCGTCGCGCCCGGTGCGGGAGGCGCCGGCATGTGAGGCGAAGCCGCCATCCCGGGGATGCCGGTCGAGGTGTTACTCGGTACAACCTCCGTCGGAGCATCCGCACTCGGCAGAACGGCCGTGGACGAGTCGGGGGCGGGCACCGGCGGTTGCGGCTCCAACCACTGGATGCCGTCCCAGTAACGCTGTTCGTTGTTTGCGTGCGGCGCGGGGTACCAACCCGGCGCCGGATTCTGATCGGTCATCTTTCTTCCCCTCTGATGGCGTCTCCGCCTGTCAGCTCCCCCAGTGGCAGCCAAACGTGGTCGTGATGTCCCACGGGCAACGGCGCCCGTGGGGTACTGCTCCGACGATGCCCCGACGTGCATCGGGACAGCGCACGCTTATTGCGCGGTGTTCACGACACCGCGGCTCGCCTCAACCTGAACCCGCACGACCTCGACGGCCGCGAGAATCGTCGGCCCGTCCTGCGTCGAGATCGCGTCGCTGAGGGTATCGAGTGTGGTGTCGAGCGCCGACGTCGACTCAGGCCAGGACGTCGTCAGGTTCGCCGGAACGTCGAGTCCCTCCAGCTGTCCTAGGTTGAACGCCAGCTCTCCGTTATTGCTCAGCAGACGCCAGAATCCGTCTTCCTGCACTGTCACGACGATGTCGTCGAGATCCTTGAGCATGTCGTCAAGGTGCGAGTTCGCCTGCGCGCGGAACGCGACCGCGTTCACGGCCTCCTCAGTAGCAGCTGCCGCAGCCGCGGTCGGGGTCGGTGTCGGTGTCTCCACCACAGGTGCTTCGGTCTCCTGGACCACCGCAGGCGCAGTGTCAGCCTGCGGGGCATCATCGCGCCCGCCACTCCCGATCGCAGCACCGACCGACAGCAGAATGACAGCTCCAGCTGCGATACCCCCACCGATCAACCACTTCTTCGTCGCGCTTGAAGACCCTCTAGGTGCCGAGGAGACCGGCGCTCCCCCGGCGTTGTGCTGACCGGGCGGCGGCGCGAAGACTGGCGATCCTGTCGGTGCAGGGGGCGCGGTCGGCGCCGCTGCCGGCGCCGGGGGCGCGGGCCATGCGGGGAGAGTCGAGAGTGGCTGCGGTGCGGCGGGCGAGAATGGCTGCGGCACTGCGGATGGCGCCGTCGGCGGAGTGGTGTCGATCCACTGCGTTCCGTCCCAGTACCGGGTCTGCGAAGGATCTTCGGGGGTGGGGTACCACCCGGCGGGGGCGTTGCTCACATCTGCTCCATGCTGCTGAATACACCCAGTTGGGCTCGATGAAGAGTAGCGGCAAAGAGCCGCGACGGGACGATTCGCATGATCACGATTGAATGACGGTTCACCGGCGGGCTCGGAATGACGGATTCTCCCTGCGGCCTGGGATACTCGTGCTCAGGAATCGAAGAGGGGGGACCCGATGGTGGACATCGCGGCTGGTTGGTACGACGACGGATCAGGACGTCAGCGGTGGTGGGACGGGTCCACCTGGACCACCCATTACCTCGATGAACAGCCTGCACAGACGACGTCCGGCACTGTTGCCAACACAGGCGGCGCAGTCGCCAGTTGGGCGAAAGGGCAAGCTCAGCGGCTGACCGCCAAACACGATCTCGGTGCGGATGAAGACGCGGTCTGGTCGGCGGTCGGCAAGCCTCTTACCGGTATCGGGGCAGGGCGGTACAAGCTCACCGCCGAGTACCTGATCTTCGAGACGGGCACGCTGTCGTCCAAGGGGCAGCAGATTCGGGTCCGAGAGATCTTCGACGTCGATTCGTCGCAGACGATGGCGCAAAAGGCTCGCGGCCTGGGAACGATCACGCTTCGGGCCCGCAGGCCTTCGGGCGACGAGAAGGTCGTGTTGCAGGACATCCCGAACTTCCGAGAGGGCGTGGTCGCCATCAATCGCGTCTCCGATGAGGCGCGCCACGCTCACCACCTGCGCGAGAACACCTCACGCTCGTCGGTCGAGTACACCGGCGCGGTCCACGCGATGGCGCCGACGATGGTCCCCGCCGCAGCCGCTCCCGCATCAGCGCCCGGCAGCGACCTCAACTCCGAGCTCGAGCGGCTGGCCGGGTTGCGTGCGCAGGGAATCATCGATGACGAGGAGTTCACGGCCGCGAAGCGAAAGCTGCTCGGCCTATAGGCACCCTCTAGGCGCCGGCCTCGACTTGAACGATGGCTCGCGATCCATTCGTGCCAATATGAACGCGTGAGCGAGCAAGCACCAGCGGGGTGGTACCCCGACGGCCAGGGCAACGAGCGGTATTGGGACGGCTCCGCATGGACCGAACATGTGCGGACCCCGCCGCCCGTCGCCTACTCACCGCCTCCCGACCCCGGCGCGGTCGCGGTCGTCGTCGCCACGACCGAAACGAGCGAGTCGTCGAACGTGCTCTCGAAGCTCGGATCTGTCGTCAAGAAGGCTGCCGCCGACCGCAAGGCGACGAAAGAAGAGGAGGCGCGTGAGCACAGCGAACGCGCTCGGGCCGCCGGACCGCTGATGACAAGCGGAGTCTTCGGGATCTCGACTATCGAGATCTACGAGGGCGGGTACGTCCGAGTGGCCGAGGGACGGGAGGGAAACAGCCGCGCGACAGACATCACGAGGTCGACGCCTTTCGAACGACTCCGATCGATCTCCTTCGCGTCGCCGGAGACCGAGAAGCCCGAAGCGGCGTCCCCCAGCTCGTCAATCGAGGGCGCCGTAATGCAGGCAATGTCAGGCCTCGTGAAGGGCGGCAAGCTTCTGACGAAGGGCACCGCCATCGGTCTCGCCGCGTCAGGAGTCGCGCAAATCGCTGCGAACTCCGCGCGCAAGTCGAGTCTGGTGATCGCGACCGATCGCGCCATTCACACACTGACGAATCAGAAGCACAACGGCGTGTACAACGTCAGCCAGAAGGAGCACAACGCCGTGGCCCTCGCACTGGTTGAGGCAGGAAATGCAGTGCTCGGCATCGCAGGAGAGCCCGAGCCCGAAGTCACTGTCGAGGCCGTCGCCGTCGCAGCCGCTCTGCCCGCAACACCGACTCTGTCCGACCGCCTTCGCGAACTCTCGATGCTGCATCAGGAGGGCATCCTGTCCGAAGACGAATTCGCGGCCGCGAAGGCCAAGCTGATAGCGGGTCTCTAGATCCGTGCGACGGTCAGCGCTCCCCACCCCTAGTCAGGAAGTCATC
Organism: Microbacterium sp. LWO14-1.2; assembly: GCF_038397715.1. NCBI lineage: Bacteria > Bacillati > Actinomycetota > Actinomycetes > Micrococcales > Microbacteriaceae > Microbacterium > Microbacterium sp. LWO14-1.2. Next base: position 1,641,186 of record NZ_CP151633.1, read on the forward strand.
GATGGCAAAGTACTCTGTCCACCAGCAACCCGTCGACACGCTCCTTTCGTGGGTGAAGTCCGGCCAAGTAGCCATCCCCGAGATGCAACGTCCCTTCGTCTGGGATTCCACGAAGGTTCGTGACCTGCTCGACTCTCTCTACAACGGGTTCCCGATCGGTTACCTGATCACCTGGCAGAGCGCGGATGTGGGGCTGAAGGATGGCTCGAAGTCGGCGTTCCGGCAGATCCTCATCGATGGGCAGCAGCGGATCACTGCGATGACCGCAGCGCTTGTAGGGCAGCAGGTCGTCGACAAGTCGTATCGAAAGAAGCGCATCAAGATCGCGTTCAACCCGTCAACCGAGAAGTTTGCGACTCTCACTCCGGTGATCGACCGGGATCCTGCGTGGATCTCCGATGTGGCGGAGTTCGTCAACGCTCCCAACTTTGCGGCCACCAAGGCGTACCTGGACGCGAACCCCGGCGTTGATGCTGACGTGGCACAGCGCTCGCTGGAGAAGCTCACCTCCATCAAGCAAGCGCAGGTCGGCATCATCACCCTCGCAGAGGATCTGGACATCGAGACGGTGACCGAGATCTTCATCAGAATCAACTCCAAGGGTGTCCCGCTGAGCAGCGCGGACTTCGCGATGAGCAAGATCGCCAGCCACGGCCAGTTCGGGGCCAATCTGCGGAAGCTCATCGATTACTTCTGCCATCTCTCCGTAGCTCCTCATGTCTACGAAGACATCGCCGCGAACGACGCGGAGTTCGCCGCCTCGCCCTATCTGAAGGCGATCAAGTGGCTCAAGGATGACTCGTCCGACCTGTACGACCCGAGCTACACCGACGTCATCCGAGTTGCGGGAATCAAGGAGTTCGGACGAGGCAAGGTGTCGGCGCTGGTCAGCGTGCTGTCCGGTCGCGACTTCGAGACGCGGTCCTTCGACGAGCAGCTCGCGATCGAATCGTTCGAGCGCCTTGAGCGAGTGCTGCTGGAGATCGTCAACCAGCGGAACTTCCAGCAGTTCACCCTGACGATCCGGTCGGCGGGATTCACTGCAGCGCGACTGATCAGCTCGAAGAATGCCCTCAATTTCGCCTACGGGCTGTATCTGAAGCTGCGTTCCGGCGGTATGAACGAAGCGGACATCAAATATGTCGTCCGTCGATGGTTCGTCATGTCGATCCTGACGGGTCGATACACGGGGAGCTTTGAGACCGCTTTCGAGGCGGACATCAAGCGCGTCGAGGACGTGGGCGCCCGCAAGGCACTGGAAGAAATCGAGGCGTCACAACTCGCCTCGAACTTCTGGGAGGTTGCTTTGCCGATGGACATGAAGTCGTCGAGCGTGCGTAGCCCGTACTTCCTGACCTTCCTCGCGGCACAGGTGCACACGGGCGCGAAGGGCTTCCTGTCGAAGAACATCACCGTGTCGAGCATGATCGACGAGGTCGGCGACATTCACCACATCGTTCCGAAGAACTACCTGATCAAGAGCGGTATCAACGACCGCAGCGAGTACAACCAGATCGCGAACTACGCGTTGACGGAGACTCCGATCAACATTGCGATCAAGGACCGCGAGCCCGCCGACTATATGGCTCTCGTCGATGCGCAGGTCGCGTCGGGCGATCTACGCCTTGGCGAGATCAGCGATGCAGCTGCGCTGGCGCGTAGTTTCCGGGAGAACGCCGTCCCCGTGGAACTCCGCGACACTACCGCAGCGACGTACGAGGACTTCCTCGTGCGCCGCCGCGCGCTCATGGCCGCATACATCCGGGATTACTACCAGTCGCTATAGGGAGCACGGGCGGCGCGACCGCCCCCCTCACGGAATCACAATCACCTTGCCCGCGATCCGTCCCTCCGCAGCTTCGGCGTGCACCGCCGGCAGCTCGTCGAGCGGAACGCGGCGCGTGACCTCGACGGTCAGCACCCCGGCATCCACCAGTCCCACGAGTTCGCGCAGCTTGTCGGCGTCGCTCTGCACGAACACGACGACCGAGCGCACGCCGCGGTCGGCGTCGTCGGGAGCGGGCATCCACGCGGTCGTGCTGACGACGACTCCCCCGTCGCGCACGAGGCCGACCAGAGCGGTGAACTCGTCGGGTTCGATGGGGGCGAGGTTGAGCAACAGGTCGACCTGGTCGGTGACAGCATCCTGCACCGTGGACTGTGTGCGGTCGATGATCTCGTCCGCGCCGGCTGCGCGCACGGCATCCGCGCTTCGCGGGCTCGCGGTCGCGATGACGGAGGCGCCTGCGCGCTTGGCGAGGGCGATCGCGTACTTGCCGACGACTCCGCCGGCGCCGATGATGAGCACGCGCTGGCCTGCTTCGAGCCCGCCGTCGTCGAACAGCGCCTGGCGCGCGGTGAGGGCGACCGACGGGAGTGCGGCGGCATCTGCCAGCGGAACGCTTGTGGGCGCCGCGACGATCGAGTCGGCGGGAGCGACGACGTACTCGGCGGCGCCTCCGTCGTCGGTCATCGGCAGGAACCCGATCACCGGGTCGCCGACCGCGAAGTCCTCGACGCCGTCGCCGATGGCGTCGATCGTTCCGGACACGTCGTATCCGGGGACGTGCGGGAGCTTCACCGGGATCGGCAGGAATCCGGCGCGCATGCCGTTGTCGGCGGCGTTGAAAGCGGATGCTGCGACGCGCAGCCGCACCTGACCCGCCGCCGGAGTGGGCTGCTCGATCTGCTCGATGCGGAGCACCTCGGGACCGCCGACCTCGTGGAACCGTACTGCCTTCATGATTTCTTCCCTTTCGTAAGTACTTCGAATTCGAAGCATATGGCAACGGTAGCACTGCTTCGAATTCGAAGCAACCTATACTGGGTTCATGAGTCGTCCCCTGCAGCTGTCCCCGCTCGAGCTCTCGGCGTACTTCGCGTTCACCGAGGTCAGCAGCCTGCTGCGGCACGAGGTCGAGAAGCAGCTGCGCGATGTCGGCAAGCTCAGCTACGTGCAGTTTCAGCTGCTCGCGCGGCTCGGCGACGCTCCCGGTGGGTCGCAGCGGATGACCGACCTCGCGGACGGCGTCGTCTACAGCCGGAGCGGGGTGACGTATCAGGCGCAAGTGTTGGAGGAGCGGGGGCTGGTGACGCGGGCTCCGTCACCGGAGGACGAGCGCAGCACCATCGTCACCATCACGGATGCCGGGCGGGACGTGCTGGCGAAGGTGTTCCCCGGGCACATCGGCGTGGTGCGGAGCATGCTGTTCGACTCGCTCGACGCGGGGGATGTCGAGGTGCTGGAACGGGTGATGGGGCGGGTCAGTGGTCATCTGCGGGCGGGACCGCCTCGGAGTGCCGGGGCGCGGAGGCGGAAGAGCGAGTAGGTCAACGATGCACATTCGAACTCGACCCGCGAGTCGTGGGCGAGGCACTCTCGGGCCGCGTCATCCGTCCGCGCGACGAGGAGCTCGACGTTACCCACCCAACCGCGCGTGAGGCGTGCGCAGAGTCCCGCGGTGATCCGTACCCCGTCCCGGCCGTTGAGGGATCGACGGTGTCGCCTTGCACGTCGACCTGACTCCGATCGACTCGCCGCTGCTGCATGGCGTCGTTGATCGTATCCGCCTCAGCATTCGAGCCGGAGAACAGCGTCAGCCGCTAAACTCGTGCGTGCCAGTCGGAGTATAGGTCGACCATCCGCTCACGCGCGGAGTCGTGATGCTCGACCCGATCGACCCGACCGTGTTCGGCAAGCTCGCTCGCAACCACTAGAGCATGCTCGCGATCGCCCGCATCCCGGATGCGCAGTGTGAGCGTCGCGTAGTCGGGATCGCAGAACCGGTGCACCGTGTCGAGCTCGATCGCAGCGTTCGCGTGCCGGATCGCGGAACCCATCGCACCCGCATGTCCGACCGGCAACGCCTGACGGGTGTCACCCACCTGTGTGCGTCGCATCGCCGCCCGCTTGTCAGGCGAGCCGCCGGTCGTCCTGTGCTCGTCGACGACGGCCTAGCTTGCCGCGACACCTCCTTTGAGTCTCCTTGCGCATCGCGAGTAGAGGTGTCGAGCTTGGGTGGAAGGCGTCGCGAGGCTTTGCGGACGGCGGCCCTACCGCGCCGCCGAGCTCGCGGCGCGCACCGTTTGAACGATCGTGGCCGCGGCGTCCACGGGCGCGATGTGCTCCCAGATCCGCAAGACCGTCCATCCGGCGGTTGCAAGCAGTGCGTCCGTCTCGCGGTCACGAGCCATGTTTCGCGCGAGCTTCGGAATCCAGTAGTCGCTGTTCGATGCGGGGACGGTGCCGTGGGTTGGACACGAGTGCCAGAAGCATCCGTCTATGAACACCGCGATCCGCAGCCGAGAGAACACGATGTCGGCCCGTCGTCTGCCGCCAAGCGGGGCGAAATCCACTCGATAGCGAAGACCGGCTCGGTGAATCAGTGAGCGAACAGCCAACTCTGGCTTAGTATCGCGCCGGCGGTTGCCCATCATTGTTCGGCGCGCTGCGTCGCTGGAGGCCCATGACATCGTCACCTCAGGAGGGTAACCGGCGTTCCGCGCGTCGGGAAGGGCGGGTGTCGGTACCAAACCATACGATGGCCGAAGGCGCCCCAGTATCGGCCGCGTCGGCCGTTGCGACAAGGGTGCCGTAAGCTGCAGATAGACAGTGGCTCTTCGACTGGATGGAACACAGTGTCGCAACTCTCATTCACGATGGGTGAACTCTTTTCTGGGCCGGGCGGTATGGCGCTTGGTGCTCACAACGCCGCCGCCGCGACCGGTGTTGAGCTGTTGCACGCTTGGGCGAACGACTACGACCAGAGCACATGCGAGACGTACATCGACAACATTCCCGGGGCTAGTAAAGCGACTGTCACATGCCTGAACGTCCGGGACTATCCGATCGAGCAGCAGAGCAAGGTGAGCGGATTCGCATTCGGCTTCCCCTGCAATGACTACAGCCTTGTCGGCGAGTGGCGTGGACTCGATGGCAAGTACGGTCCGCTCTACTCCTACGGCGTGCGTGTGCTCGACCACCACAACCCGGACTGGTTCGTGGCTGAGAACGTGTCCGGGCTCCAGAGCGCGAATGCGGGCCGTGCCTTCCGGCTGATCCTGGATGAGCTGTCCGCGGCAGGCGACTTCGGTTATCGCCTATATCCCCATCTCTACAGCTTCGAAGAGTACGGCGTCCCTCAGAAGCGGAGGCGGATCATCGTCGTCGGTGTGCGCAACGATCTTGACGTCGACTTCCGGGTGCCCAGCCCCGCGCTTTACGCAGGACTAGATGTCTCCGCGCGCACCGCCCTCACTGTCCCTCCTGTCGGCGGCAATCTTCCTAACAATGAACGGACTCGACAGTCAGCTCAGGTCGTCGAACGGCTCGACCACATTCGGCCGGGGGAGAACGCCTTCAACGCCGATCTGCCCGCCCATCTGCGACTCAACGTGAAGGGGGCCACGATCAGCCAGATCTACCGGAGGCTCCACCCGAACGAGCCTGCCTACACCGTGACGGGCTCTGGCGGTGGTGGCACGCATGTCTATCACTGGGATGAGTCGCGGGCATTGACCAACCGGGAGCGCGCGCGCCTGCAGTCCTTCCCCGATAGCTTTGTGTTCAAGGGCACGAAGGAGAGCGTCCGCCGCCAGGTCGGAATGGCAGTGCCCGTGAAGGGCGCAGAGGCTGTCTTCACCGCACTCTTCCGTTCGTTTAGTGGACAACCGTATCCAGGCATCGACGCGAACCTGGCTCATCTCGTATTGTCGGATCGCAGCTTCGCGCGCGCGTAGGGCCACGTTTCTTCTGCCCCTCGGCGTCGAGCACGGAAGGAGTCCGGATGGAAGACGAGATCGTCGCGCCTGGAGTTGACTTGCTGGAGTCCATGCGCTCTGTTGGCTACTCGCTTAGCGCCGCCCTGGCCGATCTCATCGATAACAGCATCACGGCGAATGCGCACAGCATCGAGATCGATCTCGAGCCGATCCTGGCCGAGCACATCGCCATTCTCGATGATGGTCATGGAATGACTCCCGCGGTCGCCCGCGAGGCGCTACGTCTCGCGGGCTCTGTCGGGGAACGAACGCGCTCTGACCTCGGCCGCTTCGGGCTCGGCCTGAAAACGGCCTCGCTCTCACAGGGACGATGCCTAACCGTCATCACCCGCCGCGACGGCCAGACCACCGGCCTTCAATGGGATATCGATCACATCGCCGCGACGCAGACGTGGAGTTTGCAGCGGTTGACAGGGGCGGAGCTACGCGCGACACCCTGGTACGACCGCCTTGAGCTCCGCGAGTCCGGCACGCTAGTGGTGCTTCGGAAGCTGGACCTACTGCTCGGCGACGCGAAAGACCCAGGTGGCCTGATCCGCCAGCGCGGACTTGAGTTGAGCGCGGACCTGTCTCTTATCTTTCACAGGTTCCTCGCCCGCCGAAGGGACCGCATCGCGATTTCGGTCAATGGTGTCGAGGTGAAGCCCCTCGATCCCTTTGTCACATCAAATTCCCGTACTCAGGAGTCGCCCATCCAGTACATCCCGGTCGATGGTGAGCAGGTGGCCGTGACCGCCTTCACGCTTCCACACCCATCTGGTCTGACGCCGGCAGAGCGGCGTCGGCACGACCTCGGCGAGGGCATGCGCGACGGTCAAGGGTTCTACGTCTATCGAAACGAGCGGCTGATATCTCACGGCCACTGGTACGGGCTCGCTCGAATGACGGAGATCTCTAAGCAGACCCGCATCAGAGTCGATATTCCCAACTCCCTTGATCACCTGTGGCAGCTGGACATCAAGAAGTCGCGTGCAGAACCGCCTGCGTCCTTCAAGGTCGAACTTCGTCGACTCATGGACGGCGTCCTCGAGCGCGGCCGACGCGTGCACACGTTCCGTGGGCGCAGGTCAGGACCGGCCGAGGTCACCCATCTATGGCAGAAGGTGCTGGATCGCGATGGGATCCGGTACGACGTCAACTTCAAGAACCCATTCGTCATCGCCGCCCTGAGCACACTCGACACCTACCAGGCGGAGAAGGTGAATCGGCTCCTCAACGTGCTCGCCGACGGATTCCCTTCCTACGACTTGTACGCGGAGATGGCGAAGAATACGAGTCCGGCCACCACGCGGTCCGCTGACGAAGCGGTGACGGAGTCACTGCGTCAGATAAGGGAGTCTGGGCTTCTGGGTGACGACGTTGCAAGCGTCGGCGCAGCGCTTGCTCACACTGAGCCGTTTGATACAATCCCCGATCTCCTAGAGGTGGTCGAACAGATCTGGAAGGAACCCCGCGTTGAAGCTCAGCGACCGACAGACCGGACTAAAGCTGCTCCTCAAACAGCAACTCGTCGCCGGCAACCGTGAGATGACGTTCGACCAGCTCGCTGAGAAGGCGACCGGCATTGCAGGACTCCTGTTCTCCGAGCTTACCGCTGACGAGGTGGCGGCTGTCGTCGCCGAGCTCACGCGCGAGGAGACGATCGTGCTGGATGACGGCGGCACGGTGATCGACCCCGACACGTTCGAGCGCTGGCTCGCTGACAAGGCCCCGAACGTCACTCACAACCGATATCAGGCGTACGAGCAACTGCTCGTCGCCCGCGACTGGGCCAGATCGGTTATCGAAGATCTGGCGACGCAGACCGACGAGGTGGTCGAGCTCCTGGGCGATCCCGACAAGGCGGGCACCTGGTCCCGTCGAGGATTGCTTATGGGTGAGGTGCAGTCAGGGAAGACCGCTACATACATCGGAATACTGAACAAGGCGATCGACTACGGCTACCGCCTGGTCATCGTTATCGGCGGTCACACCAACGATCTTCGCGCCCAGACGCAGAAGCGAATCGACTCGGATCTCACAGGCATCGACTCCGACTATCTCGACGACAACATCCGATCGGCCGCCGTTCAGCAACTGGGGATCGCGCGCTTCGACCCCGACTTCCAGCCGAACGTGCTCACCACAGTCAGGAGTGACTTCAGCGCGAGCGCGAAGCGGTCGGGAATCGTCTGGGTCGCGTCAGGGAACCCAACGGTGTTCGTCATAAAGAAGAACGCGGGCCTCATCCGCAACGTCGCGGACTACATTCGCCGGCAGGCGCAGGGCGGGCGGCTGGACACGCCTCTCGTCGTGATCGATGACGAAGCCGACTGGGGCACCCCGAACACGAAGACTGATACCGACCCGGCCGCCGTCAACAAGCAGATCCGTCGCCTGTTGGACAGCTCCCGACGCAGCTCCTACCTCGGAATAACAGCCACGCCGTTCGCGAACATCTTCATCGATCACGAGGCCACCCAGGAGAGCCTCGGGAACGACCTGTTTCCTGCGGACTACATCCGTGTCATGAGCACCCCCTCGAACTACCACGGCATCGGCGGATACTTCTCCGAGGAGCATCCCGCGATTCAACTGGACGTGGACGACTGCGTCGAAGCGATTCCGATCAATCACAAGAGCGACCACGTTGTGGACGACCTACCGGACAGCTTGAAGGACGCTATTGTCGCCTTCTATCTCGGCACTGCGATCCGACTTGTTCGCAACCAGGTCAATGCCTCAGAGGCATCCATGCTCATCAACGTGTCGCGTTTCAACGATGTCCAGAGACAGGTCTTCGACCTGGTGGAGCCCTTCTGTCTCGCGCTTAGCGGCGCGATCCGTGGCGAGCTGGGGCGGTCGGACTCCACGCGCAACAGCGGATTGCGGCGGCGCATCGAGCGCGTCTGGAGCGAGCAGTTCGCCAGCGTTGACGTGGAATGGGAAGATGTGCGAGGCGCGTTGCTCGACATGTCGCAGGAGGTGCTGGTCCAGCTCGTCAACAGCAAAACCGCCGCCGCCCGGTCGAAGGCTCGGCGGCTCATGACGCGTGAGCAAAGGCGGGAGGAGGACCTCCGCCCGACGATCTTCATTGGCGGCGATGTTCTTTCCCGCGGGCTCACCCTCGATGGACTGCAGGTCAGTTACTTCGTCCGGGAGCCTCGGTCGATGGACACGCTCATGCAGATGGGCAGATGGTTCGGCTATCGCCCTGGTTACTCGGACCTGGTACGGGTGTGGATGCCGGAACCCACACGTGACGATTTCCAGTGGTCGTCAGACGTCACGGGCGAGCTCCGCGAGCTGTTGCTCGAGATGCGCGCGAAAGAACTTACACCGCGCGACTTCGGTCTGCGGGTCCGGGCCCACCCAGAGGGCTTTCAGGTCGTCGCAGCGAACAAGCGAAAAGCGGCCGAGCTCGTCACGGGCACCGTCCTCATCCACGGGCAGAAATTCGAGTCGCACTTCCTGTCCGAGTCGACGGCTGACCGAGACCGCAACAGGCGAGCTCTCCAGGCGCTCTTCGACGGTCTTAAGCGCGGAGTCGATGAAGGGCGCATCGCCCGATCCCAATCCAATCTGGACTACCCGACCTGGTCGCACGTGGCACCCGAGATGATCTCGGATTTCTTCACCGACTTCAAGGGATTCAAGAGCGACCCCTGGTTCGGCGGGGCGGGTACCGCAGTCGCACCGCAGATCGCCGCTCACCTCGGCGAGGCGCGGGGCTCCGACGAGTGGCGAGTTGTGCTCGTCGCAGGAACGGGCGAACCCGTCGAGTTCGGGAACGGACTCACCGTGCGAAGTAGCGTCCGCAACGCCATCAAGCGAACGGCTGGCGGTGCTCTGGCGCTGGGGAATCGACGCGTGGCGACGGCGACCAATCTCGCGGGAGCGCTCACCCACGCCGAGCGTGCTGCGCTGAACGGTGCGGCCAGCGAAGCCGCTGTGATCGCGAGCATTCAGCACCCGATGCTGCTCGTCTTCGCTATCACGACGAAGGGCGACGAGCAGGCCAAGACGCCCGAAGTCGCCATCTCCGCTCTGGATCCGCTAGTCGGGGTTGTTCTCGTCTTCCCCGACATTCCTGAAGACGAGAAGGCTGACATTCTAAGACGGGGAGGCGGCCAGCAGTTCTGGGTCAACTCCGTCGAGCAACGAAGCCTTTACGGATACCTCGACGATGGAGACGACATCGAAACGGGCGACGAATAATGTCTGTTGAGAGCGCCATGGCGGCCGCGTTGCAGGGGCCAAATCATCGCGTCGTCCAGGTGACTCATCCCTGGTTAACCGCGCTCGCCGAGAACAACGATGGTCACGCTGCCCTCATCGTGCAGGCATCACTCCCGGCTGACGTCATCGTCGGAGATGGTCGGGGGTTCGCGGTGAAGACAGTTCGCTCCGGCGCCGACGACTTCGTGCGGATCACCTCGAAGGATCCGGGGCTTCCCTCGATCTTTCTGAAGTTCCTCGAGTATGTTCTGATGCGTAGCGCGGGCGCAGATTCACCTGACGCGGCGCTCGTCGCGTTCGTGAATGCTGTCGACCAGTTTCGCCGTTTCGGTGCCCGCGCCGCAGGTCGACTCTCTGAGGAACAAGTTCGCGGGCTCTTCGCAGAGCTCGCGCTCGCGGTGGTCCTAGTGCGCGATGCCGGGCTCAACGCCTTCAACGTCATTGAGGCATGGGGCGGTCCTTTCGGCGGATTGCACGACTTCGAATTCGCTGACGGATACTCGATCGAGGTGAAGTCCTGCCACCAGCCGCCGAAGGAGGTTCGAATCACCTCGCCGGCGCAGTTGGCTCCTGTCGATGCCGGTCTCGACCTTCTCGTTCTACCGATGGACCGCGTGACAGCGTCCGACCCGGCCGGCACGAGCTTCCTCGACCTCGTGGAGGAGGTCCGCCAGATCGCAGAGCGGGGCGGAGCAACCGCGCTCGAGAAGTGGTATCTCGCGCTGACCGCCCTCGATCTCGATGTCGGCGACGAGTACTACCAGCAGTGGCGCTTCCTGCCCGGCAAGTGGCTCCGCTTCAAGGTGGCCGAAGGGTTCCCAGCGATTGCCGCTGAGGCGATTCCGGAAGCTGTGGTGAAGGTGGCGTTCTCGCTGCGGGTCGCGGCGCTGGCCCCCTTCGCGGCGACCATAGACGGAATCGGATTGACAGCGCGATGACTGACCCACTGGACCAACTCCGCAACGACATAAAGATCCGGTCCGCCGGCTCCGACAGCTTCGAGCTGAGAGCCTTCGTCGAGGAGTTCGCATCGCGACTTGAGGACGCCGACGTGGCGTACGACATCGTCTCGGAGCCTCTGCAATGCCGCGGTCCCCGTGGACGGGTGTTGTCACTACTGGGCTACTCGGAGGATGCGACTGACGCCTCCCTCACGATCCTCGTCGGAAAGTACTTCGACGGTGAAGGCACAGTGACGCTCGGCGACGCGAACGACATCTTCGGCCGCGGCGCAGACTTCCTGCAGTTGGCCGCGGACGGCTGGCTCGCCGAGAACCTGGAACCGAGCTCCCGTGAGGCCGAGTACGCCGACTACTTCCGGCATCGGCTACCATCCGTCGCGCGCCTTCGCTTATTGCTCATCACCGACGGGGTAATGAGCGAGCGCATCAGAACGATCCCGAACAGCATTGTCGCGGATCGACCCGCGTCGTACGCGATCTGGGATCGCAACCGCATCTTGGCAGCCGCAACGCCACAGACCGGCGACGAGGCGATGCACATCGACATGACGAAGTGGCTGCCCGACGGGCTCCAGTGCCTTGTAGCCGCGGACAGTGGCTCGTCGACTCAGAGCTACCTTGCCGTCCTGCCCGGCCGCCTGCTTGCAGACGTATTCGAGGAGTACGGCAGTCAGTTGCTTGAGTCGAACGTGCGGACCTACCTCAGCGCCCGAGGAGCCGTCAATCGGGGAATCCAGCAGACACTCGCTCACAAGCCCGAGATGTTCCTTGCCTTCAACAACGGCCTAACTACCACGGCGACAGATGTCGAACTAGTGACGCTACGCAAAGGCACTTTCATCCGCTCAATCGAGAACTGGCAGATCGTGAACGGCGGACAGACCACGGCTTCACTTGTTCACTTCTTGCGAGGCGACAGCAAACGATCTGTGGACGACGTCTTTGTTCAGATGAAGCTGGTCACCGTGAGCAGCGAGAACGCAGCTGAGGTCGTCGCCGACGTCTCGAAGTACGCCAACAGCCAGAACCGTGTCAGCGCGGCCGATCTCTTCTCCAATCACGAGTTCCACGTGTTGATGGAGCAGACCAGTCGCCGCCTCCGCGCGCCGGCGCGCGAGGGGGAACAGTATCAGACCGGCTGGTACTACGAGCGCTCGCGCGGGCAATGGGAAAACGACAAGGTGGCTCGTGGATCTGCCGCCGAGCAGAAAAAGTTCGAGCTGGAATACCCGAAGAGCCAGCGCCTTGTGAAGACCGACTGGGCAAAGTACGCCTCCAGCTGGGGGCAACGACCTCACACTGTCAGCAAGGGGGCGCAGACCAACTTCATCGAGTACGCGCACCAGGTAGTCGCCACATGGGAGAAGGATCCGAATCAGTTCGGCGACGCCTACTTTAAGAACAACGTGGCGAAAGCGATTCTCTTCAACGACCTTCACAAGGCTGTGCGCGAATCCGCCTGGTACGGCAAAGGGTACCTGGCGAATATCGTCGCGTACGGCGTGGCGAAGCTAGCACACGAGATCCCGCGCCAGTTCCCCGGCTCAAGGCTCAACTTTGATGCCATCTGGGCCCGGCAGAGCACGAGTCAGACGTTGCTCGGTGCCGCGTTGGTGATGGCTGAGCGCGCCCAGGAGCACCTGACGGATCCTCGTAGGAAACAGGCAAACGTGACCCAGTGGGCGAAGCAAGAGTTCTGTTGGACGACCTTCAGGGACGCGTCCGTCCCGTTGCCGCGCGATCTCGCCGTGGACCTCATCGATGCCGATGCAGCCACCAGCCAGGCCAGTGACGACAAGAAGCAGCGCCGTATGGACAGTGGCTTCGAGGCCATCCAGCGAGTTTTGAAGGTCGCACCGGCCGTTTGGGAGGCGGTGCACTCCTCATCAGGTGATGTCCGCCTCTCCCCGATGGAATCGGACCTCGTTGCGGGCTTCGGGTTGCGCAAGGGGCGCGTACCTACCGAGCGTCAGGCAGCGGCCCTCCTGAAGGCCCTTGATCGCATGGCCGAGGGAGCAGTGATCTCGAAGGACACGTATTGAGTTTTCGAGCCGCCACGTCGATCATCGCCACGCCCGGTTGTCCGAACTGGCAAACGGCATGGCAAGGCGACACTCTCAGAGTGGCGGCACAGTCGGACATAGCCACCCATCGCGCAGAATACCCACCACCGCCGATAGGGGAAGCTCGTCGAACAGAGTAGTCTGTTTATAGACGCACCGTTGCGAAACTCGAAGGAGCTCCCTCATGGCCCTCACCGCCCACTCCACGATCGGCGACTGGCTCAACGACCCGACCGGCGGACCGCTCATCCGCGGCCTGTTCGAACAGACCGGCGCGGACCCCGAGCTGCTCACGCCCGTCCTCGGCCTCCCGCTGCAGCAGCTCGTCGCGATGAGCCAGGGACAGCTCCCACAGTCGGTCGTCGACGATCTCGTCCGCGCGGCGAACAATGGCGAGATCCCCGAAAACACCAACACCGAGGGCTGGACCGAGACCCCCACCACCGGACGCTTCGCCGGCAAGACCGTGATCGTCACGGGCGCCGCGTCCGGAATCGGCAAGGCCACGGCATCCCGCATCGCCCGTGAAGGCGGCCGCGTCATCGCCGCCGACATCTCCGCCGAGAAACTCGATGCATTGAAGTCCGAGCTGCCCGACATCGTCACGGTCGCCGGCGACCTCACCCAGCAGGACGCGATCGACGCCGTCATCGCCGCCGCGGGCGACACCATCGACGGCCTCGCGAACGTCGCCGGCATCAACGACGACTTCTCCCCCGCGGGCGAGACGACGGATGCCGTGTGGGACCGCGTCATCGCCATCAACCTCACCGCCCCGTTCAAGCTCATGCGGGCGGTGCTGCCGATCATGGAGAAGGCCGGCCGCGGCGCGATTCTCAACGTCTCGAGCGAGGCCGGCCTGCGCGGCAACGCCTCGGGCAACGCCTACACGGCGAGCAAGCACGGCATCATCGGCGTCACGAAGTCCGCGGCGTTCATGTACGGGCCGAAAGGTATCCGCGTGAACAGCGTCGCTCCCGGCGGGGTGGCCACCGGCATCCCGATGCCGCCGAACATGTCGGAGTACGGATCCGGACGCCTCGCCCCGTTCCAGCAGGCCATCCCCACCGTCGCGACCGCCGAGCACCTCGCCGCCTCGATCACGTTCCTGCTGTCGGACGACGCCGTCAACATCAACGGTGCCGTGCTGGCGTCTGATGGGGGATGGTCGGTGCAGTAGTCGTTGCAGCCGGCGTCCGGCAGGACGCTGGGCCGCAGCATCCATATATATTGCTTGCGTCCTCATACGTGCGCTTTCATGGCCGCAGGAGTCGCTGTCGCGACTGTCGCCAGACCGCCGTCGGAATGAGGAACCGCATGACCCGCGCGCTCGACGCCCGTACCTCGGAACCCTCCGGCGAGATCGCCGGACGCCTGTTCGTCGTCGCATGCTCGCTGGGCATCGCTGCCGGGATCGTCGCGATCGCGGGGATGCTGCTCGCAGCCGCCGCGTTCGCAACTGCCAGCACGTTCACCATCCCGCTCGTCGCCACCTTCGAGGGCTTCCGCGACGCAGGCGGAACGAACGCGGTCACTGTGACCGGATCCTGGGCGATGGCGGGCGGGCTGACGACCCTCCTCGCCATCCTCCTGTCGCACTTCATGCTGCGTCGCTTCGGATCGGCGGCCCGCGCCTGACTTCCTGACTACTCTGGAGGCTCTCCCGCGGGCAAATCTCGCCGCTCGCAGAGCCATCCCGACACGACACCCGCGACAACCTGCCCGGCCGAGAAGGGCAGAAGGCCGACCAGCAGTGCGACCATCAGAGCAACTGACTCCCTCTCGCCCAACTCCCCGTCGAGCTGGATATGCGCGAGGTACGCGAACCAGAGCACCACCGGCAGCAGCGCCAACACCGTGCCGAGCTTCCGTCCCGCACGTTCGACGAGAACACCCACAGCGAACAGCGCGATACCGATGAGGGCGAACGACATGCGGCCCATCGAACCACACGGATGAGGACGCTCCGCGTTCTCCACAAGTCACTTCGCCACCGCCTGACGCCCGGCCTCACATCTCCGCCGGTTACCCTGGCTCGCATGAAGAAGCTCCCTGCTCTCGCCACGCTGGCCGTCGGCATCCTGCTGCTGTCCGGATGCTCCGAGCATGTGTCGAAGCTCACCGCCTGCGGTGAGGTCGCGTCGCAAGCGGTGCAGGTGAGCGGTGCGATCGACGCGCTCAGCTCGCCGACACCGGAGGCGGCGCGGGCGGCACTCGACGAGGTGCGCGGTGTGGTCGAGAAGATCCGCGGCATCGACGGTCCGGATGAGTTCGTCACCCTGCGCGAGACGTGGACCACCAGCATCGACGCGCTCATCGCAGAGGGCGAGAACGCGCTGGCAGGGAATCCCGGGAACATGGATGCCGTCACCACCCAGCTGCGCACCGCGACCGAGGCCATCGTCGGGTACTGCACGCCGTAGGGTCGAGGCGTTTCGTCTCAGGCGACTTCGTCGTCTTCGCTCAACGACCCGAGGCGCGGCGGCGCCGATCAGCTCGCGATGCCGCGGAGCAGCCGCGTGACCGTCTCGTCGATGCGGGCGTCGCTGAGCGGCTGCCCGATGAGCGCCGCATACGACGCCATCGCGATGAGCTGATCGGCGATGGCGTCGGCATCCACGTCCGGGCGGATGTCGCCCGCCGACTGTCCGCGGTCGATGCGCTCCGCGACCCACGACCGGATCGGACCCGCCAACCGTTCGTTCAGCGCGAGCCCGAGCTCGTGGTCGGTGGCCGTCACCGCGATGAGCGCCCGGGCGAGTGCCGTTCCCTCGGGGCTGCCGAGTCCCGCCGACATCGCCGAAAACCACGCGTGCAGGTCGGCGCGGATGTCGTCGGTGATCGGCACCTCGACGTCGGCTCCGGGCAGGTCGCCCTCGAGCAGCGCCTCACCGAGGATCGCCGCCTTCGACGGCCACCAGCGGTAGATCGTCTGCTTCGCGACTCCCGCCGACTCCGCGAGTCCCTCGATCGTCACAGCCTCGTACGCGCCGGCGACGACGGCCGTGCGCATCGCGTCGAGCACGGACCGGCGCGCGGCTTCACTACGAGGACGAGGCATGAGGACAAGGCTACTGACGGATGCCGGGGCGCGACGTTGCGTGGAATGCTGCCATGACGTCATCCGGGGTGTTAGCTGGGACGCATGACCGCGCACGGCCCCTTGAGACGCCGATCACCCGGGTCTGCCACGACACAACGACGGGTCGTCGCCAGCATCCTCGCGCTCGTCGGCGGCGGCATCCTGCTGTGGTGGGGTGCGTCCGAGCTGCTCGCCGCGGGCGTCGCGGCGGACGCGGCCGGGACCGGAGGCGGATTCCCCGCGCTGGCTCTCGGCGCGGCCGTGATCGGGACCGTCTCAGCGGTGTGGGGGCTGTGCGCGCTCGCCTGGCAGCTCGGTCTGATGCTGCAGCGCCGCTCGTCGGATCACTGACGGTCCCGGGCGGTCAGTGCTGAAGGCCGGCGCCGCTGCCGTCGCTTGACGGACGTCCTTCGCTCGACTCGCGTCGCGGCCCCGGAAGCGTTGCGCCAACAGCCACCCACATCAGGGCGAACAGGAAGAGCGCGGAGCCGACCCAATCGGGCAGGATGCCGAGGACCAGAAGCGGGGCCGCGACGAGACCCGCGAGGATGACGACGTTGCACACGACACGAAAGACCCGACGGTCGCCGTTCGCACGGATCTCGCTGCTCATGCGGTCAGCGTAGTCATATGGCTACGCTGACCGAAACCCTAAGAGGTCGCGTCCACCCGCCGGTAAACCTGGGCAACCGCACCCGACCGGAACTCGCGCCGTTCCACGAGCTCCAAGCCGATACGCTCGCGCAAGCCCTCGAACAGATACGGGCCGTGCCCGGCGACGATCGGATGCACGACGAAGATGTACTCGTCGATCAGACCGAGGTCGGCGAGCGACCGCGACAGTGCGACGCCGCCGACCGACAGGCCCTTGCCCGGCTGCTCCTTCAGACGCCGCACGGCCTCGGCGAGGTCGCCCTGCACGAGCTCGGCATTCCAATCGACCTCGTCGAGGGTGCTCGAGACGACGTACTTCTTCGCCCGGTCGAGGGTGTCGGCGAACTCCTGCTCACCCGCGTCCATCCAGTCGGGCCAGACGCCGTCATCCGGACGCTTCCACGCCTCCCGCATCATCTCGAACGTGACGCGGCCGTAGAGCTCGGCATCCGACTCGTCCATCTGGTCGGTCCAGAAACGCATCAGCTCGTCATCGGGCGCGACCCCGGCCTCATGATGGACGCAGCCATCGAGGGTCACGTTGATCGCATACCGCAGTGGTCTCATGGCGCTGCTCCCTTGATGCGCGAAGTATGGGATCGGACGCGGTACAGAGTACGCCTCGGGGAGGGAACCGCGTTTCGTCTCGCTCCGCTCGCTCAACGACCCGAAGAGATCACCGCGGTTGTCTCGCTCCGCTCGCTCAACGACCCGAAGAGATCACCGCGTTTCGTCTCGCTTCGCTTGCTCGACGACCGCTCCCGATAGCGTGGAGCCACGAGCCCGCGCGGGGGAGTCGCGCGACCGACGACCGGAGTCCACATGACGTCTCTGCGCCTGCGCGCGACCCGCACCCTCGCCCTCTCCACCCTCGCGGTCGTCGCCCTGGCCGGGTGCAGTCCGTCGGGAAACGTGACCGGCGACGGCGACACCACCGAGAGCGTCGCCCTGCTCGAGGAGTTCTTCGGCCACCTCGAAGCCGGCGAGACGACGGATGCCGCGGCGATGACGTCGATCGACTTCCCGGCCGAGTTCCTCGACGAGGACTTCTACGCGGCATCCGCTGCCCTCCCCTCCGACGCGAAGGTCGTGAAGACGAAGGGGTCCGACAAATACACCGTCACGGCAACCGTGGAGTTCGTGCTCGACGACCCCGAGAATCCGGCGAGCGCGACCTTCCAGGTGAAGAACGACGACGGCGAGCGCACGATCTCGTGGCGCGATGAGAAGTTCTCGATCATCAACGTCGCCTCCCCCGGGCGCATCGTCGTGAACGGTGAGCTCGACTACGCGATGCAGCCCGATGACGCGCACGACCTGTACCTGCTGCCCGCCCTGTACGACATCGGGTACGACGACCCGACCGGTACGACGCAGCTCGACGATGACGGCACCAACGAGTTCACGCTGCCGTGGCCGATGGACGACGCGGACCCGGCATCGGACTTCCCCTCGAACGCGACGGTCACGCACTGGAACCTGTCGGTCAGCGCATGGGTGGAGCCCGACGTGATCGAGGCGGCGGACGCGCAGATCGACGCCCTCACCGACGCCTGCGTGGCCGAGGGGATGGCCGGACCGTCCTGCCCGCCCCAGGTGCTCGCGTACGGCAAGCCGCTGGTCGACCCGTCGACCGTCGAGTGGTTCCGCACGCCGGCCACGGGACCGGTGGTCAGTGACGGGCGGGTCGAGTACTCGAAGGGCTTCACCGTGCGCGCCGACGGCGTCACCTACCCCGAGCCCGCGGTGTACACCGGAACACTGACGAAGGATGCCGACGGCACGATGACGTTCACGCGATAGACGGACGGAACCTCGTTTCGTCTCGCTTCGCTCGCTTAACGGACCGGGGGGGGCTTCGCTCGCTCAACGACCCGGGGGCTTCGCTCGCTCAACGACCCGGGGGACCGGGCGGTTGACCTTGACGCGAGGGCAACGTTTACCGTCGGATGACATGACCGTCACCCTGATCGACAGTGCCTCCGCGACCGCCCGCATCCTCGACGCCGATCCGGCCGTTCGCGCCGACCTCATCCGCGAGATGTGGGCGCCGATGGCGGGCATGTACCACTTCGTCCCCGGCGGGCTCGATCTCGCCGACGTGCATCGGCAGAGTTTCGGGTTCGACGCCGAGCATCCGTCGGATGCGCTTCGCGCGGGACTCGACGCGCTCGTCGACGCCGACGCATGGCAACGCATCGAGACCGCGCTGCACACCGGCATCGAGGCGTTGGAGCGCGCGAATCCCGGCATCCTGGTCCCCGACCTGACCGTGCTGCTGCTACTCGGAGATCCGACCAACGCGCACTTCGTCGATGAGGTGCAGGGGCTGTCCGGGTTCGGCGGCATCAGCGGGTACATCACCCTCACGCTGTGGCCGACCCCACGCGTGCTCGACCGACTCGAGGCCATCAGCGTGCACGAGCTGCACCACACCGTGCGCTACTCCCCCGGCGGCGTCGTCTGGGATCCGACCACGGTCACCGTCGGAGAGCACGTGATCTCCGAGGGACTCGCCGACATCTTCGCCACCGAACTGTACGGCCCCTCCGGCTACACGCACTTCGTCTCACTTGAGACCCGCGCCGACGATCGCGTGCTGGAAAAGGTCACTTCCGGTCTCGGCGTCACCGGCATGCAGGACTTCGCGGCGTGGGTGCTCGGCGACGCGACAGCGCGTCTGTTCGGCGGCGAACCCGTCGGACTCCCCACCGGCGCCGGCTACGCCGCGGGCGCCCGCCTCGTCGAGGCGTACCGTGAGGTGAGCGGACGCACGGCGGCGGAATCCGTGCATGCGCCGTCATCCGGCATCCTGTCGGTCGCCCTTCCGCACCTCGGACTGGCTGCGATCACCGACGACTGAAGGGAGCACGCATGGAGTGGACCGTCTCCGAGCTCGCCGAGCGCGCGGGCATCAGCGGGCGCACCCTGCGCCACTACGACCGCATCGGACTGCTGTCGCCCGACCGGATCGGCTCGAACAGCTACCGGTATTACGGCCCCGTAGCGGTGGCGCGGCTGCAACGCATCCTGCTCCTGCGCGACGCGGGCATGCCGCTCGCCGAGATCTCGTCAGTCCTCGATGCCGCCGAGACGCCCGAGGCCGAGGTCGCCGCTCTGCGCGCACACCTCGCGCAGCTGCAGACCGAGCAGGATGCCGTCGCCCGCCGCATCGCGTCGGTCGAGCACACCATCGAGATGCGCACCCAGGGACGCGAACCGCGCATGGACATCATGCTGCAGGGCTTCAACGACGACTACGAAGACGAGGTCGTGCAGCGCTGGGGACGCGAAGCCTTCGACGCCTCGAACCGCTGGTGGCACGGCCAATCGGTGCGACAGCAGCGCGAGTGGAAGGCCCGCACCGATGCACTCGTCGGGCGGTGGCGCGAGCTGCACGAGCAAGGTCTCGGCCCGGAGTCGCCCGAGGCGCAAAGGCATGCCGCCTCGCACCTGGACTGGTTCGCCGAGATCCCCGGCACGCCCACGCACGCCGGCGACGCCGAGAACGCGACGGCGATGGTGCTCGGCATGGCCGACCAGTACGAGACGAACCCCGACTTCCACGACACGTTCGGGACGCCGGATGCCGCGGCCCTCGCCGCCGCGGCTCTGCGCCTCCACGTGCGGAAGCGGTGATCGCTCGCGTCGCAACGGCCTGTCGCGGCATCCGTCGAGCGCTCTAGCGTGACCGGCATGTTGAAGATCGTGTCGATCGTGATCCGCGTGGACGACCTGCCCGCACAGACCGAGTTCTGGAAGGCCGCCCTCGACTACGTCGAACGCGACCCCGCGACCGACGACTGGGTCGTGCTGAAGCCGCGCGACGCCGACGCTCCCTGCATCGCGCTCGACGCACATCGCTCCGAGCGGGTGCTGCCGCCCCGCATCCACCTCGACATCTATGCCGAGGATCAGGATGCCGAGGTCGAGCGCCTCTCCTCACTCGGCGCGACCGTCGTGCCGTGGGAAGGGCGTCCCGACGACGCGGACTACGTGACCATGCAGGATCCGGAAGGCAACCGCTTCTGCATCGTCGACCGGCCGGACTGGGCGGGCTGGAGTGCTGGCGGGCGGTGACGGATCAGAGCGTGCGGGAGTAGTAGAAGGCCCGCTCGCCGGTCGCCGGGTCAGCGCCGGTGAAGCCGTGGGCCTCGTAGAAGCGCATCGTGTCGGCATCCGACTCGTCGACGTTGATCTCGATCTCGGCGACGCCCAACCGCTGGCACGCCTCGACCATCACCCGCAGGATCTCGCCGCCGATGCCTCCGCCGCGCTCCTCCGGCGACACGTACATCTCGTCGAGCAGAGCGACCGGGCCATCCGACCACACGTTCGGACGCACCGTCACCAGCGCGACGCCGATCGCCGGCTCCCCGCCGAGGACCGCGAACGTCGAGGGCCCCGCGAGCAGGGTCCGCAGCCGTCGAGTGAGCACCTCGACCCCCGGCGTGGCCGTGTCGAACTCGGTGTTGAAGGCGTGCAGCAGCTCGGCGATGCGCGGCGCATCGTCGGGCGTGGCCGTGCGGATGCGGTACGCGCGGGGCTCGTTCATCGGGTCTCTTTCGGGTAGAGAAGTATCGGGATGCCGGAGTGTGGCGATCCGAGGAATGTAGCGCGTTTCGTCTCGCTTCGCTCGCTCAACGACCCGGGGGGGGAGGGTTCGCTCGCTCAACGACCCGGGGCCGCTCCTCAGTTGGATTCGGCCTTGCGGGAGCCGGCCTCGAGCACGTCGCCGGCCGGGAGCTCCTTGTGGCCGCCGAACTGCAGACGCATCGCCGACAGCACCTGGTTCGCGAACCGGTCTTCGTCGCGCGACGCGAAGCGCTCGAAGAGGGATGCCGCGAGCACCGGCACCGGAACACCCACGTCGACCGCGGCCTTGACCGTCCAGCGGCCCTCGCCCGAGTCGGAGACGCGACCCGCGAGCCCGTCGAGCGTCGGGTTCTCGGCGAGCGCCGCCGCCGTCAGGTCGAGCAGCCACGACGAGATCACCGATCCGCGGCGCCACAGCTCCGAGACCTTCGCGGTGTCGATGGGGAACTGGTAGTACTCCGGCTCCTCCAGCGGCGCAATCTCGGCGGAGTGCTCGGCCTCGCGCACCCCGGCATCCGCGTTGTGCAGCAGGTTCAGGCCCTCGGCGATCGACGCCATGATGCCGTACTCGATGCCGTTGTGCACCATCTTCACGAAGTGCCCCGCGCCCGACGGGCCGCAGTGCAGGTAGCCGAGCTCTTCCGGTCCGAGCTCGCCGGTGCGCCCGGGGGTGCGCTCGATCTCGCCCTCGCCCGGCGCGATAGTCTTCAGGATCGGCTCGATCCGCTGCACGGCCTCGTCCGGCCCGCCGACCATGAGGCAGTAGCCGCGGTCGAGTCCGAAGACGCCGCCACTCGTGCCCACATCGACGTAGTGGATGCCGCGCTCCTTCAGCGCCTTCGCCCGACGGACGTCGTCGCGGTAGTTCGAGTTGCCGCCGTCGATGAGGATGTCGCCCTCGTCGAGAACGGCCGAGACCTCATCGGCCACCGAGCCGGTCAGCGACGCGGGCACCATCATCCAGACCGCGCGCGGAGCCTCGAGCTTCGACGCGAGGTCGGCCATGCTGTCCGCCCCGACGGCACCCTCCGCGACCAGTGCCTGCACGGCATCCGCATTGACGTCGTAGACGATGCACTCATGTCCGTCGCGCATCAGGCGGCGCACGATGTTCGCGCCCATCCGTCCGAGTCCGATCATCGCGAGCTGCATGAGGGTTCCTTCCATCGCCGAGCAGGGATGTCGTCATCCTCACACGCCCGCGGGCTGCGACCAAAGGGGGTGGCGCGTTTCGCGGAGAGGTGGGAGGGATCGGCGGGTTCTGCGGAGGGAGCCGCGTTTCGTCTCGCTTCGCTCGCTCAACGACCCGCGAAGAGGGAGTCGCTCGCTCAACCGCCCGGGAACTTCGCTCGCTCGACGAGCCGAGGGTCATGCGGGATCGATTCGCGCCGCTCAGCGCGCGGTCGGCGGCACCGCCGAGATGAGGCCGAGGGCCACGCTGATCCGGTCGGCGGATTCCACGACGTCCTCCTGCAGCCGATCGAGTCCGTAGTCGCGCATCATCGTGAGGCGGCCGGACAGCGAGATCGCGCCGACCGCCTGTCCGGTCGCATCGCGGATGGGCGCGGCGACGCACAGCCGCCCCAGGGCCAGCTCCTGGTCCTCGGTCGCGTACCCGTCGCGGCTGACCCGGTCGAGCTCGGCGTCGAGCGCGTCATGATCGCCGATCGTGTTCACCGTGTACTTCGGCAGATCGTCGCCGAGCAGGTCGCGACGCTCCTGCGCGGTGAGGCCGAGCAGCAGGCACTTGCCCAGCGCGGAGGCGTGCAGGGGCTGCCCGAGTCCGACCATGGTGTGCGACTTGCGCGCGAGCTCGCCCTCGGCGTGCGAGAGGTACACGGCCCTGTCGCCGACGCGCACGGCGACGTTCGCGCTGAACCCCGTGCGCTGGGCGAGCTCCTGCACGGGGGTGCGGCTCTCGCGGTGGATCGGGTACTGGTTGAGTCCGCGGCTCGCGAGCGACATGACCTCGGCACCGATCGCGTAGCCGTTCTCGACTTTCGACACGTAGCCGAGCTCTTCGAGGGTCGTCAGCATGCGGGCGATCGTCGACGCGCCGAGACCGGTCGCACGCGAGATGTCGGAGGCGCGGGGAGGCCCGCCGGTCGCACTCGCGATCGCCTCGAGCACCGCCGCCGCCCGACCGACTCCCTGCTGCACCTCTGCCGCCATGCCCCCAGTCTCCCCTACGACCGCGCCTCACCAGGGCAGTGCGACATCGCGCCCGCTCGGCTCGGCGTACACGCGCACGCTGCTCAGCGTCACGTACGCGTAGCCGTTCGTACGGCTCACGCGCACCCGCACGGCCTCGATCTCGTGCCGCGCGAAGTCGTGGATGCGGTGCCGGTGCCTGTTGTCGGTCACCGCGGCGACCGACAGCCACGCGCCGTCGACCTGCACCTGCACCTCGTAGTCGGCGACGAGCTCGGGAATCACGGTGAACTCGGTGCGGTGGTGGTGCAGGTTGATGAGGTCCTCGTCGACGTCGTCGTTCCACACGAGACGGACGGATGCCGCGGCGACCGGCTTCGGCCAGCGCAGCTCGATCCACTCCGGCGCGGCGGCGAGCGCCTCGGCATCCACCCGCTCCGACGACCACATGCGCGGCCCACCGTAGGGCCGGTTGCTGCCGTCGACGACCTTGTCCGCCGACCACGCGCGGGTCTCGCCGAGCGCGCGGAGCGAGACGCTGCGGCGGCGCAGCATGCGGGCGTTCCAGTCGGTGACGAGCTGGTGGTCGGCGTCGGGGATGTGGTCGTCGAACGCGGCGTCGTCGGCGCGCTTCGCGCCCATCGCCAGCACGCCGTAGGGTCGCTCGTCCGTGAGCACGAGGGAGACGTGCGGGTCGGCGCGCACGACGACGACCGTGTTGGCCGGCGTCTGCGGGTTCCAGGCGAGAGGGGCGGTGACGGAGTCCGCACCCGCGGCGACCGGAACCTCGACCTCGGCGATCTGCTCGACGGGCACGGCGTTCTGCGGCTTGCCCGTGGTCCAGAGTTCGATGCGGAGCGTGGTGTCGGACCCGACGACGACGTCGAGCTCGACGCCCTCGATCCGCGGGTCGACCGGGATCATCACGGCGATGTCGCGATCGAGCGGCAGCGTGTCGGCCGTGCGGTGCGCGCGGGTCGACACCTCGGTGAGCGCGCTCGACGCCGTGACCGTCGCCGCCGGCGCGAGGTCGTCGGCGTCGGTCGCGGAGATACCGAACACCGGCGCATCCTCGCGGAGGAGCGCCGCCTGCAGCGCACCCCGGTGCGACCCGGCGAGGTCGCGGGGTATGAGCCCGTCGCGGGCGAGCAGTGCGGCGGCCGTGCCGACGGCCTGCCCCTGCGTGGCGCAGGTGGCCATGACGCGGGTGGAGCCGAACGCGATGTGCGACGCCGAGATGTTGCGGCCGGCGAAGAGGAGGTTGGAGACGTCGCGCGAGTAGAGGCTGCGGAACGGGATCTGGTAGATGCCGTCGCTGTACCGCTGCAGCGCCCCCGCCTTCTCGGCGTACACGCCCTCGACGGGGTGGAGGTCGATCGACCAGCCGCCGAAGGCCACGGCGTCGTCGAACGCCGTCTGCTCCAGCACGTCGTGCTGCGTCATCGTGTAGTCGCCGATGAACCGCCGGTACTCGCGCTTGCCGGGGATCGCTCCGACCCACTCCAGGGTGAGCCGGTCGGCGTCGAACTCGCCGGAGTTCTTGATGTAGTCCCAGATGCCGTAGACGATCGACCACAGCTCGTCGCGGATCTGCTCGTTCGATGAGACGGTGTCGAGGTGCCCTCCCCACTCGATCCACCAGTAGTCGCAGCCGTTGTCGCCGGTGCGGATGATGCGGTTGCGCACGATGGGCGTCTCGCGGATGTCCTTGGCGATCAGCGGGGGCACGAAGCGCTCGGGTCTGCTGGCATCCTTCGTGTAGAAGAAGAGGGAGCTGCCGAGCAGCTCGCTGTCTGCGTGGTCGGGTGCCCAGGGCTCGTCGAACTCGGCCTTCGACTCGCGGCCCACGCGGTAGCCGGCACCGGCGAGGTGGCCGATCAGCCCGTCGCCCGAGCAGTCGAGGAAGACGGGGGCCTCGAACACCGTCTCGATCTCGCTGCCCATGGTCCAGCCGACCACGGCGGCGATGCGCGGCGCCTCGTCGGACGACGTCTCGTGCATCCGCACCTCGCGGACGTCGGTGTTGAGGTGCAGCGAGATGTTCGGCTCCGACCGCACGGCGTCGAGCAGCACCTGGTCCCAGTAGTAGGGGTTGCCCTCGGGGTTGCGGTACTGGTTCTCGAGCACGAGCTCGCCGACGATCCCCGTCTCGCGGGCGAACCGCTGCGTGCCGTGGGCCGTGGCGCCGACGACCCACACCCGCACCTCGCTCGACGAGTTGCCTCCGAGCACCGGCCGGTTCTGGATGAGCGCGACGCGCGAACCCATCCGCGCTGCGGCGATGGCCGCGCACGTGCCGGCGAGCCCCCCGCCGACGACCACCACGTCCACCTGGCTCTCCGCCTTGATCATCGGACCTCCTCGTCGCTGTCCAGACTACCTGGATTACCGTTCAGAGGTTGCAGATTACCACTCAGCGGTAGTAGCTTCTCATCAGACGCTACGATTGTGGTGTCCCCACCACCTCTACTCAAGGACGCGTAATGGGTATCACTGACACCGCCGACGGCGTCGGCACCGCGGTTCTCACCGACGACGAGCGCCGTCGGCGCATGCGCAAGGTCATCACGGCCGCCGGAGTCGGCCACTTCGTCGAATGGTTCGACTTCGGCCTCTACGGCACCCTCGCCACGGTCATCGCGCTGCACTTCTTCCAGACGGGTGACCCGCAGGCGGCGCTGCTGTCGTCGTTCGGGGTCTTCGCCGCCGGATTCATCATGCGGCCCATCGGCGGCCTGTTCTTCGGCTCCATGGGCGACCGCATCGGCCGCCGCACCACGCTCGGCCTCGTGATCATGGTCACCTCCGGGGCGACGTTCGTCATGGGCATCCTGCCCACCTACGACGCGATCGGTCTCGTGGCGCCCCTCCTTCTCGTGATCGTGCGTCTCGTGCAGGGTTTCGCCGCCGGCGGCGAGAGCAGCGGCGCGACCACCCTGCTCGCCGAGTACGCACCGAGCAACCGCCGCGGCTTCGTGTCGAGCTTCGTCGACGTCTTCGGCTTCGCGGCCTTCGTCGCGGGATCCGGTCTCGTGCTCCTCTTCACCGCCACTCTCGGCTCCGACGCCCTGAACGACTGGGGCTGGCGGGCCATGTTCGCCCTCGCGCTGCCGCTCGGCGCGGCCGGGCTCTACCTGCGCCTCAAGCTCGAGGACACCCCGGAGTTCCAGAAGATCAAGGAGAAGGGCGAGGTCACCGCCAAGCCGCTGCGCACCTCGATCTCGCGCTGGTGGAAGGCCCTGCTCTTCTGCGTCGGCTTCGTCGTGCTCAAGGCCGTCGGCCACTGGATCCTGCAGACCTTCATGCCCTCGTACCTGCAGACCGACCTCAAGTTCGACCAGCAGACGGCCTACGCCGTGACGACCATCGGCCTCGCGGCCATCATGATCCTCGTGCCGCTGTTCGGCCTGCTCAGCGACCGCATCGGCCGCAAGCCCGTCATGATCATCGGCGCGTCCGGCTTCATCGTCCTCACCTACCCCACGCTCATGCTCATGGGTTCGGGGGCGTTCCTCGCCGCCGTGGTCGCGATGATCATCCTCGGCGTCTTCATGGCCGCGTACGACGGGGCGATGAGCGCCGCGATGGCCGAGCTGTTCCCCACGAACATCCGCTACGGCTCGATGGCGATCGCGTACAACATCTCCGTCGCCGCGTTCGGCGGCATCACGCCGTGGTTCTCGCAGAGCCTCATCTCGTGGACGGGCAACACCTACGCCCCCGCGTTCTACGTGATGGGCGCCGCCGTCATCACGCTCGTCGTCGTGATCGGGGCCCGCGAGACCGCGAAGAGCCCGCTGATCGAGAAGGGCTGAGCGCATGCGCATCGTCGTCACCGGAGCCTCCGGGCGCGTCGGATCGACCGTGGCCGCGCAGCTCGTCTCGCGCGGCCACGAGGTGATCGGCCTCGACCGGGTCGCCCCGGTCGAGCCGATCCCCGGCGTGGAGCACATCGTGACCGACCTCACGGCGCTCGCACCCCGCGATCAGCGACTGGCGGATGCCGAGGCCGTGGCGCACCTCGGAGCCTTCATGTCGTGGAACGACGCCGACGCCGAGGCCGTCTACGAGGCCAACGTCACCGGAACCGTCGCGCTCGTGCGTGCGCTGACCGGGTCGTCGGTGCGGCGCTTCGTGCTCGCGAGCACCGGCGAGGTGTACCCCGAGAACGCGCCGCAGTACCAGCCCGTCGACGAGCAGCATCCGCGTCTCCCCCGCACCTGGTACGGACTCAGCAAGGTGCTGGCGGAGGAGACGGTCGCGTTCGCCGGCCGCACCCTGGGCTGGGACACGGTGGTGCTGCGGTTCTCGCACACGCAGCATCCCGCCGAGCTGCTCGACCCGACGTCGTTCTTCTCCGGTCCGCGCTTCTTCGCGAAGGCGCGGTTCGCGAAAGAGGATGCCGCGGGCAACGCATTCGTCGCCGACCAGCTCCGTGGGTTCGCCGACGACGACGCCGACACCGTGATCGTCGCTCAGCGGGCGGACGGCAGCCCGACCACCATGGGGATCATGGCCGCGCCCGACCTCGCGCGCGGGGTGGTGCTGGCGCTCGAAGGCGACACCTCCGGCCACGAGGTCATCGGGCTCGGCCCCGACTCGTCGACCGACCTCGGCTCGTTCGCCACCCGTCTGGCAGAGGCCGCCGGGCTGCCGACCACGCCGCTGACCCTGCCCGACACGGCGCCGTCGTACACGACCAGCAACGGCAGGGCCAGGGAGCTGCTCGGGTTCCGGCCTGAGTACGACGAGGCGCGCATGATCGACGCCGCCGTCCAGGCGCGACGCGAGCGGGCGGACGCGGTGCGGCGGTAGGCCCTCTGCGGAGGGAACCGCGTTTCGTCTCGCTCCGCTCGCTCAACGACCCGCGCAGACCCCCGCTCGTCGAGCCAGGAGCGAAGCACCGAGACGAAACGCCGCACGCCGTTCTCCGACACCCACCGCGTTTCGTCTCGCTCCGCTCGCTCAACGACCCGTAGGGGCTCCGCTCGCTCAACGACCCGCAGGGGCTCCGCTCGCTCAACGACCCGCAGGGGCTCCGCTCGCTTCGTGAACCGGCGGCGGCGGGTCAGCGCGGTGCGCGGACGGCATCCCCCATCGCGGCGAGCGCCTCGGCGAGGATCGGCCGCGGCGTCGCGAACACCACGCGCACGAAGCGCTCGTACCCGTGCCCGAGCAGGGCGCCGTCGGTGAGCACGACGCCGGCCTGTTCGCGGAAGAACCGGGCCGGCGAGCCCGGGATGCCGAGCGCGCCCGTGTCGATCCAGCCGATGTAGGTGGCCTCGGGCTCGCGGTAGACCGCGCCGGGCAGATGCTCGGTGACGAGCTCGCCGAGCGTGCGCCGCGAGTCGGAGAGGTAGGCGAGCACCCCGTCGAGCCACGGCCGCCCCGCCCGGTACGCCGCGGTCGACGCGACGACTCCGAGCGTCGACGCGCCGTGCTGCACGGAGAACCCGAACCGGCGGTACTGCTCCTGGTCGATGTCGTTCGAGAGCACGAGCTGGGCGGCCTTGAGTCCGGGGATGTTCCACGCCTTCGACGCGCTCGTGCCGGTCACGGTGTGCGCGGCCGTCGCCTCAGAGAGCGACGCGTACGGGGTGAACGGGCGCGCGTCGAAGCGGAGCGGCGCGTGGATCTCGTCGGCGAACACCCGGCCGCCGTGCCGCTCGACGATCTCGGCGATCGCCTCGAGCTCGGCACGGTCGACGACGGTGCCGGTCGGGTTGTGCGGGTTGCACAGCACGAGCGTGCGCGCGCCGGCGGCGAAGGCCTCGTCGATGCGGTCGAGGTCGTGGTGCCAGCGCCCGTCGACCTCGACGCCCGGCACCTCGATCACGGAGTGCCCGATCGACGGCAGGTAGGTGAGGAACGGCATATACGCGGGAGTCGGCACGATCACCGGCGACCCGGCGGGCGCGTACTCCTCCACGGCGACGCGGAGCGCGGCCATCACGTCGGATACCGGATGCACGCGCTCGGGATCGACGGTCCAGCCGTACTCGGTGCGCATCCAGTCGGCGGTGGCCGACCCGAGGTCGGCGGCGAGCGGCGGCGAGAGGTATCCGAGGGTCTCCTCGTCGATCGCCTGGTGCAGCGCCGCGGCGATCTCGGGGGCGATGCCGAAGTCCATCTCCGCGACCCAGGCGCCGATGCTGCCCGGATGCAGACTCCACTTGCGGCTCTCAGGGCGGTCGAGGTCGAACCGGGTCCTGGTGTCGAAGGGATGCGTGGCGCGGCGCGCGGAGTCGGTCATGTCGTTCGGCTCTCAGCCCACCGGCCGACATCGCCGGGCGGCGCTCGCGATGCGGATGACGGACACGGGGACTCCTTCGACGGGAGCCTCCAGCCTACGGACGCACTCGATCGGCATGCACATCATGTGTCGACACGTGACGGCATCCTCGCCTCAGCTCGCCGACACGACGCCCATCGCCGCACGCACGAGGGCGGCGTTGTCGAAGGCGGAGCGGCCATCGGGCAGGACGAGCGTGTCCTCGAATCCGATGCGGGTGTCGAGTCCGAGCTCGACGGCGAGCGCGAGCGCCGGCCAGGCCGACCTCTCCTCGCCGTGCAGCAGGATCGGGACCTCGGCGTCCTCCGCGCGCACGTGCGCGATGAGCCCTTCGGCGTGAGTGCGCACGACGTCGGCGGCCTCGTCAGGCAGCTCGATCAGCACGCGCAGACACTCCCCGCGAACGGGAGAGTCACGCCAGGCCTCGAATCCGGTGCCGTCCCAGATCCCGGCCTCGACGCCGACGCCTCGACGCCGCAGAGCCACGGCGACCTCGTCGGCTCCCGCCTCGTGCCAGTTCACCGAGGCGTGGTCGGGCAGCTCGGTCCATGCCTCGATCGCCGCGAGGCGGCGTTCGACGTCGGGCTCGGTCCACGCACCGGTTGTCACACCGATCGGGATGCCGGGGCACGCCGCACGCAGCGCCCTCACCCATTCCGCGACATGGTCGGGAGCCACGGAGTCGTGGCCGGCGGCATCCTTCGGGTGCACGTGGATGTCGCCCGCGCCGGCCGCGACGGCCCGCGCCGCATCCGCGGCGGCGAGGGTTGCGTCGGCCGTCAGACGCGGGTGCTGGGCGAGCTCGCGTGCGCCGTTGAGGCACGCCTGCACGAGCATCCGTCGTGCGTCGACGGACCCCGTGTCGCCCGGCCCGGCCATCAGTTCATGAGCTCCCGCGGGTGGAACTGGTGCAGCCCGCCGGTGTCGGACGGCCCCTCCTCGGTGCGGATGTTGTGCGCGACCTGCCGTGCCGTCGCTGCTCCTCGGCCGACCCGCACGGCCTCCTCCTGGGTCTCGAAGCTGTTCCCCAGGGTACGTGACTCCCCCTCGATCCGGTTGAACCAGATGCCGTCGCGCTGGAACGTCTCGATGTCTCCTGCAGCCATGGGGGATGTCCTCTCCGTTCCCTCTTTTCTACGCGAGGGCTCGGACACGGCAGGAGGGGCTTGACAGAATCGGCGCTCCTCGGCGATGGGACGGATGCGGTCGCATACAGACATCCCGCGCCACGTCAAGGGCGGTGACGGGGTGATTTGCGCACCGTACGGTCATGTCATGCCCGACCCGAAGACCGCTGCGCGGAGCGCCCGATGAGCCTCGAGGTGATGTCGCCCACCGAGGCGCTGCTCGACGGCCGCTACGTGCTCAAGGAGCGGGTCGGTCGCGGCGGCATGGCGACCGTCTACCGGGCCGAGGACACGCACCTCGAGCGCATCGTCGCGATCAAGATGATCCACGAGGACGACGGCGCGGCCTCGTCCGCCGAGCGGGCCCACAACGAGAAAGCGCTGCTCGCGGCCGTCGACCACCGCGCGCTGGTCACGCTCTACGACGCGCAGCTGATCCCCGGTCGGCCGCGCTACCTCGTGATGGAGTTCGTCGAGGGACCCACCCTCGCCCGCCGCATGAGCACCGGACCGATGCGTCCGCGCCAGGTCGCCCGCGTCGCACGCGACGTCGCCGAAGCACTGTCGATCGTGCACGGAGCGGGAATCGTGCACCGCGACGTCAAGCCGTCGAACGTCCTGCTCGCCCGCGACCCCGGCGGCGGTCCCTGGACCGCGAAGCTCGCCGACTTCGGCATCGCCTGCACGGTCGGCAGCCCCCGCCTGACCTCGCCCGGCATCGTGCTCGGCACCCTCACCTACATGGCGCCGGAGCAGCTGCGCGACGCCGAACCAGGCACGGCGGTCGACGTCTTCTCGCTGGGCCTCATGCTCATCGAAGCCCTCACCGGCGAGCCCGCCTACCCCACCATGAGCACCGGACGCGGAGCGGCAGTCGCCCGGCTCATGAACTCGCCCACGATCCCCGACAGCGTGCCCGAGGAGTGGCGCGGACTGCTCGAGCAGATGACACGCCTCGAACCGGCCGAACGCCCCACCGCGCGCGAGGTCGCCCGCGCGGCGCGCGCGCTCATGCGCGGCGAGGCTCCGACCGCCATCGCGCCCGCGGGTGCAGCCGGCATCGTCCCCGGCACGGATGCCGCAGGGCCGGATGCCGCGGCCGCAGCCGCCTCCCCGGACGGCGTGCCCGTCGGTGCCGCGGCTCGTGGTGCTGCCGGCGCAGTCGGCGCTGGTGCAGCCGCCGCTGGCGCAGTCGGCGCTGGTGCAGCCGCCGCTGGCGCGGACGCCGCCGCTCCTGCGGCCGCCACGAAACCGCCGACCGACCGCACCGCGGTGCTCGACGCGACACCCGCCGCGCGCCGCCGTCGCAACCCGCGTGCGGTCGCCGGCATCGCCGCGGCCGCCGCGGTCGTCGTCGCGGGCGCGCTCGCCACCGGTTTCGTCGCCGGAAACCCTCCCGTCGCCGCGAGCGGTCGGCTCGCGGCATCCTTCGCCGAGCGCACCGTCATCGCGCCGGAGGACTCCGGACAGGCCCCCGTCGAGGTGGTCGTGAGCGAGCCGACCGACCAGGACCCGATCCTCAACCAGCCGGCGGTCGATCAGCCGGCGCAGAACGAGAACAAGGGTCCGGGCAACAACAACGGCAACGAGAACAAGGGCCCCGGCAACAACAACGGCAACAAGGGCAACAAGGGCGACAAGGGCGACAAGGGCGACGACCGCTGAGCGGTCAGGCCGCGCGCACGTCGAGCACCCAGGTCACGCCGAACCGGTCGGTCAACATCCCGAATCCGGCCGACCAGGCCGAGGCGGCGAGCGGCTCGATGATGTCCGCGCCGTCGGCGAGTGCGTCCCAGTAGCCCCGCAGCTCGTCGAGCGATCCGGCCTGCAGCGACTGGAAGAACGTCCGGTCCGTGAGCGTGACGCCGTTCTCGCGGCGAGTGCTCCCGGCGACGGAATCGGCTTCGTCGGCGCCCGGCACGTCGTAGGCGAGGAGGCGGAAGCCGTCGGCGTTCACGACCTGCCCGAACACGACGCGATCGGAGCCGGGCGCCTCGGCCGGCATCCCGAAGTCGGCGTACGTCGCGATCGAGACGTCGGCGGCGAACACCGTTCCGTAGAACTCGAGCGCCTGGCGGGCGGTGCCGCGGAAGTTGAGGTGGGTGGTGGTGGTGACGGTCATGAGGTTCTCCTGTCGATGAGGCGGCGGATGCCGTGAGAACCACGATCACAGCAGTAGAGGTCAGTTTCGGTCCGCTTCTCGGACGAGAATGGAGACATGTCCCGTCCCTCGTCACGGATGCTGTCGTTGCTGTCGCTCCTGCAGGCGCGGCGCGACTGGCCGGGCCCCGTGCTGGCCGAGCGCCTCGATGTCAGCCCGCGCACCGTCCGCCGTGACGTCGACCGGCTGCGCGAGCTCGGCTACCGCATCACCGCGACCAAGGGACCGGACGGCGGCTACCGACTGGATGCCGGATCGGAGCTGCCCCCGCTGCTCTTCGACGACGCGCAGGCCGTCGCGATCGCGGTCGCCCTGCAGGGTATGCCCGCGAGCGGCATCGACGTCGACGACGCAGCGGCGCGCGCCCTCGCGACCGTGCGCCAGGTGATGCCGTCGCGACTGCGGCACCGCATCGACGGCATCCGCTTCTCCGGGGTCGAGAACGAGACGCGCGTGGATCCGCGCGTGCTCGAGGCCGCGAGCGCCGCCACGCGCGATCGACTCGTGCTGCGGTTCGACTACGGTCCGGCCGATCGTCCGCCCCGCCGCACCGAGCCGCACGCGGTCGTGGCGAGGGAGGGCCGGTGGTACCTGCTCGCCTGGGACCTCGACGCCGACGACTGGCGCACCTTCCGACTCGACCGGATGACCCCGCGCGTGCCGACCGGCCCCTCGTTCACCCCGCGCCCCCTGCCCGCCGCGGACGCGCAGACCTACCTCGCGGCCCGAGCCAAGGGGTCGGATGCCGAGGACCGCTGGCCCTGCTTCGGCGAGGTCGTGATCGAGCTCCCGGCGCACGAGGTCGCTCCGTGGATCGGATCCGACGGCTCGGTGGTCCCGGTCGACGACCGGTCGTGCCGCGTCAAGGTCGGGTCGTGGTCCTGGGTCGGGGTGCTCGCCGCCGTGACCCGCTTCGACGCTCCGTTCACGGTCGCGGGTCCCGAGCCGCTGGCCGAGGCGGCGCGCACCCTCTCGGCGCGCTTCGCCGCGGCATCCCCTCGCTGATCCCGCTCGCCCCGACGCACGGGCGAGAGCACGATCCGCCCCCGGTAGACTGGGATCGCCCCGCCGGCCCCTTCCTTAGGAGTGCGCGTGACCACCGCCCCTGCACCTGCCCACAAGCACGTCCCCGACTCCGTCGAGAACGCGATCGCGACTCCCGAGAAGGAGCAGCCCTACGCGGCGCTGGGCCTCAAGGACGACGAGTACGCCCGCATCAAGGAGATCCTGGGCCGCCGCCCGACCTCCGGCGAGCTGGCGATGTACTCGGTCATGTGGTCGGAGCACTGCTCGTACAAGTCGTCGAAGAACTACCTGCGCCGCTTCGGCCAGAAGGTGTCCGACGAGATGAAGGAACGCCTCATGGTCGGCATGGGGCAGAACGCCGGCGTCATCGACGTGGGCGAGGGCTGGGCCGTCACGTTCAAGGCCGAGTCGCACAACCACCCCTCGTTCATCGAGCCGTTCCAGGGCGCGGCGACCGGCGTCGGCGGCATCGTCCGCGACATCATCTCGATGGGCGCCCGCCCCGTCGCGGTCATGGACGCCCTGCGCTTCGGCGCGATCGACCACCCCGACACCGCCCGCGTCGTGCACGGCGTGACGAGCGGCATCAGCTTCTACGGCAACTGCCTCGGCCTGCCGAACATCGGCGGCGAGACGGTCTTCGACTCCGTCTACCAGGCCAACCCGCTGGTCAACGCGCTGGCCGTGGGCGTCCTCCGCCACGAGGACCTCAAGCTCGCCAATGCCACCGGCGTCGGCAACAAGGTCGTGCTCTTCGGCGCCCGCACGGGCGGCGACGGCATCGGCGGCGCCAGCATCCTGGCATCCGACACCTTCGCCGACGGCGGACCCACCAAGCGCCCCGCAGTGCAGGTCGGCGACCCGTTCGCCGAGAAGGTGCTCATCGAGTGCTGCCTCGAGCTGTACCGCGGCGAGCTCGTCGAGGCCATCCAGGACCTCGGCGCCGCCGGCATCTCCTGCGCGACCTCCGAACTCGCGGCCAACGGCAACAGCGGCATGAAGGTCTCGCTCGACAACGTGCTGCTGCGCGACCCGTCGCTCACGGCCGAAGAGATCCTCATGTCGGAGTCGCAGGAGCGCATGATGGCGATCGTCGCCCCCGAGAAGCTCGACGCGTTCCTCGAGGTCGTCGGCAAGTGGGAGGTCGAGACCTCCGTGCTCGGCGAGGTCACGGGCGACGGACGCCTCGTCATCGACTGGCAGGGTGAGCGCATTGTCGACGTCGACCCCTCGACCGTCGCGGTCGACGGCCCCGTCTACGACCGCCCGGTCGCCTATCCGACGTGGATCGACGCACTCCAGGCGGATGCCGCGGAGAACCTCCCCCGCTCGAACGACCCGGCCGAGCTGCGCGAGCAGTTCCTCGCGCTCGTCGCGAGCCCGAACCTCGCCGACACGCGCTGGATCACCAACCAGTACGACTACTACGTGCTCGGCAACACCGCCCTGGCGTTCCCCGACGACGCCGGCATGATCCGCGTCGACGAGGAGTCGGGTCTCGGCTTCGCGATCTCGACCGACGCCAACGGCCGCTACTGCCAGCTCGACCCGTATGCGGGCGCGCAGCTCGCGCTCGCCGAGGCGTACCGCAACGTCGCCGTCACCGGTGCCGTGCCGACCGCGATCACCGACTGCCTGAACTTCGGCTCCCCCGAGAACCCCGAGGTCATGTGGCAGTTCGGCCAGACCGTCGACGGCCTCGCCGACGGATGCTACGAGCTCGGCACCCCGGTGACCGGCGGCAACGTCTCGTTCTACAACCAGACGGGCGACGTGCCGATCCACCCGACGCCGCTCGTCGGCGTGCTCGGCATCATCGACGACGTGTCCCGCCGCATCCCGTCCGGCTGGCAGGACGAGGGTCAGAACATCTACCTGCTCGGCACGACCTCGACGGAGCTCTCGGGTTCCGCGTGGGCCGAGACCGTGCACCAGCACCTCGGCGGGCTCCCCCCGAAGGTCGACCTCGCGGGCGAGAAGCGCCTGGCAGGTCTGCTGTCGGCGGCGCGCGACGAGTGGCTGATCTCGTCGGCGCACGACGTGTCGGAGGGCGGCCTCGCGCAGGCGCTCGCCGAGGGCGTCTCGCGCTTCGGCGTCGGCGCGCGCGTCTGGCTCAACGAGATCATCGAGCGCGACGGAGTGGATGCCGCATCCGCGCTGTTCTCGGAGTCGACCGGCCGTGTGATCGTGACCGTGCCCCGCGAGGACGACGTGAAGTTCCGCGGGCTGTGCGAGGGCCGTGGCTACCCGGTCGCCCGCATCGGCGTGACCGACAGCGAACCGCAGCTCGAGGTGCAGGACGTGTTCACGATCCCCGTCGCCGAGATCCGCGAGCGCTCTCAGGCCACCCTTCCCGCGGCCTTCGGCCCGACGGTCGCGGAGCCGGTCGGCGCATGAGCGAGATCAGCCGCCCCGACGACGACTACGGCGACCTCGGCGAACGCCGCAACCGCCGCATCCGCGTGGTCGCGTGGGTGGTGATCGTGGCGCTGCTGCTCGGCGGCGGCGGCGCGACCGTGATCACGCTGATCCTCGGCTGAGCGACGCCGGAGCGGCGACGCGCACAGATTCGACCGTTCCCGAGACGGAAGTGAGGGGTGACCGCCCGAGCGGCCACCCCTCTCCGGTTCCGAGGGGAGGTCTCGTCACCGGCATAGGCTCAATCCCGTACTGAGCCTCTTGTCGACCGCGCCCTACGGGGAGCGGGGCCGACGGTCGGGATGCGGTAACGGGACCGCACCTCGACGATCAGCGGGACCACGGGAGTCCCTGGTCCTGATGTCAGCGCGCCGACGAGTTCTCGCGGAGCAGGTCGCGGATCTCGACGAGCAGCTCGGTCTCGGTCGGTGCGATGACCTCGACGACCGCCGGCTGACGAGCCGCCTGGCGCTCCTTCCACTTGTTCATCGGCAGGACGAAGACGAAGTAGACGACGAGCGCGACCGCGAGGAAGGCGATGACCGCCGACAGGAGGTCGCCGAGCGGGAACGTGACCTCGTGGCCGTAGATGTTCGTCAGTTTCGGCCCGAACTCGCCGGTCGCGTCGGCCTCGAAGAAGAGTCCGACGAGCGGGGTGATGACGCTGGCCACGACGGCGTTGACGATCGCGGTGAACGCGCTGCCGATCACGACGGCGACCGCGAGGTCGATGACGTTGCCCTGCGCGATGAAGTCGCGGAATCCCTTGAACATGTGTCCCCAATGCAGAAGTCGGCCCCAGCCGAGAAAGAAGGAGTGTCGTGGGACGAATGCCCCGGTGACGCCCCTCGATAATGCACGACCGGTGCGCATTGTTCAACCGCATTTCGCGTTAACTTTATGGGTTGAATTGTGTTAACGAGCCGGTGATATCGTCCCAGTGCTGACACATCAGGGGGACGATTCGGGGGAATCGTTGTCAGCAGCCTTCCGTAGGGGTGAAGGAAGAGGCGCGATATCCCGGGATATCGCGCCTCACCTCTGCCCAGGCCCGGATTTCCGCGGCGGCCGCCCTCAGATGGGGACACGTCCGAGGGCCGCAGCGCGGGCGTGTGACGCCCCGGGGCAGGCGCACCCACTCCATTTCGGAATACCGCCCGAATTCGACCGCCGAGACGTTCTCACGCGCTGCGGGGCGACTGCCGAGATGCATGCACCTGCACGAATTCCTGACCGGCGGTCAATATCCCGGACCACCGGAATTCAATTCAGCGCGAGAAGAGGAAGCGCGTCAATTGCACCACCGAGGCGGTGTCGTGCGCCTCCCGGGCGAGCGCCTCCACGACGATCGCCCCGAGGATCGCGCGCCCGATCTGCTCGACCGGAGCATCGGCGGCGAGCTGTCCGTCGCGGATGCCGCCGCGCAGCCGCTCCGCGAGGTACTTCTCCACCCCCAGGC
Organism: Microbacterium sp. LWO14-1.2; assembly: GCF_038397715.1. Taxonomy (NCBI): domain Bacteria; kingdom Bacillati; phylum Actinomycetota; class Actinomycetes; order Micrococcales; family Microbacteriaceae; genus Microbacterium; species Microbacterium sp. LWO14-1.2. Next base: position 1,679,176 of record NZ_CP151633.1, read on the forward strand.
TCTCGCCCAGGTGGGCGCCGACCCCGGCATCCTCCGTCGCCGCCGCGACCAGCGACCGCAGCAGCGCGCCACCCTCGGGGGCATCGAGGATCGACAGCACGCTCCGCAGCCACGTCTCGACGTCGGCCGCGAGGTCACCGGTGTCCGGCACGACGAAGTCGACCGGGATCAGCCGACCCTCGGCGAGGCATTCGCCGATCAGCGCGCCACGCGACGGCCACCAGCGGTAGATCGTCTGCTTGCCGACGCCGGCTTCCTTCGCGATGCCCTCGATCGTGAGCCGGTCGTAGCCCCTGTTGTGGAACAGCCGGGCGGTCGCGTCGAGGATCGCCTCGCGGGCAGCCGTGCTGCGCACGGGCCCGCTCCGATGCTCGTTCACCACGTGTTCAGGATAACCACAGAACGCTAGACGATACGCACCGTATGATCTAAACGACTGAAGGAGATCGCGTTGGCTTCACTGCTGTTCCGTCTGGGTTCGTTCGCCGCACGCCGCGCCTGGGCGGTGGTGATCTCCTGGCTCGTGATCCTCGGCATCGGGGTGGGCGCGTTCCTCGGTCTGGGCGGCACGCTCAGCAACAGCTTCGACATCCCCGGCACGGCCTCCGGCGCGGTGACCGACCAGCTCGCCGAGAAGCTTCCCGACACCGCCGGAGGCACCGGCACGGTCGTCTATCGCACGACCGACGGCTCCGCGTTCACCGACGAGCAGAAGAAGGCGATCTCCGAGCTCGCGGCGAGCGCAGAGGACCTCGACGGGGTCGCCTCCGTCATCGATCCGTTCGATGCCCAGCAGCAGCAGGCCAATCAGGCCGCACAGCTCGCCGACGGCGAGAAGCAGATCGCCGACGGTCGCGCGCAGCTCGACGCCGGGCAGACGCAGCTCGACGAAGGCCGCGCCCAGCTCGACGCCGGCCTGCAGCAGCTCACCGCCGCCCGCGCACAGGCCGAGGCAGCCGGCGCCCCGTCCGCACAGCTCGCCGCCCTCGATGCGCAGCTCGCCGGGCTCAACGCCCAGCTCGCCGAGATCGAGGCCCAGGCGAAGACGCTCGACGAATCGCGCACCACGCTCGAGACCAACGAGAAGCAGGTCGCCCTCGGCTCGACCCTCCTCGACCTCGCCGACGGAATCGGCGTCGTGTCGGAGGACGGCTCGACCGCCATCGTGAACGTCTCGTTCGAAGACCCCCGCCTCGAACTCTCCGAGGAGATCAAGCAGGGCACGATCGAGCACTTCGAGTCGTCCCCGATCGACGGGGTCGAGGTCGACTTCGGCACCGACATCGCCCAGGGCGTCCCCGAGATCTTCGGCATCGGCGAGGCGGTCGGCCTCGCGATCGCCGCCATCGTGCTCATCGTCATGCTCGGGTCGCTGCTCGCGGCATCCTTCCCGATCATCACGGCGATCATCGGCGTGGGCGTCGGCGTCACGGCATCCCTCGCGTTCTCCGGCGTCGTCGACATGGCATCCGTGACCCCCGTGCTCGGCGTCATGCTCGGACTCGCCGTCGGCATCGACTACTCGCTGTTCATCGTCAACAGGCACCGCAAGCAGCTGCTCGCCGGCTCCCCCGTGCAGGAGTCGATCGGCCTCGCGACCGGCACCTCCGGCACGGCGGTCGTGTTCGCGGGCTCCACCGTCATCGTCGCGCTGCTCGCGCTCAACGTCACCGGTGTGCCGTTCCTCGGCCTCATGGGAACCGTCGGCGCCGTCTGCGTGGCGGTCGCCGTGCTCGTCGCGATCACGCTCACCCCCGCGCTGCTCGGGCTCGCCGGTATGCGCCTGCTGGGTCGCAGGGCCCGCGCCACGATCGGTCAGCCGCACGCCGCGGGCAAGCCGGTCACGCGCATGTCGACGCTGCGCGCCATCGTGACCGTGCTCGTCAGCGTGATCGCGCTGCTCGTGGTCGCGATCCCCTCCCTGTCGATGCGCCTCGGGCTGCCTGACGGATCGAGCGAACCCGCCGACTCCACGAGCTACCGCGCCTTCCAGGCCGTCGACGAGCAGTTCGGCGAGGGCGCGAACGGACCGCTGCTCGTCACGGCGACCCTCGACGAGGCGGTCAGCGACGACGATCTGCTCGCCACCCAGGTCGAGGTCGCGCAGAAGATCGCCGACCAGGACGACGTGGTCGCGGTCGCGCCCGTCGCGGCATCCGACGACAACACCCTGCTCGCGTTCCAGGTGCTGCCCGCCGAAGGCCCCAACAGCAGCTCCACCGAGAAGCTCGTGCAGGACATCCGCGCCCTGCCCGCGAGCGACGGCATCACGCTCGGCGTCGCAGGACAGGCGGCGATCAACATCGACATCTCCGAGGCGCTGGCCGGCGTGCTGCCGATCTACCTCGTGGTCGTCGTCGGGCTCTCGCTGCTCATCATGATCGTCGTGTTCCGATCGCTGCTCGTGCCGCTCATCGCCACCGGCGGCTTCGTGCTGTCGCTGTTCGCGACCTACGGCCTCATCGTCGCGGTGTTCCAGTTCGGCTGGGGAGCCGAGCTGATCGGGCTGCACAGCACAGGACCGATCCTCAGCTTCCTGCCGGTGATCCTCGTCGGCATCCTGTTCGGGCTCGCGATGGACTACCAGCTGTTCCTCGCCTCCGGCATGCGCGAGGCGTACGTGCACGGGGCGTCGGCCCGGGATGCCGTGGCGCAGGGCTTCCGCGCCGGCCGCTCGGTCGTCATCGCCGCCGCGCTCATCATGGTCTCGGTGTTCGGCGGGTTCATCTTCTCGGAGTCGACCATCATCCGCTCGATCGGATTCGGCCTCGCTTTCGGGGTGCTGCTCGACGCGTTCGTCGTGCGGATGCTGCTCATGCCCGCGCTCATGCACCTCCTCGGGCGCTCGGCATGGTGGCTGCCGCGGTGGCTCGACCGCATCCTTCCCAACGTCGACATGGAGGGCGCCGCGCTCGAGCGCGACCACCCCTCGGTGCACACCGACACGGTGTCGGTCGCGGAGCCCGAGGCGGAGGCGGCTCCCGGGACTCGGCGGGCGCGGCGCGAACGGGGCTGACGCCCGACGCCGTTGCGAAGGAGATCTCCCGCAACGAAGGAGCCGACCCCCGGATCGCTCCTCCGCAGCGGGAGATCTCCTTCGCTGCGTGCGCGCGGCGCGAGTCACGGCACGGTAGCCTCGGCGTGCGAGGAGGCACCATGACGATCCACCCCACGGACATCGGCCCCGACGAGAACATCGAGGGGTACCTGATCGGGTCGCCCGTGAGCCTGATCCGCGAGTTCACGGCGGTGCCGGGGTCGGGGCCTCGGCTGCACCGGCATCCGTACGTCGAGACGTTCCTCGTGCACTCGGGGCGGGCGCTCTTCACGCTCGGCGACGAGCAGGTCGTGGTCGAAGGCGGGCAGGTGATCGCCGCGCCGGCGCTCGTCGCCCACCGTTTCGAGGTGCTCGACGGCGGGACGTACAACGCGACGCACATCCACGCGAACGATCGGTTCGTCACGGAGTGGCTGGAGTAGACCGGGTGGCGGATTCTGGCGGGATGGATGCCGCGGCGGTATCCGTGTCGGTGGGGCGGCGTAGGGTGTGCGGATGACCGATGCCCGTGACGCGCTCGACCGGCTGCGCGCCGACGCGCTCGCTCGGGTGGCGACCACACGGGCCACGCTCGACCAGCTCACACACGACCGCGAGGGGTCGAACGACGACGACGAGCACGATCCGGAAGGCGTCACGCTGTCGTCAGAGTGGTCGAGACTGACCGGACTCGCCGAGGCCGCGGCATCCGAGCTCCGGCAGGTCGACGAAGCGATCGAACGACTGGATGCCGGGACGTACGGCATCTGCGCGAACTGCGGCCGCCCCATACCCGCCGGCCGACTCGAGGTGCGCCCCTTCGCCACGCACTGCGTCGCCTGCGCCGAGAAGCTCGGCGGCTGAGAGGTTCCGCGGAGGGGACCGCGTTTCGTCTCGCTCCGCTCGCTCAACGACCGGAAGGGGCGGGTTCCGGCCGCTCAACGACCGGAAGGGGCGGGTCCCGGCCGCTCGACGACCGGAGCGGACGAGGTCCCGGCCGCTCGACGACCGGAGCGGACGGGGTCCCGGCCGCTCAACGACCGGAAGCGACGGCCTCGGCGATCGCGCGGCCGAGGTCGACCGTCGTGGCGGTGCCGCCGAGGTCGGGGGTGAAGGGCGCAGCATCCGCTCCCCGAGCGAGTACCTCCTCGATGCCGGCGAGCACGGCGGCGCCGGCCTCCGCGTGGCCGAGGTGTTCGAGCATCATGGCGCCGCACCAGATCTGACCGATCGGGTTGGCGATGCCGCGTCCGGCGATGTCGGGCGCGGATCCGTGCACGGGCTCGAACAGGCTCGGGAACACCCCCTCGGGATTGATGTTCGCGCTCGGTGCGATGCCGATCGTGCCGGTGCAGGCGGGGCCGAGGTCGGACAGGATGTCGCCGAACAGGTTGCTCGCCACGACCACGTCGAACCAGTCGGGGTGCAGCACGAAGTTCGCGGTGAGGATGTCGATGTGGAACTGGTCCCGCGTCACGTCGGGGTAGTCGGCGCCGACCGCGGCGACCCGCTCGTCCCAGTACGGCATCGAGATCGAGATGCCGTTGCTCTTGGTCGCCGACGTGAGGTGCCCGCTTCGGCGTGCGGCGAGGTCGTAGGCGTAGCGCAGCACCCGGTCGACGCCGGTGCGGGTCATCACCGTCTCCTGCAACACGAACTCCCGCTCGGTGCCCTCGAACATGCGGCCGCCGATCGACGAGTACTCGCCCTCGGTGTTCTCGCGCACCACGTAGAAGTCGATGTCGCCGGGCTCCCGACCGGCGAGCGGAGAGACGACGCCGGGCATGAGCCGGCACGGCCGCAGATTGACGTACTGGTCGAACGCTCGGCGGAACTGGATGAGGCTCCCCCACAGGCTCACGTGGTCGGGCACGACCTCGGGCCAGCCGACGGCGCCGAAGTAGATGGCGTCGAATCCGCGGAGCGTCTCGAACCAGTCGTCGGGCAGCATCGCGCCGTGCTGCTGCCAGTACCCGGCGCTCGCGAAGTCGAACTCCTCGAACTCCAGGGCGATGTCGAAGCGGGATGCCGCGGCCCGCAGAACGCGCAGCCCCTCGGGCATCACCTCGGTGCCGATGCCGTCGCCGGCGATCACGGCGATGCGGTGCGTGGTGGTCATGGGTGTCCTTCCGGAAGGGTGGGGGCTTTCGAATCGCTTGATGTGCAGAATCCCGAGGTGGAAAGTCGCACATCAGGCGATTCGAAAGCTCGGGCAGGTCAGAGCACGTCGCGCTCGGCAGGGTGGTGGCACGCGACGCGGTGCGTGCCACCCGGCGTGACGAGCTCGGGTTCGGCGAGCTCTGGCACGACCTCGGCGCAGATCTCGGTGGCCTTCCAGCAGCGGGTGCGGAACCGGCATCCGCTCGGCGGGGCCACCGGGCTCGGCACGTCTCCCGTGAGCACGATGCGCTCGCGGGCCCGCTCCGCCCGCGGGTCGGGAACGGGGATCGCCGACAGCAGCGCCTGCGTGTACGGGTGCAGCGGACGCTCGTAGAGCTCGTCGACCGGGGCCTCCTCGACGAGCTTGCCGAGGTACATGACGCCCACGCGGTCGCTGAGATGCCGCACGACCGACAGGTCATGGGCGATGAACAGGTAGGTGAGGCCCAGGTCGCGCTGCAGGTCGTCGAGCAGGTTGAGGACGCCGGCCTGCACGCTGACGTCGAGCGCGCTGACCGGCTCGTCGAGCACGATGACCTCCGGCTCGACGGCGAGCGCCCTGGCGATGCCGATGCGCTGCCGTTGGCCGCCGGAGAACTCGTGCGGGAAGCGGTCGGCGTGAGCGGGGTTCAGCCCGACCTGCGCGAGCAGCTCCTCGACGCGTCGATCGCGGTCGCCGCGGTGCAGCCCGTGGATGATGAGCGGCTCGGTGAGCGTCGCCCGCACCGACTTGCGCGGGTTGAGCGAGGCGTACGGATCCTGGAACACGAACTGCACCCGCCGTCGCAGCAGGCGCAGGCGCTCCCCCGACACGGCGGTGATGTCGTCGTCGCCGAGCCGGATCGAACCGGCTTCGCTGGGCTGCAGGCGGGCGATGCTGCGTCCGAGCGACGACTTGCCGCATCCCGACTCGCCCACGAGCCCGAAGGTCTGCCCGCCCTCGATCGACAGGCTCACATCCGACACCGCCTGCACGACGTCGCGGCCTCGGCCGAACAGGCCTCCGCCGACGCGGTACTCCTTGACGAGTCCGTCGACCGTCAGACCGGTGCTGCCGGTGCGTTCCCCCACCTGCGACGCGCTCATGACACCGCCTCCTTCTGCCATTCGTCGACCCGCAGGCACGCTGCGGTGTGCCCGATGCCGACCTCGACCGGCGGCGGCACCACCGCGTCGCAGAGCCCCGCGACGGCGTGGGCGCAGCGCGGTGCGAAGCGGCATCCCTGCGGCCATTCCGTCGCCACCGGCGGCTGTCCGGCGATCTGGTACAGACGTTCCTCGCGTGACGAGCGCCTGTCGAGCCGCGGCAGCGAGGCGAGCAGCCCGGCGGTGTACGGATGCGCGGTCTCGTAGAAGAGCGGGTCGACGTCGGCGGCCTCGACGAGTCCCCCCGCGTACATGACCAGCACACGGTCGGCGGTGCCCGCGACGACGCCGAGGTCGTGCGTGATGAGCAGCACGGTCGTGCCGGTGCGGCGCTGCACCTCGCGCAGCACCTCGAGCACCTGCGCCTGCACGGTCACGTCGAGGGCGGTGGTCGGCTCGTCGGCGATCAGGAGGTCCGGTTCGTTCGCGATGCTCATGGCGATCATCACGCGTTGGCGCATGCCGCCGGAGAACTCGTGCGGGTAGCGGTCGACGCGCAGTTCGGGAGAGGGGATGCCGACGAGGTCGAGCAGTTCGACGGCCCTGGCCCTCCGCTCGGCGGCCGTGCTCTCGGGGCGGTGCACGCGCACGGCCTCGATCAACTGCTCGCCGACGCGCATCACCGGGTTCAGCGCGGTCAGAGCATCCTGGAACACGATCGCGACGTCCTTGCCGCGGATCTCACGCAGCTCGTCGTCGGAGAGCCCGACGAGCTCGCGGCCACGCAGTCTGATCGACCCGGTGACGACGGCCTTCTTCGGCAGCAGTCCCATGATCGCCATCGCGGTCATCGACTTGCCCGATCCGGACTCGCCGACGATGCCGACGGTCTCGCCCGTGCGCAGGGTGAACGAGACCCCTTCGACGGCGCGAGCGAGCCCGTGATCGGTGGGGAAGCTGATCGCGACGTCCTCGACCTGGAGCAGGATCTCGCCGCGTCCGCCGACAGAGGGGCTGGTCATAGGTTCTTCCCCTGCGGGTCGAGGGCGTCGCGGAGACCGTCTCCGATGAAGTTGACGCAGAGCACGGTGACGAGGATGAACAGGCCGGGGAAGTACAGCAGGTACACCTGCGGCGTGCCGACGTATCCCGCGGCCTGGCTGAGCATCGATCCCCAGCTCGTCTGCGGCGGCTGCACGCCGAACCCGAGGAAGCTCAGGGTCGACTCGGCGATGATCGACGAGGCCACCGCGAGGCTCATCGCGACCGCGATCACCCCGGCGAGGTTCGGCAGCAGATGCGACACGACGATGCGGAACCCGGATGCGCCGATGCCGCGCGCCGCGTCGATGAAGTCCTTCTCGCGCAGCGACAGCACCTGCGCCCGCACGACCCGGGCGATGTACGTCCAGCCGAGCGCGGTGAGGGCGAACACGATCGTCGTGGGCGACGATCCGAGCCCCTGCAGGATGACGGCGAGCAGTGCGATCGCCGGGACGATGAGGAACAGGTCGGTGATGCGCATGATGAGCTCGCCGATCCATCCGCCGAGGTAGCCGGCGATCGCACCCAGCGCTGTCCCGACGACGGTGGCGAGGAGGGCGACGGCGAGACCGATCGCGAGGGAGATCTGCCCGGCGAACAGGATCTCGCTGAGGTAGTCGCGCCCCAGCTCGTCCGTGCCGAGCCAGTGCGCGCCCGACGGCGGCGTGGGTCCGGTCAGGAGGTCCTGCTGTCCCTGCGGGTACGGCGCGATCCACGCAGCACCGAAGCAGACCACGAGCAGGATGACGAGGACGACGAGACTCACGACACCGAGCCGGTGCCGCAGGAACCCCTTCAGCAGCTGACGGGTCGGCGCCTTCTGCGGATCCTGCTCGGCGAGCAGCTCCTCCCGGCCGGCGATGCCTGCACCGCTCATGACAGCCTCACTCTCGGGTCGAGCACCGCGTACGCGATGTCGGCGATCAGGTTGCAGACGACGACCGCGACGGCGACCACGATCATCCAGGGCAGCAGCACGTACACGTCACCCGCGACGAGCGACTGCAGGAACAGGCGGCCCATGCCGGGGATCGCGAAGATCTGCTCGGTCACGACGAGTCCGCCGATGAGGATCGCCGCATCGAGGGCCACGACCGTCACGAAGGGGGCGAGGGAGTTGCGCACCGCGTGCCGCCAGATGACCTGGCGGCGCGGCACGCCCTTCGCCCTCGCGGTGCGGACGTAGTCGCTGGACAGCGCGTCGAGCATGGCCGCGCGCCCGAACCGGCTCCACGACGCGACGAGCGCGATCATCAGCGCCGCCACCGGGAGGACGAGGTGACGGAGATAGTCGAGCGGATCGCTCTGCCCCGGAGAGTTCAGCCCGATGAAGAACAGCGGCGGCTCGCTGAGGCCGAACTGCTCCTTGGGCCACACCGCGAAGGTCTGGATGAGGATGAGGCCGAACCAGAACGCGGGCATGGCGATGCCGATGTACGAGGCGCCCGTCAGCAGGTTGTCGCCCAGCGAGTACTGCCGAACGGCCGAGTACACGCTCACTGCGCCGGCGATCAGCACGGCGACCAGGAGTCCCCAGAACGCGAGCTGCAGCGTCGGCCACAGCGCCTCGCCGATGAGCGGCAGCACCGGCGTGCCGGTGCGGGTGCTGAGACCCCAGTCCCCGACGACCATCGATCGCAGCCACAGGAAGTACTGCTCGGGGATGCTGCGGTCGAGGCCGAGCCGCTCGATCTCGCGTGCGATCACCGAGGGGTCGTGCGCCAGACGGAGCTTCGCCAGCGGATCGAACGTCGAGCGCACGGCCCAGAAGAGGATGAACGAGGCGACGACGATCACCGGGATCGAGTAGAGAACCCGTCGGGTGATGAATGTGAGCACGTCGTCGCCTCGTTCCTGTCCTGCTGTGCCGGAGCGCGGCTCAGCCGGCCAGGCCCCACTCGGCGAGGTTCCAGAACGGACCCTCGATCGGGTTGATCTGCAGCGGGCCGCCGACCTTCTCGCTCCACAGGAGCACGTTCGGCACGACGTCGAGCGGCAGCGATGGCACGTTCTCGGCGATGAGCGCGTCGGCTTCCTGCGACGCCGCGACCCGGGCATCCTGATCCACCTCGGTGTCGACCTGCGCGAGCAGGTCGTCCAGCCCCTCGATGTCGGTGCGGTAGAAGTTGATGCCCGAGAAGCCGTTCGCGTCGCTGGGGATGTTCACCGACGAGAAGGTCGACGACAGCGTGGGGTCGGGGAACGTGTCGACCAGCGCCCAGATGCCGGCCTGGAAGTCGCCCTCGGGCGCGATCGTGCCGAACAGGTCGGCGGGGGTGACCTGGTCGATGGTCATCTCGAATCCCGCATCCGCCAGCTGCGACTGCAGCACCTGCACCGTGAGGTCGCGGCGCTTGTTGCCGGCGAGCGTCTTGATCGAGAAGGTCGCGGTCTCGCCGCCCTTGGCCCAGACGCCGTCGCCGTTCTTCGACCAGCCGTCACCCTGCATGAGCTCGTCGACCTTGTCGAGGTCGAGCGAGTACTGCGAGAAGTCGTCGGCGGCGAACGGCGCGACCATAGGGGAGTTGAAGCTCTGCTGCGCCTCGTCGATGCCGAGGCTGCCGAACAGTCGCTTGACGATCGCGTCGCGGTCGATCGAGTACGCGAGAGCCTGACGCACCGCGACCGAGTCGAAGGGCGCGACGGCGTTGTTCAGCCAGATCGCCTCGAGGTTGCCGCTGCGCGCATCGACCTGCGAACGGATGCCGGGCAGCCCCGCCTCGATCTGGTTCAGCGCATCGAGCTGCGGGGTCGGAGCGAGGACGCTGACCTGGCCGCTCTTGAGCGCCTGGAACGCCGCGGTGGTGTCGGGCAGGAAGAGGAACGTGACCTTGTCGAGGTGCGGCTTCTCACCCCAGTAGTTCTCGTTCGGAACCAGCGTGACCGAGGTGCCGCGCGTCCACTTCTCGATCTTCCACGGGCCGCCGCTGAAGTCGTACCCGTCGGCCATGATGGCTGCGCGGTCCTGCCCCTCGAGCAGGTGGGAGGGCATCACGCCGTAGACGCTGAAGAGAGTGCGCCATCCGGCGTAGGCGGAGCTCAGAGTCACCACCGCGGTCGCCGGGTCGGACGAGTCGACCGCGGTGATGCGGTCGTAGCCCGTCTTGTCGAAGATGTCGTCGCCGTCGCGGATCTGCAGCGCGGTGTACGCGAAGTCGGCCGAGGTGATCGGCTCTCCGTCCGACCACACGGCGTCGGGGTTGATCGAGTACGTGATGGTCTGGGTGCCGTCGTCGCCGACGACGACCTCCGGCTCGCCCGTGACGAGGTCGGACGGGGTGGGCTGCCACTCGTCGTCGACGAGTCGGGTCTGGAACACGCTCGGCATGGTCGGGATCTGCATCACGTACGTGCCCCAGATCGAGCCGGCGCAGGTCGCGATCCAGTCGGTGCAGTCGGGCTCCTGCTCGGCGCCGATGACGATCTCTCCGCCGTCGACGACGGCGACGTCGCTCGGCTCGGGCGTCGTCGCCGACGAGGTGCAGGCGGCGAGCGAGCCGACGAGGGCGGCGGCGGTCAGGGCCGCGATGACAGCGCGGCGCGAAGCGGGTACAGCGGTGCGGAGGCGTGATTTCGACATTGCCGGATCTCCAGTGATCGTGCGACTGAGGGACGGTGCGAACGTGCTGTCGTGCGGGTAGTGGTCTGACTCTAAGGCGGTCGAGGCGAGATAGCAAGCACTTTAGTCAATGTTCGTGACTATGCGACGGACAGGCACCCTGTTCGCCGGCGCGACGGGTCGGAGAGTCGCCCGGAATCAGGCGTCCGGCGCGGCTGCGTCAGGCCGCCGCCCACCGAGACGCAACCCGGCGAGGAAGGCGAGGGCGACGAACCCCAGCGCCAGCAGAACGAACCCGATAGCTGTCGTGCGCGACACGAAGAAGCCGCTGCCGTCTCCCACGAACGTCGCCGAGGAGAGCGGCTGATACGCGAACCACCCGAACGAGACGGGGGTCATCAGACCGACGACCGTCGCCGCCAGTCCCGCGATCACGAGCAGGGTCGCGGCAGTCCAGGCGATCGTGGTCTTGCGTCGGCGGCTCATCCCCCGACGCTATCGCGGTGGCGGATTCTTCTCGACGTCAGCGATGTCGCGCCGGACATTGCCCGGGACGTGAGACGATCTGGCGATGGTCATGAAGCGTGCTCTCCTGGTCGCCGGCTCCGCGGCGCTCGCGGGAGCGAGCATGATGCTCACCGGGTGCACCGACCCTCAGCCAGTACCACCGGTGCCGACGAACGCGGCTCCGGTCCCGGTTCGCACACTTCCCGTCCGTGAGGACCCTCCGACCCCCAATCCCCACCGAGAAGAGGAGTATCGCGCGGCTCTCTCGCAGTTCCCGTACGCATTGCCCACGGGCGCCTCGTTTCCCACAACGGTCCCTGCCTACGATTACCCGGCCAACGTGAAAGCGACCGACTCCGGCGCGGTCGTCGCATACCACTGGTGGGGCTGCTCGCTGTTGAACGCCGCGTGGGACGCCGCCTCCGAAGGCGATGATGCCCGAGCCGCATCGCTCTTCTCGGTCCTCGAACAAGCCGTTGACGCGGATGCGCCAGGACTCAGCGCCTGGGACACCTCGATTCTGAACCTCCAGAGCGCCGAAGCGCCGAACATGGGCGAATCGGGTCTCTGCCGGCAGTGGTTCGACATCATCGACGGGTAGGACGCTCCTCACATCCTCGGCGACCATGAGGCGCGACCAGCGGGGCGCGCCGCGTCGGGTCAGCCGTCCCAGCGCTCTCCCGCACGGGTGCGGCGGGCGAGCTCGTGCATCCGGCGCTGGTCGACTGCCGCGGCATCCAGGCCGGTGGGCTCGTGCCCGCCCTCGAAGACGTCCAGTACGACGTCGCCGCCGCGCGCGCTCAGTTCGTCGACGTACCGCTGCACGCCGACGATCGGAGTGCGGGTGTCGACGTCGCCCTGGTTGATCCACACGGAGGCCGTCACGTCGTCGAGGTAGGTGATGGCCGAGAAGGGCTCGACCATCTCCGGCGGCACCCACGAGCTCCACACGCTGCGCACCGCAGGGTTCATCGCGTCGATCGCCGCCGACCACTCCGCCACCGCGACGTGCGCGAGGCCGCCCGCGAACAGATCGGGCAGCCGTCCGACGCTCAGCAGGGTCATGTGGCCCCCGTAGGACGCCCCCGTGATGAACGTCGTCGCGGGATCGGCGAGGCCCTGCTCGCGCAGGAAGCCGATCGCCGCCGCGACGTCTTCGATCTCCCGATCGCCGCCGACGCCCCAGAAGCCCTCCCGGAACGCGCGGCCGAAGGTGACCGACCCGCGGTAGTTGAGCGAGGCGACGGCGAACCCGGCATCCAGCCAGGCCTGCGCCGAGGGGTCGTAGCTGTCGACCGTCACGAGGTTCGGCCCGCCGTGGATGGTCAGCACCGTGCCGAGCGGCTCATCGCCCTCCGGCCTCCCCCACCAGAGCTGCACTCGGGTGCCGTCGGTGCTCGGCACCATGGCGGACGCGAGCGGACGCCCCGGCGGCACCGGCGCGGGCTCGACCAGCGTCACCGCGGTGCCGTCGGCGGCGATCTCCTCGACATGCAGCGGCACGTCCCAGGTCGAGCGCACGGCACGCACCGCGCCGGTCGGTGCGAAGTACGACGCCCATTGGAACGGATGCAGATCGGCGACGTCGGGGTCGAAGACGCTGCCGCCCTCCGCCACCACACGCGCGTCGCCGGAGGCCTCATCGATCTCGACCAGGCGGTGGATGCCGTCGTCGACGTGCACGGCGAGGATCCGGCCGCTCGGGGAGTGCCAGTCGACCGGGACGACCTCACCGGCGAGATCGGGCAGGTCGAAGTCGACGCGCTCCCCCGTGCGGACGCTCCAGATCGCGGGGCGCGAGAACCCGCTGCGCTCGGTGTTCAGCAGGAGACGGTCGTCACCGGCATCCGACGCGAAGCGCACTCCGCGCACGGGCCCGGCGGGGAGGTCGTCGAGAGTCGCGACGACCTCGCCGGTACGACCGTCGACGACCGTGAGCAGCGGACGCCGGATGCCGGGATTGTGCGCCGTCGTGTCGACGGAGACGAGCGCGCCGTCAGGGGAGATCTGCCCGTACCAGGCCTCCGCGGGGTTCGAGTAGACGACCCGGGGCTCGCCCCACGGAGCTGCGGGGATCACGAGCACGTGGAAGCCGTCCTCGTCGACCACCGTCGCGACGACCGAGCGGCCGTCGAACGACGACTCGAGGCCGCGCAGGACGTACGGGGCACGGCCGGGTGTGAGCTCGACGCGCTCGGAGCCGTCGACCGCGAACGCGACGAGGCCGCCGACCTCCGACCCGCCGCCGTCGTCGAGGTCGACCACCCAGCGGGCATCCGCCGTGAGGATCGCGCCGACGCCGACCGGGAACGGAAGGAGGTCACTCGGCGCAGCGGGCGCACGCCAGATGCGGCCGCGTGCGCCGTGGGGGTGGTTCTCGACGAGGAGGGCGAGGTCGTCCGGGCCGGGCACCGGCCGCACCGTCAGCAGATACGGCACCGCGAAGCGCGCATCGAGCGCCTCGTCGGACGGGACTGCAGGGACCTCGAGCATCCTTGCTCCTTCGTGTCGTGCTCCCTTCGCATCCGGGAGCTTGCCAATGGCGTTGACTATAACAGTGGCTAACGACCGGAGGCTAGACTTCGACCATTGTCGACGGCACTGACAGCACGGCTGACAGGCATGGGGTACCGTGAATCCGCGCGGGCCCCGACGGCCGCGATCTGCGAACGGAGTACTCGATGGCGACACGGAAGGCCGCGGATCCGGCGAAGAAGCCGGCAGCGACATCCGCCGCGAAGGCGACCAAGGCGACCGGTCGCCCGCGCCGAGCCCGCGACTCGCTCAGCCGCGAGATCATCGTCGCCGCCGCCGACCGCGTCGTCGAGCGCGAGGGCCTCGACCGTCTCACATTCCAATCGATCGGCGAAGAGCTCGGCGCACACCCCACATCGATCTACCGGCACTTCCGCGACAAGGACGAACTGCTGCTCGCGCTCATCGACACGCTGCGAGCCCGCTCCTACAGCGGCGGCATGGTCGCGACCGACGACTGGCTCGCCGACCTGCGCGCCCAGGCGCACCTCATCCACGACCACTACATGCGCTACCCCGAGTTCGCGCTACAGATGGCGCTGCGCCGGCCCACCGACTTCTCCTCCATGGAGTTCTCCATCGGAGCGCTGCGCCGCGGCGGCTACGACCGCGAACAGGCCGCGCTGTATGCGCGAGCGCTCGGACAGCTGATCCGCTCGGCGTCGAGTATCCAGGCGGCACTCACCGCGATCCCCGCCGAGGTGCAGGATGCCGATGAGCTGACGTGGCAGATGGACCGCCGCCGCCTCGACCCGGAGGAGTACCCGGAGATCGCCTGGGCGGGCGAGGCCCTGCCCGGCATCCGCGACCCCCGCGCCTGGGAGACGGCCCTCGACCTGCTCCTGGAGAGCATCGAACGTCACGCCCCCGGGGTCTGACTCGGGACCTTCGGGTCGTTGAGCGAGGAGCGCAGCGGGAGACGAAACGCGGTGAGGAGCGCAGTGCGGCGTCGCGCGGGCGGAACCGCGTTTCGTCTCGCTCCGCTCGCTCAACGACCCGTGAGTCCGCCGCTCGACGACCCGTGAGTCCGCCGCTCGCTCAACGCCCCGTGAGTCCGCCGCTCGACGACCTGTGAGTCCGCCGCTCAACGACCGGCGCGTGCGGCGGCGTCGAGGTCCTCGATCATGCCGGCGAGCAGGTCGATCCGCTCGTGCAGCGACGCGATCGACACCCACTCGTGGTCGGCGTGGGCACCGGATCCGCGCGGGCCGAGCCCGTCGAGGGTCCTCGCGCCGACCGCGGCGGTGAAGTTGCCGTCCGACGCTCCTCCCGCCGATACCGCCTCGACCTCGGCGTGCCCCAGCCGTTCGGCGACACGGCGCGCACACGCGAGCAGCTCCTCCGACACGGACTGCTCCATGGGCGGCCGGTTGATCCCGCCGTGCACGTCGACCCGCACATCGGGCGTGTGAGCGCCGAGCGACTGCATCCGTCCGTCGACCCGTTCGAGCTCGTCGAGCGTCCACGCGCGCACGTCGATGCGCAGCTCGGCGTGCTCGGGGATGACATTGGTGACGGTGCCCGCCTGCGCGACGGTCGGGCTCACCGTCGTGCCACGGTCGTCGTCGGCGAGGTGCGGCAGCGCCAGCACGTGGTGGGCGAGCTCGGCGAGCGCACTGCGCCCCTTCGCCGGTTCGAGTCCGGCGTGCGCGGCGCGTCCCGTGAAGGCGAGACGGTAGATGCTGCCGCCGCGCCGAGCGATCTTGAGCGCCCCGTCGAGGCTCGGCTCGAGCACGAGCACCGTGCCCACCCGGGCGGCCTCGCGTTCGATCAGCACACGGGACGTGATCGAGCCGACCTCTTCGTCGCTCGTGAGCAGGATCGCGACGCGTTCGGGGCGAGCGACCCGTTCGAGGGCGGCGGCCATGATGACGATGCCCGCCTTCATGTCGAAGACACCTGGTCCGGTGGCGCGGTCGCCCTCGACCTGGAACGGGCGCTCGGCGATCGTGCCGGTCGGGAAGACCGTGTCGACGTGGCCGATCAGCAGCACGCTCGGATCCTCCCCACCCGACCACCGCAGATGCGTGACGCCGTCGACGGTCTCGAGCTCGCCGTCGTCGCCCACGACGGGGCTGATCCACGAGCGGATGAGCTGCTGCGCGGCGGCCAAGCCCGCGGCATCCCCCGTCGGCGTCTCGATCGTCACCAGCTCGGCGAGCCGGTCGACCTCCCGCGCGGTCATGCGCCCACCTCCGCGAGGAAGGAGCGGAGTGCGGATGCCGTGGGCTCCGGCGCCTCCTCGGCGAGGTAGTGGTCGGCGTCGATCGCTCGTCCCGCGATACCGGGGGCGTAAGGCTCCCAGGTCGACAGCACGTCGAAGTTGCGGCCGACGTAGCTGTGCGCGCCCCAGAGGGCGAGGGTCGGCGCGGTGACGACTCGCCCCGCCGAGCGGTCGACGCGGTCGTGGTCGAGATCGACGGATGCCGCGGCGCGGTAGTCCGCGCCCGAGGCGTACACGGTGTCGAGGTCGAAGCAGCGCAGATACTCATCGAACGCATCGGGCAGGGCATCGCCGTCGTGGCGTCGACCGGTGAAGCGGCTGCGGAGCCACGTCTCGCGGTCCGCGCCGATCAGCGCCTCGGGCATCCCGTCTGCGCGCGCGAGGAAGAACCAGTGGAAGTACGCGGTGGCCATCGCACGGTCGACGTTCTCGAACATGTGCAGCGTCGGCACGATGTCGAGCACGGCGAGCGCCGTCACGGCCTCCGGGTGGTCGAGCGCCAGTCGGTGCCCGACACGACCGCCGCGGTCGTGGCCGATGACGGCGAAACGGTCGTGACCGAGACCGCGCATGAGCGCGACCTGGTCGCGCGCCATGTCGCGCTTGGCGTACGACGCGTCACGCGGCTTGTCGGAGTCGCCGTAGCCGCGCAGGTCGGCGGCGACGACCGTGTGGTCCGCGGCGAGGGCGCCCGCGACGGCATCCCACATCGCCTTGGTCTCGGGGTAGCCGTGCAGCAGCAGGACGGCGGGTCCGGAACCGCGCATCTGCGCCGCGATCCGGATGCCGTCGCACTCCGCCGCGATCGACACGGGAGCGGGAGGTGTGGTCATCGTCGTCCAACCGTCGGAACTGCAAGTCAATAGCGTTGACTATATCAATGACGACGAGATCCGCCAGCCCCGGGCGTCGATCAGTCGAAGCTGATGATCCCGGCGCGCACCGCGCGGATCAGGACCTGAACGCGGTCGCGCACATCCCATTTCGCCATGACGTTGCTCAAATGCGACTTCACCGTCGCCTCGCTGATGCTTTGCGTGCGCGCGATCTCGGCGTTGGACAGACCGTGGGCCAGGAGCGCGACCACCGCGCTCTCGCGCGGAGTCAGGCGCTCTGTCTCGGTCAACCGCGTCACCCGTGCATCCGTCGCCGGAGACAAGGACGATACGAGCATGGCCGCGACGGCCGGCGACAGCACCCGGAGCCCACGGTGCACATCGCGGATCGCAGCGATGATGTCGTCAGGGTCCGAGTCCTTGAGCAGATATCCGCCGGCTCCGGCCTGCAGCATCGGCACGATCGTGTCGAGCGAGCCGAAGGTCGTGAGCGCGAGCACCGCGGTCGATGGATGGTCGCTCGTGATGGCTCGCGTGGCCGAGGCGCCGTTGAGTACGGGCATCTGCGCGTCCATCATCACGACATCCGGGGCCAACCTCCGTACGAGATCGACGACTTCCGCGCCGTTCGCCGCCTGGCCGACGACCTCGATGTCGTCCGCCTCGCTGACGAACACCGTGAGCGCCCGGCGCAGCAACGACTCATCGTCCGCGATGACCACTCGGAGGCGACTCATGCTCCCAGGATGACCCATTCCCCCAGGATAGGGACGGACCGCCGCCGCCTCCGACGAAAGTGGCAGGCGTCTCCGCCTTGCGAGGGAGGCAGTCGGTGGGGAAGAGAGACAGGCTGGAGGTGACGAGAGGAGAAGCCATGCTCAACGCATCAGGGGGACTCTGGACCGCTCTGTGCCAGCTCTTCGGCATCTGCAACTGAAAGGTTCGCCCCAGCGCCTTTGCATAATGGACTGATGGAGCCGAGCGCCGAGCACCCAGAGGCGGCCCTCCCGCCTCTGCGAGCGCTGGGAGCATCGATACGCGCCGTGTCGCCGCTGACACGTCCCGAGCGGTGGGCGCTGCTCGGGGTCGTCGGAGTCGCGTTCGCCGCCCACCTCATCGTGAGCGCCGTATCGGGCACCGACACGGCCGATGTCTTGTTCCAAGGGCTCACGACGCTCGTTTTCGCGGTGGCTGTGTGGAGCCCGCCGGTCTTCGCCGGCGTCGTGATCCTGCTCGCGGTCTCCTCCCTCGCCGTCGAGGCGCAGCAGGAGGCCATCCTCGCGCTCGCGATCGCCGCCGGGATCGTCATGCGCACGTGCAGCACGGCGATCCGTGCGCTCTACCTCGCGGGATTCGTCGGATTCGCCGTCTGGGTGCACCTCGCGTTCCCCTTGGCGGAACCAGTCTCGAGTTTCATCGCCGCCCTCATCGTCGCCGTCTGCGCGAGCATCGTCGGCGTCGTGCTGCGCGCCGTGGTGACGCGGGAGATCCGGGTGCGACGCCAGCTTCTCCGCGCCGAACAGGCCCGTGCCGAGGTCGTGCTCGAAGAGCGCCGTCGCGTCGCCGACGACCTGCACGACATCGTCGCCCATGACCTCGTCGTGATCTCGATGCACGCCCGCCTCCTCGAACGAGCCGAAGACGAGGACGAGCGTCGGCACAGCGAACGCGCCATCATCGACGCGGCCCGGCAGGCGCTGGGCGACCTGCGCCGCGTCGTGATGCTCGTGGGCGACACCGCGAACTCAGCGGAGCCCCCGCGGGATCAGCGAGGGATCGTCGCCGCGATGTCGCTGCTGCAGGACGAGCTCCGCGGCGCCGGCTTCCGCGTCGAGACCGACACCGAGGTCGACGACGAGGGCGACCTCGACCGGTTGACCAGCGGGGCGCTGGCCCGGATCGTCCGCGAGGCCGGTACCAACATCCTCAAGCACGCCGCCGACGAGCAGCCGGTCGCTGTCGCCCTGCGCCGCGCTCCCGGCGAGATCCGCCTGTCCATCACGAACGGCGTGCACGCCCCGTCCGCTCCGCGCGACCGTTCAGGCAGCGGCTACGGACTCATGCGTATGAGGGAGAGGGCCGAGCTGTTGAGCGGCACCGTGACGGCAGGCCCGCACGGTCGCACCTGGCGTGTGGAGGCCGTGTTCCCGGCCGAGTGAGCCTTCCGCCGCACCAGGCAGTCTCTCCCCCGAAAGTCGCAGATGGCCTCCATACTTTCGGCGGGATTCCCCGGGATTCGGTTGAGTCCGCCTCGGGCACCGAATGATGCTGGTCATCCGAGTGGACTGACGAAAGGTGACTCAGATGACTGTGACCATGCATTCCAGGGATGCCGTGCTCTCGCGACGAGTGGGCGACGCCATCAACAAGGTCGCCTCCGGCGACATGACCCATGCGACCGTCACCCCGCCCGTGCTCGGCACGCCCGCGGCGGTCGCAGCCCCCGCCGCTGCCGTCGCGACGTGGAAGCTGGCCGCGGGCGCGGTCGGCGGCGCCGCGACCGTCGTCGGCGCGTACTTCGCCGGCCGCGCCGTGGGGTCGTGGTGACCATGAGCGCCCTGGAGACACGGGTCGGCGACGTGCTCGCGACGTTCTCGACGGACACCGGCGCCGACGGCATCCTGGTTACGACCTTCGACGCACCGGTCCTCGCCACGCCCGTCGCGCTCGCCGGCGCGTTCGCCGGCGGAGTGGCCTGGGGCTCCGCGATGGTCGCGGCTTTCGAAGCGGGTCGCGCGGTCCGCGGGGGCTGACCGACGAATCAGCCGGTCGACTTCACGAGGAGAGGAACAGCGTCATGACCCTGCTCACCCGGGTGCGCACCGCTCTCCGACGCGCGTCGGGGTCGCGCGAGCGTGCGCTGCGGGCGAGTGAGTCGTTCGCCGCCGTGACCGCGACCCTGGCGAGCCTCGAGGCGCTGTCGACACGACGCGACACCGCGTCCGGAGAGCTCAACGACTGGACGGTGCTCCGCCGCGGCTTCACCGCCGACGCCCCGGTGATCGCTCGGGTCCTCGATCGACTCGACGGGCCGAGGGCCGACCGCGTCTTCCACGCCGTCCGGTGCGCGCTCGGCGTGGCCGTGCTGGTGCCCGGCCGGGGGAAGGTCTTCGACGGCCTCCGCCTCGGCGCCAACGCCGGGCTCAGCGTCCTCGGCATGATCAACCAGGCCCGATCCCGGTACGGCGGCGACGGGTCCGACCAGGCCGCTCTGCAGGTGCACACCGCTGCCACGATCGCACGCCTGGGCGGCGACGCCCGCTCGATCGACGCCGGGCTCTGGTACCTCTCGATGCAAGGAGTGCTCTCGTACGCCGTCTCCGGCTGGATCAAACTGCTCGGCCGTCCCTGGCGCGAGGGTACAGCGGTATCCGGCGTCATGCGCACGCACACCTACGGGCACGAGGGTGTGTGGCGGTTCTTCCAGTCGCGCCCGGGGCTCGAGAAGGCCGCGACCCGGGCGATGCTGCTCTTCGAGTCCTCGTACCCCGTCGTGTACATCGCCGGTCCCCTCGTGAACGCCGCCTACACGGCCGTCGCGATGGGATTCCATGTCGCGAACGGGGTCGTCATGGGGCTCGGCCGCTTCATCTGGGGGTTCGCATCGTTTCATCCGGCCATCGCCTACACGAGCGACCGGACGACGCGCGAACGCGGCCGATCCGATATCCTCCCCGCCGTGGCGGGCGCGGCCGTCGCCGTCGGACTCGCGGCCACCGCAGTCACCGCCACGCGGCGGAGGCTCCGCGTCCTCGACGGACCGGCCTATCTCTCGCGGCTCCGCACCGGTCGAGGCAGCGAGATCGCCTACGGAGGCAAGCAGCGCGGCAACACCACGATGGTGTTCCTCGTCAACGCGCTGTTCTCGACGCAGGACCACTTCGGGTGGATCACCGCGCACCTCGACCGCGCCGACGACATCGACTTCATCACCTACGACCGTGCAGGCTACGGGGCCTCGCGCGAGGCGCCGGGGGATGCGTTCCGCATCGACGACGCCGTCGACGATCTGGTAGACCTGATCGAGAACCTTGCCGCCCCCGACCAGAGGGTGGTGCTCGCCGGGCACTCCTACGGCGGGGAGATCATCCGACGCGCCGCGGAGCGCCTGTCAGCCGAGCGCATCGCGGGACTCGTGTTCGTCGACGCCACCCACCCCGAGCAGTTCTCCCAGTCGACGACGCAACGCGACGGACTGCGGCTCGTGCGCGACGCCCAGGGGCAGATGGGCGCGCTCGTGCGCGCCGGTTTCGGCGCACTCCTGGATCGGCCGACCTGGGTCACCCACCTGCCGCCGCCGTTCCGCGCGAACGCGGAGCTGCAGTATCGCGACGGGCGCATGTGGCGGGCCGGTCGACGCGAGCTCCGCGCCGTCGAAGAGGAGCTCGACATCCCGCATCCGCCCGCGCCGAGCCGCATCTCGGGCGTCGAAGGACTCGTGCTCTCCGCCTCTCGGACGATGACGGATGCCGACGCCGCACGTTTCCAGCGCGACCTCGCCGTCACGTTCGGCAGCGACCAGGGCGAACCGGTGGTCGTCGCCGGCACGCACGACACCCTGCTGACGGACCCGCTCACGGCCGGAGAGGTCGCCGACCACCTGATCGGGTTCGTGCGACGCGTGGAGGCAGCGGCATGAGCATCGTCCGCGACGCCGCGCGTCTGCTCGGACTGGGCCTGTTCGGCACCGGCCTCGCCGTCACCGCCTTCTCGCAGATGCCGGGGAACTCGTTCGACCGCATCCGCCGGAAGGACTTCTTCGGACTCATCCCGAACTGGAAGTTCTTCGCGCCGATCCCCGCCATCGACGACCACGAAGTCTTCCACCGTATCCGCGGCGAGGACGGCACGTGGCAGGACTGGCAGCGCACCTCCCCACCCATGCCCCGGCGTCTCGCGCACCTCGTGTGGTTCCCCGGACGACGAGCCGACAAGGGCGTGTTCGACCACGCGTCCGAACTCGCGCAACTCGCGGCGACGGCTGATCCGACCGAGCTCGTCCTCTCCTCGTCGTACCTCGTGGTCGCGGCCACGGTGCGACGGCGCGTCGGAGAACTCCGGCCCGTTCCTGCGCATCAGTTCGCGATCATCAAGCATGCGGGATCCGACGAGTCCGTGACTCCCGAGGTCGTGCTGCTGTCGCCCGCCTTCGAGTCCCACCCCGGCACCGCGATGCGCGAGGCCGTTCCGTCCAGAGCGAAGGAGTAGATCCCATGACATCTCTCATCATTCTCATCGTCGGCGGAGGCGCCTGTCTCGTCGCCGCAGCCTGGGCGGTGTGGCGGACCCCGGCGACCCGTGACTACCTCAAGCGCCTCTTCGGGGCGGACGGCGAGAGATGACGGTCCTCGCACCCGGCCGCGCGAAAGCGGTCTCGGAGGAGTACGGTACGGCGATCGCGACGATCTACGACGACATCTACGGCGAGCTGGAAGCGTCCTCGCCCGAGATCATCGCGCTGCGGAATCTCGTGCCGCCGTCGGATGTCGTACGGACGATCGTCGAGCTCGGGATCGGCACGGGGCGCGTGCTCGGTGCGCTCGGACGCGCCCTGCAAGACGAGGCGGGGCTCCGGCTCATCGGGATCGACGGGTCGCCCGAGCTCCTCGCCCGGTCGAGCACGCGGTACCCGGACCTCGATCTCCGGCTCGCCGAAGCGGATTTCAGCAGCGACGCGGTGCTCGACGTCGTGGAAGCGGGGTCGGCGGATCTCGTTCTGTGCGTCTGCGCGTCCTTCTCGATGCTCCCCGACCGCGAGAGCCAGGGCGCCACCCTCCGCAACATCGCCGCGATGCTCGCGCGCGACGGCGTGGCCGTGGTCGAGACGCACTCGCCGTCCTTCGTCCGCGAGGTGATCGGCGTCGACCCCACGGCGATGTTCATCCCCTATCCGCGTCACGAGACCGGGCTCGTCTGCTTCTCCTCGGTCGATGACGGGATCTGGCGGATGCGGCAGGTGTGGGTCGACGGGGAGGAGAGCACCACCGTGCTCGAGACGAGTCTGCTCACGCCTCCGCACACGCTCGCGGACCTGGCAGCGGCAGCGGGGCTCGAGGTCGTCGCCCTGACCGCGTCGCTCGCGGGAGCCGAGTACGTCGAAGCCTCCACGCCGATGTACGCCGTGACGCTCCGTCGAGCTGCCGCGCGGGCCGCCGCTTGACGACCCTCGAACTCGTCGCCGTCGAGAAGAGCTACGGGTCGACTCGTGCGCTCGCGGACTATTCGCTGCAGGTCCCCGCGGGGCGGGTCACCGCATTCGTCGGCGCGAACGGCGCAGGAAAGTCCACCGCGATGCGGCTGCTCGGAGGCCTGCGCACCCCCGACCGCGGTGACGTGCTGCTCTCCGGGCGCGCGCTGGACACCGGGGACCGCGGTCGCATCGGGCACATGCCCGAGGAGCGCGGGCTGTATCCCGACGAACCGCTGCGCACGCAGCTCCACTACTTCGCGACCCTGATCGGCATACCGTCGCGCCGCACGCGCTCGCACGTCGAGGAGATCCTCGAACGGATCGGCGTCGCGGAGATCGCCGACCGCGCCTTCGGCGCGCTCAGCCTGGGCAACCGACAGCGGGCGCAGCTCGCGCTCGCCGTGCTCGGATCCCCCGATTTCCTGCTCCTCGACGAGCCTTTCTCCGGCCTGGACGTCGAGGGGCTGCGTCAGGTGTCGGACCTCGTCCGGAGCCTGGCGTCCGACGGGGTGGGGATCCTCGTGTCTAGCCATCAGCTGGAGGTCGTCGCAGCGATCTCCGAGCGCGTCGCCGTGATCTCCGACGGTCGGGCCGTGGTTGAAGGCGAACTCAGTGACGTCCTGAGCGCCACCGCGCGCGTCCTGCGACTCATGTTCCGTCATGAGGGACTGTCCACCGCCGATGTGCAGGCCTTCGTCGCACGCAGCGGAGGGCGCCCCCGGCGGCGCGCCGGAGCCCTGATCGTCGAGGTGGCCCTCCCCGCCGGCCACGACATCGACGGCGACCTGGTGGCCGCTGCGGCCGCCGCCGGGCCCCTTGCTTCGGTCGAGGTCGTGCAGCCCTCGCTCCGCGACATCCTGGAGGCGGACCGATGAGCGGCGCGAGCCCGCGCCGCGCGTTCGCGACGGTGTTCTTCCGGGATCTGCGCCGACAGCTCCTGACCGCCGCCCAGCTCACGCTCTTCGCCCTGATGCTCGTGGTCGTCGTACTCGTCGTGATCGCCCCGAAAATCGTCGGCTCGGGCGGGCCCTCCGCGCCGACTGTGCATGTCTCGGCACCGGACGACGTCGTCGCCGCCGTCGAAGGGTTGCAGCCGTCCTGGACGGTCACGGCGGCGGAGACGGCACCGGACGACCTCGGCGACGGGTTCTTCGTCGCGGTGGACGACGGTGAGGTCACTGTGACCACGGCCAAGGCGTCTCAGGCCGCTTCCGCGCTGCTCGTCGGTGAGGCGGTGTCGACGGCCGTGCTCGCCGTCTCGGCCGGAACCCCTCCGCCGTCGATATCGCATGCGTTCGCCGTCGACGACGGGGAGGCCGTGCTCTCGCGCATCATCACGCTCGTGGCGACTCTCCTGACGTTCTCGATCCTCACGGGCCGCGCCGCCTGGACCTTCGGCGCCCTCGGCCGCGACCTCACCCTGGGCCTGTTCGACGGTGTGCTCGCCCGTTCCTCGGCGGTGGGCCTGCTGGGCGGTCGTGCCCTCGCCGCGGTCACCGCGGGCGTCGTGCAGATGCTCGTCCTCGCCGCCGTCGCAGCCCTCACGCTCGTCGTCGCCGGCGAGTCGGACACGGCCACGCGCGTCCTCGTGCTCGCGGCGCCACTCGCCCTGTGGACCGCCGCTGGCATCGCTTTGCTCGTCACCGCATCCATGGTGCTGGTGCTGCTTTTCCGCGGCGGGGGCACCGCCGCGCTCGGCATCGTGATCCAGCTGGTCGGGTTCGGTGCGTTCGGCGTCCTCATCGTCGCGCTGCTCGATCCGAGCGCGACATGGATCGCAGTCGCCAGTGTCATCCCTCCCGTCTCGGTGGTGCTGCTCCCCGTGCGTCTGGCGGAAGGCGCAGCGACGGGAGTCGACGCAGTGATCGCCGTCGGCGCGATCGTCGGCGCGGTCCTGTCGCTGTTCATCCTCGCCCTGCGCGCCTGGCGGGCGGCGACGACCACCGATTCCGGACGGGCGACATGGCGTGCGATCTTCCGCACGGACGGGATGCGGCGGCCGAGCGCCCGCGCGACGACCCGGCGGCGACAGGCTCCCGGCTGAACACGTGCCTCAGCGGGAATCCGCGGTACTCCGGAACGCGACCGGAAGTAGGCTGAGGGCATCATGGACGAGTTCATCCGCGGTTTCTGGGCCTTCGCCGGCAACTACTGGTGGCTCATCTTCCCCGTCATGGGCATGGCCGGCGGCGCCGCGAAGGCCTGGGAGCGCAGCGCGAAGCGCCGGCATGAGCGACGTCTGGAGACGCTGCGGGTCAAAGCCGAGCTGAAGGCGGCCCAGCTCGAAGCCCGCGGCGCAAAGCGGATCGGACCGTCGGTCGTCGACACCACGGCGCCACCGGTCGCATCGAACACCCTTCTCGAGCGGCTCTTCTCCGAGCATGACGAGATCACCGCGCGATGGCTCGACTACGAGCTCGACGTCGCGAAACTCATCGCCTTCCCCGCGATGAGCGACGGCCGCCAGCCTCTCGTCGCCGCGTTCCTGCGGGCGAAGCGGACGGCTGACGCACTGCGACCGGCATCCGCCGACGCCTCGGTGACCGAGCAGCAGGTGTCGGAGTACCTCGATGCGGTCGGCGCGTACGCCGTGGCGTTCGAGGTGGCCGAGAAGGATGCCAGACGGCTGCGCGACTCGACGTTCACCGAGCCGGAGCGCAAGCGCCTCGACCGTGCGCAGCAGCTGCTCAAGGTCGCGGTCGACGAGTCGGCGACGCAGGCCGAGCGGAACATCGCCTACAAGAGGGTGCGCGACGAGCTCGACGGTCTGATCCTGCTCAGCGACGAGGCCGTGCAGGTGCTCGAGAAGCAGGTCGCGAGAGAGCTCCCCGCGCAGCCGGCCGCGGCCGCGGCCGCGGCTCCGCAGACCCCGGAAGCATCGGCGCCACCCGAAGGGACGCCCGAGCCGGAGCGGATGCCGCTGCGCCGCGACGACGCCTCATGACGCCCGAGAACCTCACCGGTCCCGTGTGCGTGCACGCCGAGGCCCCCGTGTGGTCGCCGTCGTGGGGCGGTGTGAGGTGGGTCGACGGCGAGGCCGCCGACCTCGTGACGCTGCGGGACGACGGCATCCATCGCCTGCACCTCGACGACGACTACGCGGCCTTCGTGCGTCCGCGCGCGAGCGGTGGCTTCGCGGCGTTCGGCACCCGCACGCTGCACCTGTCCGACTCGGCCGACGGCCCCGCCGCCCCGGCGCTCCGATTCGACCTGGGCAGCGCCCGGTTCAACGACGGCACGGTCGACCCCCAGGGGCGCCTGCTCGCCGGGTCGATGGCGACAGACGACGCCGGAGCGGTCGGCCGCGTCATCCGCCTCACCGCCGAGCTCGAGCAGCGCGAGGTGCTCTCGGGCGTCGAGGTCTCGAACGGGATCGGCTTCGCCCCCGACGGCGACCTGGCCTATTACGTCGATACGACGACCGGCGGCGTCGACGTGTTCGATGTGATCGACGGCGAGCTGACCGGACGACGCCGCTTCGTCGGCATCCCGGACGACCAGGGGATGCCGGACGGCCTCACCGTCGCGGCGGACGGCTCGGTGTGGGTCGCACTGTGGAACGGCTGGGCCGTGCACGGGTACTCGCCCGAGGGCGCGCTGATCGCCCGCATCCCGCTGCCGGTCCCGCAGGTCAGCGCGTGCGCGTTCGGCGGCGACGACCTCGGCACGCTGTTCATCACCACGTCGGCGCAGGGACTCGACCGCGACCACGGCACCGAAGCCGGATCGCTGTTCGCGGTGCGCCCCGGCGTGCGCGGTCTGCCGGTCGTCCCCTTCGCCGGCTGAACCGGGCACCGTCGGGCGGTGGCGGGGGTCCCGACGCCCTCCGCCCGCGACACGGCTGCACTCAGCCGGATGAACCGTGTCGCGGGCGCAAGGCGCCGGGTCCGCGGGATCAGCGCACCCGGGCGCGCTCCACCCGCTGCCGCTGGCGACCGAGTCCCTCGATCTCGATCACCATCTCGTCGCCCTCCGCGAGATACGGGAACCGCCCCGACAGCGCCACACCCTCCGGTGTTCCGGTGTTCACCACGTCGCCGGGCTCCAGCACCATGTACTGGCTGAGGTCGCGGACGAGCTCGAGCACCGGGAACACCATGTCGGCTGTCGACGAGTCCTGTCGGGCAGCGCCGTTCACCGACGACCGGAGGCGCAGTGCCTGCGGGTCGACCTCGTCGGCAGGCACCAGCGCAGGCCCGAGCGGATTGAAGGTCTCGGCGCACTTGCCCTTCGACCACTGGCCGCCCGACACCTCGATCTGGAAGGCGCGCTCGGACACGTCGTTCGACACCGCGTACCCGGCGATCACGTCGCGCGCCGCCTCGGCCGAGGGGAGGTAGCGCGCCGTGCGACCGATCACGACGGCGAGCTCCACCTCCCAGTCGACCTTCTCGGCGTCCGGCGGCAGCAGCACCACGTCGTCGGGCCCGACGACGGTGTTCGGATGCTTGAAGAAGACCACCGGATGCTCGGGAGGGAGCGACCCCGATTCGGCGGCGTGCGCGGCGTAGTTCATGCCGATGCAGATCACGGCTCCGGGGCGCGCGACCGGCGCGCCGATGCGCAGACCGCTGATGTCGGCCGCCGGCAGCGCGCCTGCGGCAAGTGCCGCCCGGACGCCGGTGATGCCGCCATCCGCGAGGAACGCCCCGTCGATGTCGGGCGTGAGCGAGGACAGATCGTAGACGGCACCGTCGTGTCGCACGAAGGGCTTCTCCGAGCCGAGCGATCCGAGACGCAGCAGTTCCATGGTCGCCTCGCGATCAGCCGGCGTGGGCGGGGGCAGGAGTGATGAGCGGGACGGACTCGCCGGCGAGGAAGCGGATGACGTTGTCCGCCGCGTGCACGGGCAGGTCGTCGAGCGCCTCCGGTGAGAACCACGCGGCGTGCGGGGTGAGCAGGACGTCGTCGAGATCGCGCAGCGGGGAGTCCGCCGCGAGCGGTTCGCCGTCGAAGACATCCAGCGCCGCACCGCCGAGGTGCCCGGATCGGAGGGATGCGGCGAGCGCCCCCTCATCCACCAGCGGCCCGCGGCACGTGTTCACCACGACCGCTCCCCGCTTCATCGTCGCCAAGGCGTCGGCGTCGATCAGGTGCCGGGTCTCATCGGTGAGCGGCACGTGCAGGGTGAGGATGTCGGCGGCGGCGATCGCCTCGTCGATCGCGACCGGCTCGCAACCGGCCGCCCGCACGGAGTCGGCGGCGGCGAACGGATCGGCGACGAGAACACGGAACCCGAGCGCACGGCATCCGCTCGCGACGACGCGTCCGATGCGCCCGAAACCGAGCACCGAGACGGTGGTGCGCGAGGGGCGCACGGCGAGAGGACGCGCGTCGACGGCCTTCCACGTGCCGGCGCGCACCGCGCGGTCGTACGCGAGGAGGCCGCGCGCCTGAGCCATGATCATGGCGACGGTGTGCGCGGCGACCTCTTCGATGCAGTAGCTCGGGGTGTTGGCGACCGCGATCCCGCGCTCGCCGGCGGCGTCCACGTCGATCATGTCGTAGCCGATGCCGACGCGGCTGATGATCCGGAGATTCGGCAGGCGGTCGAGGACGTCCGCGGTGATCGGCATCCACTGCACGACGAGTCCTGCCGCGTCGGCGGCGCCGGCTGCGAGGAGGTCGTCGACCGTGTCGGAGGCGGCCCGCTCGGCACGTAGACCGGCGGCGCGAAGGGTGTCTTCGATGACGGACCCCGGCAGGTCGCAGTCGGTCACGATGATGAGGGGCTCGGCCATGGATAGGATGCTATAGCATCTAGCATCCCCACCGCCAGGTTGTTTCGGGTGATCACACATTTGCTATAGCGTTCAGGTATGACACAGCGACGAGCGCTCATCACCGGCGCGAGCTCGGGCATCGGAACCGCAGCCGCCCGCGAACTCGCCACCGAGGGGTACGCCCTCTGGATCACCTACACCGGGCGCGAGGCCGAAGCCGCCCGCGTCGCCGACGAGTGCCGCGCCGCCGGCTCTCCCGACGTGCGCGTCTCACGGCTCGACCTGCGCGATCAGGCGTCGATCGACGCACTGCTCGCGGAGATCACCGCCGAGTGGGGATCGCTGCACGTGCTGATCAACAACGGCGGCGTCTGCCCCTACACCCCGTACGACGACATCGACATCGAGGAGTGGGACTTCGTGCTCGAGACGAACGTGCGCGGCATGTTCTTCCTCACCCGCGGCGCGCTCCCCCTGCTGCGCGCCGCCGACGGCGACCGCTCCGTCGTCAACCTGTCGTCGATCGCCGGCCAGGTCGGCGCGCTGCAAACCGGACTCCACTACTCCGCGAGCAAGGGAGCGATCCTCGCACTCACCCGCAGCTTCGCGCGCCATCTCGCCCCCGAGGGCATCCGGGTGAACGCCGTCAGCCCCGGCCCCGTCGCGAGCGCCATCACCGATCGACTGCAGGGCGACGGACGCGACCGGCTCGCGGCATCCATCCCCCTCGGCGCCTTCGGACAGCCGGCCGACGTCGCGTGGATCATCGCCTCCCTCGCCTCCGAGCGGGCGGGCTTCATCACCGGCGCCACGTACGACGTCAACGGAGGAGTGCGCATTGACTGACAGCATCCGCTCGGCCGCGCTCACCGTGCAGGCACAGCTCGACGCGTTCAACGCGCACGATCTCGACGCGTTCGTCGCGACCTACGCGGCGGATGCCGTGATCACCGGCGTCGCGCCGGAGCCGATCATCGGGGCGGCGGCGATCCGCGCGTTCTACGAACCCCGGCTGCAGAACCCCGAGCTGTCGTGCGTGATCGAGAACACCGTGCTGTTCGGATCACGGTGGGTCGTGGCCCAGGAGCAGGTGGTGAACGCGGGCGTCGCCACCGAGACCATCGCGACCTTCGACGTGGTCGACGGTCTCATCGCGCGCGCCTCGATGCTCAAGGCCTGAGCCGGCCGTCGAAGCGGGCGCGGAGCGCCGGGTCGACGACGACCTCGCCGAAGGATGCCGTCCACGCGCCGTCCACGGCGATCGACTGCCCCGACAGATACGGCGCCTCATCGGAGAGCAGGAACGCCGCGACAGCCGCGACCTCCTCGGCTCGGGCGATCCGGCCCATGGGCGGCCCCTCCGCGAGCGCGCGCTCTGCAGCCACCGGGTCGGAGGATGCCGCGATCTGCGCCTCGAGGTGCGGCGTGCGCACGCCACCCGGCGCGACCGTGTTCGCGCGTATGCCGAGTCCGCCATATGTCACGGCCACACTGCGGCTGAGCGCGTCGATGCCACCCTTCGTGAACTCGTACGCCGCGTGGTCGACGAAGCTGGAGCGGCCGTGGATCGACCCGACGTTGACGATCGCACCCGCGACGCCCTGGTCGAGGAACGACGACACCGCCGCCGAGCACCCCCAGACGTACCCGAGGCCGTTGATGTCGAGGATCTCGCGCACCACCGTCTCGTCGAGCTCGTGCAGGGGTGTGCGCTTGGTGATGCCCGCGTTGTTGACCCAGCCGCGCAGGGGCGCGTAGGCGAGGGCGGCATCGGCGGCACGCTCGTGGGCGCTGCGGTCCGCAGCATCCCCCACCACGACCTCGGCGACGATCCCCTGCTCGATGGTGCCCGACCCGGCGGACCGCTCGAGCCCCACCACCGTCCACCCGTCGGCGGTCAGCCGTTCGGCGATCGCCCGGCCGATGCCCTTGCCGCTGCCGGTCACGACAGCGCTCCTCGGGGCGGATGTCATGGTCGCTCCTCTCGGTCGAAGGCGAAGACGGCCGGGTCGAGGTCGAAGCCGAGTCCCGGACCGCCGGCGGGACGGACGTCGCCCGCGAACGTCGGCCCGCCCGTCACGAAGCTCGGCGCGGGGTCGTACGGATTCACTCCGCGCGCGAACGTCTCCACCTCGATCCCGAGGTGGGCGGTGACCTCCGGGTACACGTGCCCGGACACCCGGATGCTGCGCTCCGCCGCCCACGACACGATCTCGCGCGCGGGAGTGATGCCGCCGATCGCGACAACGTCGAGGCGCAGCACATCGACCCCGCCCTGCTCGACGAGCGCACGCAGCACGGCGGGGTCGGTGACCTCGTCGCCGACCGACAGCGGCAGCCCGCTCTCGGCGCGGATCCGTGCGCATCCCGCTGCATCCTCGGGCAGGATCGGATCCTCGAGCCAGGCGAGGTCGGGCGCTCCCCACTGCGCGATCTCGGAGAGGGCCTCATCGGCGTCGCGCCATCCGAAGCCCACATCGACCACGAGGCCCGTCTCCCGCGGCAGCTCCGCACCGAGGATCACGAACAGCTCGCGCATGTATGCCGGATCGGGAATGCGCGACACCTTGACCTGCGCCCATCCCGCCGCCTGGCGCAGAACCTCGTCGGCGACGTCGCGAGGAGTGCGCTCCGGCGACGGGTACGCCGCGACGAGCATCGCGCGACGAGGGGCGTCGCCGGTCCCGAGGAGCTGCCACAGCGGCACTCCCGCCCGGCGAGCGGCGATGTCCCACAGGGCGATGTCGACGAGGCCGATCGCGCGCCGCACGAGGCCCACGCGTCCGACGATCGCGCTGCCCCGCAGCATCCGATCCCACGCGGCCGACGGGTCGTCGGCATCCGCCCCGATCGCGTGCGGAGCGACCAGGCGGTCGACGATCTCGGCCATCGGCGCCTCCCGCGACAGGCAGTACGCGACCCCGGTCGTGCCGTCGTCGTCGGTCACGCGCACGGCGCTGTACTCGCGACGGGTCACCGTCATGGCACCGAGGTGCAGCGGAGCAGGAAGCGGCAGCACCGCCGTCGCGGTGTCGACCCGTGCGACCGCCGTCATTCGGGCCTCTTCGCGAGCGGCACGCCGTAGTCGACCAGGAACCCGCCGTCGACGTAGAGCGTCTGGCCGTTCATGTAGCGCGACTGATCCGACACGAGGAAGCTCACGGCATCCGCGATCTCACTCGCCTCCGCGAGACGACCCGCCGGGATGCGCGACAGGATCGTGTCGAGGCTCAGCGTGCCCTGCTCGACACCCTGGCGGAAGACGCCCGTGTCGACATAACCCGGTGCGACCGCGTTCACGCGCACCCCGCGGGCCGCCCACTCCGCCCCCGCGGTCGAGGTGAGACCGATCACCGCGGCCTTCGTCGTCGCGTACGGCGCACGACCGGCGGAGCCTCGCGACGAGATCGACGAGATGTTCACGATCCGGCCGGCGCCGCGCGACAGCATCCGTCGTCCGGCTGCCTGCAGCGCCGAGAACACGCCGTGCAGGTTCACGTCGACCACGGCCGACCACTCGTCCCACGAGAGGTCTTCGATCGCGCGATGGCGCTGGATGCCGGCATTGTTCACCAGCACCTCGATCGGCCCCAGCTCCGCCTCGATGGCCCCGAAGACCCGGTCGGTCTCATCGTGGTCGGTGACGTCGAGCTCGCGCCACAGCACGCCGGCGCCCGCATCGGATGCCGTGAGGCCCGGCACCCGGTCGGCGGCGACGACGCGATAGCCGTCTGCGACGAGGCGGCGCCCGATCTCCCAGCCGATGCCGGCGGATCCTCCCGTGACGATGGCGACGGGGGCATGGTCTGTCATTTCTCTCCTCTGGTCGGGGCGGATGCGGGTCGCGCGGATGATGTGGATGTCGCGGATGTCGTGGATGGCGCGGATTCTTCGTCGAGACCCATCACGCGCGTCGAGACCCATCGCCCGATACGTCGTTCGTGGTGGGTCTCAACGGGGGTGGTGGGTTTCGGCGCACTAGGGGTGGTGGGTTTCGGCGCACTAGGGGAGGCGGGAGCGAGGGGGAGGCGGGAGCACGGGGGAGGCGGGAGCGAGGAGGGCAGCGACGACCTCGCAGGCATGCTCCTCGAGAAGCTCGAGGCTGCCCGCGGCGAGGGGCGTCTGCCAGGCCTGATACCCGCCGCGCTCGTAGGCCTCTCGTGTCGGCAGGTACACGAAGCCCGGGCCGTTCGTGAGGTTCATCACCACGATCGGGATGCCGGGGAACCGGGCGCGCAGCGTCGTCTGCAGCCGCGAGTACGCCTCGCCGGGGTGGCCGACGATCACCGCGTGCCCCCACCGCCAGGCCCATACGGGATGCGCGACGGTGGGCCCGTCGATGTACCCCTCGCGCAGATTGCGGGCGCGGCCGAGCCGCTCGTCGCGCGAGCGCGGATCGATGTCCTTCCACTCCTCGGAGAGCTGATCGAGCGTGGGCAGGTCGCGGAGCGGCAGGTCGACCGTCGTCGTCGAGCCCGCGGCATCCTCCCCTCCGTCCCCCGGGCGTCCCTCCCAGATCGCGAGCGGTGCGCCGGACTCGACGACCCCGCCGAGGGTCAGCTCGTCTCCGGGCAGCGGCAGGCCGTCGAGGGCCGAGAGCACCGCGTGTCCGAGCGATCGTCCGTGCCGGTCGGCCACGGCGACATCGCCGGTGTACTGCTCGCGCGGCGCGAGCTCGCCCGACGCTCCCTGCACGAACAGGCACGGCGCTCCGGTCGCCGTCTCGACGATCTCGCGCATGGCGCCGACGTAGTCGGGGGACACCTCGCGGTTCTGCCACGCGAGCGTGGTGGGGTGGCACGCGTAGTTCACGATCGTCGCGCGCACCGCCCCGCCGACGCTCACCCGTCCGATCGTCACGGTGTCGTCGGCGGCGACTCCCGGGTTCCAGCCGACGAGGGCCCGGCCGTCGAGGTCGAGCTCGCGATCGGCGGCGAGGTCGCAGCGCCCGGTCGTCCACTCGATGAGGCCGGGTCGGGCGGAGTCGAGTGCTTCGCGACCGGCCGCGATGCCCTGCTCTGCGAGGGTCTCGAGGTATCCGGGAATGAGCTCGCCGCCCTCGAGGTGCGCGTCGGCCGCGCACAGCACCGCGCCGGCGTGCGTGTGCGAGAGCGACAGCATGAGCTGATCAGCGTCGAGGCCGAGCCCGTCGAGGATGGCCCCTCGCACCCCGATCTCGTCGGCCACCCGTCGCCACCATGTGCCGTCGACCGCGAGCAGCACACGCGCGCGCCCGTCGCCACCGGTCACCGCGAGCGCGGTCAGTTCGAAGGGCCGATGAGCGCCCTCCGCCCGCTCCCAGTCGGCGGGACCCCAGTTCTTCGCGCGGATGCCGACCGGCGGCGTCACATCGCGCCTGGCCACGCCGACGAGCGCCGACGTGCGCGGGACGCGGATGCTGTCGCCGATCGCGAGCGGGGCGGTGGTCATGCGGACTCCTTCGGGTGTGCAGGGGGAGGGAATGCCATAGCATCGAGCGGAGCGCCCCGGCATCCGCTGACGGCGTCGCGCATCGAGGAGGGCATACGAGTGCGCAGCGTGTCTGACCAGAACATCGCCGAACAGGTCGCCGATGAACTGCGCTCCGCGATCCATTCCGGGGAACTCGCTCCCGGCGAGAGACTCGTCGAGCGCAAGCTGGCGGAACGGCTCGGCGTGAGCCACATCCCCGTGCGCGAAGCGCTCACGAGGCTCGCGCAGGAACGCCTCGTCGTGCACGAACCGCGCCGCGGAGCCCGCGTGGCCGCGCTCACCGCCCGTGACCTCGAGGAGATCTCGAGCCTGCGGATCGTGCTCGAGCAGTTCATGGCCATCCGCGTGCAGGAGCGGTGGGACGAGGAGGCGGCCGTGCGCCTCGGCTCCGTGGTCGAGGCGATGGCGGCGGTACCCGAGGGCGACATCGCCGAGCTGCTGCGGCAGGACCGGCTGTTCCACGAGACGCTGTCGGAGCTCGCCGACCACCGCTTCCTCGACGAGGTCACCTCGCACCTGCGCGGCCGCGTCGCCGGGTTCCTGCACGCGGCGAACTCCGCTCTCGACCCCGCCGAGCAGGAGGAGCACGTGCGCAGCCACCAGCGGATCGTGGACGCGATCGCCGGCCGCGACCCCGAGACCGCTCGCGCCGTGATCGCCGAGCACGTGACCAGAGCGGCCCAGCGCATCACCCCGACCGACGCGGAGGCATGACCCCCATGACGAAGACCATCGTGATCACCGGAGCGTCCGACGGCATCGGCGCCGCCGCCGCGCGACAGCTCGCGGATTCCGGACACCGGCTGCTGCTCGTCGGTCGATCGGCCGAGAAGACCCGCGCGGTGGCCGACGACACCGGCGCCGAGGCGCTGACCGCTGACTTCGCGCGACTCGACGACGTGCGGGCGCTGGCCGGTCGGATCGACGACCTCCTCGGCGACGACGGCCTCGACGTGCTCGCCAACAACGCCGGCGGCATCTTCGGCGACCGCACCCCCACCGTGGACGGCCACGAGAAGACCATCCAGGTCAACCATCTCGCACCGTTCCTGCTGACGAACCTGCTCCTGCCCCGACTGCTGCGCAGCCGAGGGGCCGTCATCAACACGTCGAGCGTCGGTCACCGCCTGTTCGGCGACCTCGACGTCGACGACCTCGACAACGAGCGGCGCTTCAGCGCGAACAAGGCCTACGGCGACGCCAAGCTCGCGAACGTCCTCTTCGCGAAGAGCCTGCACACGCGATTCCATGCCGACGGGCTGAGCGCGGTCGCCTTCCACCCCGGCACCGTGCGCACGAACTTCGCGGCCGACTCGTCGAGCCTCATGCGCCTCGTCTACCGCAGCTTCCTCGGCCGGCTCATACTCACGGGCGTCGAGGAGGGCGGCAGCATCCTGCGCTGGTTCATCGAGGGCACCCCCGACGAGACCTGGTTCTCGGGCGCCTACTACGACGAACGCACCCTCTCGAACCGCGTCAATCCGCAGGTTGACGACCCAGCCCTCGCCGAGGCGCTGTGGCACAAGAGCGCCGAGCTCGTCGGCATCCCGGCATCCTGACCTCGCGCGCCCGCGCGGCTGCGAAGGAGATCTCTCATAACGAAGGAGCGGATGGGGCATCTGCTCCTTCGTTACGCGAGATCTCCTGCACAGCACGGGGTGACCAGGATGCTCAGACCGCGATGTTCGCGGTGTCGACGACGCGGTCGCCCTCGGCGGGGAACGCCGTGCGGGTGACGCCTGATTCGACGTTGCCGGTGTGCAGCAGGGTCGATTCCGCTCCGAAGGCGCCGTCGGCGAGTTCGAGCGCGCCGCCCTCGAAGCGGTTGCCGACCGCGCGGTAGTGCGTGGCCCCGGTCTTCAGCGAGACGTGCGTCGCCGACCCCTCCGCGCGCAGGGTGCTGTCGCTCAGGGTCAGGTGCAGCGGCCCGGCGCCGGTCCGCGTCACCCCGGTGCCGCCCTTCAGCAGGACGTCCGACCCGGCGATCTCGACGGCCTGACGCTCGCCGCGGGCGGCAGCGATGCGGGCGTTTCGCAGCGTGGACCCCTCGAAGCGCAGGCGCTCGGATGCCGAGGTGATCGGCGCCGCGTCGTCGGCCGCGGTGAGCGTCGACCCGCGGAAGGTGACCGCTCCGGGCCCGGTGATCTTCATGCCGCCGACGCCGCTGAGCACGGTGTCGACGAAGGTCACGGGTGTGGTGACCGCCGCGCTCGTGAGCTCGCCGGGGGCGACGAACGTGAAGTGCGAGTCGGCGATCACGTTCGGCCGAGCCGACGCATCCGACTGCTGCGTGATGATCAGGGTGTCGGATGCCGTGCAGCCGCGCAGCTGCGCTCCGTCGGCGTTGATCCACAGCATCCCGGAACCGGAGAGCGAGGGCTTGCCGATCACCTGCACGTCTTCCAGGGTGAGATCGGTGATGCGCACCCTGGCGACGAACCACGAGCAGACGTGCTTGCGCACCGTGATGCGCTTGGCCGCCGAGCCCCAGGCCGCGCCCGAGTTCGCGAACGTCATGAGGCCCGAGTTCCCGGTGTAGGTGAGGTCGTGCTCGTACTGGCCGTGCGTCACGAACGGTCCCTGATCGTCGCCGTCGCCGTGGCAGTTCTCGACGAGGCAGTAGGCGCTGGCGGT
Source organism: Microbacterium sp. LWO14-1.2 (assembly GCF_038397715.1). NCBI lineage: Bacteria > Bacillati > Actinomycetota > Actinomycetes > Micrococcales > Microbacteriaceae > Microbacterium > Microbacterium sp. LWO14-1.2. The sequence continues at coordinate 1,716,183 of NZ_CP151633.1, forward strand.
GAAGTCGTTGAGGTGCCGGGCGTTCGAGGTGTGGCAGTTCGCGACGTAGCCGTACAGGCAGTAGATCTGCTGCGTCAGGTACCCGGCGCCGCCCCATGTGACCGACGTCGGGTTCGAGAGGTTGCAGCTCTCGGTGGTGAAGTACGTGTTCCAGCGGCGCTGGATGAGCGGCCAGAACGTCGCGGTCCCGTCGATGTGGTCGACGTCGCAGCGCACCGCGTACTCGAAGGCGAGCGGGTGCGAGCCGGTGTACTCGTCGGCCCCGCCGCCCAGGAAGCGCAGGTTCGACACCGTCACGTCGTGCACGGGTTTCACGAGCCGCCACGTGATCGCGCGGTCCTTGCCGAGCGGCCAGCCGTTCTTGTAGTTGACGCGGATGTGGGTGCCGTCGACGATCTGGGTCACCTGCACGAGCCGCTGCAGCTCGCGCTCCCACCGACCGGCCAGGCCGTTCACCTCCGCGGCGTACCAGCTGCCCACGGCGAAGAACGACGAGTCGGCGACCGGGAAGACGTCGGCCAGGTCCGGCACGTTCTCTCCGAGCTTCGCCTCCTGCACGGCATCCGTCACCTCGCCGCGGAAGAACATGACTGCGGCGAACGGGTCGTCCTTGGGGGCGTTCTCGATGCCGACGGTGGTCATGAGGTTGTTGCCGAAGTCGAAGGCCAGGTTCGAGCGGGTGAAGCGGTGCCGTCGCACGAAGTTCAGGTCGGTGTGCGCCTCGATGCGGTGGATCGAGAGGTCTCCGACCATCGCGTCGAGGGCGTCGTCGGCGGGCGCGGAGGCGTCGAACAGCCCGAACTGACGGAACTCCACGACGCCGGAGTGCACGAGCAGCCACGCGCCCTCCTTCTTCGCGGCGAGCACGGTGCCCCCGTTCACGGCCGGCGCGTCCTTCTTCACGAAGCGGTAGAGCCCGTGCCCGCCGTCGCCCGGTGCCGCGTACCCGGAGGTGCGCACGAGGTCACCGTCCTTGCCCTTGAGCCCGGCGAGGTCGGCGGCGGTCCCGGCGTTGCCGACGGCCTTCGACGTCGCGGCGCTCAGCGGAGCCACCGGGCCAACGGCCTGCGCGGGCGCGTGGCTCGCGACCGCCGCCACCCCGCCCAGCGCTGCGGCCCCGAAGCCGGCGAGCAGCATCCGCCGGCTGCGGAACGCGGCGGTCTCGGTCCTGTCCTCGTTCGTGATCGTCATGCTGTCGTCCCTTCGTGCGGCGGCATCGCCGCTGTCGGGCGTGCGACCGGCCGGTCGGCACGCGGCATCCGGTACCTCTCCTGCGTCACCACGAATCCCCGCCGTCACCGGAGCGCGCGAGCTGCGCTGCGCGCACGGTGTTCTCGACGACGACCTGCGCCGAACGCCACGGGGCGACGACGCGTCGATCAGCACTCGCATCGAGCAGAGCGCCGATCAGTCCCTCGAAGCCGAGGGCAGCATGGGGGTTCTCGACATCGAGCACGCACGAGCGGAGCCCGTCGGTCGTGACGATGTCGATCGCATAGGCATCCGGGCCGGGGATCCCCGACAGCGATACCTGCACGGGCAGCTCGCGCCCACCGACGGAGACGCGGACATCGAGGCCCGCGGCATCCTCCGAGTGCGGCGATCCCGCGGCCCGGCGCGTCCAGCCGGTGCCCGAGGTCAGCCGTGCGCCGGGCAGCACGACATCGACCATCTCCCAGGCGTGCACGCCCACGGTCGCCAGGATCCCGCCTCCGAGATCCGGCGCGTCCTGCCAGTTGCGCTCCGGCGTACGGAACCCGGCCGCGTCGTGCTGCGCCCGCACTCGCACTGCGAGCACCTCGGCGTGCTCGACCTCGGCGCGGAGCGCGGCGAGCGCGGGCGCGAAGCGCAGCACCGAGCTCGTTCCGACGAGCGCGGGGTCTGCGGCATCCGACCACTCGTGGAGCTGCGCCGAGGTGGCGGCCACGACCTTGTTCACGAAGACCGGAGTCACGCCGTCCTGCAGCACCCGGATCAGCGCCGCCGCCTCGTGCGTCCGCGGCGTGGCGATCACGAGATCCGGACCGAGCGCGAGCAGGTCGGCCGGTGAGCCGACGGATGCCGTGCCGTGCCGCCGCGCGAAAGCCGCCGCCGCGAGGTGGTCGTCGTCGTACACGCCCACGACCTCGCCGCCGAGTGCGCGGACGTGGGTCGCATCGCTGTCGGGATGGGAGTGCGCGAGACCGGCGAAGGCCACGCGCTGCGGCGACGTCGTCATGCCATCGACGCCAGCTGGGCTCGATCGACGGCTTCGACCAGCGGCCGGCCCTCCGCGAACGCGGTGATCTCGTCGGCCACGATGCGGCCCTGGCGCAGACGACCCTCGACCGTGCCGGCGGCGCGGTGCGGGGTGAGCAGCACGTGCGGGAGTCCGCGGAAGGGGCTGGTGGCCGGCAGCGGCTCCTCGTCGAACACGTCGATCGCCGCACTCAGGCGTCCGCTGCGCACCTCGTCGAGCAGCGCCGCCTCGTCGACCAGCCAGGATCGGGCCGTGTTCACGAGTCCGGCGCCGTCCGGCATGAGTGCGAGCTCGCGTCGCCCGATGAGGTGGTGGGTCTCGGGGAGGGTGGGCGCGTGCACCGCGACGATGCGGGCTCGGCACAGCGCCTCGTCGAGGGGCAGCAGCTCGGCGCCGAGAGCGGCGGCCTGCGCGGCGTCGAGGGTCGGATCCACGAGCAGGGGCTCCGCCCCGAGCAGCCGCACGAGCTCCAGGTACGCACGACCCGTGCGCGAGGCGCCGATCACGGCGATCGGCGCGCCGAGGATCTCGTGCTGCGCGCCGGCGGCGCCGGCGTCGTCCCAGCCCGCCGCGTCGCGCAGCGCGTTGTGCATGCTCGGGATGCGGTGCAGCAGCGCCAGCGTGAACGCCAGCGCCACCTCGGCCACCGGTCGGGCCATCGCCGCACCGGCCTGCGTCACGACCACGCCGTGGTCGAAGAGCGCGTCGGTCGCGAAGGCCTTCACCGATGCGCCGATGTGCGCGACGACCTGCAGCTTCGGGAGCCGCGCGAGCAGCGCCTCGTCGAACGGCGGAGCACCCCAGCTGGTCAGCACCACGCGGGCATCGTCGAGTCGGGCGCCGTCGAGTCGGGCGCCGTCGAGTCGGGCGTCGCCGAGTCGGGGGTCGTCGAGTGCGTCGACCCGCGCGAAGGCGCCGCCGAGCGCGCGTGCGGCGGCGTGCAGGCGCTGCTCGTCGTCGCGTGAGAACAGCTCGGCGAAGAGCGGTGCCGGCACAGCGGCGACGACGACGACCGGTGCGGCGCTCATGCCAGCCAGGCCTCGAGATGCTCGGCGATGAAGGCGTCGTCGTTCAGGTCGGGGTAGGCCAGGCGCACGCGCCGGATCTCCTCGGCCTGCCCGGGCGAGAGCCCTTCGGCGGGATCGAGGCACCAGGTGCCCTCGAGCAGGCCCTGCTGGCGCAGCAGCTCGTGCACCCCGGCGATCACGCCATGGAAGTCGTTGCCCGGATCGAACACCGCCTGGTTCACATCGACCATGTCGGACGCGACGAGCCCCAGTTCGCGGTAGGCGACGGCATCCCCCTCCATGGCCGTCCTGGCCCGGGAGAGCAGGTCGACCGCGGCCTTGGTGCCCACGGCCCACTGCCCCAGCAGCCCGCCGACGAAACGCAGCGTGCGCGGGCCGTCCGGCGACTCGACGTGGAACTCCGACAGCAGGTCGGCGACGATCGCGTCGTCGTTGCCCGTGTACAGGGCGATCTCGTCGGCGCGGCCGGAGGCGGCGACGCCGCGCACCAGCTCCAGCGTGCGGTACCGGTCGAACGGCGCGGCCTTGACCGCCACGACCGCGGGGATCGCGGCGAACTCGCGCCAGAACTCCCGATCGAGCACAGGACCGCCGATCGCGGTCTGCAGGTAGAAGCCGACGATCGGCAGCACCTCGCCCACCGCGCGCGCCCGGTCGAGCAGAGCCCGATCGTCGGCGCCGGCGACCCGCGGGCTCACCAGCACGGCGTCGTAGCCGAGCGAGCGCGCGAGCTCGGCCTCGGCGACGGCCTGCGCGGTATCGCCGGCCACGCCCGCGATGCGCACGACACCGGCGTCGGCCCGTGCGTCCATCTCCTCCGCCGCGAGCGCGAGCACCGGCTCGAACAGGGCATGCTCGGGGTCGCGGATCTCGAACTGGGTCGTGTGCACGCCCACCGCGAGGCCGCCGGCGCCCGCATCCAGGTAGTACCGGGTCAGTGCGCGCTGGCGGCGCTCGTCGAGCGTGCGATCGGCGGTCAGGGCGAGCGGATGCGCGGGGATCACGGCCCCCTGCGCGAGGGTCGCGGCGGCCTCCGCGCGGAGCACCGGCACGGTCGAGGTGTGCGCAGCGTACCCGCGCATCAGAACTTGCCGTCCCGCACGGCCCACTTCGTGGGCTTGGCGATCATCGGAAGGCCGGCGGTGATCCACTCGGCCTGCAGACCGATCAGCGTCTCGGCGGCGACGGAGGGGTAGCCGAACAGCGCCATGCAGCGGCGGGCGTCGCTGAGGAGCGCGGTCGGCTGCGGCTCGTCGACGAGCGTCACCTCGCGCTCGAACAGCTCGCCGAAGCGCCGGGCGATCGACTCGACGCTCAGCAGCTCGGGACCGGTCAGGTTGATGGTGAACGGGTCGGTCGAGGCGTGCACGAGGCTGCGCAGCACGACCTCGTTCGCATACCCCTGCCACACCACGTTGACGTTCGCCGTCGCGAGAGACACGGGCTGACCCGCATGCACGGCGCTGCCGATGTCGGCGAGCACCCCGTAGCGCAGGTCGATCGCGTAGTTGAGTCGGATGATCGCCACCCGGGTGCCGCGCTCCTGCGCGCCGAACTCGAAGACGCGTTCGCGCCCGAGGCACGACTGCGCGTACTCGCCGATCGGCGCCGGCGTCAGCTGCTCGGAGGCACCGCCGGACGCGGCGGGCACGAACGGATACACGTTGCCGGTCGAGAGCACCGAGATGGCGCTGTCGCGGTAGCGCCGGGCGACGCGGTCGGGCAGAGCGGCGTTGACCTCCCACGCCCACGACGCATTGGTCGCCGCCCCGAACTTGGCCCCCACCATGAACACGACGTTCGGGGCGTCGGGGAGGCCGCTGAAGTCGTCGTTCTCGATGAGGTCGAACGGCACGACGGTGACGCCCGCGGCGTCGAGGCGGTCGCGGATCTCGCCGTCGCCGAACCGCGACACCGCGTAGACGGCATCCTTCTCCCGCCCTGCGGCGTCCATGCCCCGACGCGCGAGCATCGCGAGGGTCGGACCCATCTTGCCGCCTGCGCCGAGGATGACGAGGTCGCCCGAGCCCTGGGCCAGATCGGCGATGAGCGCGTCGGAGGGTGTCGAGAGGACCTCCTCGAGGTGCGCCTCCGAGGTGAATGCGTGCTGAGTCACGTGGTGATTCCCTTTCTTCTCAGCCCTTGATGCCCGTGCCGGTGACGCCCTCCTGCACGTACCTCTGGGCGATGAGGTAGGCGAGGAAGATGGGCAGCAGCGCGACGACGGATCCGGCGAGCATGGTGCTCAGCGGCACGTTCTGCTGCTGCAGAGACGAGATGCCGACGGTGAGCGTGAACATCGAGTTGGACTTCGCGATGATGAGCGGCCACAGGAAGTCGTTCCAGTGCCAGAGGAACACGAAGATGCCGAGGGTCGCGAGGATCGGCTTGCACAACGGCAGCACGATGCGCAGGAAGATCCGGAACTCGCCCGCGCCGTCGATGCGGGCGGCCTCGAAGAGCTCGTCGGGCAGCCCCTGGATGAACTGCCGCATGAGGAACACGGCCTGCGCATTGGCGAGCGTCGGCAGGATGAGGCCCCAGTAGGTGTCGATGCCGCCCAGGTTCGCCATGAGGATGAAGGTCGGGATGAGGGTGACGTGGAACGGCACCATCACCATCGCGAGGAACGACCAGAACATCACCTCCTTGCCGGCGAACCGCTTCTTGGCGAAGGCGTATCCGGCCATCGCCGAGAGGAAGAGCACGGCCACGACCGACACGAGGGAGTAGACGACCGTGTTCCACAGCCAGCCGAGGATGTTCTGGCCGCCGAGCACCTGCTCGTACGACTCGAACGAGATGTCGGTCCACGGCAGCAGCGAGCCGGGGAGCTCGACGACCAGCCCCGGCTTGAGGCTCAGCACGACCATCGCGTAGAAGGGGAAGAAGCTCAGGATGCCGGCGATGCTCAGCCAGATCCACCGCACGACCACACCCATGCGGGTCGGTTCGAGGGCACGGAACGACCGGTGGCGGCGCGGGGCGGCCGGCTTCTTCGGAGGCGCCGAGACCGGCGTCTGCGTGGGCGGCTGGATCAGGGCGGTCATTTCTGCTTTCCGATCACGAGGCGCTGGATGAGGGCGACCGCGAGGGTCATGATGAACAGGGCGACGCCGACCGCGGCCGCATAGCCGTAGTCGAAGTACCGGAAGCCCTGGTCGTACAGCAGGTAGACGAGCGAGTAGCTGGCGTTCGCGGGGCCGCCCTGGGTCATGACGTAGATGACGTCGAAGACCTGGAAGGCCGCGGTCGTCTCGATCACCGCGAGGAAGAAGAAGGTGGGGCGCAGGTACGGGAACACGATGTACCGGAAGCGGTTCCACGCGTTCGCGCCGTCGACCAGCGCGGCCTCCTCGAGTTCCCGGGGCACGTCCTGCAGCGCGGCGATGACGATCATCATGCCGTAGCCGAACCGCGACCAGACGCCCACGACGACGATCGCGGGGATGACGAGCACGGTGCTGCCGAGCCACGAACCGCCGAGTCCCAGCGGAGCCATGAGCTGCGACCAGGGGCCGTTGCTCGAGAAGATCCAGACGAAGATGCTCCCGGCGAGCACGAGCGAGGTGATGACCGGCAGGAAGAAGATCGAGCGGAAGAACCGTGCGCCGCGGAACGCGCGCCGCACGCCGAGCGCCATGATCGTCGACAGCGCCAACGAGATCGGCACCGCGAACACCGTGTAGATGAGAGTGGTGCCCATCGCCCGCCAGAACAGCGGATCGGCGACGAGACGCTGGAAGTGATCGAGACCCCGCCACGCCACCTCGCCGGAGATGTCGTAGTCGAAGAAGCTCAACGCGACGCCGGCGATGCTCGGACCGAAACGGAACGCGATGAAGAGCAGGAACGCGGGCAGCACGAACAGGAACGCCACGCGCGCCTCGCGCCTGGCCAGGACCCGCGCCACCCGACCCGGTGGTCGCTTCGCGATGGTTGCCGTCGTCATCAGGAGACCTCACCTCGGTGATGGAAGGGGGACGGGGGTGCACGGCGATCGCCGCGCACCCCCGATGGGGGCTACTTGATGAGCGGGGCGGCCGCGCTCGCGGCATCCTTCAGCGCATCGGCCGGCGACTTCTGGCCGAGCAGCGCCGCCTGGATCTCGGGCGCGAGCACGCCCATCAGCGCGCGGGAGCTGGCGTTCAGCTCGCCGACCGTCGTGTCGGGGACGTACTTCTCGACCTCGCCGAGCAGCGGGTCGTCGGCGTACAGCGGCTCCGTGGTGCTGAGGGCCGAGAAGTAGCCGGCCGCTGTCAGGTACGGCTCGACGACCTCGGCGCTCGTCGCGTACTCGGCGAAGGCTGCCGCGGCATCCTGCGCCTTGGAGCCCTTGAGCACCGAGAGCGAGCCGACCGTTCCGTACGCCACCGACTCCTCGTCGGTGAGCGGTGCGAGCACCTTGACGTTCTCCTCGCCCCAGAACGGTGCGACCTCGGTCACGCCGTTGTTCCAGGTGCAGGCGACCTTGCCCTGGGCGATCGCGGTCTGCTCGAGCGGGACGTTGGTGGTGAGCGCCTCGGGGTCGAGCGCGCCGGCCTCGGCGAGGTCGGTGATGAAGGTCAGTGCCTCCTCGCCCGCCTTGCTGTCGAACCCGACCTCGCCCTCGTCGGTGTAGACCGCGCCGCCCGCCTGCCACAGCAGCGGGTAGAAGGTGAGGTTGAGGGTGTTCTCGGCCGAGGCGGGGTAGTTCAGCACGTACATGTCGGCCGCCGTGAACATCGGAGCGATGTCGACGATGTCGTCCCACGTCTCGGGGTACTCGGTGACGCCGGCCGCCTCGAACGCGGCGGCGTTGCAGATGAGCGGCTGCGCGCTCGTGAGGATGGGAGCGCCGAGGATGTCGCCGTCGATCGTGACGGAGTCCTTGACGTTCGGGAGCAGATCGTCCTGGCGCTGCTCGCTGAGCAGATCGTTCAGCGGTGCGATCGACTTCTGGTACGCGGCGAGCTGATCGGGGATCAGGTAGACGACGTCCGGACCCTTGCCCGCGGCGATGGCCGTCTGCAGCGCCTCGTCGCGGTTCGCCCACGGGAAGATCTCGTAGGAGACGTTGATCCCCTCGTTCTCCTTCTCGAAGTCGGCGATCGTGGAGTCCCAGAACTCCTTGTGAGCCGCCTCGTCGGCGATGACCGGGTACAGCCAGACAGTGATGTCCTGCTCGCCCTCTGCGGTGGTGCCTCCGCCGGCCGAACATCCGGCCAACAGGGTGGCGGCCGCGATGCCCGCGGCGACGCCGGTGAACTTGCTGACGCGCATGGTGCTCCTTTGCTCATACCGTGCTGAGTACGGTTTATTATGACATCGGGTTGGGATAATTAGTCAAGTACAACTTCTCAAGCTGTTGTTACAGGCGTGTTTCCGGGAGGAAAACGACTGATCTTGATTTGAGAATGCGGTGTGCTATTTTGATCGCACCCCGCGACGACGAGAAGGAGGCCGCACATGGTCGTGCCGACCCCGCTGTCGATCGTCGCCCGCTCGGCGCAGCACCTGCGAGACGCGGGCGCCGCCACGGTGAACGAGATCGCACGCTCGCTCGAGGTCTCCCGCACCTCCGTCGAGAACGCGGTCGCCACCCTCAGCGAGTCAGGGCTCATCGTCGAGGGCTCGGCCGCACCGTCGGCCGGTGCCGGACGCCCCGCGCGCCACTACTCCTTCCACGCGGCAGCCGGCACGGTCGTCGGCATCGACATCGGCGTGGCCAGCGTGCGCGTCATCCTCGCCGACCTCACCGGCCGCGTGATCGCCCAGCAGGCCTTCGCCGGGGTCGCCGCGCAGAGCGACGGCGCCGCCAAGCTCGCCGCCGTGATCGACGACGTCCGCCGGACGCTCGCCGCCGCCTCCGTGCCGGCATCGCGGGTGCGCGCGATCGGAGTCTCGCTCCCCGGTCTCGTCGACGACGCGGGCCGCGTCGTGATGTCGGTCGTGATCCCCGAGTGGTCGGGCGTCGACATCGGCGCGCAGCTGCACCAGGCCTTCGGCTGCCCCGTATCCGTCGACAACGGCGTGCGTCTCGCCGCGGTCGCCGAACACCACCTCGGCGTCGCCCAGCTCGTCGACGACGTCGTCTACCTGTCGGTGGGCAACCGCATCTCGATGGGGCTCATCCTGGGCGGTCGGCCGCGTCGCGGCATCCACAACGCCGCCGGCGACATCGGGCGCCTCGCGTTCCGCGGGCTGAACACCGAGACGGGTCAGATCACGTGGCGCACCGCGGGATCCGCTGCCGAGGTCTTCGCCCTCGCCCGCTCGGGCGACGCCGACGCGCAGCACGAGCTGGACGCCTTCATCGACGAGCTCGCCCACGGCATAGCGACCCTCATCATGACCGTCGATCCGGCCATGATCGTGATCGGCGGCGGGCTGTCGGCCGCGCACGAGCAGCTGCTCGACCCACTTCGCGCCGCCCTGCCCGGCCATCTCGGACTCCCGTTCCAAGTGCCCGTGGCCGAAGCGCGGCTGGGCGCCGAAGCCGCCGCTCACGGCGCCGTCGTGCACGCTTTCCGCCGTCACGCCGCGAGCATCTACGGCATCGACGACATGCCGGTGCCGCCCATCACCCCGCTGACCCCCGAGTCGGCGACCCACCCCGCAGAGGAGAAGCAGTGAGCACGCTGACGGTCGGACTCATCGGCGCCGGAGGCATCTCGCGCGTCCACGCCGACGCCTGGCGGGCCCTCGGCGCCCGCGGATACGTGACCTCGCTCGACGGGGCGGAGGAGATCGCCGCCGAATACGGCTTCGAGGTCGTCGCCGACGTCGACGCGCTCATCGACCTGGTCGACATCGTCGACATCGTCACGCCCAGCAGCACGCACGCCGACTTCGCGCTGCGCGCGATCGCCCGAGGACGCGACGTGATCTGCGAGAAGCCGCTGGCCGCGACGGCCGAAGCCGCCGCGCAGGTCGCAGCCGCCGCCGAGGAGGCGGGCGTGCGGCTGTTCCCCGCCCACGTCGTGCGGTACATGGCCGAGTACGCGGCGATCAAGGATGCCGTCGACGCCGGCCGCATCGGCGAGATCGCCGTGCAGAGGTTCAGCCGCACCGGGTCCGCACCCCAGTCGCACTGGTTCTTCTCGGAGCGGGCGGGCGGAGGCGTCATCCGCGACCTCATGATCCACGACCTCGACCAGGCGCTGTGGTTCGCCGGCCCCGTCGACACCGTCTACGCGGTGCAGAACCCGCCGACGGTCGACGATCGGGTGCCGGTGCCCGTGTCGTCGCACGTCGTGCTCACGCACCGCAGCGGTGTGATCAGCCACGTGCACGCGAGCTGGGGGCTCCCCGGCATGCCGTTCCGCACGAGCGTCGAGGTCGCCGGGTCCGACGGGCGCCTGCGGTACGACAGCGCCGAGGACCGCACCCAGCGCACGGATGCCGTGCTCGACGACACCGCGACCGACTACCTGCCGCCGATGTCGCCGCAGGAGAGCCCGTACTACGCCGAGATCGCCGACTTCGTCGCCGCCGTGCGCGAGCACAGGGACGCGCGGGTGGACCCCGCCGACGGCATCCGCGCGGTGGCCGTGGCGGAAGCGGCGATGGCGTCGATCGCGTCCGGCGCCCCGGTCGCCGTCGTCTCGTCCGAGGAGGTCGTCCGTTGACCGCTCCGCTGCGCATCGCCGTGCTCTCGTTCGCCCACACGCACGCCCTCAGCTACGTGCACGCGCTGCAGACGATGCCGGGGATCGAGCTCATCGCCACCGATCCCGACGGCGCCACGGCCCCCGACGATGCGCTGCGCGGCGCCGACCTCGCCACCGAGCTCGGTGTCTCCTACGTCGACGACTACGACGCCGCATTCGCGTGGAAGCCGGATGCCGTCGTGATCGCGGCCGAGAACTCGCGGCACCGTGAACTCGTCGAACGGGCGGCGAGCGCCGGTGCGCACGTGCTGTGCGAGAAGCCGCTCGCCACGACCGTCGACGACGCGGTCGCGATGCAGCGCGCGTGCGACGAGGCGGGTGTGATGCTCATGGTCGCGTACCCCGTGCGGTTCTCCCCCGTCGTGCGCGACGCCCTCGCCGAGCTGCGCGCGGGACGACTGGGCCGCATCCTCTCCGTCACCGGCGTCAACAACGGCAAGCTGCCGGGAGACCGCGCCTGGTTCACCGATCCGGACCTCGCGGGCGGCGGCGCGCTCGTCGATCACGTGGTGCACTGCGCCGACCTGCTCGACGAGCTGCTCGGCGAGCGGGCGTCGTCGGTCAGGGCCGTGTCGAACGGCATCCTGCACGCGCAGCGCGACCTCGCGGTCGAGACGGGCGGGCTGGTGACGATCGGCTACCCGAGCGGTGTGATCGCGACGATCGACTGCTCGTGGAGCTGGCCGATGAGCTCGCCGACGTGGGGCGGAGTGACGCTGCAGGTCGTCGCCGAGCGCGGCACCGTCACGGTGAGCCCGTTCGCGAAGGGCGTCGCCGGGCACGATGCGAGCGGCGAGACGTGGACGCCGGTGGGCGCCGATCTCGACGCGCTGCTGCTCGACGAGTTCGTCGCCGCCGTGCGCGAGGGGCGGCAGCCGCAGCCCGACGCCGGCGTCGGCATCCGCACCGTCGAGATCGTGAAGGCCGCGCAGGCCTCCGCCGCCTCGGGTGGGCAGGTCGTCGCCCTGGGCTGATCGGCCCCGCGGGGGCCGGGCCCATCGGCCCGGCGCCCGGCGGGGGCCGGGCCCATCGGCCCGGCGCCCGCGGCCCGGCCCCCGCGGCCCGGCCCCCGCGGCCCGGCTCGTCGGGAAGGTGGAGTAACATGGCTCGCCGGACGCGCTCGCGTCCGACCCCCGAGGAGTCCGAAAGGCGGTGATGGCGATGTCCGGTGATAGTTACGACGCCGCCACCGCTGCGTCGCGACTCCCTGCGCTCGCGCGTTGAGCATCCGCTCCGCGCCCGCGCACGTCCTCCGCAGCGTCGGCGGCGTCATCCGCCCCTGACGATTCCTGCGCACGCCGCCGACCCTTCGCGGCGAGCGCCTGCGAGAACGGAGGCCGCATCATGGCCCTCATCGACAACGGCGTGTACGTCCACGGACGTCGCGTGGAGACCCTGCACAACCTCGACGACACGTCGCGCACCCTCGGCGCGCTCGGCGGCATCGCCTGGATCGGGCTGTACCGCCCGAGCCCGCAGGAGGTCGAATCGGTCGCGCGCGAGTTCGACCTGCATCCGCTCGCGGTCGAGGATGCGCTCTCCGGGCACCAGCGCTCGAAGGTCGAGCGCTACGGCGACACCCTGTTCGCCGTGCTGCGTCCGGCCCGATACCGCGACAAGGAGGAGTCGATCGAGTTCGGCGAACTGCACCTGTTCATCGGACCCGACTTCGTCGTGACCATCCGGCACGCCGAGTCGCCGAACCTCGCCGCCGTGCGGCGGCGCATGGAGGCGAACCCCGAGCTGCTCGCGATGGGGCCCGAGGCCGTGCTGTACGCGATCCTCGACGAGGTCGTCGACGAGTACGAGCCGATCGTCGCCGGACTCGAGAACGACATCGACGAGATCGAGGACCAGCTGTTCGGCGACAGCGACGACGACGCCCTCTCCCGCCGCATCTACGAGCTGTCACGCGAGGTCATCGGTTTCCAGCGCGCCGTGCACCCGCTGGCCGGGATGCTGCAGTGGCTGCGTCGAGGATCGGACAAGTACCGCATCGATGAGGAGCTGCAGCGGTCGCTGCGCGACGTGCTCGACCACGTCATCCGCGTGCAGGAGAAGATCGACTCGTTCCGCGCGATCCTCGAGAACGCGCTCACCGTGCAGTCGGCGCTCGTCGCGCGACGGCAGTCGGAGGCCGGGCTGGCGCAGAACGACGAGATCAAGAAGATCTCGTCGTGGGCGGCGATCATCTTCGCCCCGACCCTCGTCGGCACCGTCTACGGGATGAACTTCGAGGGGATGCCGGAACTGCAGTGGACCTTCGGGTACCCGATGGCGATCGGCGCGATGGCGGCCTTCGCGGTCGGGCTGTACGGGGTCTTCAAGTACAAGCGCTGGCTCTGACCGCATCCCCCTCCTGTTCCCTCCCTTTCTGCACCGAGACCCACCTCCCGCGTCGAGACCCACCCGCAGCGACGTCGTTCCGGGTGGGTTTCGACGCGCGTGATGGGTCTCGATCACGGTCAGACGCGTTGCTCCTTTGCGCGGTTCGCGGCGATCCGCGCTGCTATCGCGTGCGCCTTCGGGGACTCCGGGTCGAGGGGGCGGAGCGACTCCGGCATCCGCGCAGCCACGTCGACGAGGTCGCCGGTCTCGGGATCCCAGGTGGCCAGAAGGTCAGGGGAGACCCACGGGGTCCGGCCGATCAGCGAGGGCAGGTCTGTCGAGAGCGTGGGCGTCTCGCTCCACCGATGCAGGATGCCCTCGGGGTACTCGGAGATGTCGCCTGCGGTGAGGAACGGTCGGATCAGTTCGGCGTTCTGCGTCGAGTACCAGCTCATCCACACCGGCTCCGACGGCATCCCCGCCCAACATCCTCGTGACATCACGTCGAGGGGGATGCCGGAGACGCTGAGTTTCACCGCAGCGAAATCGCAGGAGGCTCTGCGCGCCACCTCCTGGAAGAACGTCGTGATCGCCGCACTGCGCGCGCGGCTCAACCCGCTGGGATCGATGCGCAGGTGGATCTTCTGGACACGCGCCACAAAATCATCGGTCCAGTCGGAGATGCGGCCCGACATCCCCGGGCCGGAGAAGATGATCGAGGAGAGCGGCTCCCTGCGCGCCAGCTCAGCGAAGGCCTCATCGTCGTCGCGCGGGAACTTGCCCTGCATAGGCTCATGCGTTCCGAACCGAGCCGGAACGGCCGGAGGAAAATGCTCTCGGGCCGCCGCGAGATAGTGCTCCGCCATATCCGGAGATCCGTCTCGCCTGCGATACCAACTCATGTGAAGGTGTGGTTTCGGAGGCCGCTCCCGGGGCGCCCGGGCGATCGGGGAGTCCTCGAGTTGGGGATCGACGACGACCCCGCCCGTCGCGACCGCAAGCCGCGATGCAACGCCCTGCGCCGCGGTGGTGGCCTCCTCCAGGGTCCCTATCGCGATGAACGAGTAGAGAACGGTCGACGGGGTGGCCTCTATCGCGAGCCCCGCGACGTCCTCGGGCTCGACGGCGAAAGGGCCATCGATCGTGAACAAGTGCCTGATCCCCAGCCGATCAGAGACCGCCGTGACGTCGCCGTTCGATGTGTCCACGACTGGACGAAGACCAGACATCGACTCGATCAGCGATGCAAGCGCTTCGCCGGATAGACGGCGCGAACCGTAAACGTTCAGATCGTAGGACACGGGAGCGACGCTACTGCATCCGCGCCTCCCCAGCCCCCGCGCGCCTCCCGAAGAACTTCGGTATTCGGTGTTGCTAGGTACCGGTACTCAGTGTTACTTTGTACCGGTAGCCAGTAACACTGAGTACCGGATCACAGAAAGGAGAGCCGATGGGCAAGCAGATGACCGAGATGCTCAAGGGCACTCTGGAGGGCATCGTCCTGGCCCTCCTCGCCGAGCAGCCGGCCTACGGATACGAGATCACCGCACGACTGCGCGATCACGGATTCACCGACATCGCCGAGGGCACGATCTACGCGCTCCTCGTGCGCATCGAGCAGAAGAAGCTCGTCGACGTCGAGAAGGTGCCGAGCGAGAAGGGACCGCCTCGCAAGGTGTACTCCCTCAACCCCGCAGGCACCCACGAGCTCGACGAGTTCTGGTCGACCTGGACCTTCCTCGCCCAGCGCATCGACCAGCTGAACAGCACCACCGCGCGCAGCACGAACAGCACGAATACGACGAACAGCACCACCGACAAGGAGAACTGACATGGCCGCCAAGTGGCTCGAATTCATCACCGGATCGCTCGAGCAGAAGAAGCAGTACCGCGATGCGAAGAGGCGCATCGACGCCCTGCCCGAGCCCTACCGCACCGTCGCCAACGCCCAGCACCGCTACACGATGTACTACGGCGGGATCACCGACGGCGACACCCTCGTGCGGATCTTCCTCGACCTCGCCGACCTGTGGGAGCGCGCAGCCGTCGACGGAACCCCCATTGCCGACATCGTCGGAGACGACCCCGTCGAGTACGCCGAGAGCTACGCCGAGGCGTACGGCGGCTCGCAGTGGGTCGACAAGGAGCGCGCGCGCCTCGTCGAGGCCGTCGACGACGCCAAGAAGAAGGAGAGTCGATCATGACCACGCCCGCCATCGCCGTCCGCGGCATCGAGAAGTCGTACCGCGACCTGCACGTACTGCGCGGCGTCTCCTTCGAGGTCGAGAAGGGGTCGATCTTCGCCCTCCTCGGCTCGAACGGCGCCGGCAAGACCACGATGGTGCGCATTCTGTCGACGCTGCTGCGAGCGGATGCCGGCGCAGCCGCCGTGCGGGGATTCGACGTCTCCGGCGAGCCGCTGCGGGTGCGCGAGTCCATCAGCCTCACCGGGCAGTTCGCCGCCGTCGACGAGATCCTCACCGGGCGCGAGAATCTCGCCCTCGTCGCGAAGCTCCGACACCTGCCCGACCCGGGGAAGGTCGCCGACGACCTGCTGGCCACGTTCCGACTGACGGATGCCGGGAGCCGCAAGGTCGGCACGTACTCCGGCGGTATGCGACGGCGACTGGACATCGCCATGAGCCTCGTCGGCGACCCCGAGGTGATCTATCTCGACGAGCCCACCACCGGTCTCGACCCGGAGGCGCGCATCGAGGTGTGGGAGGTCGTGAAGCGTCTCGCAGACTCCGGCACGACCGTTCTCCTCACCACGCAGTATCTCGACGAGGCCGAGCACCTCGCCGATCGCATCGGCATCCTGCACGAGGGCCGCATCATCGCGAACGGCACGCTCGCCGAGCTCAAGGCCCTGCTGCCTCCCGCGAAGGTCGAATACGTCGAGAAGCAGCCCACCCTCGAGGAGATCTTCCTCACGCTCATCGGCCCGTCCGACCACGGCACAGACAAGGAGACCGCAGCATGACCACGCATTTCACCGCGGACACGGCGACCCTCACCGGCCGCTCGATGCGGCACATCTTCCGCAGTCCGGACACGATCATCACCACGGCGGTCACCCCGATCGCGCTGATGCTCCTGTTCGTGTACGTCTTCGGAGGGGCGCTCCGCACGAGCACCGGCTCCGAGAACTACGTGAACTACCTGCTCCCCGGCATCCTGCTGATCGCGATCGCGTCGGGCATCGCCTACACGGCGTTCCGGCTCTTCACCGACATGCAGAGCGGCATCTTCGAGCGCTTCCACTCCATGCCGATCGCGCGGTCGAGCGTCCTCTGGGCGCACGTGCTGACGTCGCTCACCGCGAACGCCATCACCCTCGCGATCATCTTCGGGGTCGGGTTCGCGATGGGATTCCGCACCGGCGCCGGCGTGCTCGCCTGGCTCGGGGCCATCGGCATCCTGCTGCTGTTCACGCTGGCTCTCACGTGGCTCGCGATCATCGCGGGGCTCAGCGCCAAGACCGTCGACGGGGCGAGCGCGTTCTCGTACCCGTTTATCTTCCTGCCGTTCATCAGTTCGGCGTTCGTGCCGACCGACACGATGCCGGGGCCGGTGCGCTGGTTCGCCGAGAACCAGCCGGTGACGTCGATCGTGAACACGATCCAGGCGCTGTTCGCGGAGCAGCCCGTCGGCAACGACATCTGGGTCGCGCTCGCCTGGTGCATCGGCATCCTGGTGGTGGCCTACGTGCTCGCGATCGTGACGTACAGGAAGAAGATCTCTTGACCTCGCCCAGCGAGGCGGAACGCTCCGTCCGGACCCTGCGTCCGGCCGGGGCGTTTCGCCGCGCTCGGCGGCGGTCGACGGCTGTGGGGTGTCGAGTCACCGCGCGGTGCGCAGGAGATCGCACGCAACGAAGGAGGTATCCGCGTGAAAGCTCCTTCGCAGCGCGAGATCTCCTTCGTTACGGGCGGCGCCGAGTCGAATACACAGCAGAGCGGATGCCGCGGCCTCACCGCAGCCCGAGCGGACCGAGCACGACGGCCTGACGGGTCCGCATCCACCGCACCCCGTGCGCCTGCCGCTCGGCGCGGGTCGCGAAGCGGTACCGGTACGACACCGCTCGCACCCACCGCGGCCGCTCCCCCTCGAACGGATCGGAGCGCAGCAGGGCGAGCGTCGGCGCGTCCGCCTCGAGGAGTCGCAGCAGGAACACCGTGAACCAGTCGTCGAGCGAGCGCCCGAGCGGCAGGAACCACATCAGCCAGTCGAGCCGCAGGTGGTACGGCGCGAACTGACCTGGCACGCGCCGCACATCACCGGGCTTGCCCTTGAACTCGTACTCGCGCCACAGCAGCTCGTCGTCGTCGGCCGACCCCTCGACGACCAGCTCGATGCGCTCCTTCGTGACCGTGCCGAACGCGCCGTAGGCGTTGGCGATCTGCCAGCGGTTGAAGCTCGCGTTCATGAGCTGGCGTCGCGCGAAGAGGTTGCGCAGGGCGGGCCAGCTCAGCGCAATCACCAGCAGGCCGACGGCGGACGTGATCACGAACCAGTACAGGGGGATGCCGGGCCACAGCGCATCGGTCTCGTCACCGGCGGGCGCGCCCACCCCCGGCAGCCCGACCGCCGAGAACGCGATCACGATCGTCACCCAGTTCAGCCACGCGAAGTTGCCGGTCGCGACGAGCCACAGCTGCGTCGCGATCATGATGAGCGCGGCGGTCGTGCCGACGATCTGCGGAACCGGCCCCGGCATCCAGGTCGACAGCAGCGGAGCGAACACGAAGAACGGCACGACGAGCTGCGCGACGTGGTTCCCGACGACCTCCGCGCGGTGGAACCACCGCGGCAGCAGGTGCGCCTGACGGCTGAGCGGCCCCGGCATCGGCTGCGTCTCGTGGTGGTACATGAGCGCGGTGAGGTCCCGCCATTCGCGTCCGCCGCGGATCTTGATCATGCCCGCGCCGAACTCGACCCGGAACAGCAGCCACCAGAACAGCACGATCACGACGGTCGGCGGCGGCTGGTCGTGCGAGCCGAGGAACGCCGCGAGGAACCCCGCCTCGAGCAGCAGCATCTCCCACCCGAACGAGTAGAACGTCTGCCCGATGCTCACGACCGACATGTACCCCAGCCACAGGGCGAGGAACGCGACCATCGGCACCCACGGCGGAGCGAGCTGAGGGATGCCGAGCACGAGCAGACCCGCGATCGCGATGCCGCACCAGCACAGCCCAGCGAGGCGCCGATCGGTGTAGCGGATGCGCAGGAAGAGGGTGGGATGCAGCATCCGCCGCCGTGACGGTTCGTCGCCGACCCAGTCGAGCAGCGCCGGCGCCGGGAGCAGCCCGCGCTCGCCGAGCAACGGCCGGAACTGGTTCAGCGTCGAGACGAACGCGACGAGGTAGAGCGCCGCGATGCCGCGCTGCAGCACCTCGCGAGCGAACCCGAAGTCGACCGCCGCGAACCCGTCCATGGGGTCAGGCTACGTCCGGCGATTCCGGAGTCGAAGGGGGTTGCGTCCGCACGCTGTGCAGGAGATCTCTCGCAATGAAGGACGGCTACGCGTAGCCGCTCCTTCAGAACGCGAGATCTCCTTCCGAAGCACCGACAGCGATGGGCGGGGCTCCGTCCTGGATCCCCGCCCATCGTGCGTCAGGCGCTGAGGATCGGGTCAGTCGACGACCCAGTCGAACTCGGAGCCGTGCTCTTCGAGCCATGCGTCGATGGCCTCGGCCTCGCGCCCCTCGCCGTACTCGTTCACGACGAGGTCTTCGAGCGAACCGTACTGGGCGTCATCGAGCTGGATCTTCTCGATGAGCGCGGCGGCCTCGGGGTGCTGCGCGGCGAAGCCCTTCGTGCCGAGGAAGTGCAGTCCTTCGGCCTCGCCCATCGCGCCCTTCGGGTCTTCGAGGTCCTTCACGGGGTACGCGTCGTTGGCCCAGAACGGACGCCACAGCGTCACGACGATGTCTTTCTCGTTCTCGGTCGCCGACTTCAACTCGGTGAGCATCGCGGCGGTCGACGAGGTGACGAGCTCGTAGCCGTCGAGACCGTACTCGGGCATCATCTTCTGGGTCTGCCCGGTGAGTCCGGCGCCCGGCTCGATGCCGTAGATCCTGCCGCCGAACCTGTCGCTCGCGGCGGCGAGCTCGTCGATCGAGTCGATGTCGGTGTACTCGGGCACCGCGATCGTCAACTTCGCGTTGTCGTAGTACGTGCCGAGGTCTTCGATCGAGTCGCCGTACGTCGCCATGTACTCGGCGTGGGTGATCTCGGGCCACGCCGACGGGAAGATGTCGACGTCGCCCTGTGCGAGGCCCGTGTACAGCGGCCCCGCCTCGGTGAGGGTGTTCATCTCGACGGTGTACCCGAGCTTCTCGAGCTGATCCTGCAACAGGTACGCGGTGCTGAGGCCGTCGGTCCACGAGGGCAGGAAGCCGAGGGTGATCGTGCCCTTGTCGCCGCCGCCCGCGGCATCCGACCCGCCACCGGCGAGTTCGATCGTGCCGCCGGCGCCGTCGCTCGCGCACCCGGCGAGGGCGAGGGATGCCGCGGCGCCGAGCGCCGCGACGGTGATGAGCCTGCGATTACGCATTCTGGAGCTCCTTCTCTTCGACGGACGCGGATGCCGGGGCGGATGCCGGCGCTGCCTCGATCGCGGCAGTGCGCTGCTGCGCGCGGCGATCGCGGATCAGCGCGAGCAGCGACCCGCGGTTGCGTCCGAGCGTGCCGAGGGCCGCGGTGACACGGTCGAGGAAGACGGCGATGAGCACGACTCCCAGACCCGCCTCGACGCCCTTGGCGATGTTCACGGTGGAGATGGCCTCGACGACCATCTTGCCGAGCCCGTCGGCCCCGGCCATGCCGGCGATGACGGCCATCGACAGGGCGAGCATGATGACCTGGTTGACGCCGGCGAGGATCGTCGGCATGGCGAGCGGGAGCTGGATGCCGCGCAGGATCTGTCCCGGCTTCGCACCGAACGCCTGTCCGGCCTCGACGGTCTCGGAGTCGACGCCGCGGATGCCGAGTTCGGTGAGTCGCACGCCGGGAGGCAGGGCGAAGATCACGGTCGCGACGAGTCCGGGCACGACGCCGATGCTGAAGAACACGATGGCCGGGATCAGGTACACGAACGCGGGCATCGTCTGCATGAAGTCGAGGATCGGCTTGAGCACCGCCCGCACGGTGGCGTTGCGTGCCGACCAGATGCCGAGAGGGATCGCGATGATCACGGCGACGAGCGCGGCGACGAGCACGAGGGCGAGCGTCTGCATCGCGGGGACCCAGAGGCCCATCGCGACGATCAGCGTGAAGGAGATCACGGTGCCGATCGCGAGCTGCCACGACCGCACGAGCCACGCGATGAGCGCGGCGATCACGATCACGACGTAGAAGTACGGCAGGAGCAGCAGGAAGGTCAGGCCCTGCACGAGCGAGGTGACGACGAACGACACCACGTCGAGGAGGCCGTCGAGGTTGGTCTTGATCCAGTCGACGCCGGATGCGACCCAGGTCCCGAGAGGAAGTCGGAAGCCGTCCATCAGCGCACCTCCCCTGTCATCTGCGTTCCCGTTGTCGTCGTGGCCCCCGGATCGGCGGTCCATCCGTCGTCGAGCACGGCGTCGATCTCGGCCTGCGGCATGGGCAGCAGCGGGAGCGTGAGCTCGCCGGTCGCGCCGGGTCCGGGGCCGAGGGCTGCGAGGAGGGTGATGCGGGGGATGACGCCGACGAGGCGTCCGTCGGCGTCGACCACCGCGAGCGGCAGCGGCGACTCGACCGAGGGCACGAAGAGGTTCATCAGGACCTCATCGACGCTGACGCTCTGCGGCACGGGCTTGAGGATCGACTCGAGCGTGGTGATTCCCTTGCGCACCAGCTTCACGGCATCCCGGTCGGTGACGATGCCGAGCAGCTTGCGGTCGCGGCCCGTGACGTAGGTCGCCGACATGAAGGCATCCCGCATCTGGCGGAGGGCCGTGCGGGGTCCGGCCGTCTCGGCGACGACGGGGCGCGGGCGCTCCATGACGTTGCCGGCCGTGAGCACGCGGGCCCGGTCGACGTCCTGCACGAACTGCTCGACGTAGTCGTTGGCCGGGTCGGTGAGGATGTCCTCTGGCGTGCCGATCTGCACGATGCGGCCGTCGCGCATCACGGCGATGCGGTCACCGAGGAACATGGCCTCGTTGAGGTCGTGCGTGATGAACACGATGGTCTTCTGGAACTTCTCCTGCAGCTCGAGCAGCTGCTCCTGCATCTCACGGCGGATCAGCGGATCGAGGGCGCTGAACGCCTCGTCCATGAGGAGGATGTCGGTGTCGGCGGCGAGCGCACGGGCGATGCCGACGCGCTGCTGCATTCCGCCCGACAGCTCGGACGGGAGCTTGTCGGCCTGACCCCCGAGGCCGACGAGGGACAGGATCTCCTCGGCCTTCGCGAGGCGCTCGGACTTTCCGACGCCCTTGAGCTCGAGCGGATAGGCGACGTTCGCGGCGACCGTGCGGTGCGGCAGCAGCGCGAAGTGCTGGAACACCATGGAGATGCGGTCGCGGCGGATCTCGCGCAGGCGCGAACCGGGGATGCCGGTGATGGCGTCTCCGCCGACGAGCACCGAACCGTCGGTGGCCTCGTGGAGACCGTTCAGCATCCGGATGATGGTGGACTTGCCGGAGCCGGAGAGGCCCATGATGACGAAGATCTCGCCGCGCTTCACGGTGAAGCTGGCGTCGATCACGGCTGCTGTTCCCGCCTCGGCGACGTCGATGCGGCTCTCGCCGGCCTTCAGGCGCCGAGCGGCCTGGTTCGGATTCCGACCGAACACCTTGTAGAGATTGCGCGCTTCAAGAGCGATTTCGGACACGTTTCCCCCGCGGCTCGCCTTCGGGTGGCTGAGCCTGCTTCGGTTACGCCCGGGTGACGCTCCCGGCCGTTTCGACGTGGTGCTGTGGCGGCGCGGACGGCGGATTTCGGATCCACCGCGATAGAGCATCGACCGTACGCCCACGCCTCTTCGCAGCACAGCACATTCGAAAGAAGGACGCGGTCGCGGACTGGTCTTCGGGCCGTCAGGCCCACAGACCAACGTAACGAAATGGCCGGTCAGGGGCAAATCCGCGTTTGTGAGGGCGCTCGACTTTCTCGACCTGACCGGGGGATTGCGCGGCTTTCGGACACGGGCCTCCCGCCGCTTCTCGGGCGTTTCCCCGGCCCGCCGTCAGCGGCGGATGCTGCGCGTCACCGTGAACTTCGGGGTGCGGTGCATCTGCTCGGTCGGCCCGACGAGGCGGGTCAGTTCCGTGCGATAGCCCAGCGCCGAGTTGTACACCGTGAGGAGTTCGCCGCCGGGACGGAGGATGCGCGCGGCGGCCCCGAACAGCCGGGTCGCCGCCCCCGTGTGGACGCTCGTGCCGAGGTGGAACGGCGGGTTCAGCAGCACGACGTCGGCGATCCCGTCGGGGAGTGCGGATGCCGCGTCGTCGTGCATGACCTCGACCCGGTCGGCCACCCCGTTCGCGGCGGCCGTGGCCCGCGCCGAGGCGACCGCCGCGGCGGAGCGGTCGGTCGCGATCACGCGGGCCGAAGGGTGCGCGAGCGCGTACGACACGGCGAGCGCGCCGGTGCCGCAGCCGAGGTCCACGACCGTCGCGGACGCGCCCGCATCGTCGGGGTCGCCGACCGAACCGAGGCCCTTCTGGTCCAGGCCGAGCACGTCGAGCAGCACCCGGGTGCCGATGTCGAGCTTCGCGCCGGCGAAGGCGCCGCCGTGCGCGACCAGCGTGAGCCCGTGATGCTGCCGGACGACGGGGAAGGGCGGCTCGCCCGCGGCATCCTGCGGTTCCGAGGCGACGACGAGCCGGGACTTCCGCTCCGCCCGCTGCGCCTGCACGGCCGCGAACCGGCGCGCGAGCACATCGTTCTGCGCGAGGGTCATGTGCTTGACGCGGCCGCCCGCGACGAGCACCGCGTCGGGCGCGGCCCGGCGCGCGACGGCATCCGCGATCTCCTCGAGCTCGGCGAGC
Organism: Microbacterium sp. LWO14-1.2; assembly: GCF_038397715.1. NCBI lineage: Bacteria > Bacillati > Actinomycetota > Actinomycetes > Micrococcales > Microbacteriaceae > Microbacterium > Microbacterium sp. LWO14-1.2. Next base: position 1,739,416 of record NZ_CP151633.1, read on the forward strand.
GATTTCGGCAGCTGCAGCAGCACGAGTCGCGCCCCCGCGAGCAGCGACTCATCCAGCTCGTGCGACGCGTACCCCGTGAGTCCGAGGTCGCTGGCGTTGAGGTCGAGCGCGCGACGGCCGGACGCGAGATCCTGATGCACGCGGACACCCTCGAGCCCCGCCGCGACCAGCGGCAGAGTGATCGCTCCGTACTCGTCGCCGATCACCGCGATCTCCGTGCCGGGGATGCCGGAGGAGAGCGCCCGCTCGACGAGCAGCAGGTCGGTCGCGCCGTACGCCTGCAGGTTGTCGGCCTCGACGTCGGGGCGACGACGCAGGCGACTGTAGGAGAACTCCACCCATCCACCCTACGAGCGCGCGTCGCTTGACTCGGAGCATCTGTGGTCGGAACCGCGTTTCGTCTCGCTTCGCTCGCTCAACGACCCGGGGGCTCCGCTCGCTCAACGACCCGGGGGCTTCGCTCGCTCGACGACCCGGAGGCTCCTTCCCCGCGGTCGTTGAGCGAGGAGCGCAGCGACGAGACGAAACGCGGCACCATCCGCGGATCTCCGGGCCCTCGCCTCTTGCGGGGGAAACACGATCGTCACACAATGGTCATCTAATGGATCACATTGATCTATTAGATGGATCACAACGACGTACCCGAGGAGCCCCCGCATGACCCTGACCATCGCCGGACTGCAGCACGACGGCATCGCCGGCGATGTCGAGGCGAACCTCGCGGTGATCGCCGACGCGGCTCGCGATGCCGCGTCGCGGGGAGCAGACCTGCTCGTCACGCCCGAGATGTTCGTCACCGGCTACAACATCGGCGACGCGCTCGCCCCGCTCGCCGTGCCCGAGCTCGTCGAGCGGATCGCGGAGATCGCGCGCACGGAAGGCATCGCGATCATCGCCGGCCTGCCGGAGACGCTGCCCGACGGCGGCATCACGAACTCCCTCGTCGCGATCGACCGGAGCGGGGCCGAGATGCTCCGCTACCGCAAGACCCACCTCTTCGGCGACCTCGATCGCAGCCTCTTCGTGCCGGGCGACACCCTCCCGCCCACGATCGACATCGACGGCGTGAAGGTCTCGGTGCTCATCTGCTACGACGTCGAGTTCCCCGAGACCGTCCGCGCCGCGGCCCTCAGCGGGGCGGATGCCGTCATCGTCCCGACCGCGCAGATGGAGCCCTACGCGCACATCGCCGAACGGCTCATCCCCGTGCGGGCGTGGGAGAACCAGGTGCACGTCGTCTACGTCAACCGCACCGGCACCGAAGGCGACCTGACGTATGTCGGCCGCAGCAGCATCGTCTCCCCCGAGGGCGTCGTGCTCGACTCCCTCGGCCCCACCGACACCGGCCTCCTGATCGCCACGATCGATCCCGAGGCCACGCGACGCGCGCGACGGGAGAACCCGTACCTCGCCGACCGCCGCACCGATCTGTACTGACCCCCTCCTCTCCCGCATCCCCCTCCGGATGCTCGTCGAAAGAGACCACATGACCGTCTCCCCTCTCGCCGAGCCGCGCCAGCGCCTCGACGGCCAGCTCGGCACCGGCGCGATCGTCTTCATGGTGATCGCCGCCGCCGCTCCCCTCACCGTGATCGGCGGCAACGTGCCCATCGCGATCGGCTCAGGCAACGGCGCCGGCGCCCCGATCGGCTTCGCGCTCGCGGCCGTCATCCTGCTCGTGTTCTCCGTCGGATTCGTCACGATGACTCCGTTCGTGAAGGAGGCCGGCGCGTTCTTCTCGTATGTGACAGCCGGACTCGGATCGCGGTTCGGACTCGGCTCGGCGTTCACCGCGCTCGTCGCGTACACCGCGATCCAGGTCGGCGTGTACGGGTACATGGGGTGGGCGGTCGACGACCTCGTGACGTTCTTCGGCGGGCCGAGCCTGCCGTGGTGGCTGTACTCGTTCGCGACCATGGCGATCGTGGCCGTGCTCGGATACCGACACATCGAGCTGAGCGCCAAGGTGCTGGGCATCGCGCTCGCCCTCGAGATCCTCGTCGTCGTCGTGCTCGACGTCGTCATCTTCGCCACCGGCGGTGCCGAGGGCATCGCGCTCGAGACCTTCGATCCCGCGAACGTCTTCACGGGCGGCATCGGCGTGGCCGTGCTGTTCGCTCTCACCGGGTTCATCGGATTCGAGGCGACGGCCGTCTTCCGCGACGAGGCCCGGTCGCCCGAGCGCACCATCCCCCGCGCGACGTACCTCGCGGTCATCATCATCGGCGTCTTCTACGCCATCTCGTGCTGGGCGCTCGTCACGGGTGTCGGGGCGAGCAACGCGGTCGCCGTGGCGCAGCAGACCCTTGCCGGTGAGGGCAATCTGCTGCTCGACACCACGACCCAGTACCTCGGACCGATCCTGCGCGACATCGTGCAGGTGCTGCTCATCACGAGCCTGTTCGCCTGCGTGCTCTCGTTCCACAACGTGATCGCCCGCTACCAGTTCACGCTCGCGCACAAGGCGGTGCTGCCCGCCCGTCTCGGACGCCGTCACGCCACCCACCACTCCCCGGCGTTCTCGTCGATCGTGCAGACGATCACCGCCGCTGTCGTGCTGGCCGCTCTCGCGCTGCTCGGCCTCGACCCGCTCGTCGGGGTGTTCGGCTCGATGGCGGGGGTCGCGACGGTCGGCATGGTGCTGCTCATGCTGACGACCTCGATCGCCGTGCTCGTGTTCTTCGCACGACGCCCCGAGCTGGCATCCGGTCGGTCGGTGAAGGCGCGCGTCTTCCCGATCCTGTCGGTCGTCGGACTGGCGTTCGCGCTGTGGCTCGTGCTGTCGAACTTCACGCTCGTGACCGGGGGCAGCGTCGCCGTGAGCACCGTGCTCGCACTGATCCCCGTGGTCGCGATGGTCGTCGGTATCGTGTGGGGCAGGCGGTTCCGCCTCGACGCCGAGCTCGTCGAGGAGTCCGCCGCACCGGGTCGCGCCGAGGAACGCGCGACGAGCTGAGGCGGGCCGCGCCGCCGGCGCCGGCGCCGACCCGAGACGAGGACGCACCATGGACCTGGCCTCTCCGGCGCTCGGCGCGATCCGCCGCACCACCGCCGTCGACACCGTGCGTGCGCGGATATCCCTGGCCGTCGAGCTCGGGATGCTCGTGCCGGGCCAGCGGCTGCCCGGCACGGACGACACCGCCCGCGCGTTCGAGGTCAGCGAGATGACCGTGCGCCGCGCCTACCGTGCTCTGAGCGCGGAGGGCGTGGTCGTGCGGCGCAAAGGCCATGCGGGCGGCACCTTCATCGCGGATGCGCCGGCGCTCGGCACGGTCGGCGAGATCGACGCGTATCGGGCGGATGCCGCGCACGTGCACGCCCTCATCGACCAGCGCGCCGCGCTCGAGGCGGGTCTCGCGGCGATCGCGAGCGCCACACCCGAGGAGTCGGCGCTCGCGCGCCTCGACGCCCTGGTCGACGAGATGCGCTCGGCGGCGGACTGGACGGGGTTCCGCACGGCGGACGCCGCGTTCCATGAGGAGCTCGCGACGATGGGCGGAGCGGCCGGCGCCGCCGACCTGCATCATCGCGTCTCGCACGAGCTCTACGCCTACTTCATCCCGTACCGCATCGACTATCTGCGGGAGTCGAACGAGGAGCACGCCCGCCTCGTCGACGCGCTCCGCGCTCGGGATGCCGGAGCGGCGAGCCGTCTGGCGTTCGACCACGTCGCCGAGCTGCACGGGTCGATGTACGTCGGCCACCCCCGCGCCTGACGCGCATCTCGTCTCGCTCCGCTCGCTCGACGACCGCGGGGAGCCCGGGCTCTCCGGCACGACCTCCCAGGAGATTGTTCAGCGCCACGCGCACGGTTCACTTCGAGCCGTACACGTTCTGTGAGATCGGCACTGCACCACGCGGTGCAGTCCCCCCGTCGGGAACAATCCAATAGGTGTGTCTTCCGAGGCTGTACATGCCATCACTGCCGCAACCGCTGATCCATTCGGAGTGGGAGTAGGCGAGAAAACAGACGGGGTGCTGTTGACCGCGTGCGAGCCAAACGTTCGACTCGTGGCTCGAGCCGACCCATCGAATCGTGTCGACATCGAAGCCGTTGAGTGCGTTGCTCGGCAGGCCGCCGGGAGCGGGAATCTCAGTATCGGCTTTGCCGGACAGGTCCGAATATCCTTCTCCGGTTCCAACGCACCCGCTTACCCCCAGCGCGAGAATAAGAGCGGCGGGGGCAAGCAGAATGTATGGACGAGATCTTGTCGTCAAAGCTGGGGCACCGATGCGGGGTCAAATGCGTAAGAGATCTTGGCATCGCTAGCCCCATCCGGTGCCTCGGCGGTGTTTTGGGGGATGACAAATTCGAGAGCCGGGTCGACGTCCGCGGCGTCCGCGACCAGCAGATTGGGTGACACTTCGGTCCAGGTCGACGACACTTCTGCATCCGCGGCGCGGCCTGAAAGCTCAGCCCCCGAGGTCGCAGACCTCACCTCGATGTCATCAGTTTCCGCGGAGTCGGGCAGCACCAAAGCGACGATCGCCCGATACCCCTCGGCTTTCGGGTCACCCGCAAGTGACCAACTCATGCCCTTTTCTTGAAGAACTGCAGGATCCGCGCATGCCATCGCAGAGACACCCTGCACGAAATCGGTGATAAGGCAAATGTCACCGTCTTCATTCGTGCTCATCCAGTATGACGAGGTCTGGTCCTCGCCAACCAATCGAATGCTCGAATCTTCGATACTGTCATCCATCGATTCCAGATCGATGTCGGTCGGCAAGATGTCTTCTGCCGACGCCGCATCAGCAAGCTCGTCAACGACCTCGACGGCGTCGACATCGGGCTCCTGGGTCGCGTTCGCTGCGCCGACGGCGGCGATACCGAGGCCGACTCCGCCCACTGCCGCAAGCACCACGACACTGGCGCCGAGGATCCGCTTACGGGGCGAACCTGAACTCAATTCGTGTACGCGCACGATACTCCGATCCTCTGGTCGTTCGCCTTGGGGAGATCGCCGTCAGGCCACTCCCACCAGCAGTTGCTGAAGGCCTTCGTTACCCTCGCATGGCTGAAGGCGGTAGCTACTCCGTCGACAACGGAACTCGCGATCTGCGCCTGATACGAGTACGTGTTGACTAGGTGAAACCTCATGTAGTTCGAAGCGGCGCCACCTCTAGCGCCAGTGAGGGTCACCTGCTTGGACAAGGCTTTCTGGTCCTCGAATCGCGCGAGGCCCTTGGCGTACCAGACGTCCCCGGCGAAGGCGACAGTCGGCGCGACCGAGAAGCCCAACGCCAGAGCAAGGCTCGCAGCGACAACGGTCTTGTTGATTCCTCGTAGCCGCCTTTTTGGTGGATTCGATTCTTTATCGGTCATCGGTATTACCTTTCGGGCCTCTGCTGCCTAATCCAGTTTTTACTCCCGAACAAATAGTGCCTGTCGTCGGCGAAAGATGCCAGGGCCGAGCGCGGAATATACCGATCGACAGTGAGAGCACACCGGCACCTGTGACATGGGGGGAATGGATACGACACCCCTGCCCCGACAACATCTGCGGTAAGGGAGGCGTCCGACGCTCCGCACGTCGCTGTACCAAGGGGTGGCAAACACCGACGAGATCGGCACCCGAGCGCTCCCTGAGGATGCTCTCATCGCGCCAGTTCCGACGAGTCCGGGCGTGCCGGCGCCCGGGCAGAACAGTCCCGCGAACGTGTGGTTGACACACGCCAGGTTCAGTGGTTACCTAGTCGAGTAACTAACCCATCAACCACCGCGCGGAGGACTCGTGATCGAAGAAGGCAAGCCGCTCTTCCTCCAGATCGCCGAGCAGATCGAGGACTCGATCATCGACGGCTCGCTCGCGGAGGAGACCAAGGCGCCTTCGACCAACGAACTCGCCGGCTTCTACCGGATCAATCCCGCCACGGCAGCGAAGGGAGTCGCCATGCTCACCGACAAGGGAGTGCTGTACAAGCGCCGCGGCATCGGCATGTTCGTCGCCGAAGGCGCGCGGGAGATCGTGCTCGGCGAGCGCCGGGCCGCGTTCGCCGACCGCTACCTCGACCCGCTCCTCGCCGAGGCCCGCACCCTGGGCCTCAGCGCCACCGACCTCGCCGCCCTGCTGACCGAGCGGGCGGCCTCCACAGAAGGGAAGAACCCCGCATGACCGCCGTCATCGAGGTGCAGAACCTCACCAAGCGCTACAAGGACAAGCATGCTCTCGACAACGTGTCGCTGCGTCTCGAGGCGGGCTCGATCTACGGGCTCCTCGGCCGCAACGGCGCGGGCAAGACCACTCTCATGTCGATCCTCACCGCGCAGAACTTCGCCAGTTCCGGCGACGTCAGGGTCTTCGGCGAGCACCCGTACGAGAACGCGCACGTGCTCGACCGGATCTGCTTCGTGCGCGAGAGTCAGAAGTACCCGGACGACGCGTATCCGCGTCACGCGTTCAAGGCCGCGAGCCTGTTCTTCCGCAACTGGGACCAGCAGCTGGCCGACGAGCTGATCGAGCAGTTCCAGCTCCCGATGAAGCAGACGATCAAGAAGCTGTCTCGCGGGCAGCTCTCGGCCGTCGGAGTCATCATCGGGCTCGCCTCCCGCGCCGAGCTGACGTTCTTCGACGAGCCGTACCTGGGTCTCGATGCGGTGGCGCGGCAGATCTTCTACGACCGCCTGCTCGAGGACTACGCCGAGCATCCGCGCACGATCATCCTGTCGTCGCACCTCATCGACGAGGTCTCGAACCTCATCGAGAAGGTCATCGTGATCGACAACGGTCGAATCCTCCTCGAGGAGGACACGGATGCCGTGCGCGACCGCGCCGTGACCGTCGTCGGCGACGCGGAGAAGGTCGACGCCTGGGCATCCGGCCGCGAGGTGCTGCACCGTGAGTCGCTCGGCCGCGTGGCGTCGATCACCGTGCTCGGACACGTGTCGCCCGCCGAGCGGGCCGAGATCTCGGCATCCGGTCTCGATCTGGCTCCCGTCTCGCTGCAGCAGCTGATCGTCCGCCTCACGCAGAAGGCGGAATCCGCGACGAAAGACGCCGCCGTGAAGGAAGGAGTCCGCTGATGCGACGCACACTCAACGTCATCCGCCTGCAGCTGATCAACCGCCAGACGTTCATCTGGGTTCCGCTGATCGTGCTCGGCTCCGCCGTCGTCATCTCGGTGCTCATCTACGCGATGATCCCGGTCGACGGCCCGAAGTACGGCGGTGGCGGGCAGGCCCCGCTCTGGTACTTCTTCGCGATCGGGATCTCGGCGATGACCCTCACCTTCCCGTTCTCGCAGGCCATGAGCATCACGAGGAGGGAGTTCTTCCTCGGCACCCTCGCGACAGCGATCCTCGGCAGCGCGCTGCTGAGCCTGGTCTTCCTGCTGGGCGGGGCGATCGAGCTCGCGACGAACGGCTACGGCGTGAACGGGTACGTCTTCCATCTGCCGTGGCTGTGGGAGGCGGGACCGGCCGGCGCGTTCGTGGTGTTCTTCACCCTCGCCCTGTTCCTCTTCATGCTCGGCTTCACGGGCGCGACGATCTTCAAGAGCTGGGGGCCGGTGGTGCTCACCGTCGTGGGAGTCGGTCTCGCGCTCGTGCTCCTCGCGCTCGTGTTCCTGGTGACCCGACTGGAGCTGTGGCTGGAGGTCGCACGCGGGATCGGCGACCTCGGCGCCCTCGGCCTCGCGCTGTGGGGACTCGTGATCGTGGCCGTGCTGTCGGTCGTCTCGTTCCTCGCTTTCCGGAGGGCGAAGCCCTGACTCCGGGCTTCTCCCGTCCCGCCGGCTGACCCGCCTCGGGGGCCGACACGCCACACGGCGGACTGCTTCGCGGCATCCGTCCGACATCCGGCGTGTCGGCCCCCGAACTGCGCGAGCGGCTACAGCCGGGTCCCCCTACCCGGCCCGCACCGGGGAGGCAACCCCGTTCGACGGCGCGGGGCGAGCGACTAGCGTCGGCATGCGGGGAGGACGATCGAGAGGATGCCGTGACGAAGATCCGCTCGCGAATCCGCGAACGTCGACCGGCGATCGTGGAGTCGCTGCGCCAGGCCGTGCAGCCCGCGCGCCTGCTGCTCGTGGCGAAGACCGCGCTCGCCGTGGGACTGGCCTGGTGGATCGCCCCGCACATGCCCGGCGTCACCGACGAGTACCCGTACTACGCCCCGCTCGGCGCGCTCGTGAGCATGTATCCGACGCTGATGGGCTCGGTGCGGTCGGGCCTGCAGACCCTGCTCGGCCTCGTCGCGGGCATCGGCCTCGCCACGGTCGTCGTGCTCACGGTGGGCCCCACGTGGTGGACCATCCCGGTGGTCGTCGGCGTCGGCGTGCTGCTGTCGGGAACGGGCTGGTTCGGCGTCGGCAAGGAGTACGTCCCGATCGCCGCCCTCTTCGTGCTCATCGTCGGAGGTCAGGATGCCGACGACTACTCGCTCGGATACCTCGCCCAGATGGCGGTCGGCGTGGTCGTCGGCTTGATCGTCAACGTCGTGATCGCCCCCGCGCCCACCACTCTCGTCGCGGCCGCGCGCGTCGACGCATTCCGACGGCAGCTCAGCGACCACCTGCACGACATCGGCTACGCGATCACGGAGTCGTGGCCGCCGGAGCACGAGCAGTGGGCGGAGGATGCCGCGTCGCTCGCCGACACGACGGCGTCGCTGCGCACCGCGCTCGCCGAGGCCGACGACAGCCGGCGCGTGAACCCCCGCGCGCGAGGGCGTCGGGGCGAGACGCAGCACATCCACGAGGATCTGCGACGACTCGACCGCATCGCGCACCTGATCCGCGACATCGCCGACGCGACAGCCGACACGATCTGGGATCGCCCCGGCTCGCTCGGCCTCGACCCCGAGCTGCCCGAGCCGCTGTCGGCTGCCTGCCATGCCGTCGCGGACGCGATCGCCGTCGACGATCCGACGACGGCCGACGCCCACCGCCTCCGCGGCGAGGCCGCGCGCGCGATCCGCCTGCTGCTCGAGCGGGTCGACGACCGCACGATCGACGTCGGCAGCACCATGGGCACGGGCGTGCTGTCGGCCATGCATCTGCGCCGCATCCTCATCGTGAGCGGTGCCAGGGACGAGTCGGACGACTGAGCCGGGGCCTCCTGCTCAGATCGTGTCGTCGGCGGCGACGATGTCGACCTGCCAGAAGCGGCCGTCGGGGTCGTTCTCGTCATGGGCGGCCTCTGCCCGTTCGAACGCCTCGTCGAACTCGTGCAGGAGCGCCTCGAACTCGGCCTCGGTGAGCCGTGTGGTGCGCTGCTGGAACACGGCGCGGATCCCGGGCGAGCGACCGCCGTAGTACTCCGGCGCCCACGCGACGACGCGCTGGAGCAGGTCCTGGTGCTCTGCGGCGACGGCCTGCACGACCGCTCCGCCGAGCTCCTCGTCGGCCACCGGATGGTCGGGGTCGCCGACGCTCATGGCTCCTCGCACGGCCGTCCAGACCCGGTCGCGGCGGTCGCGGGCGTGCTCGGGGGCTTCGGTGATGAGGGCGGCGTCGGCGAGGGTGCGCAGATGGAAGCTCACGCGGTTCGCCGGCACGTCGAGCTCGGCCGCGATGTCGGCGGCGCGCATGTGGTCGTGGCGGGCGAGGAGCTTGAGAATCCGCCGGCGGAGGGGGTGCGCGTAGGCCTTGAGCATGGCGGAGGTCATCCACACGGGATCGTCCCCCTGCGCTCCTCCGGTCATGGTCCGATCATACGCGCACGGAAAGTTGCGCAAGAAATATTGCGCAATTCTCGGTGGCCTTCTACGCTGGCGCTCATGACCACTGCGACGACCCCCTCGAGCCTCTGGCGCAGCCCGCGCTATCTCATCTGGCTCGCGAGCGACACCAGCAAGGGACTCGCCGCCGCCCTGTTCGGATTCGCGGTCCCGCTACTCGCGCTGATCGTCACCGACGACCCCGCCCAGGCCGGCATCATCGGCGGTGCCGGCATGGTCGCGAAGGTCGTCTTCACCCTCGCCGGCGGAATCCTCGCCGACCGGCACGCACGCATCGACCTCATGATCGTCGGATCGCTCCTCGGCGTGCTGCTCGCCGGCGCGTTCACCGTGCTCGCGCTCGCCGATGCGCTGACCTTCACGACCCTGCTCATCGCCAACGTGCTGCTCGCCGCGCGCAGCGGCGTCTTCGACGTCGCCGGCGAGAGCGCGATCAAGGAGATCGTGCCCGACGACGCCATGGGCAGGGCTCAGGCCGCGAACCAGGGCCGTGACGCCGCGCTGCAGCTCGCCGGAGGCCCCCTCGGCGGGCTGCTCCTGAGCCTGGGCGGCTGGGCGATCGGCGCGGCGATGACGCTCTGCCAGTTCGTCGCCGGCGCGACGGCGTGGATGCTGCGGCGCGGCGAGCCCGCGGCATCCGATCCCCCTGCCGAGCTCGACGACCGCGAGGGCGACGCGCCCGCCACCCCCGCGAGCGCGTGGAGCGAGCTGCGCGAGGGGTTCTCCTGGCTGCTGTCTCGGCCCGATCTCGGTGGCGTGCTGCTCACCGTCACCGTGATCAACCTCGGGTTCAACGCCGCGATCACGACCGTCATCTACGCGCTGCAGCAGGCCGGTCACTCCGAAGTCCTGATCGGCACCCTCGGGGCGGCCGTCGGGGCGATCATGCTGGGCGGGGCCATCGTCGCTCCCCTTCTCGTGCCGCGGTTCGGCGCGGGCGCGATCGCCATCGCGGGTCTGGCGACGGCGACGGTCGGCACCGTCGTGCTGTGCTGGGTCGATCAGCCCTGGGGGATCGTGGCGGTGCTCGGGGCATCGGTGCTGCTGCTGCCCGCACTCAACGCCGGGATGATGGGCTACTTCATGGTGGCGACGCCGAGCCGACTGCTCGGGCGGGCGAACAGCGCGGCCGGGGTGCTCGCGATGGGGGCGCTGCCTCTCGCCCCGCTCGTCGCGGGTTTCGGGCTCGCCTGGCTCGGACGGGAGGGGACGCTGCTCGTCTGCGCCGGCCTGTGCCTGGCATCCGTCGCCCTCGCCGTCGGCAACCGCGCGCTGCGCGCCCTTCCGGTCGAGTCGCGGTGGGCCGAGCACGCCAAGAGGTACGAGTCGGCCTGACCGAGGCGGCCGCTACAGGGACCCGGTCAGCGCCGCGATGCCGGCGAGCGCCGAGGCGAGGGCGAGCACGAGGGCGATCGAGATCAGCACCACGTGCACGGTGAGGAAGGTCGTGGGCTTGCCCGCGGCATCCCGAGCGCGGGGATCCTTCGCGATGCGGGTGTAGAAGCGCGGCCAGACGAGGGCGTTGAAGGCGGCGTTGAGGAACAGGAGGACGGCGAGGACGGTCACCTCTCCACGGTATCCGCTCCCCGACATCGGCCCGTCGACGACCCGGTGCGGGAGATCGACCGAGTCCATGTATCAGCAGCCTCTTGCCGCACTCCTGATAGGTGTGATCACAATGAGTCTCATGATCGACGGCCCACCCGGAGCCGGCCTCGATCCTGCACCGGACGACGGCGCGGCACGCTGGAAGCTCGCCGCCGGATACTTCGACGCATGGCGGGACGGCGACAGCCGCGCGATGGACGACCTCGTGCGGCTGATGACGCCTGTGCTCTGGCACGTCGTGCGTGCCTACGGGCTCGAGCGCACGCTCGCCGAGGACGTGATCCAGACGACCTGGATGCAGCTGGTGCGCGGCGGGCGCTCGATCACCGAGTCGCGCGCGATCGCCGCCTGGCTCACCACCACCGCGAGGCGAGAGGCCTGGCGGGCGGGCAAAGCGCACGGACGGATCGACACCACCGAGACGGATGCTCTCGACGCCCTGCTCCCCGAGCAGGAATCCGCCGAGGAGCACGCCGCGACCGGCGATCAGAACCGGCGCCTGTGGGCGGCCGTCCGCCTCCTCGCCGACCGGTGCCAGCGGCTCCTGCGCGTGATCGCGTTCGAGGACCGTCCCGACTACACCCGTCTGGCCGCCGACCTCGCCATGCCCGTCGGCAGCATCGGACCCACCCGGCAGCGCTGCCTCGCCAAGCTGCGCGCGCTGCTCGACGCCCCGACCACGCGGACCGAGGGCGCACCGTGAGCGAGCACGATCAGGAGGATGCTGCGCTCTTCGCGCAGCTGCGCGCGCTCTGGCGCGACGTCGATCCGATGCCGGCGACGCTCATCGACCGGATGATCGCGGCCGTCGCCGCCGAGGGCCTCAGCGAGGAGTACGCGCTGCTGACCCTCGTCGAACAGCCGCTCGGCGCGGTGCGCAGCGGCACCGACGCGCTCACCCTGCAGTTCAGCGACGGCACGACGAGCATCCTGCTGCACGTGACCCGCACGGCGAGCGACCGCCACCGCATCGACGGGTGGGTCGACACGGCGGCCGCGGTGGTCGAGCTCGCCCAGGGCGACCGCGTCCGCAGCGTCACGCCCAACGAGACCGGGCGCTTCACGTTCGACGAGGTGCCAGACGGGTTCACCCGCGTGCGCCTCACCACCACGGTCGGCGACGAGGAACGCACGCTGTCGACACCGCAGTTCGAGTTGTGATCCACCGCGGGTCCGCCCGCACACACCGCGGGCCCGCCCGCACAGGATGCGGGTGCGCCCGCGAGGAGGGGACGACCGATCATGGAGCAGCCGAGGGGTTGGAGCTGGCAGGACAGAGCGGAGGGGTCGATCCGTCGCGGGACGGCTCTCGATCCGAACGTCGAACCGGTCGGGGGCGTCCGTGCCTTCCCGACCGCGTATCTGCCCGAGCGACTGCTCATCACGTTCGACCGCGACAACGACCACGAGGCGTACGACGGCGAGGTGAAGGCGCTGCAGGAGGCCGCGGCATCCTTCGGCTGGCAGCTCGACGTCGAGTCGCCCGAGTCGCGCCTGTACGCCGACGATCTGCTGCCGGGGGTGCCCGGCTTCCTGCGCGCGCATCTCACGACCCCCGACGAACCCGTGCGCGGGGAATCGCCCGTGCCGCCGGACGCATGGCGGGTGCTGCAGCGCGCCAGGAGGAGCACCAGGTCGTCGATGCCGCGCACGAGCCTCGAGCACGTGCTGTCGATCGACCCGGTCGGCCTGAACCCGTTCAGCCGCACGAATCCCTTCAGTCGCACGAATCCCTTCAGCCGCACCAACCCGATGCGCGGCGCCGGGGCTGGCGGCAGCGACGACTACCTCGAACCGGGGCGCGGCGCCCGGCAGCCGGTGAGCTGGCTGGGCCCGGCACCGCGCCGCGGCCCGTCGCCGAAGCGCGGCCGACGCCCTGTCGTGGCCGTGCTCGACACCGGGTGCGGCGTGCACGACTGGCTGCCCGACGATGTCGTCACCCGGCACATCGAGCTCGACGGCGTGCCCGTGGGCCTCACCGACGACGCCGATCCCGAGCGCTACCCCGACATGTACGGCCAGCTCGACGGCGAGATCGACGCCGTCGCGGGTCACGGCACGTTCATCGCGGGGATCATCCGGCAGACCGCTCCGGATGCCGACATCCTGTCGGTGCGCATGGCCGGCGCGCTCGGGGTGATCGACGAGAGCACGTTCCTCACGACGGTCGCGCAGGTGGTCGAGCTGCTGCGGCGGCACCGGGAGGACCCGTCGACCGGGCATCCGATCGACGTGCTCAACCTGTCGCTCGGCTACTACCACGAGACCCCGCAGGACGGCCTGTTCAGCACCACGCTCACCGCCCTGCTGACGAAGGCGAGGGAGCTGGGGTGCGTGGTCGTGTGCTCGGCGGGCAACGACGCGATCGACCGGCCGTCGTTCCCGGCGTCGCTGTGGCCGTGGCCGGGGTCCGACAACGGCATCCCGCACGACGACGACGCGCCGCTCGTGTCGGTCGGGGCGCTGAACCCGTCGGCGCGCTCGGTCGCGCTGTTCTCGAACGTCGGACCCTGGGTGCAGGTGTACGCCCCGGGGGCGGCGGTCGTGAGCACGTCGCCGGCGTTCGTGGGCGGCGAGCAGGCGTCGTGCAGGGCCGATGTCGACGGGCTCCGTCGCGAGACGATCGACCCCGACGACTACCGCGGCGGGTTCGCGATCTGGAGCGGCACCTCGTTCGCGGCGCCCTATGTCGCGGGGCGCGTCGCGGCGCAGCTCGGCTCCGTCCCGCGGGAGGGCGTCTCGCCGGCCACGGCGGCGAAGGCGGTGGCCGCGGTGCTGAAGACCCTGCCCGCTCCGCGGGAGTAGCCGCTCGTGACGGCGTCCGGCGACGGATGCCGTCACGACCCTTCCGCGCCGCGTTGTCGACCGGCATTCTGGGATGATGCCCCTGTCTGCGCGCGAGCTGCATCAGCGTGGCGTCGACGCGGCCAACTCCCGGCGGTTCGGTCGGGCGCGGCGCGCGCTCGCGACGGCATCCGCCCGCGCCGGCGACGACGCCGACCTGCGAGCGCGCATCGACGGCACGATGGCGTACGTGCTCGCGCAGACCGGTGAGCCGGGCGAGGCCGAGCGCCTGTCACGCGAAGCCCTCGCGCGACCGGGGCTCCACGCCGACACCGTCGCCGTGCTCGACGGCCAGCTGGGCACGCTGCTCATGCACGGCGGACGACTCGACGAGGCGGATCAGGCGCTCACGAGGGCGATCGACGCGCTCGACGAGGACTCGATCGAACGCGCGAACCTGCTCATGAGCCGTTCGATCGTCGGGATGCAGCGGCACCGACTCGACGACTGCACCGCCGACCTGCGCAGCGCCATCGCCGTGTACGAGACGCTCGGAGAGGAGGAACCTCTGGCCGAGGCGCGGCACAACCTCGGGTACGCCGCGCTGCTCGGCGGCGATCTCGTCGCGGCGCTGAAGCTCATGACCGCCTCTCGCCCCACGCTCGCCGCCACGAGCGACCTGGCCGCGGCGATCAGCGACCTCGACCGGGCGGAAGTGCTCCGTGACGCCGGGCTGACCACCGAGGCGGAAGCGCTGCTCGACGAGGTCGCGACACGTTTCGGGACGCAGCGCATGCGGCAGGCACGCGGCGAGGCCGAGTTCCACCTCGCGCGGTCGCTGCTGCGGCACGACGCCGCAGCAGCCGAGCGCACCGCAGCGAGAGCCGCCCGCCGGTTCGCGGCCCTCGGCAGCGACGGATGGTCGGCGCGGGCCGAGGCCGTGCGCCTTGAAGCATCCCTGCGGGCGCACCCGGAGCGCGCTGTCGACGCCGCCGCGTTCGCGCGCACCGAGCGCGCGCTCACGGCGGGCGGCTTCCGCACGGAGGCGACCGCGCTCGGCCTCACCTCGCGGCTCGTCGGCGAGGGACGGATGCCGCGGCTCACCGACGACGCCCCCACACCGCTGCGGCTGCGCGCCCACGAGGTGCAGGCGGTGCGGGCGGCGAAGGCGGGGAAGGATGCCGCCGCCCTGCGCGCCGCGGCCCACGGACTCGACCTGCTCACCGCCTGGCAGCAGTCGTTCGGCGCCCTCGACCTGCAGGCGTCGGTGGCGATGCACGGAACCGAGCTGATGTTCACGGGGCTCGGGGCGGCCGCCCGCACGCGGGATCCGGGCGTGCTGTTCGAGTGGTCGGAGCGCGCGAGGCACCTGAGCCAGCAGGTCGCCCCGGTCCGTCCGCCGCACGACGCCGATCTCGCGGCCGACCTCGCGGAACTGCGGATGCTGCGCGCCGACCTCGCCGGCTCGGACTGGACCGCCGATGCCCGGGTGAGAGCGCTGCGCGACCGGGTGCGCGATCGGCAGTGGTCGTCGACCGGCGCCGGCGCCCACCGCGGACGCCTCGACCTGGCGACGACCAGGGCGCGGCTCGACGACGAGACGGCGGTCCTCGCCTACGTGTACACGGGGACGGACCTGCTCTGCACGGTCGTCACGGCGGCAGGGGCGTCGATCGTCGAGCTGCCCTGGCCGCGCATCCGTGCGGCCCTCGACGGACTGCGCGCCGACCTCGACGTCGCCGCCCTCACGCACGGCGGCCCGATGGCGGCGACCGTCGGCCGATCCCTCGACGAACGGCTGCGCGCGCTCGACGAGTCGCTGTTCGCGCCCGCGCGCGCCGCCGCCCCGCAGGCGTCACGGCTGGCGTTGACGATCCCCGGCATCCTCGGCGGCATCCCGTGGGCCATGCTCCCCGGGCTGTCCGGCATCCCGTTCACGATCGCCACCTCGGTGTCGCGCCTCTTGGAGGACCGTGCGCCGCGGCGGCGAGCCCGTGCAGGCTTCGCGGCCGGGCCTCGCGTCGCCCGCGCGGGCGAGGAGGTCCGCACGGCGGCGAGCGCCTGGGGCACGGCCGAGGTGTTCGCCGGCGAGGAGGCTCGGGTCGACGCGATCACCGAGCTCGCCGGGCGCACCGACGTGCTGCACATCGCCGCGCACGGCCGTCATGCCGTCGACAACCCGCTGTTCTCGGGCTTCGAGCTCGTCGACGGCACGCTGTTCGGGTACGACGTCGACCTGATCCCACGCCCGCCCGACACGGTCGTGCTGTCGGCGTGCGAGCTCGGGCGATCATCGGTCCGCTGGGGTGAGGAGGCACTGGGCATGACGCGCGTCTGGCTGCACGCCGGCACCCGCTGCGTCATCGCAGCCCCGGTCGTGGTCGCCGACGACGTCGCCTGCGAGCTCCTCGCCGCCCTGCACCTCCGGCTCGCGGGCGGCGATGCTCCGGCAGTGGCGCTGGCCGCGGCATCCGAGTCCACAGGTCTCCGGGCCCCGTTCCACTGCCACGGCGACGGGTTCTAGAGATTTTCTCCACTCGATGTATCAGAGGAGGGTGCGCCCTCTCCTAATCTGCAGAGGGTGCCACGCGAAGGGCTCCGGAAGCGGAGCGCGAGGGAGGCGCAGTCGGAAATGGGGAACCTCGTGCACTGGGGAGTGCGAGAGACGACATGGACACCATCTACCTCGGGGATGTCGCGAGAGGGGTCGCGACATCCCCACCATCCGCCGACGGAGGGCGGATCGACCGGATGCCGCGACGGGAGGGGACCCGTCGCGGCACCGGCCGATCACCCGCGGGAGTGAGGCCGCCGGCGCGCACCGCGCCGCACGAGCAGCGCGGCTCCGATCGCGAGGAGCAGCAGTGCGGCGGTGACCGGGATCGCGGGGTCGAGTGACGATCCGGTCGCGGCCAGTCCCCCTGTCGCTGCCGAGCCTTCGCTTGCGCCTGCCGAGCCGGCGGCGACCACCGCGATCGCGGTCGAGGCCACGACGTCTCCGCCGAGGAGAGCCCGCAGCGTATGGGCGCCCACGGGCGTCGACGTCGGAACACGCACGGTCACGGTCGCCGCACCGGCGGCATCCGTCGTGAAGGTCGCGAGGCGCACCGGGTCGGAGAAGAGCCACAGCTCGCCCTCGGCGGCCGGGGCGAATCCCGCCAGCCGGACGGTGATCTCCTCGCCCGCTCGTGCCTGCGTCGGAGCCGACAGGGTCTGCGAGCCCGGCTCGGGTCCGGTGCCCGTCGCCTCGATGCGCACCGGATCCGACACCGCCGAGGCGTTGCCGGCGCGGTCGGCGGCGCGGGCGATGAGCTGCGCTCCCTCGGCGGGAGCCGTCACCGGCGTCGTGTAGGCGGTCCAGGTCGCGCCGGCATCGAGCGAGTACTCGACCGCGGCGATGCCGGACACGGAGTCCGCCGCCGTGACGACGAACCGGCGTCCGTCGACGGTCACGCCCACCGTCGGCCGGTCCGAGTCGACCTTGATCGGCCCGAGCGTCGCGGCCTCCTCGACGTTGCCCGCGGCATCCGTCGACCGGTACTGCACGGTCGTCTCGCCCTCCGGCAGCGCGACCGGCTCGGTGTAGGTGTTCCACCCTCCCTCGCCGATCCGGTACTGCGTGAGCGCGACAGCACGGTCGTCGGAGGCCGTCAGCGTGAGCGTCGGACGCGTGGTGTGCCATCCGCTCGCCGCCGGGTCGGGGGCGAGCGTCGCCTCGGTGATCGGAGCACTCGTGTCGGCGTCGGCGCACACCAGCGTGGGTTCGCCCCAGACGCCGTGAGCGCCGTTGATCGCGCCGGCCGTCGTCGGATCCACCCGCAGGTCGAGGTACTGCGCTCCCGTCACGTCGAGGGCGATCCGCTCGGTGGCGAAGCCCGGCGTGAACGTGACCGACTGGTACCGCTGCGTGCCGTCGACGTCGACCCGGAAGATGACCGCTCCCGAGAAGCCGTCCTCCAGCCCGGCGTCGGTCGTGAACGAGGTGCAGGCGCCGCCGAGGTAGTAGGTCAGCTTCGAGACGGCGTGCACGCCGAGGCCCTTGTCGTAGACCTTCTTGAGCTCGGGGGTGGTGTTGATCTGCAGGGGAACGTCGGGCGAGGTCGCCGAGTCCTTGTTCGCGACGTCCTTGCCGATCACGCCGTAGCCGTTGGTGGCCGAGACCCAGTCGATGTCCGAGAGCGCGACGGTGCCGGTCGGCGCGTCCGGCAGCTGCTGCGAGACCACCTTCCAGTCGAAGAACTTCACGCGCGTCTCGACGGGGAGGGTGACCGACTCCACCGTCTTCGACGGATTCAGGCGGATGCTGTTCGCGAACACGCTGTACGTGTACTGCGCGTACTCGATCGTCGCGCTGGCGGCGTTGTTGCGGCCCTTGGTGTCGATCACGGCGGTCGCGGAGCCGAGCCCGGCTTTGAGCCAGTTCGGCACGAACAGGCTCTCCCTCTGACTCGTGCCGTCGGTGTACGTCACGGTCAGCGTCGGCGAGACGCCGCCTCCGACCGCGGCCGAGGTCAGCACCGCGAGATGCGTGCCCTGCCCGCTGACGCTGATCGTCTGCCCGTCGAGGGCGACCGCGTTCACCGCTCCGTCGACGTAGTCGGGCCAGGTGAAGTCGACGTCTCCGCCGGGGAGTGCCGCCCGCACCGTCGACCCGGGGTCGACGCCCTGCGCGGCCAGCGCCTCGGCCGAGAACGAGGCCTTGCCACCGTCGAAGTCGCCCTGGGCCCTGGTCGCGAGCGAGGTGATCGAGACGTGGTTGTAGGCCGCGGCGAGCGATCCGTAGTTCACGTAGATCTGGTTCGCGGCGCCGGCGCTCCCGGAGGCACCGGACCTCGCCGTGTAGTCGACCTTCGCGCGAATCGTGGCCTGACCCCCGGCCGCCGAGGTCGTCGGCGTCACGGTGAACGTCGCGGTCGCCGAGGCACCGGGCGCGAGCGTCGGCGTCTCGTCGTCGGCGGTGCCGGTGAGGTCCCACCCGTCGGGGAGTTCGAGCGAGAACGCGAGACCCGTCTTGTCGTGATCGCCCGTGTTGGTGGCCGTCACCCGCACGGTGGTCTCGGCGCCCTGCGCGACGGTGTCGTCCAGCAGAACCTCGGCGGTCATCGCCGCGGCATCCGCATCGTCTCCGCCCACCGCGCTCGCGCCGGCGAGCGCGATGACGGCGGACGCCGTCGACGCGACGGTGCCCGCCTCGACCACCACGGTGCCGTCGGCGTCCGTCTCGTCGAAGTACCAGCCCGCGCCGGCCGCGGCGAGCGCCTCCGCATCCGCGACCTCGGTGAGGGCGACGCCGTCGCGGGTCACCGCGTCGGGCGCCGATCCGCTGTGCACCTGCAGGCGGTACGCGCGCTCTGCGGCCTTGCCCGTGTAGTCGCCGTCGCGGGTGCCGATGGTGACGGTGACGTCTCCGGCATCCTTCGCGGGGGCGTCGACCTCGAACAGCTGCGACGAGCTCGCGCCGTCGCGGTAGTCGCGGGTGACCTGGTCGTCTTCGTAGAGCGTGAACTCCGACTCGCCCTGCGGGTACACGTCGAGGGTGAGGGGCGCATCGTCCGGCACGAGCGACGAGTTGCGCGCCACGATGCCCTGCGGGATGACCGCGCCGGCGCGCACGAACACCGGCAGGGTGTCGAGCGGGGCGTCGTAGCCGTTGAGCACCCGGCCGCCGCGCACGACGTCTCCGGACCAGTAGTCGATCCAGTCGCCCTCGGGGAGCACGATGCCGTTGCGCACGTCGCTGTCGGTGAAGACCGGCGCGACGAGGAAGTCACGTCCGAGCAGGAACTGGTTGTTCGCCTCCGCACTGTAGGAGCGAGCGTCGTCGGGGTACTCGAGGGCGAGTGAGCGCATCATCGGCGTCCCCGAGCGGTGCGATTCGGCGGCGAGCGTGTAGATGTACGGCATGAGGCGCTGACGCAGCTGCAGGTAGTCGCGGTTGATGCGCGTGGCCTCCTCGCCGTAGAGCCACGGCCGCTTGTCGGTGGCCGCCCACCCGCTCATCGAGTACAGCGCCGGTGCGAACGCCTTCCACTGCAGGTCGCGCACGTAGCTCTTCGTGGATCCGCCGAAGATGCCGTCGACGTCGCCCGTCGTGAACGGCAGGCCCGAGTTGCCGGCGCCGGTGAGCGCCGAGACCTGCCAGCGCACCGCGTCGAGGTTGCCGGAGTGGTCGCCCGTCCACTGCATCCCGCAGCGCTGCGCCCCTGCCCAGCCCTCGACCATGAGAGCGGTGCCTCGGGCGTCGGAGTACTGCTCGATGCCGTCATGCGCGGCCTCGCATCCGGTGAGGGCGAGACGGTAGCCCTCGCCGACCCACGCGACGTCGAGCTTGCGCAGACGGATGCCGGCGTCGCCGACCTCGCTCTCCTGCTGGGTCAGGGCCCGCTGCGTCCAGAGCCCTGTCTGCAGTCCCTGCTCGCCGATCGCCGCCACGGTCTCGGGGAGCTGCGAGTACTCGCAGCCGTATCCGTCGTTCACCAGCATCCACCCCGCAGGCATGTCGTGCTGCGCGAACTGCGCGGCGACCTGGGCCGACTGGATCGTGTGCTGCTTCACCCCTTCGGGGTCGCCGAAGCCGCTGGAGGTGTAGGTGGGGTTCGAGCGGTTGTAGCAATCGGCGTCGCCGTACTCGAGGGCGTATGCCGGGGGCATGTGGGGGCGCCCGGTGAGCTTGGTGTAGCCGTCGAGGGACTGCTTGTAGTCGCCCACGAAGTAGTACGCGTCGAATCGCTTCTCGGCGTGGGTCGTGGTGGGGTCGCCCGAGAACACGTAGGTACCGGGCGCGAAGGTGTTGCGCAGCACGCCGTAGCCCGCGCTGCTCATGTAGTACGGGACGGCGTTGGGGTGCCCGCCGTCGGACCAGTTGAAGTTGCGCGAGATGTTGACGGTCGCGCCGGTGTGGATGGAGCGGCCGTTCTGCATGCCGCCGCCGAGAAACTGCTCGCCGTCTCGCGCGGCGAGGTGCTGGGTGGTGGCGGTGGGGCCGAAGCTCAGCGGGCTGCTCTCCTGCCAGACGGTGCTTCCGTCGGCGCGCAGGAGCGTCATGCGACCCGAGCCCTTGTCGACCTCGAGCGTCACCTCGTCGGTCGCGATGCGCACGGTCGATCCGTCGGAGACGGAGACATCGGATGCTGTGAAGTCGCCCGCGCCGACCACGATGTTCGCGGATCGGGCGGGGTCGCCCTGCGAGGTGTTCGCGGGGTCGGTGAACGTTCCGCTGCGGTCGGCCTCGATCCGCAGCGTCGCGGCGTCGAGGAACGTGACGCGCACCGCGCCGCCTGACTGCGTGGTGAGCACGGCGCCGTCGCCCTCGTCGGCGACGGCGGTGATGGCGCCGAGGGTGTCGCCCGGCTGCACCGGCACCTCGGCCGTGATGTCGGGGGCGGCCGCTGCGGCGCCGGGTGCGGCGACGAGGACGGTCGCGGCGAGCACGCCGACGAGAAGCGTCGAGACGACCGATCGGCGGCGGGGAGGGGCGAACGAGAAGGACATGGTCTTCCGATCTGTGCGACGGTGCAGAGATGATTGTTCGTGATGTTTTAGGTTAAGAAGATGCACAATGCATCGTTTTGGCGACCATAGCAAGGCGCACGGGAAGTCGTCAAGAGTGCATGCCGGCGAGCACCGGACCCGTCGAGCGGGAGCCTCGGGCGAACGTCAGTCGGCGATGACCACGCGGTAGCCGGCTGCCGTGAACTCCTCGCGCAGGGAGGTCGAGAGCCCGCTGTCCGTGATGAGGGTCTGGAAGAGGTCTGCCCCGCCGATCGAGGCGAAAGACCCGGTGCCGACCTTCGACGAGTCGGCGACGATCACGGCGCGCTGTGCGCGTTCCGCCATCATGCGGTTCACGGCCGCCTCGCGCTCGTCGTTGGTGCGCGCGCCGTCGACGGGATCCATCGCGTTCACTCCGATGAAGGCGATGTCGAGGCGCACCCCGCGGAGAAGCTGCTCGACGAACGGGCCGACGAGCTCGAAGCTGCGCGAGTGGATGACGCCGCCCGTCACCACGACCTTGATGTCGGGGCGCATCGCCAGCTGAGCAGCGATGTTGACGGCATTCGTGACGACAGTGACGCCGACGCCCGAGAGGTCGTCCCGGGCCGCGAGCGCTCCCGCGATGGCCGTGGTGGTGGTGCCCCCGGAGAGCCCGATGACGGCCCCCGGCTCGACGAGACGCGCGGCCGCCGCGGCGATCCGCTCCTTGTGACCGGTCTGCTGGTGGCTCTTGTACCGGATGGGCAGCTCGTACGCGACGGACTGCCCCACGGCGCCACCGTGCGTGCGGGTGAGCAGGCGGCGAGCCGCGAGACTGTCGAGGTCGCGGCGGATCGTCGCCGGAGACGCTTCGAACCGCTCGACCAGCTCGTCGACGCCGACCTCGCCCTGACCCGCGAGCATCTCCAGGATCGCCTCGAGGCGCGCCGCACGCTTCATCGCGACAATACCTCCGGGTCAGTCGGATCGGACCTCGCGGTCGACGGGAGGGCTCCCGCGCCGCGGCTCGAATTCAGCGAAAGTCTACGGGTCGCGGTCGCCCCGCGACGACGCCGCGCGCCGTCGCCAGGCCCGTCTCGTCAGGCGAGCGCGAAGAGCTGCAGCATCCGTGCCGCCTCGGCGGCGAGCGCGTCGCGCGCGGGCGCGAGGTACTTGCGCGAGTCGACGAGCCGCTCGTCGGCGGCGAGCTTCTCGCGCACGGCCCTGGTGAAGAACCCGTTGAGGTGCGTCGAGACGTTGATCTTCGTCATGCCGGCGCGCACGGCGGCGGCGATCACGTCGTCGGCGACGCCCGACGAGCCGTGCAGCACGAGGGGCACGTCGAGCGCGGCCTTCAGGCGCGAGATCAGGTCGAGGTCGAGGGATGCCGTGCGGTCGGTCATGGCGTGCGACGAGCCGACGGCGACAGCGAGCGCGTCGACTCCGGTCGCCGCGACGAAGGCGCGGGCCTCCTCCGGATCGGTGCGGACGCCGGGGGCGTGCGCTCCGTCCTTGCCGCCGACCTCGCCGAGCTCCCCCTCGACGTACACGCCGGCACGGTGGGCGCGTTCGACGACGGCCGCGGTGAGCGCGACGTTCTCGTCGTAGGGCAGCGCGCCGCCGTCGAACATGACCGAGCCGAAGCCGAGTTCGACGGCCTCGTCGACGAGCTCGGGGCGCTCCGCGTGATCGAGATGCACGGCAACGGGCACGCTCGCGCGACGAGCGAGTGCCAGTGTCGCCAGCGAGATCGGTTCCAGACCGCCGTGGTAGTCGGCGCAGTTCTGCGAGATCTGCAGGATCACCGGCAGTCGAGCGGCCTCCGCCGCGCGCACCAGGCCCTCTCCGGTCTCGAGGTGGATGACGTTGAACGCGCCGATGCCGGTGCCGCGGGTCGCGGCATCCGTCACCAGTTCGCGGGCGGAGACGAGTGTCACGGGGAGTCCTCTCGGAGGGCGGGGCTGTAGGAGGCGACGACGAGGCGGTCTTCGAGAGCACGCCAGTCGTCGGAGATCTCGCCGGCGAGGGGCATCAGCACGGCGGCGGCCGACCACGCGGTGGCGCGGCGCAGCACGGTCTCGGGGTCCCGCATGCCCTCCGCGAAGAGCACGGCGCAGGCGGCGACGCCGGCGTCGCCCGCGCCCGTCGGGTTCCCGGCGAGCGGGGCGTCGAGACGCGCGTGCAGGACCTCGGATGCGGTGACGGCCAGCATCCCGTCGGCTCCGAGCGACAGCAGCACCAGCGCGACCCCGCGCGCGATGAGCGACCGCGCGCCATCGACGGGGTCGGCGATGCCTGTCGCCTCGACGAGCTCGGCGGCGTTCGGCTTGAGGACGGATGCTCCGGCATCCGCCGCATGCAGCAGCGCCGGGCCTGAGGTGTCGACGATCGTCGGCACACCCGCGTCGCGGGCCGTGCCGATCAGCAGGGGGACGAAGGACTCGGGGGCGCCGGGCGGCAGACTCCCCGACACGACCAGGACGCGCGCGCTCGGCAGCGCATCGACCACCTCTCCGAACAGCGCCGCCCACTCCGTGTCGGCGGGGTTCACGCCCCGCTCGTTGATGATCGTGGTGTCGCCGAGCTCCTCGTCGACGATCGCGACGCTCTGCCTCGTCGCCGCGGAGACCGGCACGACGCGGTGCGGCACACCGCTCGCAGCGAGTTCGGCCGAGAACGCGATACCGCTGCGCCCGCCGGCCGTCGTGAGGGCGAGAGTCGAGGCGCCCTGCGCATGGGCGACTCTCGCGACGTTGAGGCCCTTGCCGCCGGCACGCGCCGCACCGGCATCCGCTCTGTGGGTCGCCCCGACCGTGAGGCGGTCGACGCGCCAGGTCAGGTCGAGAGCGGGGTTCGGGGTGACCGTGAGGATCATGCGAGCTCCCGTGCGCGGAGGGCGGCACCGAGGATGCCGGCGTTGCCGGAGAGCTCGGCGGGGACGAGGTCGGGGATGCGGTGGAAGCTGAGTCGTGCCGCGAGGCGGTCGCGGAGTTCGTCGAACAGCGCTGCGCCGGCGCGGGAGAGCCCGCCGCCGATCACGATGGCCTGCGGGGCGATCACGGCCGTGAGCTGGGCGAGCGAAAGGGCGAGGGCGTCGAGCGCCGACTCCCAGATCTCGACGGCGACGGGATCCCCGGCGGCGGCGCGGGCGATGACGTCCTTCGCGCCATCGGGGGTGACGCCGGTGGCCTCGACGTAGCGGCGAGTGATCGCGCCGGCCGATGCGACGGCCTCCAGGCATCCGCGCGCGCCGCACGGGCAGATGGGGCCGTCGGCGATCGGGGAGTGCCCGATCTCCCCCGCGTATCCGCCCGCGGTGTACGGGGCGCCGCCGATGATCAGGGCGCCGGCGATGCCGGTGCCGATCACGAGCACGACGGAGTCGTCGTAGGCCCGCGCGCCGCCGAGCACGTTCTCGGCCCAGCTCGCCGCCCGCACGTCGTGATCGAACGCGACGGGCAGCCCGAGACGGGTCGAGGCGAGGTCGCGGATCGGGCTGTCGCGCCAGCCCAGGTTGCTGGCGAAGACGCCGATCCCGGCATCCGGATCGACGATGCCGGGCACCACGAGTCCGACGGCCTGCGGGAGCACGCCGGGGTGCGCGGATGCGTACTCGGCGGCGAGCGCGCCGAGCCGCTCGATCACCACGGCCGTGCGGTCGCCGGTCGCACCGGGCGTCGGGGTGCGCCGCAGATCGAGCGCCGTCCCGTCTGCGTCGAACAGCGCCGACTTGATGTCGGTGCCCCCGACGTCGAAGGCGAGCACCGGAGCACCCGCGCCCAGTGAGCGCGCGGTGCCGGGGCGTTCGACGGCCCCGGCGTCAGGCGTGGTCATCGGGTGCTCCGGCGTCGCTGAGGTCATGCATCCAGGATGACGGATCGCGTGAGGTTGCGCGGCTGGTCGGGCTCGAGGCCGCGGGCGACAGCGCGGTCGAGTGCGACCCGGTGCAGACGCACGAGATCGGCCAGCGGGTCGATCGGATGCTGCACGAAACGGGCCCCGGTGGCCTCGACCTGCGCGGCCAGCCCCTCGGGGGCGTCGCCGAACTGCCAGGTCACGCGACCGGGAGCGGCGATGGCGATCGGACCGTGCCGGTACTCCATCGACGCGTACGACTCGGTCCACGATTGCGACGATTCGCGCATCTTCAGAGCCGCTTCGTGCGCGAGGCCGACGGTCCAGCCGCGACCGAGGAAGGTGTACTGCTCGGCATCCCAGAGCCCGTCGTCGTCGGGTGCGGCGAGCACGGCGGCGGCGTCGTCGATGGCGGACGTGAGGTCTTCGCCGAGGGAGGCGCGGAGGAGGGCGAGCGAGGTCGTCGCGAAGCGCGTCTGCACGACCGACTTCTCGTCGGCGAACGGCAGCAGCACGGCCTCGTCGACGAGCGACACGAGCGGCGACGTCTCGTCGCCGATGACGCCGATCACGCGAGCCCGTCCGCGCACGCGCTCGACGAGTTCGAGCACCTCGGTGGTCGTGCCGGACCGGGTCAGTGCCACGACGGCGTCGTACCCGCGGTCGACGAAGGCCTCGGATGCCGCGAACGCATCGGTCTCGCCCTGGCCCGACCCCTCACGGAGCGCCGCATAGGCCTGCGCCATGAACCAGGAGGTGCCGCATCCGACGACGGCGATGCGCTCGCCCGCGGCAGGGAGGCGCTTCTGCTCGTCGCGCAGCTCGACAGCGCGAGCCCAGGTCTCGGGCTGCGAGGTGAGCTCTGCGCGCATGTGTGCGCCGGGAAGGTTCTCGGTCATGGCGTCCTCCGGGACGAGTGAAGCGAATGATGCAACATTGTGATTGTTTTGGAGATGTTCCGATCATAGTATTTCTTAACCAAGCGGGTCTGCAAGATTCCCCTTGATTTGTTTATTCGCCTGACAAATAATCGAACAACTCCACGCCGATCCTTCCGGGGAGGCGACCACGCACTGTCGCGTGCTGTACTCGCGGCTGTGCGACCCTCCGCTCCATCCGAGCGGTTCCTGACACAGTGAGGAATGCCACACAGATGAAGAAGTCACTGCGATTCGGCGCCGTCGCACTCGCGGCAACCGCCACACTCACGCTCACCTCCTGCGGTTTCGGTGGTTCTTCGGGAGGGGGCGGCGGCGGAGACGACGCGAACACCCTGAGCCTGCTCGTCCCGAGCTACTCCGACGCGACCAAGGGTCTGTGGGAAGACGTGATCGAAGGGTTCGAGAAGGAGAACCCCGACATCACCGTCGACCTCGAGGTGCAGTCGTGGGACAACCTCGAGAAGGTCATCTCGACGAAGATCCAGGCCGGCGAGGCACCCGACATCTACAACGGCGGTCCGTTCGCCGGCTTCGTGGGCGACGAGCTGCTCTACCCGGTCTCCGACGTCGTGTCGGAAGACACCCTCGCCGACTTCCAGGACGCGTTCATCGCGAACGCCGAGGTCGACGGCACCGCCTACGCGCTGCCGCTGATCGCGTCGGCACGCGCCCTGTTCGTCAACAACACGCTGCTGCAGCAGGCGGGCGTGACCGAGGCCCCGAAGACGTGGGACGAGCTGCTGGATGCCGCGACCAAGGTCTCGGCGCTCGGCGGCGGAGTCGCCGGCTACGGCATGCCGCTCGGTTCCGAGGAGGCCCAGGCCGAGGCCGCCGTGTGGCTGTGGGGCGGCGGCGGCTCCTTCGGCGACGCGTCCGAGATCACGATCGATACCCCGGAGAACCTCGCCGGTGCCGAGCAGATCAAGAAGATGATCGACGCCGGCGCCACCCAGGCCGACCCCGGCTCCACGCAGCGGTCGCCGCTGATGGACATCTTCATCCAGGGCAAGATCGGGATGCAGGTGGGCCTGCCGCCCACGGTCGGTCAGATCGAGGAGGGCAACCCCGAGCTGGACTACTCCATCGTCCCGATCCCGACGAAGGACGGCTCGCCGTTCACGCTCGGCGTCATGGACCAGCTGATGGCGTTCCAGAACGACGGCGACAAGCAGGAGGCGATCACCAAGTTCTTCGACTACTACTACTCGGCCGACGTGTACGTGCCGTGGGTGCAGGCCGAGGGCTTCCTGCCCGTCACGAAGTCCGGCGCGGAGCAGCTGTCCGGCGAGGAGGCCCTCGCGCCCTTCCTCGACGTGCTCCCCGACGCGCAGTTCTACCCGTCGACCAACCCGAAGTGGTCGGCCACCGACGGTGCGTTCAAGTCACTGTTCGGCCAGCTGCAGACCAAGCCGGCGCAGGACGTTCTGACCGAGATCCAGGCGCAGGTCGACGCGGGCTGAGCCCCGCGGAAGGAGAGGTTCGGGGATTCCCATGAGCCAGACGACAGAGTCCCAGACCCTCGCGGGGGCGGCCACCGGCCGCCCCCGCACCCCCGCCCGCCGGTCGGGCGCCGCACGCGGGCGCCCCGGCGGGAAGGATCTCCTGCAGGCGCTGCCGTGGATCGCGCCGGCGCTGCTGCTCATCATCGGCGTCGTGCTGTTCCCGGCCGGCGTCATGTTCTACAACTCCACGCGCGACATCTCTCTGTCGGGTCTCGACAAGGGCTCCGTCGGGCTCGACAACTTCGCCACCGTGTTCGGCTTCGCCGAGTTCTGGCCGATCCTCTTCCGCACGATCGTGTGGGTCGTGGTCGTGGTCGGCTTCACCGTCGTGATCTCCCTCGGACTCGCGCAGATCCTCAACAAGGCTTTCCCCGGACGACAGATCGTGCGCATGGCCGTGATCGTGCCGTGGGCGGCGTCCGTCGTCATGACCACGATGGTCTTCTACTACAGCCTCGAACCGTACTTCGGGGTGTTCAACAAGTTCCTCTACGACATCGGCCTGTCCGACGACGCCGTGGGCTACGGGTGGACGAAGAACCCCGCCACCGCGTTCGCCTGGTCGATCGTCATCGCGATCTTCGTGTCGCTGCCGTTCACGACCTACACGATCCTCGCCGGCCTGCAGACGGTGCCCGCCGACACCCTCGAAGCGGCGAAGATGGATGGCGCCGGAGCCATGCGCACCTACTGGACGATCATCGTTCCGCAGCTGCGCAGCGCCCTCGCGGTCGCCGTGCTCATCAACATCATCAACGTGTTCAACTCGCTCCCGATCCTCAAGGTCATGACGGGATCCATCCCCGGCTACGGCGCGGACACGATCATGACGATGATCTTCAAGTACATCGAGCTGCAGAAGAAGGTTGATGTCGCCAGCGCGCTGTCGGTCATCGCCTTCCTCATCGTGATCGTGATCGTGGCGATCTACGTCAAGGCCGTCAAGCCCATGAAGGAGGTCTGATCGTGACCCTGACCGAGACCGCCCTCGTCACGACCTCGGGCTCCACGCCCGCCCCGCGCATCCCCGGCCGCAAGCGCCGGTACACCGCAGACCAGGTCACGCTGCCCCGCGTCATCCTGCGCACGGCCGCCGGCTTCCTCGTGCTCGCGATCTTCGTGCTGCCCTACCTGATCATGTTCTTCGGCTCCGTGAAGACGAAGCCGCAGATCCGCTCCGTCGACCCGACCTACCTCCCCGTCGAGTGGCACTGGGAGAACTACATCACGATGTGGTCGACTCCCGAGACACCGCTGCCGTACAACCTGATCTCGACGATCATCATCGCCGTCTTCGCGACCCTGCTGGTGCTGCTCGTCTCGCTCCCCGCCGCCTACTACACGGCACGCTTCAGGTTCCCCGGCCGTATGGTGTTCCTGTTCCTCGTGATCGTGACGCAGATGCTGCAGCCGGCCGTGCTCACCTCCGGGCTCTTCCGCCAGTTCACGACCCTCGGCCTCGGCGACACCTGGGCAGCCATGATCTTCATCAACGCCGCCTTCAACCTCTCGTTCGCGGTGTGGATCATGCACTCGTTCTTCGCCGGCATCCCCAAAGAGGTCGACGAGGCCGCGCAGATCGACGGCGCCGGACGCTTCACCGTGCTGTTCAAGATCAACCTGCCGCTCGTCTGGCCCGGCATCGTCACGGCGATCGTGTTCACGTTCGTCGCCTGCTGGAACGAGTTCGCCGCGTCTCTCGTCATCCTCTCCACCGACAAGAACCAGCCGCTGTCCGTCGCCCTCACGAAGTTCGTCGGTCAGTACGAGACGAGCTGGCAGTACGTGTTCGGCGTCTCCATCGTCGCCATCCTGCCCGTCGTCATCCTGTTCATGCTCATCGAGAAGCGCCTCGTCGGCGGCCTCACCGCCGGCAGCGTCAAGTAGCGGCGCGAGGCTCGTCACTTCTGCGGCCATCGGTCACTTCTGCGGCCGCGCAAGGTCGGGATGGCCGCAGAAGTGTCGCTTCACCGCAGAACCTGCTCCGGTTGCATGCCGGCGGGCAACGGCATCCGCCTCTGCTCGTCACGGAACAGGCTCGGTGAGCGCCCGAGCCGCTGCGTGAACTGGCGCGAGAAGTACGACGGATCGTCGAAGCCGACCTGGCGTGCGATCGCTCCGACCTCGAGATCGGTCTCGACGAGCAGGGACTGCGCCCGCGCGAGCCGCGAGTCGATGAGCAGCTGCAGGGGCGTGAGCCCGGTCGCCGCGACGGCGGCAGCCCGCAGCTGGCCGACGCTCAGGCCGAGCTCGCGCGCACGGGTCTCCATCGGGATCTGGCGTGCCGCACCCCGGGTGAACGCCTCGATGAGGTCGGGAGCCGCGTCGGGCATGGTGGCCGCGGCGAGCTCGGCGATCCAGGCATAACCGGCGGCGGATGCTCGCAGCGCAGCGGCCGAGCCGCTGTCGGCGAGCTCCGAGTGCAGGGTGTCGAACGTCGGACGCAGCGAGTCGGGCACCCCGTCGAGCGGGACGATCGGCTTCGCCCGCCGCCACGCACCCAACTCGTCGAGCGCACGGGTGGCCGCCCCCGAGAACAGCACCCAGTGCTCGGTCCACCCGGATCGCTGCGGGCCGTACCCGTGCACGACACCGGGGAAGAGCCACAGCAGCGCAGGTGCGTCCACGCGCACATCGCCGGTGAGCGGACTCGAGTACCACCCGCTGCCCTCGCTCACCACGACGGCGGCGTGCGATCGCAGCTGCCGGTCGCGGAATCCCTCGTTCCGACCCGAGTACTCGCCGGCGCCGAGGCACGCGATCGTCACGTCGGTGAGCGTGCGAGCCGGGGTCGCGTAGATCGCCCAGTTCTGCATAATCCTCCTAGTGTCGTGAGCGAACCCCGAAAGTACAAGCAGATGTCATCGGATTGCATGGCTCGATCGTGCTACTGCGAGAAGACTCGATGCATGATCACCTCCAACGGCTACATCCTCGACGAGAGCCCCGGCCGACTGGGACGACTCGACGCCGTGCCTGTCGGCGAGCGCCGCGACCGGGATGCTCTGTGGCAGCGTCTGCGCCGCGATGGATACCTCTACCTGACCCAGCACCTCGACGCGGATCTCGTCGAGGGCTTCCGCCGGTACTACTTCGAGACCCTCGCCCCGACGGGTCTGGTCGACGTCGACGGCATCCACGAGGGTGTGGACGCGGGAGGGCCGGTCGACGGCGCCCTCACCCGCCGGCTGCTGTTCGACGAGATCGTGCCGGGCGACAGGTACGCGGCACTGACGACGCATCCGTCGATCCGCGACTGGTTCCGGTGGTTCCTCGGCGATGACGTGCACCTGCACCGACGCCGCATCATCCGGCACACCCGCCCCGGGGAGAGCGGAATCGGCACCGCCACGCAGGCTCACTACGACCTCGTGTACCTGCGCGAAGGCACGGACCGGGTGCTGTCGATGTGGATCCCGCTCGGCGACTGCAGTGTCGAGACCGGCGGCCTCGCCTACCTCGAGGGCAGCCACCATCGGGTGATGGCGCAGGAGCGGGCCGGCACGCTGCGCCTGCCGGCGGCCTCGATCACCGCCGACCTCCCCTCCCTGGCCGACGAGTACGACGCGCGCTGGCTGGTCGCCGACTACCGCGCCGGCGACGTCATGGTGCACTCCGCGCACATCGTGCACGCGTCGACCGACAACGTCGATCCCCGGTCACGCATCCGGCTCTCCACCGACATCCGCTACCAGCGGGTCTCCGACCCCATCGACTGGCGCTGGCAGGAGCACTGGTTCGAGGGCGACGGTCTCTGAGCGTGCCGCGCGACCCGCGCCAGGAGGACTACGGATGCCGGGGCAGCTGCGGCGGCATCCATCGCACCCCGAGGGATGCCGTGAGGGCGGCCTGCGCGGGCCCTGCCGCGAGGGAGATCGCGGGATCGGCGTATCGGACAGGCACCTGCGCGGTGCCCGTCGCCGCATAGTCGGTCTCCGCGCGGACCAGGTCGAGGAAGCGGTCGCCGAGCACGGCCCCCGGTCCGCCGATCACGATCTCGGCCGGATCCAGCAGCGCGCTGAGCAGCTTGATCGCCCTGGCCAGCGCGCGGGCCCCCTCGTCGAGGTCGCGCTGGTCGGCGCGGGCCACGAGCGCCCTGATCTCGTCGACGTCGAGCGCGTCCGAGAAGTCCTGCCCGAGCATGGGCCCGAGTGCGGCGGCGGATTCCAGGCATCCGGTCCGACCGCAGCGGCAGGCGCGGGCCGCCTCGCCGAACACCACCTGCACGTGCCCGATCTCGCCGGCACGATGGCGGGGGCCCGGAGCCAGCTCGCCGTCGAGCGTGACTGCGGCGCCGATGCCGCCGCCGACATGGATGAAGAGTCGATGACCCGAGCGCGGACCATCGGCTCCCGCCTCGGCGATGGCCTCGGCATCCACGTCGTTCACGAGGAGCACCGGTGCGCCGAGGACCGTCTCGAGGCGTTCGGCGAGCGGAACATCGCGCCAGTCCAGTTGCACGCTCTCGAGCACGGTGCGTCCGTCGGTGGTGCCCGGCAGCTGCACCGCGGCGATGAGGAGGCGGTCGCCGTAGTCGTCGGCGACCGAGGCGAGCGCAGTCGCCAGCATCCGCTCGCGCGTGCCGTCGGTGAAGTCCACGCGCCGCGCGTCGATCTCTCCTCCGGCGAGCGAGATCAGGGTGATCCTCGCATCGGTGGGTCGCAGGATCACCACGAGGATGAGGTGGTGGTCGGCGTCGATGTCGAGCGTCGTCGCACGTTTGCCGCCGGTGCTCGCGGCCTGCGCGCCCTCGACGATCAGGCGGTCGTCGAGGAGCTCGGCGACGAGCGACGACGCCGTGGCAGCCGTGAGCCCCGTGGCGCGCGAGATGCCGGCGCGTGTCTGGGTGCCGGGGGCGTCGAACACGAGCTGCAGCGCCCTGCGGACGTTCGCACGCCGTACCGCCGCTTGGGTGTCGAGTGCGTCATCGGCGTTGAGCATGGGGCGATTCCTGTGCGGGAGAACGGTTGACAGTTCGGGACCGTCTGCGTAACCTCTTACATAGTTTAGTCAATGAACTAAGTCGGGTTCCGGGCGAGTGAGTGCTGCACACACCGTCGCTCGCCCGGAAGACCCGTCACCGCCCTCCGGCGGCTTCCGTGTGATGGCGGATCACCTCGGCCACCACGAAGTTGAACCACTTCTCCGCGAACTCCGGATCGAGGTGCGCCTCCTCCGCGAGCGCCCGCAGCCGCGCGACCTGCTGCTCCTCACGCCCGGGATCGGATGCCGGCATCTCGTGCTCTGCCTTGAGTCGGCCGACCTGCTGTGTGGCACGGAAACGCTCCGCGAGCATGAAGATGAGAGCGGCATCGATGTTGTCGATGCTCGAGCGCAGTCGGAGGAGTTCAGCGCGGGGATCTTCGGCGGCGGTCATGCCCCTACTCTACGGAAACACGGGCCTGGACGACCCTGCGGGTGACCTCGGATGCCGAAGGCGCAGCCACCCCGGCCGCTATCGTGAGTACATGAGCGATGACGAGCGATCCCGGTCCGAGAGCGCGGAGGGCGCGGCATCCGAACGGACGGAGATGCCGCCGTCGTCCGCCGGGATCGAGAGCCCCGAGACGGAATCTGCGGCGACCGAGGATGCCGGAGCCGGAGACGTCACGGCGGCGACCGCTGCCCCCGCCGAGGTCGTCGAGCCGATGACGCCCAGTCGCTCGTTCTGGACACGCATCGACCGTCCGTTCGTGTTCGGCTTCCTTGTCACGCTCGGCGGCCTCGCGGCCGTGCTGCTCGGCCTCGCCCTGTCGAATCTCTCCACCGTGCTCATCTACATCGCCCTCGCACTCTTCGCAGCCCTGGGCCTCGACCCGTCGGTGCGGTTCCTCGAACGCCGCGGACTCTCGCGCGCACTGTCGGTGGTGGCGGTGATCCTGGCATTGATCGTCGTCGCGGGCCTGCTGCTGTGGATGGTCGTGCCGATCGTCGTCGACCAGATCGCGAGCTTCGTGCGCTCGGTGCCCGGCATGATCGCCGAGTTCACCCGGTCCGACATCTACGCGACCCTGGAGCGGCAGTTCGGCGACCAGTTCGAGGACCTCGTCGCCGACGTGCAGAAGTTCCTGACCGACCCGGGCAACATCGCTGTGATCGGGGGAGGAGCCCTGCAGGTCGGTGCGAGCATCGCCTCGGCCATCTCGGGCATCATCGTCGTGCTCGTGCTCACCCTGTACTTCGTCGCCACCCTGCCGACCATCAAGTCCGGCCTGCTGCGCCTGGTCCCGGCGCGCGACCGTGCGCGGGCGAGCGACATCACCGACCAGATCACCGACTCGGTGGGCGGCTACGTCATGGGAATGGTGATCCTCGCGTTCTGCAACGCGATCCTGGCGTTCCTGCTGTACCTGTTCCTCGGCCTGCCGTTCCCGCCGCTCATGGCCACGGTCGCGTTCTGCATCACCCTGATCCCGCTCGTCGGATCCGTGCTGTTCTGGATCATCGGAACCAGTCTCGCGCTGTTCACGAACCCCGTCGCCGCGCTCGTGTTCGCGATCATCTACCTCGTGTACATGCAGATCGAGGCCTACGTCATCACGCCCCGCGTCATGAACCGCGCGATCTCGATCCCCGGATCCCTCGTCGTGATCGGGGCGCTCGCAGGCGGCACGCTGCTCGGCCTGCTCGGAGCCCTCGTGGCGGTGCCGGTCGCGGCATCCATCCTCATCATCATCAAGCAGGTGTGGGTGCCGAGGCAGGACGCCCGCGTCTAGCCGCTCTGCCCGCGCTCGCCCGCCCGCCGAGACCCACCACGCGCGTCCAGACCCACCCTCAGCGACGTTGCGCAGGGTGGGTCTCGGCGGGGGTGGTGGGTCTCGGCGCGGGGGGGGGGGGGGGGTGAGCGCGGCGCACGCACGGGGACGCAGAAATGCCCGGGTCCTGAGACCCGGGCACTTCCGTCAGGCTCTGCGACTCAGATGAGGTCGTTGTCGGTGAGCCACTGCTTCGCGATGTCGGCCGACGACTTCTGGTCGACCGTGCTCTGCACGTTGAGGGCGACGAGCTCCTCACCGGTGAGCTTCGCGCTGATCGCGTTCAGGACATCCGACACCTCATCGGCGATGTCGCTCGAGACGATCGGCACGACGTTCGACGAGATGATGAGGTTCTCGGGGTCCTCCAGGGCCACGATGTCCTCGGTCTCGAACGCCGGGTCGGCCGTGTAGATGTCGGCCACCTGGATCGAACCGGCGAGCAGCGACTCGAGCGTGGTCTGGCCGGTGGCCGAGAACGTCAGGTCGACGCCGTAGACCTCCTTGGCGCGAGCCGGGCTGTACGGACGCTGCTCGAACTCGGGAGCGGCGCCGATCGTCACCTGCGACGACACGTTCTTCAGGTCGCCGATCGTCTTCAGGTCGTTCTCCTCGGCGAAGCTCTTCAGCACCGTGTAGGAGTCCTGGTCGGTGGCCTCGGCGAAGTCGAGCGCCGTGAGGCCGTCGGGCAGCGCGTCGCCGAGAGCGGTGTAGACGTCCTCGGGGCTCGTGACGGTGACCTCGTCGTCGGAAAGGTACTCGAGCAGGCTGCCCGTGTACTCGGGGAAGACGTTGATCGCGCCGGACTCGACGTCGGGCATGTACGCGTCGCGCTGACCGATGTTGAGCTTCTTCTCGACGTCGAAGCCCTTGGCCTCGAGCGCCTGAGCGTAGATCTCGGCGATGATCTCGTTGGAGTAGTACGCCTGCGAGCCGACGACGATGGTGTCGCCGCTGCCCGAGCTGTCGCCGGAGTCGCTGGGCTCGTCGAGCGGGTTGCTCGACGAGCAGGCCGACAGGGCGAGAGCCGCCGCGGCGACCAGGCCGACGGCGAAGACCGAGCGCTTGCCTCGTGCTGTGAACATGGGATTCCTCTTCTCTGGGTACTGCTGCTGTGTGACGAAGGGTTCGTGTGCGTCGAACCGCCGGATCAGGCGGTGGCGGGAGCGGATGCCGTCGCGGCGGAGTCGGCGCGGGCACGTCGCCGTGTCGGACGCCCGGCGCGGAGCCCGGCAGGGACCGCGGCGTGCTGCGCGGCGGCGAGGATCAGGTCGACGATGAGAGCGAGCACGGCGACGAGGAGAGCGCCCGCGAGCACCTGGTCGAACCGGCGCAGCGGGATGCCCTGGATGATGGGGTAGCCGAGACCGCCCAGGTTGACGTAGGCGGCGATCGTCACGGTGGCGATCACCTGGAGGAGCGCGGATCGGATGCCGCCGACCAGCAGAGGCAGCCCGAGAGGCACCTCGACCTTCCAGAACACCTGCCATCCCGTCATGCCCATCGACTTCGCGGCGTCGATCACCCGACGGTCGATGGCTTCGAGTCCCGTGTAGGCCCCGGCGAGGAGCGACGGGATCGCCAGCAGGACGAAGGTGATGACGGCGGCCTCGGGGATCCGCAGCACGCCGAGGAGCAGCACGAGGAGGATCAGGAGTCCGAAAGCGGGGATCGCGCGGGCCGCGCCGGACACCGCGACGGCGATCTCGCGCCCCTTGCCGGTGTGACCGATGAGCCACCCGATCGGCAGCGCGATGGCCGCGGCGATCAGGACGGAGATCGCGGTGAGCGCGAGGTGCTGGCCGAGCAGCTTCGGCAGCGCGTAATTGCCCGTCCACTGCTCGGGGGCGAACATCCAGGCGAAGGCTTCGAGGAAGAGGTTCATGCGGGAGCCCCCACGGCGATGGCGCGAGCGGCGGGCGTCTTCGTCGCGACGCGGGTCCACGGCATCAGGGCGCGTCCGAGCAGCAGCAGGATCAGGTCGATCACGAGCGCGATGATCACGACCGCGATGACCCCGGCGAACACCTCGGCGATGATGCGGCGCTCGAGACCGTTCGTGAAGAGGTACCCCAGGTTCGTGACACCGATGAGCGTGCCCACCGTGGCGAGCGAGATCGTGCTCACGGCAGTGACCCTCAGTCCGGCGAGGATCACGGGTCCGGCGAGCGGGAACTCGACGGCCCAGAAGCGGCGGAACGGCGCGAAGCCCGTGGCCGTCGCCGCCTGGCGCACGTCGTCGTCGACGGAATCGAGCCCGTCGGAGACCGCGCGCACGAGAATCGCGATGGCGTAGATCGTCAGCGCCACGACGAGGTTCGGCTCCTCCGTCGCCGAGTACCCGAGCGTCGCCGGCAGTAGGATCAGCAGCGCCAGGGAGGGGATCGTGTACAGCAGGCCCGTGAGCACGATGATCGGTCCGCGCACGAGACGGAATCGCCAGGCGACCCAGCCGAGCGGCAGCGACAGCACGAACCCGAGCACGATCGGGATGATGCTCTGGCGCAGGTGCACCAGAGTCAGATCGAGGATCAGCCCGAGGTTGTCGCCGACCCAGTTCACGGGTGACCGCCCTGCACCGCGTCGAGGGCGGCGGTGTCGGGCCCGGAGAGCGGACCGTCGGACGTCTCGGCATCCGCCACGATCGCACCCTGCGTGCGGCCCTCCGAGTCCACGACGACGGTGCCGTGCGGAGTCTGCTTGAGGTGCAGCGCGCGGCGGCCCCGGTCGGCGCCGATGAACGAGGCGACGAAGTCGTCGGCCGGGTTCTCGATGATCTCGCTCGGGCTGCCCACCTGCACGATGCGCGCACCCTTGTCGAGGATCACCACCTGGTCGCCGAGGAGGAAGGCCTCGTCGATGTCGTGAGTCACGAACACGACGGTCTTGTCGAGCTCGTGCTGCAGACGCAGTGTCTCCTGCTGCAGGTCGGCGCGGACGATCGGATCGACGGCGCCGAACGGCTCGTCCATGAGCAGGATGTTCGGGTCGGCCGCGAGCCCGCGGGCCACGCCGACACGCTGCTGCTGCCCGCCCGACAGCTGGCTCGGGTAGCGCTCGGCCAGCGCCTGGTCGAGGCCCACCGTGTCGAGCAGCTCGCGTGAGCGCTTGTGCGCGTCGGCCTTCTTCACGCCGTTGAGGCGGAGGACCGTGGCGACGTTGTCGATCACCGTGAAGTGCGGCATGAGGCCGGAGTTCTGCATCACGTAGCCGATGCTGCGGCGCAGAGCGACGGGATCGCCCGCCAGAACGCTCTCTCCGTCGATCTCGACCTCTCCCGAGGTCGGCTCCACCATGCGGTTGATCATGCGGAGCAGGGTGGTCTTGCCGCATCCGGACGACCCGACGAAGACGGTCGTCTTACGCGATGGCAGAACCAGGCTGAAGTCGTTCACGGCGACGGCGCCGCCGGGGAACTTCTTCGTGACGTTGCGGAATTCGATCATGGCTGTACTCCAGTCGGTCGATCGACGAGTCGGGCATCGGCGCCCCGGCGCCGGCACACGGCGGTCATGCTTCGATCTGCACGCGGGGATCGAAGGCCACGAAGCCGGAGAAGTCCTTGCCCACCCGGTCGAACGCCGACGGATACGGGGTCGGGTACGACCACGCGTAGTCCTCGTGCAGCTCGCCGCCGGCCTGCACGGAGAAGTACTGCGCTGCGCCCTTCCACGGGCATGTGTACGGCGTCGGGCTCTCGACGAGCGCGCCCTCGGTGATCGATGCGGGCGGGAAATACCAGTTGCCTTCGATGCGCGCGAGGTCACTCTCGTCTGCTTCGGCGATGACGGTTCCTGCGAGTACAGCCTTCATGGTTCTGCCTCCTGGGATGTGGGTATGAGCGTAACCGAGGTGTACGACATCCGCTCGGGGTTGCGCGAGGGGTCGTCAATGTGGGAAACAAAGTCCCTCGCCTGTTCGGCACGGGGATCGGAACGGATTGCTCCGCGCCGGCAGCGCGATCAGGCGGACTGCCTGCCGTACTCCTCGAGCAGGCGCAGCCAGATCTCGCTGATGGTCGGATACGCCGGAACGGCGTGCCAGAGGCGGGAGATCGGCACCTCGCCGACGACCGCCACGGTCGCCGCCTGCACGAGCTCGGCGACCTCGGGTCCGACGAACGTGGCGCCGAGCACGACGTCGCGCTCGGCGTCGATCACGAGGCGCGCGTGACCGTCGAAACCGTCCTCGTAGACGCTCGCTCCGGCGATCCCGCCGAGGTCGTAGTCGACCACGGCGACCTCGTGCCCGGCCTTGCGGGCCTCGGCCTCGGTGAGCCCGACCGACGCGACCTCGGGGTACGAGAACGTGACCTGAGGCGCAGCGGCGTGGTCGGCGGTCGCGACGTGACGACCCCAGGGCGCGTCGTCGACGGCATCCCCCTTCGCGCGCGCCGCGATCACGTCGCCCGCCGCCCGCGCCTGGTACTTGCCCTGGTGCGTCAGCAGCACGCGGCCGTTGACGTCGCCCACGGCGTACAGCCAGTCGGAGCCGGGCACGCGCAAGGTGTCGTCGACCTCGATGTACCGGCCGGGCTCGAGCCCGACGGTGTCGAGGCCAATGTCGCCGCTGCGCGGAGTGCGTCCGGTGGCGACGAGCACCTCGGCGGTCGTGACCGTCGAACCGTCGGAGAGGTCGATCACCACACCGTCGTCGGTGCGCGTGACGTTCGCGGTACCGGTGTCGGTGCGCACGTCGACGCCGAGCTCCGCGAGCCCCGCGGCCACCCGCTCACCCGCGAACGACTCGAACGCGCCGAGCAGGCCGCTGCGGGCGATGACGGTCACCTTCGTGCCCAGCGACGCGTAGACGGTCGCCATCTCGACGGCGACCACGCCCCCGCCGATCACCGCGAGCGAATCCGGCAGCTCCTCGGCGCTGGTCGCCTCCCGGCTCGTCCAGGGCTGGGCCTCGCGCAGACCAGGGACCGGTGGCACCGCAGCATCCGTCCCCGTGCTGATCGCGACCGCATGACGGGCTCGCAGCACGCGCGTGCCGCCCTCGGCATCCGTCACCGTGACCTCGCGCTCGCCCGTGAGCCGTCCGTGGCCGCGGGCCAGATCGATGCCCGCCGAGTCGAGCCACTTCACCTGTCCGTCGTCCGACCAGTTGCTCGTGAACGAATCGCGGCGGTCGAAGACCGCGCGCACGTCGAGCTCGCCCGTGACGGCCTCGGCCGCGCCGCCGACCTTC
The DNA here is from genome assembly GCF_038397715.1 of Microbacterium sp. LWO14-1.2. Taxonomy (NCBI): domain Bacteria; kingdom Bacillati; phylum Actinomycetota; class Actinomycetes; order Micrococcales; family Microbacteriaceae; genus Microbacterium; species Microbacterium sp. LWO14-1.2. Next base: position 1,779,207 of record NZ_CP151633.1, read on the forward strand.
TTGGCCGCGCGCAGCGCCTGGGCCGGACGCAGCAGAGCCTTCGACGGCATGCACGCCCAGTAGGAGCACTCGCCCCCGACGAGCTCGCTCTCCACGATGATCGCGGTCAGACCGCCCTGCACGGCACGGTCGGCGACGTTCTCGCCCACCGGTCCGCCTCCCAGCACGATCAGGTCGTATTCGTCGGTGTTCTCGGCAGTCATGCGATGCCCCTCTCCGTGGCCAGTCTTGCTCAGAACCAACGCCGAGTCACGGGGTTTGTTCCGCGGCCGCCGATCCGGGCGGGTCGGCACGCGAAGTGGAGGGCGCCAGCGTCAGCGCACGGGCAGGAAGTGGGTCGGCGTCGGGACCTGCGCCTCATGACGGATGCCGAGGGGCGCGCCCGTGCGCTCGTCGAGGTCGAGCAGCGCGATCGTGTCGGAGCGCTGCCCCGCGACGAGCAGCTTGCCCTCGTGCACGAGGTGATGCCGCGGCCAGTCGACCCCCGCGTCGGCGAGAGCGACCGGCTCGAGGCTCTCGCCCGCTCCGCGCACCCGCAGGGCGGCGATCGTGTTGCTGCCGCGCAGCGCCGTGTACAGGAACTGCCCGTCGCGGGTGCGGGCGAGCTCGGCGGGGAAGTCGACGCCCACCTGCGCGATCGGGCTCGACAGCACCGACGACACGACGCTCCAGGTGCCGTCGGGACCCGCGGCGAGAGTGAAGACCTCGCAGGAGTACTCGGTCACGACGTGCAGGTGCCCGCTCGGGTGCACGACCATGTGCCGCGGACCGGTGCCCTGCGGCAGGGTGATCTCGTGGTCGAGCACGAGACCGCCGGCCGTGGCCCGCCAGATGCGTACGAGGTCGAAGCCGAGGTCGGTCGTGGCGATGCGTCCGTCGGCGAGGAACGCCGCGGCGTGGGCATGCGACACCCGGGGATCGCCGGTCGCCGTGAGCGCACCCGCATAGGGGTCGGATGCCGCGGCCGCGACGCCCGCCGGGGCCGCGGTCTCGGCGGGTTCGCCGAGCAGGGCGGCGCGGAGTTCGGCGGCCTTGTTCGCGGCATCCGGCACCAGGCTCCCGTCGGGAGCGATCCCGATGCGCACCACGCGACCGTCGCCGTAGCAGCTCGCCACGAGGTAGCCGCCCGAGGGCGACACCGCGACGTGGCAGACGTACTGACCGGACTCGACCGGCTCGCCGAGCGGCTGCAGCGTGGACTCGCCGGTTCGGCGGAACGCCTGCACCGCGGCATCCCCCTCCAGCGCCGCGTAGACGACGTCGAGGGTGGGATGCTGCGCGAGCCAGGACGGCGACGGGGTCTCGGTGACCGCGCCCCGGTACGAGAGCTTCGTCGGGGTCTGCTCGTCGCCGGCGAGAAGGCCGATGCCGTCGGCGGAGCCGCCCATCGCGGCACCGTAGCCGCCGAGCCAGAAACGGGTCATGCGCGGATCAGTCGAGCAGGTCGTGGCGGACGACGACCTGGTCGCGCTCCGGGCCCACGCCGATCACCGAGATGCGTGTGTTGCTCATGCCCTCCAGGGCGAGCACGTAGTCCTGGGCGTTCTTCGGCAGGTCGTCGAAGGTGCGCGCGGTGGAGATGTCCTCCGACCACCCGGGGAAGTACTCCAGGATCGGGGTCGCGTGGTGGAAGTCGGTCTGGTTGACCGGCACCTCGTCGAAGCGCTCGCCGTCGACGTCGTAGGCGACGCACACCGGAATCTCCTCGAGGCCGGTGAGGATGTCGAGCTTCGTGAGCACGAGATCGGTGATGCCATTGACGCGCGTCGCGTAACGGGTGATCGGGGCGTCGTACCAGCCCACACGGCGCGGGCGCCCGGTGGTGGTGCCGAACTCGAAGCCGCGCGAGCGCAGCCACTCGCCCTGCTCGTCGAACAGCTCGGTCGGGAACGGACCAGAGCCGACCCGGGTCGTGTAGGCCTTGACGATGCCGACGATGCGGTCGAGTGCGCCGGGGCCGACACCCGAACCCGATGCCGCGCCGGCCGCCGTCGCGGTCGACGAGGTGACGAACGGGTACGTGCCGTGGTCGATGTCGAGCATGGTGGCCTGGCCGCCCTCGAACACGACGACCTCGCCGCGGTCGAGCGCCTCGGCGATCAGGTAGCCGGTGTCGGCGACCATCGGGCGCAGGCGCTCGGCGTACGACAGCAGCTCCTCGACGATCTCGTCGACCGTGACCGCACGGCGGTTGAAGACCTTCACGAGCAGGTGGTTCTTCTGGTCGAGCGCGCCCTCGACCTTCTGACGCAGGATGTTCTCGTCGAACAGATCCTGCACGCGGATGCCCACGCGGTTGATCTTGTCGGCGTACGCCGGGCCGATACCGCGGCCGGTCGTGCCGATGTTGCGCTTGCCGAGGAAGCGCTCGGTGACCTTGTCGAGCGTGCGGTGGTAGGCGGTGATGATGTGCGCGTTCGCGCTCACCTTCAGCCGTGAGACGTCGATGCCGCGGGCGCCGAGCGCCTCGAGCTCGCTGAACAGCACCTCGAGATCGATGACGACGCCGTTGCCGATCACGGGCGTGACGCCCGGGGACAGGATGCCGGAGGGCAGCAGGTGCAGCGCGTACTTCTCGTTGCCGACGACGACGGTGTGCCCGGCGTTGTTGCCGCCGTTGAACTTCACCACCCAGTCGGTGCGCTCACCGAGCAGGTCGGTGGCCTTCCCCTTGCCCTCATCGCCCCACTGGACGCCGACGATCACGATTCCTGGCATGGGTGTCCCCCTTGCTGACGCCGGGTTCGCACCGGCTGATGAGCTGGCCCTCTTCGGGCGGTCCCATCCTACCGAAGCGTGGTTTCAGGGCTGTTTCGGGTGAGCCTGGCCACCACCCGGGCGCGGCCGAACAGCCGAAGTCGCTGCCTCGGGTTCGCCTCAGCTTCGCGGAAGGAATCTCTGAACGAATGCGTCGAGGACTCGACGCGCTTCGACACGCTCGTCTTCGTCGGGGACTACGTACTGGATGTGCTCGAGCTCGGCGATCAAGGCGCGAACCGCGTCGGCGACCCCTGAGCGATCGTTCTCGAACAGCCACTGCCGATTCGAGGCGAAGGACTGGATGTCCTCCAGACTCGTTGTCGCTCGCCCGTACGACTCGAAAATCTCTGACAGTTCCGCCAGCAGCGACGCGTTGTACGGTGACGGCGTCACCTGGTCGGCTCGTTCATCGGTCATGGCCGCTCCCCACCTCTCGTGCGTGCCCGCGTGAGCATCACCCCGTCTCGCCCACGGTAATGGGGGCGCGGCTTCGGTGACACCCGATCACCTGGCGGGAAACCGACGGATGCTGTCACTCGCCCGCATCGACCGATGTCGGTGGCCGGTGCCACGATCGGAGGATGCCGAAGACTGATCTCCCCAGCGACGCGACGCTCGCGACACCCCGCCGCCAGGGGCCGCTCGTGCTCGTGGCCGCGCTGGTCACGGTCGTGCTGTGGGCGTCGGCGTTCATCGGCATCCGCGGAGCGGGTCCGCACTTCGACCCCGGGGCGCTCGCGCTGCTGCGCATGGCCGTCGGCAGTCTCGTGCTGGCTGTCATCGCGGTGCGCCACGGCATCCGTCTTCCCGCGCGCAGGAACTGGTGGCTGATCGCCGTGTGGGGCGTGGGCTGGTTCTGCGTCTACAACCTCGCTCTCAACGCGGCCGAGCGCACGCTCGACGCGGGCACCGCGGCAATGGTGGTGAACCTCGCACCGCTCATGGTCGTCGTCTTCAGCGGACTCTTCCTGCGCGAGGGGTTTCCGAAGCCGCTGTTGATCGGCGCGCCGGTAGCGTTCCTCGGGGTCGTGTTGATCGGCATGAACTCGTCGACGTCCGCCGGACCTGACCTCACGGGGCTGCTGCTCGCCCTGCTCGCGGCGGTCATGTACGCGGGTTGCACACTGCTGCAGAAGCGCCTGCTGAACGCGGGATCGGATGCGACGACGCTGACGTTCCTCGGCGCTGTCGCCGGCACAGTCGCCCTCCTCCCCTGGACCGGCAGTCTCATCGATGCCGTGCAGACCGCTCCACTCGACTCGACGCTGTGGGTCGTGTACCTCGGCATCTTCCCGACGGCGATCGCCTTCACCACCTGGGCGTACGTCTTGCAGCGCAGCACCGCGGGGCAGACCTCGGCCACGACCTACGTCGTACCGGCCATCGCGATCCTGCTGTCGTGGGCGATCCTCGGCGAGGTCCCCACGCCGCTCATGTTCCTCGGCGGAGCACTGTGTCTGCTCGGTGTGCTCGTCACCCGCATGCGCTGGCGGCAGCGCGGGAGCTGAGCCACCTCTCTTCGCGCGGCGGATCGCCCTTCATCGGCCGGACGCGCCACGGTCGGCCGAACGACGCGCGTCCGGCCGACCGGAACGGCATCCGTCGCCCCCGTGCCAGCGCGGCCCGCCTGCTCAGGCCCGATTTCTCCGCATGTCGATAGTGTGTGCGCGGGAGGAAGTATGAAGACCTGGTGGCCCTACGTCCGATTGGCATCCGCAGCGCTCGGCCTCGCCGCCGTGATCGCCCAGCTGTCGCTCACCCTGCAGATCGCGATGAGCGATCCGACCCCGTGGGGAAGCCACCTGCCCACGATCTGGGCCAACTTCTTCAGCTTCTTCACGATCGACTCCAACGTGATCGCCGCGGTGACGTTCATCATCGCCGCGATCTGGGCCATCCGGCACCGGCGCGACGACGAGAAGGAGCCCTCGTGGCTCGCCATCCTGCTCGTGTGTGCCAGCACATACATGATCGTCACGGGCATCGTCTACAACACCCTGCTGCGCGGCATCGAACTGCCCCAGGGCGTCACGGTGCCCTGGTCGAACGAGGTGCTGCACGTCGTCTTCCCGCTGGTGCTCCTGCTCGACGTGCTCTTCGCCCCTCGGCGCAGGGCGCTGCCGTGGAGCACCGTCTTCATCTCGGCGATCTTCCCGCTCGTGTGGGCCGCGTACACGATGATCCGCGCCAACCTGGTCATCTCGCCGTCCACCGGCGAAGCGTGGTGGTACCCCTACCCCTTCCTCAACCCGCACAAGGTCCCGGGCGAGTACCTCGGCGTCGCCGGCTACATCGTCGGCATCGCGGTCGCCATCATCGGCGTCGCCTGCCTCGTCGTCTGGGTAGGACGCCGCCGCGCAGCATCCGTCACCTCCGCCTGATCCGACGGGCATGGGGAGAAGTCCCCATTCGAGGGCCGGAGGCGCACGAACGGATGCCGTTACGCTGGTCGCGGGGGAACGTCGACGCGTCCCCGAGGGAACGAGGAGACCTGTGAACGAGCCCTACGCACCTGGCAGCCCCGCGGGTTCCACCCCGCCGCCTCCGCCCGCCCCGTCGGCCTCGGCGGCCCCGCCCGCACCTCCGGCTCCGCCCGCGGCCCCGGCCACGCGCGCCGAGGCGAGCGCTGCTCAGCCCGCTCCTCCCGCTTCGCCCTCGGCGTCGAAGCGATCCGAAGCGCCGACCGACGCCGAGCTGCGCCGCGCGAGCGCCGTGCTGAAAACCGTGTCCGACGCGTACTCGGCGAAGATGGTCGGCCAGGAGCGCCTGCGTACGAGTCTGCTCATCTCGCTCATCGCCGGAGGGCACATCCTGCTCGAGAGCGTGCCGGGTCTCGCGAAGACCACTGCCGCGAGCACCCTGGCCGACACCGTGAAGGCGCAGTTCAAGCGCATCCAGTGCACGCCCGACCTGCTACCCAGCGACATCACCGGCAACCAGATCTACGACGCCGCGACCGGCTCGTTCCGCACCGTGCTCGGTCCGGTGCACGCGAACTTCGTGCTGCTCGACGAGATCAACCGTTCGAGCGCGAAGACCCAGAGCGCGATGCTCGAGGCGATGCAGGAGCACCAGACGACGATCGGCGGCGAGATCCACCCGCTGCCGAAGCCGTTCCTCGTCATCGCGACGCAGAACCCCATCGAGCAGGAGGGCACCTACGAGCTGCCCGAGGCGCAGATGGACCGCTTCCTGCTCAAGGAGATCGTCGAGTACCCGAGCCCGGCCGACGAGTTCGAGATCCTCGGACGCATCGACTCCGGCGTGCTCGATCCAGAGCGCCACGTGGAGAGCGCGATCACCCTCGACGACGTGCACATGCTGCAGGACGTCGCCTCGCGCATCTACGTCGACCCGGCGATCCGCAACTACATCGTGTCGATCGCCTACGTCACGCGGAACCCCGCGCCGTACATCGGCGAAGAGCGCGCCCGCTACATCAAGTACGGAGCCAGCCCCCGCGCGAGCATCGCGTTCCTGCAGGCGGCGCGCGCGCTGGCCCTGATCAACGGTCGCGGTCACGTGCTGCCGGAGGACATCCGCTCGCTGCGTCACCTCGTGCTGCGCCACCGTGTGCTGCTGACGTTCGAGGCCGACGCCGAGGGCATCCGCAGCGAGGAGATCATCGACCAGATCTTCGGCGCCGTCCCCACTCCCTGACGCCCCCATGCCCAGCCTGATCACGCAGGTGAAGAGCAAGCTCTTCATCCACTCGTCGCGCAAGTCGCTGCACGCGCTCGACGGCGCGTACGCGTCGCTGCTGCACGGGCGCAGCCTCGACTTCGAAGACCTGCGCAAGTACGAGTACGGCGATCAGGTGCGCGACATCGACTGGCGCGCGACGGCCCGGCTGGGCACCCCGCTCGTGAAGCGCCACCGCGCGCAGCGCATGCACACGGTGATGTTCGTGGTCGACACCGGACGGTCGATGGCGGCGCTCGCCCGCGACGAGCGCTCGAAGAAGGACCTGGCGATCCTCGCGACGGGTGTGCTCGGCATCCTCGCACTGCGCCACGGCGACGACTTCACCCTCGTCTCCGGCGACGCCGACGGCGTGCGCCGACGGGCGCCGGGACGCAGCGAGGGCGCTCTCGAGCACGCGCTGCGCACGGTCGATCGCGCGATCGACGACAGCACGGCTCCCAGCGATCGCGACGCCCTCCTGTCGTACGTCACGCGCACGATCTCGCGGCGCATGATCGTCGTCGTCATCACCGACGAGGCGCCGGTCACCACCGAGACGGAGCGGATGCTGCGCCGGCTGCGGGTGCAGCACGACGTCCTGTGGCTGACCCTGCGCGACGCCGAACCGGTGCTCGACCACACCACGGGAACCGTCCGCAGCGACGTCGACAGCATGTGGGAGGTGCCCGACTTCGTGCAGGGCGACCTCGACATCGTGCGCGAGCTCACCGCGCAGACCGAGGCGGATGCTGTGCGGCTCGCCGAGATCCTCAAGCGCATGGAGATCAGTCACGGAGTGCTCGCCGATCAGGACGACGCCGTCTCGCAGCTGCTGCAGCTGCTGAATCGGAGGTCGCATGCCCGGCTCTGACGAGCTCTACCCTCCCGCGCAGTACGGCTGGGGATGGATGCTGCTCGCGATCGGCATCCTGCTGCTGCTCATCGCCGGCGCCTGGCTGGTGATCGTCCTGACGCGTCCGCGGCGCGACCTGACGCTCGTCCGTGACGGGCAGGGCGCCACACTGCAGACGGTCGACGTGCTGTCGCAGCTGCGGGTCGAGTACCTGGACGCGATCCAGCACATCGAGGACGACTACCGGGCGCGCACCCTCTCCGCACGCAACGCGAACTTCGAGCTCAGCCGGGTCGTCCGCACCTTCGTGAACGAGTACAGCGGACTGGAGGCGCCGGTGCTCGCGCTCGACGACCTCGTGGCGCGCGGCGTGCACCCGGCCCTCATCGACGCGATGGGCCGCCACTACTACCCCAGCATCTTCCGCCAGGGTCCCGCGATCGATCCGCTCGCGGGTGCCGAGGCCGCCAGGACGGTGGTGCGCACATGGCACTAGCCAACGGGTGGGTGATCCTCGCCGTCGTGGGCGCCGCGATCGTCGCGATCCTGATCGGGGTTCTCCTCGGTCTGCGCGCGGGTGCGAAGACCGACGCGCACGAGCGCGCGAGGGTCGCGCGCGCCGAGCGCCTGCGTGCCCTGCCGACGTTCCGTCAGGCGTTGAACCGACGCGTGCTGGCGCTCTCCGGCATCCTGCTGCTGGGGGTCATCGCCGTCGTCTCTGCGGGTGTCGTCGCCGCGCGGCCGATGTCGTCCCAGACGATCCAACCCGTGAACACGAGCCGCGACATCATGCTGTGCCTCGACGTGTCTGGGTCGATGAGCGAGGTCGATGTCGAGGTGCTCAGCGTCTTCGAGGAGCTGCTCGAGGACTTCGAAGGCGAGCGCATCGGGCTCACGATCTTCAACAGCTCCCCGGTGCAGATCTTCCCCCTCACCGACGACTACCCGTTCATCCGCGAGCATCTGCAGAGCATCCGCGAGAGCTTCGACTACCTCGACGAGGTGCCGGAGCACTGGGTGGGCACGCTCAACGGCAACGGCGCCTCGCTCATCGGCGACGGCCTCGCCGCCTGTGCGATGGCCTTCGACCACCCTGATGACGAACGGTCCCGGTCGATCATCTTCGCCACCGACAACGAGATCAACGGCGCCTCGATCGTCACTCTCGACGAGGCGTCCGCGTATGCGAAGTCCGTGGGCGTGCGGGTGTTCGCGCTCAACCCGGTGGAGGGGAAGGATGCCGACGTGAGCGCCGAGCTCACCCGCGCCGCCGAGGCGACCGGCGGACAGGCCTACGGCCTGCGCGACACCACCACCGTGTCGGACATCGTGGCGCAGGTGCAGGAGCAGGAGGCAACCGAGCTGAAGGGTCAGGCTCAGGTCGTCTGGACCGACACCCCGAACCTCTGGATCGTGGTGCTGCTCGTCTCGATGCTGTCGTTCATCGTCGTGCTCTGGAGGGTGAAGCTGTGATCCTCCAGCCCGTCCTCAACGTCTTCCTCCTCCTGTTGCTGTTCGCTCCGGTGGCGGCGATCGGGGTGCTCGCCCTCGTCAAGGCCCCCGGCCGCGACCGCGGGCTGTGGGTCATGCGCCTCGTCATGCTCGTGGCCCTCTTCACAATGCTGCTGCGCCCAGGGATCCCCGGAGGGGCGACACAGACCCTCGCGACCGACACCGACATCGTGCTCGTCGTCGACACGACCGCGAGCATCGTCGCCGAGGACTGGGGCGACGGCCAGCCCCGACTCGACGGGGTGCGCGCCGATGTGCAGTCGATCGTCGACGAGTACCCCGGAGCCCGGTTCGCGCTCATCACTTTCGACGCCTCGGCCGACCTGCGCCTGCCGCTGACCACGGATACCACCGCGCTGATCTCGTCGCTCGACGTGCTGCGCCCCGAGGTGACGAGCCAGTCGCGCGGCAGCTCTATCGGCATCGCGAACCAGCTGCTGGCCGACACGCTCGCGAACGCCGCCGAATCGCAGCCCGACCGCTCGCGCATGGTCTTCTATTTCGGCGACGGCGAGCAGACTGCGACCTCGACGCCCGAGCCTTTCGACGCCAGCGCGCAGTACACGGACGCCGGGGCCGTGCTCGGCTACGGCACCGCCGAGGGCGGGCCCATGCGCCTCACCACCGGCGGCGTCGACGGGGCGAGCGGCGAGTACATCCAGTACGAAGGCGCGAACGCCCTGTCGACCATCGACGAGCAGAACCTCCAGACGATCGCCGGCCAGCTGGGCATCCCGTACCAGCATCGGACGGAGGATGCCGGGATCGCCCTGCCCGAGGCGCCGTCGACCACGACGAACTACGCCGAGTCGGGCGAGGTCGGCAACGTGATCGAGCTGTACTGGATCGCCGCTCTCGTCATCGCCGCCCTGCTCGCCGTCGAGCTCGCCCGGGCCAGCATGCTCGTCGCCCGCCTCCGCCACCTCCGCGCCCCGAGCGCCGGGTCGTTGAGCGAGCGAAGTCCCCGCGGGTCGTCGAGCGAGCGGAGCGAGACGACACGCACCGACGGAGGTGACGCATGACCGCCGTGACCGCACCTGACGACGTCCGTGCCGACGCGGCATCCGCTCTTCTCGCGTCGAACCGGCGTCGCCGCCGCATCCGCAGGTGGATCGCGATCTGCTCGCTGCCGCTGACGCTCGTGGCACTGCTCTTCGTCGGCAAGCTGTTGAGCATGTACGCGTTCGCGCACCAGTCGATCAGCGCGTACGTGGCCGACGACTACGCCGGCTCGGAGGCGTCGGCTCACGGCCAGGAGTTCCTGAACTGGTTCGAGCCGTACAAGGCGCCCTTCAACGTGGGAACGGCGCTGGCCGGTGCCGAGCAGCTGCCCGAGGCGCGCGCGAAGCTCGAGGAGGCACTCGACCTCGCGACCGGACTCGAGGTGTGCGGTGTGCGCATCAACCTCGCGATCGTGATCGAGCGGATGGGCGATGCCGCCCGCGCCGACGGCGACGGGCCGGGCGCCGCGCAGCTGTACGCCGAGGCACTGACGGTCACGACCGAGATGCCCGCCGAATGCGACAGCGAGGAGGCGCAGCAGCAGTCGTCCGACCCGAACCGCGACATGCAGCAGAGCAAGGACGACCTCGAGGACCGGCTCAAGCAGAAGCAGCAGGAACAGCAGCCCGAGGAGCAGGAGCAGCCGCAGGAGGAGGAGCCGCAGCCCTCCGAGGACAAGCTCGAGGAGCTCAAGGACAAGCTCGAACAGGGCACTCAGGAGCGGGATCAGCAGCAGGGCGACGACGGCGGCGGCTCGGGGACGGACAAGCCATGGTGATGGACCACGAGAAGCAGCGCGCCCGCTACGTCGCCGGCACCGAGGGTGCGCCGCCCGTGCCCCCACCCGGCGGCTACCGCAACGCGCGGCGTCCCTCGTCGTCGACCGTCGTGCAGCAGCCGGCCGTCCCCGGTGCTTTCGCCACGGCGACCGCCGAGCCGGAGGCGAAGAAGCCCGCGAACGCCCTCGGCTGGATCGCGCTGATCACCGGCTTCCTGTTCGCGGTGATCCTGCTCGTCACGCTCGCGGCCGGCGGCACGGACGTGCTCTACGGAGTCACGATGCTCGCCCTGCAGCTCGTCGTCGTCGCGGTCATCGTCGGCGCCCTGTTCACCGGCCGGGGCCGCACGCTCGGAGCTGTCGCCCTTGCGATCACGCTCGTCGTCAACGTCGCCACCGTCGGCGGGCTCGGAGCGCTGCAGACCTCGGCGTCGGGCAGCTACGACGGCATGAAGTCCGACGAGCAGAAGCACGAGGAGGCCTACCCGGGCATCAAGGGCACCGACTCGCAGGACGTACTGGCGCAGCAGTCGTTGGAACAGGTGCAGGCTGAGGCGGAGACCCTGTTCGCCGACATCCGCTCGCGGCTCACGGCCGAGTACGGGTTCGAATGGGTGCAGGTCGGCGACGAGGACTTCCGCCCCGAGCGCAACGGCTACGGCGGCGAATCGATGCTCGTCGAGTACACGTCGGCGAGCTGGGCGACGACACAGCCCGTGCAGGACTATTCGCTCAAGCTCGATGTGATGTCGACGATCGACGACGTCATCGCCGAGCACGGCATGTCGTACCTGTACTCGTTCAACGGGGAGTCGTCAGGCCTCGACCCCACGATGATCGCGAAGCTGTACGGCAGCGACGATCCGCGCGAACAGCACACGTGGGAGTACTACGCCGAGAACTACCCCGACCCGATCCGGTTCTACGCGAACATCTACGACCTCTCCAACGACCCGACCGGCGACTTCCGCACGGCGCGGGAGGCGCAGAACGCCCGCACCGGCGAACCGCTCGAAGGACTCCAGCTGACCGTGCTCGCGAGCGCGCTGCTCAGCGACGCCGACCGCGCCGAGTTCGAGAAGAAGCTGCAGGAGTACCCCGGCTTCGAGTGACCCCGCGACGCCGGTGAGTCGGCCTCAGAGCAGGAGAAGTCCTTCCCAGATCGGGCAGTCGTCGATCAGCGAACGCACCCGACTGTTCTCGTCCAGCCACCCGCGAAGGTCCTTGCTCACGTATCCAGCGAGCTCCAGGACAGTGCCGTGCGCTTCCCTCAGCGAGAGTCGCAGTGGCGCACCGTCGGAGTTGCGCTCGCCGACGACGGGCACACCCCACACGATGTGCTCATGGTGGGCGATGCGATTACGAAGGAACCTCACGTGCCGCGCCGCCGTCTCGACTCGAGCCCGCTCGAGGTCGCCGACTTCGGGGAACGCTTTCCGCAGAGCCGGCTTCCAGAGCTGGGTGTCGTAGATCCGTCGTGCGCGCGAGCTTCCTTCACCCTGGTACCCGCCCCTGCCCAGAATCCTCACCCAGAATCCGAACATCAGGGTGGCGACGAGTTTCCCGTGCACCACATCGGGTGCTGCGTCGAGCGTGGCGAGGTGTCCGTTCGCCCACGCTTCGGCGATGAGCTCGAGGGTGTCCTCGTCCAGCAGGTCTGTGCGCTTGTACCAGTCGATCCCGTAGCGGACCGCGAGCTCCCGGGCCATCGCGGACCGCATCGCGACCTCGAGGTTGCCGAGATCGTCGAAGACTGCCAGGGCGACCGAGTTCGCCCACCGATAGAGCTCCATGCCGTCTACATCGGAATGCTGGCATGCCGCGTCGTATCGAGCGATTCGCGCTGCAGGGATCGATGCGCGCAAACGGTTCATGGCTGGTTTCTCTTGCCTGGCGACGGGTCGCAGGATTACTGTAGAGCACAGCCCCCGACGCAGCGCACGCGAGTGTGACGGTCGGGGTTTCTTCGTCTTCGCGCCGAGCTTGCGAACCCCGCGACGCCGACGGTCAGTCGGCGAGTGTGTGCAGCATCCGCGCCAGCGCGTACCGCGTATGGCCGCGCCGGGTGCGGGGGTCGTATCCGAGGACATCGATCAACGACGCGAGTCTTTCCTGGATGCTGGAGTGGTGCCGCCCGAGCCGGGCGGCGGCGCCCCGGACGCTGCGCTCCTCGGCGAGCGCGTCGAGGAGTTCGAGGGTGCGCGCGTCGAGGCCCTGCAGCGCCGCCGCATCCGGGTGAAGGGCAACCGCGTCGGCGGCGTGAGCGACGATCAACGCGGCACCCAGGTCGGCCGCGTGCACTGCGGGCTCCGCGTCGGAGGAGAGCCGCACGGCGATGAGCGCCGCCGCCCATGATTCGGGGAGATCGACGCCCGACACCGCCGTCCCCACACCGAGGCGCGGGGCGGAATCCTCCGGCCACGCCGCCAGCGGATCCGACGCCGCGTCGAGAAGCGTCGCACGCGTGAGACCGTGCCGGGTCGCGACCACGGACGACGGATGCCGAGCGAGCGGCGCGGGATCGGGCGGCGACGCCACGACCCGCAGCGCGGCATCCGTCATCCGGAGTCGCAGCAGTGCGGCCGCCCTCTCATCGACACTCGCATACGAGCTGATCGCGAGTTCGACGGCGCTCTCGGCGCCGACCGACCGGCGAGCGCGGACGATGCCCAGCGCGAGGGCGAGCCGTTCGAGGATCATCGCGTCGTTGGTGTGGGGGGCGCCGTCGCGCTCGATCCAGGCGACAGCATCCTGTCCGCTCTCCCGGCGCATCCACGACTCGTCGGGATCCCGCGGATCGATGCGCTCGCCGCCCGCGGCGACGCGCACGATCTGCGCACCGTCGCGCAGTCCGACCGTCGCGCCGCTCAGCACGGCCGCCCCGCGGAGCATGCTCTCGACGCCGACCGACCGGGCGACCAGCGCGTCGAAGTACGCCACGACCTTGAGGCTCTCGCTCGCGTCGGGGTCGAGGGCGGTCAGCCGCCCCAGCAGATCTTGCATATCGGCTCCATCGCCCGGGGTTCCAGATTAGGACCTCGGCCATCGAGGTCATGTACGGCAGATTGCCGTACACTGATTCGATGACTGCTCCGCTGAAGGACGCTCGCATCGAGCTCCGTGTGACCTCCGCCCAGAAGGAGACCATCGAGCGCGCCGCCGCCCTCTCGGGTCGCACGGTCTCGGCGTTCTCGTCCGAGGTCCTTGCCGCGCGCGCCGAGCAGGTGATCCAGGAGGATCGTCAGCTCCGGGTCGATGCGGAGGCTTTCGACGCTTTCCAGCAGGTCATGGATCAGCCCTCGCGGTCCCTCGAGGGCCTGCGCGACCTGATGACGCGCAAGCCGGTGTTCTCCGACCTTGGTTGAGTTCCTGAGCCCTCGTCCGCTCGCTGTCGGAGACAGGCTGTCCGAGTTCCGATCGGGCGAGGATTCGCTCGACAGCTGGCTACGCGGTCGGGCACGCAACAACGAGAAGGCGGGCGCGTCGCGCACCCTCGTCTCCCTCACCCGACACGAGGGGCGCGTCGCCGGTTACTAATGCCTGTCCTCCAGCACCCTGGTGCGCGACGACGGACCGCCGGAACTCGCGGCCGGGATGCCGGCCACGATTCCCGTCGTGCTCCTGGGGCGGCTCGCCGTCGATCGTGAGTTCCACGGCCTGGGGCTGGGGCACTCCCTGCTGCAGCACGCGACGAACCGGGCCCTGGAGGCGGCTGACGTGATCGGCATCCGCGCGATGCTCGTGCACGCGCTCTCCGAAGACATCGTCCCGTTCTACGAGCGGTTCGGCTTCACCCGTTTCCCCGGTCAGAGTCACACCCTCTACCTGCTCACGAAGGATGCGCGAGAGACTCTGAGCGGCCTCTGACCCGCACCGATCGGCGCGGCTGCCTCAGCCGAGGAGCCGCGTGACCCAGTCGTCGCGGGCGGCGAGCATCGCCTGCGCGACGGCGGAGTGCGGCGCGAACATGTCGAAGCCGTGGAAGCCGCCGGCCCACACGTGCAGCTCGGCCTGCACTCCCGACGCCCAGAGCGTCGTCGCGTACGCCACATCCTCATCGCGGAACACCTCTGCGCTGCCGCAGTCGATGAACGCGGGCGGCAGACCAGAGAGATCCGTGGCCCGTGCGGGGGCGGCGTAGATCGACACGTCGTCGGTGCCCTTGCGATCTCCGAGCAGCGCCGTCCATCCGGTGATGTTCGACCCGCGATCCCACACGCCGATGCCGTCGATCTGGCGGGTGGAGACGCTCTCGTCGCGGTCGTCGAGCATCGGGTAGATGAGCAGCTGGCCGACGAGCGCCGGTCCTCGCCGATCCCGGGCGAGCAGAGCCGTGCCCGCGGCGAGACCTCCTCCCGCGCTCCCGCCGCCGATGAGCAGGCGACTCGTGTCGATGCCGAGCTCGTCGGCGCGCTCTGCGGTCCACTGCAGCGCCGCGTAGCAGTCCTCGACCGGGTACGGATCGGGGAACTCCGGTGCCAGCCGGTACTCCACCGTCACGATCACTCCGTTGAAGCGCTCGGCCCAGTCGAGGAAGCCGACGACGCCCAGCCACCTGTTGCCGATGATCATGCCGCCGCCGTGGGTGTGGAAGAAGCCCGGTCCCGTACCCGTGCGTCCGTCCTTCGCGATCACCGTCACGACGATGTCGTCGCCGTCGTGGCCGGGGATGGTCTCGTCGCGCCACACGAAGCCGCGCTCCGCGAGCACCTGTCTGATCTCGTCGTCGTTCCCCACGGGGGACTGCCGCATCAGCGGGATCATCTCCGCCGTGAGCGTGGGCGGCAGTTGATCGGCGACGAGCGCGAGCGCGGCCTCCAGCTCGGGGTCGAAGGGCGGTCGGGCGAGTGTGTCGGTCATCGGAACTCCTTTGTCCTCTGTGTCCATGGTCGCGTCGTGGCGGCCTTCGGCTCAGCATCCCTCCGCCCCTTCCGCCACGGAACCCGCCGGGTGCGGCCGATCGAGGGCGCGCGGACCGCCGGATGGCGGGGTCAGGACGAGAGCGCGAGTCCCGCGGCGAGCGCGAAGCCGAGCACGGTCGCGAGCCCGGTGGATTCCTTGGCCTTCGACTGCGCCTCGGGGACCATCGAGTCGACGAGCATGACCAGGAGCGCTCCCGCGGCGAAACCCCCGGCCGCGGAGCGGAAGGTCTCGTCGGTGACGCTCGCCAGCGCGAAGCCTGCCACGGTGGCCGCGGCGCAGACGACGGCGACACCACCCCACAGAGCGAGGACGCGCGATCGCTTCATGCCGCCCTCGAGCAGATCGGCGGCCGAGCCGATCGACTCCGGCAGGTTCGAGACGAGGATGGCGACAACGAGCGCGACGCTCACCGGTTCGCCCGACGCCAGACCGATGCCGAGCACGAGCTGCTCGGGGATGCCGTCGAGCAGCGCCCCCACGGCGAGCTGCCCGCCTCCCGCTCCGTCCTTCTTCTTCGCTGCCCTCGCGTCGAGGATGCGATCGGCGATGTAGTAGCTGAGCGCTCCGAGGGCGACGCCGATGACCAGCGGGATGGGACCCGCGATGTCGAGCCCCTCCTCCCAGAGCTCGAACGCGATCGACGCCATCAGCGCCCCAGCGCCGAAGCCCAGCACGATTCCCAGCCACCGGGGCGGCCACGCGCGCAGCAGCGCGAGCACCGCGCCGACGAACAACGGGGATGCCGCGACCACACCCCACAGCACTGCTTGACCCATGCCGACCACTCTCCCACCGCGGGGACCGGCACGTGCAGGGGGTTGAGCGCGATCCGTGGTCGGGAGTAAGTCCCGATCTCGGCGACAGCGACCGCGGAGCTCAGCGGATGCGGTGGATGTCGAGGTCTGTGCGCCCAGGCAGGAGGTCGGCGCGCAGTGCCCGCGTGCCCCGGTAGTCGCCGTCCTTCAGCCGTCGGAACGGACGGCTCGGCGCCTCGTCGGCGACGCTGTCCAGACGCGCGAGCAGCCGCGCGGTCTCGCGGTCGACGTCACTCGCCTCGAGTCCGTCGGCGTCGTGCACCACGTGCAGGTCCAGTGGCTCGATGCCGGTGTACCAGAGCGTGCCGTGTGTGAGCGGGAACAGCAGCTGGTCGATGTCGCCGCTGATGCCGCGACTGCCGATCGAGCGGTCGTCCTCGCCCGCGGTGACGATCACGAGCGCCCGCCGTCCCGTCAGCAGCCCGTCGCCGTAGCGGAGCGGCAGACCGGTCTCCGGGTCGTTCGGACCGTAGGCGAAACCGTTCGTGAGCACCCGGTCGAACCACCCCTTGAGGATCGCCGGAGGCCCGTACCACCAGAGCGGGAACTGCAGCACGACGAGGTCAGCCGCTCCGAGCTTGCGCTGCTCCTCGATCACGTCGTCGGGCAGGCGGCCCTCGGCGAACGCCTCGCCCATGAGGTCGACGACGTTGCCCGGCCGCCCGAGCGGGTCGCCGAAGTCGCGCGCCGCGAGCACGGGGTCGAACCCCTGCCGGTACAGGTCGCTGGTGACGACGTCATAGTCGCGGGAGAGCGCGTCGACTCCCTCACGGAAGAGGCGCGCGTTGAAGGAGTCCGGCTGCGGGTGGGCGTGGATCCAGTGGGCGATGGGGCGCGACGACATGGTGTCCTCTCGTGGGGTCGGTGTCAGTGGGCGTCGGCGGCGGTGCTCGCGGCTGTTCCCCGCCACAGCGGCAACACGGCGGCTGCCACGACGGCGACGGCCGCCACGACGAGCGCGACGGCGAATCCGCCGCCGCCGACGATGGTCGCGATCGTGCCGAGCACGGCGATTCCGAGTCCGCCGCCGAGGGAGAAGCTCACCTCCTGGATCGCTCCGACCTGGCCGGCGTCGTCCTCGGTCGTCACGTCGAACAGGGTCGTGGCGGCCAGGGTCGCGGCGACGCCGAACCCGGCGCCGACGAGCACGAGCGGGATCGCCACGACATCGGGGTCGAACGCCAGCCACGCGAGCCCGACGCCCTGCACGACGAGCGCGAGCACGGTCAGCGTCGGCGAGGTCAGCCACCGCAGGAACAGCGGGGCGACCACACCGCCCACGGCGATCGCGACCGCCTGCGGGAGGATCGCGATCCCCGCCTCGGCAGCCGTATGAGCGCGCAGATCCTGCAGGTGCAGGCTGACGAGCAGCACGGATGCCGCAGCCACACCGCTGCTCGCCACGATGCGCACGATCGCGGGACTGAAGCCCGGGACGGAGAACAGCCGCATGTCGATGAGCGGTTCGCGGAGCGCGCGCTGGCGCCGGATGAAGTACACGAGGGTCGCGATGGCGACGACGGCGGCGAGGGCAGCGGCGATCGGCGCCGCGAGCGCCTCGTGCAGGGCGAACACGAGCGCGCCGAGCGCGACGATCGACGACAGGATGCTGAGCACGTCCCACGACGCGGGCCGGGAACTGCGCGAATCGGGAACCAGCCAGATCGCGAGGATGCCGGCGACCACGGCGAGGGGCACGCTGCCGAGCAGCAGCCACCGCCATCCCGGGCCCTCGGTGACGATGCCGCCGAGCACGGGCCCGAGCGCGCTGCCGGTGCCGAAGGTCGCCGTCCAGAGCCCGTACGCCAGCACGCGCTGACGCGCCTGGTAATGCGCGCCGATGGTCGCGACGACACCCGCGACGACGAATGCCTCCGCGACGCCGAGCAGCGCGCGCACGACGATCAGCAGCAGTCCGTCCTGCGCGAGCCCGCCCACGAGGTTGAGCGCCGCGAAGCCGGCGAGGCCGAGCAGCACGATGCGCTTACGGCCGAAGGTGTCGCCGATGCGCGAGGCGAGGATGAGCGTCGCCGCGAGCGAGAGCGCATAGACGTCGACCAGCCACAGCGCACCGCTGTCGGACAGCGTCAGGTCGCCGCGGATCGCGGGAAGCGCGGTCGACACGCTGCTGATCGCGAGGGCGCCGATCAGGATGCCGAGGAGCAGCGGCACCATGGCCAACCACGGGTGCCGGGCAGGGCGCACAGGAGCGGAGACGACGGGGACGGGGAAGGTCACCACCCGAGTCTGGCGGAGGGGTACGATTCCGACAAGTACGGTCATCCAGGTCACATACTGACGTTTCGGATACCATGGCGGCGACGGAAGGCGGACCGATGAGGGAGAAGACCGAACGCATCGTGCGCGAGTGGGGCGACGCCTGCGACGCCGAGATCTCGATCGCCGTGCTCGGCGGAGCGTGGAAGCCCAGCATCCTCAGTCTCCTCGGCGAGCACGAGGTGCTCCGCTTCGGCGAGCTGAGCCGCCTGCTCGACGAGCCGACCGCCCGTGTGCTCACGCGCCAGCTGCGCGAGCTCGAAGACGACGGCCTCGTCACCCGCGAGGTGTACCGGCAGGTTCCGCCGAAGGTCGAGTACCGGCTGAGCGAGCTCGGCCGCGGATCGATGCCCCTCGTCGACGCGCTCACCGCCTGGGGCGGGCAGTACGCCGCGACGCAGCGGGCCGCGCTGGCCACGGCATCCTCCTGACCCCACGGGGACGCTCCTGTGACGGGCGGCGCGAAAACAGGCGACACGCCGCCGATAGACTGGAAGGCATGTCCAAGGTCCTCCAGTCACTGCCCGTCGGCGAGCGCGTCGGCATCGCCTTCTCCGGAGGACTCGACACCTCCGTCGCCGTCGCCTGGATGCGCGACAAGGGTGCCGTGCCGTACACCTACACCGGCGACCTGGGCCAGTACGACGAGGACGACATCGAGTCGATCCCCGGCCGTGCGCTCGAGTACGGCGCCGAGGCCTCGCGCCTGATCGACTGCAAGACCGCCCTGGTCGAGGAGGGCTTCGTCGCCCTCTCGTGCGGTGCGTTCCACATCCGCTCCGGCGGCAAGACGTACTTCAACACCACCCCCCTCGGTCGCGCGGTCACCGGCACGCTGCTGGTGCGCGCCATGAAGGAGGACGGCGTCGACATCTGGGGCGACGGCTCCACCTACAAGGGCAACGACATCGAGCGGTTCTACCGCTACGGCCTGCTCGCCAACCCGCGCCTGCGCATCTACAAGCCGTGGCTCGACGCCGACTTCGTCACCGAGCTCGGCGGCCGCAAGGAGATGAGCGACTGGCTCGTCGCCCACGACTTCCCCTACCGCGACTCCGCCGAGAAGGCGTACTCGACCGACGCGAACATCTGGGGTGCGACGCACGAGGCGAAGACCCTCGAGCACCTCGACGTGTCTCTCGAGACCGTCGACCCGATCATGGGCGTGAAGTTCTGGGACCCGTCGGTCGCCATCGACGCCGAAGACGTCACGGTCACGTTCGAGGGCGGTCGCCCCGTCGCGATCAACGGCATCGAGTTCACCGACCCGGTGGCCCTGGTGCAGGAGGCGAACACGATCGGCGGACGCCACGGCCTCGGCATGAGCGACCAGATCGAGAACCGCATCATCGAGGCGAAGTCGCGCGGCATCTACGAGGCCCCCGCGATGGCGCTGCTCTTCATCGCGTACGAGCGCCTCGTCAACGGCATCCTCAACGAGGACACGCTCGCCACCTACCACGAGCAGGGTCGCCGCCTCGGCCGCCTCATGTACGAGGGCCGGTGGCTGGAGCCGCAGTCGCTCATGCTGCGCGAGTCGATCCAGCGCTGGGTCGGATCGACGATCTCGGGCTCGGTGACGATCCGTCTGCGCCGCGGCGACGACTGGACGATCCTCGACACCGTCTCGCCGAACCTGTCGTACGGCCCCGAGAAGCTGTCGATGGAGCGCGTCGGCGACGCCGCCTTCGGCCCGGTGGACCGCATCGGACAGCTCACGATGCGCAACCTCGACATCGCCGACTCGCGCGCCCGCCTCGAGCAGTACGCGGGCCTCGGCCTCGTCGGCGGCGCCACGGGCGAGCTCGTCGGACGCGTCACCGCCGGCGAGTCCGCCGAGATCACCGGAGCGGTCGAAGACGTCGACGAGAAGTTCGCGGATGCCGTGGACACGGCCTCCGAGGGTGCCGCGTTCGACTCCGGCACCGACTGACGGTTCGGTCGACGAGGGGCGGATGCTGCGGCATCCGCCCCTCGTCTGCGTCTGCAGCCGTCTGCTGTGAGTTCTGATAGTTATGTTGCACATCAGTGTGCAACATAACTATCATGGAGGCATGACCACCCGTGCACCGCGCCGCGACTCGGTCGAGAACCGCGCCGGCATCCTCGACGCCGCTCGCGCGACCCTGGCGAACGACCCCCGTGCGTCGATCGATGTCATCGCCCGCAGCGCCGGCCTCTCGCGCCGCACCCTCTACGGCCACTTCGACGACCGTGACGCCCTGATCCGCGAGCTCATCTCGACCGGCGCGCAGCGCTTCAACGCGATCGCCGAGTCGGTGACCGACAGCGACCCGCGCCTCGCCCTCGCCCGGCTCGCGGCCCGGCTCTGGAGCGAGGCCTCGCACGTGCAGTTCGCCGCCGCGCTCGCCCTCGACGAGGCCCACGTCGAGCACACCGCCGAGGCGCTTGCCCCGCTGCGTCGCACGGTCGCCGCCCTCGTGCAGCGCGGGCAGGACGAAGGCAGCTTCCGCACCGACATCGCCGCCCCGACGCTCGCACGCCTCATCGAAGAGGTCGCCCGCACCGTCGTCTCACGCACCGATGCGAACAGCAGCGGGGCCGCGAACCTGGCCGTGCGCGCGCTTCTGAGCATCGCGGGACTCTCCTGGCGCGAAGCCGACGATCTTCTCGGCACGCACCCCGACATCATCGAGGCCGAGGAGGCCGACGCATGAGGATCACCCTGCACCAGGTCAGCAAAGGCCGCGGCGGCCAGGCGCTGCCGACGACCAGCCTCGAGTTCCACACCGGCGCCGTGCGGTTCGCCCTCGCCGAGACCGAGCAGCGTCCCACCGTGCTCGGCCTCATCGCCAGCGGCCGCATGCGCCCCGAGACAGGACGCGTGACCATCGACGGCGCGACGGACAACCGGATGCTGCGCCGCACCGTCGCACTCGTCGACGCCCCCGACGTCAGCGACCCCCACCCCGACATCGCCCTCGCCGGCGTCGTCGGCGAAGAGCTCATGTTCGCCGGACTCGGCGCCACGCCGCTGCACGCCCGCCGCTGGCTGAACCAGCTCGGCTACGGCGAGCTCGCGTCCGTGCCGATCGGCAACGTCGACCCGGCGGCGCGCGTCCGCATCCTGTGCGAACTGGCGGTGCTGCGCGACGGCACGCAGGCGATCGTGCTCGTGGCCCCCGACCGCCACGGCGGCAGCCCCGACGGCTGGTGGCGCATCGCCATGGAGTTCGCCGACCGCGGGTACGCCATGCTCGTGATCGTAGGCGGATCGGCGGCCGTCGCCCTGGAGCGGATGCAGGAGTTCGACGCCGTCAACGCCTCCGGCCCCATCGCACCGCTGACGCTCGACACGGATGCCGAGGAACCCGACGGGTCGGTGAGCGAGGACGGCGAAGCCGAGGACCCCCGCGGGTCGTTGAGCGAGGACGGCGAAGCCGAGGACCCCCGCGGGTCGTTGAGCGAGGACGGCGAAGCCGACCGAGACGAAACGCGCCACGACCCGCACGACGCCGAGCTCACGGCATCCGACACCGAGACCGAAGACGAGGAGGGCGCGCGATGAAGGTCCCCGCCATGATCGCCGCCGAGCTGCGGCGGCTCACCGCCAGCAAGATGGGCATCATCGCGCTCGTCGCGCTCGTGTGCGTGCCGATTCTCTACGGCGGCCTATACCTCTGGGCGAACCAGGATCCCTACGCGAAGTTCCCCGAGGTCCCTGTGGCCCTCGTGGTCGACGACGAGGGCGCGCCGGCTCCCACGAGCGACGCGACGGCGACGGCATCCGACACCGTCAACTACGGCGAGGATGTCGCGGACAACCTCATCGACGGCAATGCCTTCGACTGGCAGCGGATGACGGAGGACGAGGCCGCCGAGGCGCTGCGCACCGGGTCCGTCGATTTCACGGTCACGATCCCCGCCGACTTCTCAGCCGCGCTCACCTCGGCCGCCGGAGACGAGCCGCACCAGGCGCGCATCGATCTCGAGACGAACGACGCGAACAACTACCTCGCGTCCTCGATGGGCACTCAGGCTGTGGAGAAGATCCGCAGCTCCGTGGCCGAGATGGTGGGCAGCGAGGCCGCGGAGCGTCTGCTCACGGGCCTCAGCGAGGTGCGCGACAACCTGGTGACGGCGGTCGACGGCGCGACGCAGCTCGCCGACGGGGCGACGACCGCGGCATCCGGCAGCGCCACCCTCGCCGACGGCACCTCGCAGCTCGCGTCGGGCACCGCCCAGCTCGCCTCCGGCGCGAGCACCCTCGCGGCCGGAGCGCAGCAGGTGAGCGACGGCAACCGCCAGCTCGCGGATGTGGCCGACCGCGCCGGGTCCGTCGTGCAGCAGGCCACGAACGCTCTGCCGCAGGTGCGCAGCGACATCGCGACGCTGCTCGCCGACCAGGGCCTCGCACAGGACGAGATCGACCAGGTCCTCGCGACCCTCGACCCGCTCGCGACGCGACTGCAGGAGGGCAACACCACCGTGCAGACCGCCGTCGGCAAGGTCGATCAGCTCGCCGACGGCGCCGCAGCAGTGGCATCGGGCGCGTCGCAGCTCGCGAGCGGCGCGAGCACGGCCGCATCGGGGGCAGCGGCCGTGAACGACGGCGCCGTCCAATTGCGCGACGGCCTGTCCACCCTCTCCGACGGCGCCGCCCAGCTGCGCGACGGTCTCGCCGACGGTGTCGCGCGCATCCCGGCATCCACTCCCGAGCTTCGCGAGAAGCAGGCCGACACGATCGCCGACCCCGTGAAGGTGTCGAGCGACAAGGTCGCGTCGGCCGAAGACTACGGCGCGGGTCTCGCGCCCTTCTTCGCCGCGCTGTCGGGCTGGATCGGCATCTACGCGCTGTTCCTCATCGTCAAGCCGATCTCTCGTCGCGCGGTCACGGCCCTGCACTCGCCGATCCGGGTGACGCTCGCCGGCTGGCTCACCCCGGCGATGCTGGGCGCCGTGCAGATGCTCGGCCTCATGGGCATCCTCGCGATCACCCTCGGCTTCACGTTCGACAACCCGATCGGCACTCTCGGGGTGCTGATGGCGGCGTCGGCGACGTTCGCCGCGATCATCCTCGCGCTGAACGTGTGGCTCGGATCCGTCGGCCAGTTCATGGGCCTCGTGCTCATGGTCCTGCAGCTCGTGACGGCCGGCGGCACCTTCCCGTGGCAGACGCTGCCCGCGCCGCTCGCCGCTCTGCATCACGTTCTCCCCCTGGGGTACGTCGTCGACGCGATGCGCCAGCTCATGTACGGCGGCGATCTCTCCCGCGCCGGGTGGGATCTCGCGGTGCTCGGCATGTGGCTGGTCGGTGCGCTCGCTCTCGCGGCGATCGGCGTGACGAGGATGACGCACCGCCGGACGCTGCGCGACCTGCAGCCGAGCCTGATCGGCTGACATCGGAGACGTTTTCGAATCGCTTGACTTGCAACCGCGACCACCGCGGAGTTGCCAGTCAGGCGATTCGAAAGCGTCCAGTGCGGCTAGGATTCGAGAATGCGTCCATGGGACGCGCTCTGGGACTCTCTGGGACTGAGTCCCGTCGAGCCACCCGAGAGAGTTTTCGATGATGACAACTGATCAGGCTGCTGTCGTGGAGCCTGCGCGCCGCTCGTGGGGAGTGCGGCTGGGCAGGATCGCGTTCCTCGTGGTCGCGGCGATCGTCGTGATCGCCGTGGCCGCCGCGTTCTTCGTGACCTGGACCATCCAGCGCTCCTTCCCGCAGACCGAGGGCGAGCTGCGCCTCGATGGACTGCAGGCCGAGGTGACGGTGCAGCGCGATGCGAGCGGCGTGCCGACGATCACGGCCGATTCCTCGCACGACCTCTTCTTCGCGCAGGGCTTCGTGCACGCGCAGGACCGCTTCTTCGAGATGGACTTCCGCCGCCACGTCACGGCCGGCCGCGTCGCCGAGATGTTCGGCGAATCGCAGGCGGGCACCGACGCGTTCCTGCGCACCCTCGGGTGGCGCAAGGTCGCGGAGGAGGAGGTCGCGCAGATGGACGACGTCACGCTCGGCTACTACGAGTCGTACGCCGACGGCGTCAACGCGTACCTGTCCTCCCGCTCGGGGTCCGAGCTGTCGCTGGAGTATGCCGTCCTCGGCATACAGAACCCCGACTACGCCCCCGAGCCGTGGGAGCCCGCCGACTCCGTCGCGTGGTTGAAGGCGATGGCGTGGGATCTGCGGGGCAACATCGAGGACGAGACCGAGCGGGCGCTGCTCACCGCCCGGCTCGCCGACGGCGGTGAGGATGCCGCGCAGCTCGGCGCCACGCTCGACCAGCTCTACCCGCCGTACCCGTTCGACGAGAACCCCGTGATCGTCCCGACGATATCCACGGTCCCCGCCCTCGACACCGACGCCGAGCCCGCGGCGTTCTCGACCGCGCCCGCCGACCCCGAGCTGCAGCAGGCCGTCACGACGGTCGACTGGACCGAGGCATCCGACGTCATCGAAGCGGCGAGCCTGCTCGTCGGAGACGTGGGAGAGGGCATCGGCTCGAACTCCTGGGTGGTGTCGGGCGACCTCACCGAGAGCGGGATGCCGCTGCTCGCCAACGACCCCCACCTCGGCGCCTCGCTGCCCTCGGTCTGGTACCAGGTGCAGCTGCGGTGCGCGTCGGTCTCGGACGAGTGCCCGTTCGACGTCGGCGGATTCTCGTTCTCGGGACTCCCCGGCATCGTGATCGGCCACAACCAGCACGTGGCCTGGGGCTTCACCAACCTGACGACCGACGTCACGGACCTGTACGTCGAACGCATCGAGGGCGACCAGTACTGGCGCGACGGCGCTCTCGTGCCCCTCGAGGAGCGCACCGAGACGATCCGCGTCGCAGGCGGCGACGACATCGAGCTCACCATCCGCTCGACGGGACACGGCCCCCTCATCTCCGGACTCGTCGACGACTTCAGCTCCCTCGCCGACGACCCGGGGCCGGGTCTCGTGGCGGGCGGGGCGACGGCATCCGCTCCGGGCGGTGAAGACGCCGAGTACGCCGTGAGCCTCCGCTGGACGGCGCTCGACCCCGGAACCACCGGCACGGCGATCTTCGCCCTGTCGACGGCGCAGGACTTCGACGACTTCCGCGTCGCGGCATCCCTGTTCGACGTCCCGGCGCAGAACCTGATCTACGCCGACACCGAGGGGAACATCGGCTACCAGACGCCCGGCCGCCTCCCGATCCGCGGCGCGGGCGACGGATGGATGCCGCAGCCGGGGTGGGACAGCGCGTACGACTGGACGGGCTTCATCCCGTTCGACGAACTCCCCGTCTCGTACAACCCCGCCTCGGGCTACATCGTGACAGCGAACAACGCGATCGTCGCCGACGATTACCGCTACTTCCTCTCGCGCGACTGGGACTACGGCTACCGCGCCGCGCGCATCGCGTACCTCATCGAACGCCGCGCGGCGGCCGGACCGCTGACCGCCCAGGACATGCGCGACATCCAGATGGACAGCGAGATGTGGATCGGCAAGCGCCTCGCCAGCGCGCTCGACGACATCGAGGTGGACGGTGCGGGCACGGAGGATGCCGTCGACCTGCTCCGCGACTGGGACGCGCAGAACGAGGCGGACTCGGCAGCCGCCGCCTACGCGAACGTGCTCTGGTCGAACCTCGTGCAGAACCTCTTCGTCGAGCGCGACGAACCGCTGCCCGCCGACGGTCAGGGTCGGCTCTTCACCGTCGTCGGCGCGCTGCTGGACGACCCGGACGACCCGCTGTGGACCAACCCCGCGATCGACGTCGACGGACGGGACGAGATGCTCGCACTGTCGGCCGAGGAGGCCTACGCCGAGCTGTCGGGCCTGCAGGGCACCGACGTCACGGCCTGGAACTGGGGAACGCTGCACGCCATCACGCTCACGAGCGACACCCTCGGCTCGTCGGGCATCGCTCCGGTCGAGGCGCTCTTCAACCGCGGCCCCTATGCCGTGAGCGGCGGGGCGTCGGTCGTGAACGCCACGGGCTGGCAGCTGGGCGAGTCGTACGCCACCACGACGGTGCCGTCGATGCGCATGGTCGTCGACCTCTCGGACTTCGACGCATCGACGTGGATCCACCTCACGGGCGCATCGGGCCACGCGTTCGACGAGCACTACACCGACCAGACCGCCGACTGGGCCGCGGGAGTGCAGCGCCCCTGGGCCTTCTCGCCCGAGGCGGTGGATGCTGCGGCGCAGCGCACGCTCGTCCTGAGCCCTGCGGGGTGAGCGGCCCGGTCAGACGGATGCCGCGGCGCGGCGCGCGATGACCCAGATGCCGACCGCGGCGGCGAGGAAGATCGCGGCGAGCATCGCCCACCCCACCGGACCGTACGTGATGGCCGTCGCGTTGACGACGATCGGCGAGGCGAGCGCTCCGAGCGAGAACCCCATGCCGAACACGCCCTGATACGCCCCGGCTCGCACGGGGTCGGCGAGCTCGAAGCTCAGGCCCCACGCGCCGGCCTGCGACAGGATCTCGGCGAACGTGTGCGCCACCATCGCGACCACGAGCACGACGATCGCGACCCACGCGGGCAACCCGGCGGCGAGGGCGTAGACCAGGCAGGCCGCCACCATCAGCCACCCGGCGACCATCGTCACACGGCCGGCGACCCGCACGTCGTGGGTGCCGCGCGAGGCACGCACCTGGAACAGCACCACGAGCGCGGTGTTGACGACGAGCAGCACCGACACGACGACCTCCGGCGCCTCGGTGTAGCCGGTGATCCACAGCGGGATGCCGAACTCCGCGACGCCGAACTGCATGCCGAACACGGCCGACAGCACGGTCAGCAGCAGGTAGCGCGGGTCGCGCCAGGGCGAGCGGCGGTTCCAGTCGCGGCGCGACGCGGCCGCGGCATCCGTGTCGATGGAGCCTGTCTCCGTGCGCACGTCGTGGATCGCGGTGCGGCTCGGTGCATCGACCGCCGAGGTGAGCCGGAGTAGCGGCAGCGATCCGAGCGCGCAGAGCAGACCGCCGCTCGCGATGACGATGCGATAGGCCTCGGGGGTGCCGAGCGCGAGGGCGATCGCGCCGAGCCCCGATCCCGCGGCGATCGACAGATTGGTGACCGTGCGGAGCACCGCCCTCGCATGCACGCGGCGCTCGGGCGCGAAGCCGCGCGCGATGATCGCCGATCGTGCGGAGTGTCCCATCGAGTCGAGGAAGCCGCTCGCGCTGGCGAGCACGAGCGCCGA
This sequence comes from Microbacterium sp. LWO14-1.2, assembly GCF_038397715.1. Lineage (NCBI taxonomy): Bacteria > Bacillati > Actinomycetota > Actinomycetes > Micrococcales > Microbacteriaceae > Microbacterium > Microbacterium sp. LWO14-1.2. The sequence goes on from NZ_CP151633.1 coordinate 1,806,965, forward strand.
CACGAAGTCGCCCGCGAAGGCGTAGGCGGCGAGCAGCAGCCCGCCCAGCGCCTCGAAGACGAAAGCGAGTCGGCGCGCACTCCACCGATCGGCCATCCACCCGCCGAGGAGCGAGCCGAGCACCCCGCAGCCGCTCGACACCGCGAGAACGACCGCTGCCTGGGCTGCGGAGAGGCCGATGATCTGCGTGAAGAACAGCACCGTGACCGCGAAGAACACCCCTCGACCGATGCGTGAGACGGCCGTGGCGGCGACGAGCGCCCGCAGCACCGGATCGCTCAGACTCGACGCGAGACGCGCGAAGAAGCGGTCGGGCTTCGCCGCGGGTCCGGCCTCCGGCACTGTCGTCGTCTCGGGGTCGGGGTCGCGCGAAGTCACCCTCCATCCTCACATGACGCTCGGACACCGCCCTGCACACCCGGTTTCGCCGAGCGGTGACCACTCGATTACCGTTGTCGAGTGGCATCCAGTTACCTCGCACCGAAGGGCACGCCCGTCACGCTGCTCGAGTTCGAGCACGGCGGCGCGACGCTGATCGCCGAGACGTTCGGCGAGGCCGGCCCGACCTTCCTGCTGCTGCACGGCATCGGCATGGGCCGCAGCGTCTATCTCGATGTGGTGCAGCGTCTGCGCGGGCATGTCATCGCCCTCGACCTGCCGGGGTTCGGCGAGGCCCCCGAGCCCGATCGCACGCTCACCATGGAACGCCACGCCGACCTCGTCGCCGCGTACCTCCGCCATGTCGGCGAGGGCCCCGTCGTGGTGATCGGCCATTCGATGGGAAGCCAGATCGCGGCGGAGCTCGCCGCTCGGCATCCCGACCTCGTCGAGGGCGTCGTGCTCGCCGGTCCGACCGTGAACAAGGCTGCCCGCAACATCGCCGCGCAGGCCCGCTATCTGCTCACCGACCTCATCGGAGAGCGCCCGCTCGTGATCTGGCGCGGTGCGCGCGAGTACCTCCGCGGTGGGCCCCACCTGTTCCGGAAGATGCGGGCCACGATCGTGCATGAACCTGAGAAGGCGTTCGCCCGCATCGACTGTCCCGTGCTCGTCCTGCGCGGAGAGAGCGATCCGCTCGCTCCCCTGAGCTGGTGCCGCGAGATCATCGACGAGATCCCCGGCGCCGACCTGCAGGTCATCCCCGACCACGGGCACGGCACGCTCATCAGCGACTCCGAACCGGCGGCCGAGCTCATTCAGGGGTTCGCCGACCGCCTCTGAGGTGCGCACCGTCTGCGGGCCCTTCGTCACCTTCTGCAGCCCCTGCCCATCGGCGAGGCCCTCGTCACCTTCTGCGGCCTCTGTCACCTTTTGCGGCCCCTGCCCGCCGACGAGGCCGCAGAACCTGACCGACGCCGCAGAAGTCGTCAGGCAGAGCGGCGTCAGCCCGCGGCGGGCGGCGTCCGCTTCGATTCGGCCAGTTCGTCGACGACGAGGCTCCGCTCGTCGGTGGTGCCGTTGCGGTACGCCTGGCGGCCGACCATGTGCGCCGACAGCGGGGCGGTCGCGAACTGCATGAGCACGATCGGCGCCACGAGCAGCAGACCGACGAGGATGCCGCCGACGGTGCCCATCGACACGGCGATCGAGAGGCAGATGAGCACCAGGCCCAGAACCTGCGGCTTGGTCGCCGCGTGCAGACGCGACGGCACGTCGCGGAACCGCAGCAGGCCGACCGCCGCCGAGAGGCACAGGATCGCGCCGAGCAGGATCAGCACGAGCACCGTCGTGTCGATGACGGCGTCGGGGAGGCGGAGTTCGAAGACGTTCACGGCGTCGTGTTGTCCCTTCTCGCGACGAACCGCGCGACCGCGATCGAGCCGAAGACCCCGATCGCCGCGATGATCAGCATGACGGGGATGGTGCGGGTGTGCCCGTTGATGGCCATCTCCGCGCCGAGCACGCACATGACCTCGGTGAGGAGCACGTCCGACGCGACGGCACGGTCGAGGATCGACGGGCCGCGCACGATCCGCACGATGGTGAGGATCGCCGCGACGCCGAACACGACCATGACGACCAGGAGCAGGATGTTCATCGCGCACCGCCCTTCGCCGCGCGCTCGTCGGCCTTGAGGGCACGGTACTGCGACGGCGCCCCGAGCGCACGCACGATGCGGCGCTCCCACCGCAGCACGCCCTCGCGCTGCTTCTCGACATCGTCCTGCGACCGCACGCCGATCACGTGCAGGTAGAGGATCTGCCGGTCGCGGTCCGCCTCGACGATCAGCGATCCGGGGATCAGCGACGACACCACCGAGACGTGGGTCATCATCAGGTCGTCGGCGTACTTCAGCGGCACGGCGATGATCGCCGCTCCCGGCTGACGGCGGAAGTCGAACACCTGCATCGTGACCGCGAGGCCGCCGCGGATCATCGCGAACAGGAACTGCACGACGAACAGGGCGCCGTACCAGAGGTTGATCCGCCCGGACAGCTCGACCGTCGGCAGCCGGAACACGCGGGTGACGAACACGGCGACGACGAGCCCGGAGAGGAACGCCAGCACCGTGAACTGGCTCCACAGCAGCATCCAGAGCACGACGAGCCACGCGAGGAACGGCAGCTGCACGCCGATGTCGCGCCAGATGTGACGGCCGGTCTCCTTGCTCATCCCTCCACCTCGTCTTCCAGCTGCACGAGGTTGACGGGCTCGAGGAGCCCGGCGCCGATGCGGTCGCAGAGCGCGTACAGGGGCCCGGCGAAGACGGTCAGCGCGACCGTGACACCGACCATGCCGGCGGTCGCGACGGTCATGATCTTCGGGATGCGGCGGCGCTCCTGCTGCTCGTCGGCGGCGGGTGCGTTGCCGAGGTACGAGATGCGTCCCTCGGTCTCGGTGGAGTCCTCCTCCTCGCGCCAGAAGGCGAGGTTCCACGCGCGCATGAGGGCGTACAGGGTGAGGAGCGAGGTCACGATGCCGCCCACGATGAGGACGATCATGAGCGGGGTCCCGACCGAGGCGGCCGCCTCGAACAGCGCGAACTTGCCGATGAACCCGGAGAAGGGCGGGAGTCCGCCGAGGTTGATGGCCGGGATGAAGTAGAGCACGGCGATCACCGGCGCGACCTTGAGCAGGCCTTTCACGCGCAGGATCGACGTGCTCCCCGCGCGACGCTCGATGAGGCCCACCGCGAGGAACAGCGTCGTCTGCACGACGATGTGGTGGACGATGTAATACACCGTCGCCCCGATCGCCGCGGGCGTCGCGATCGCGAGACCGAAGATCATGTAGCCGACGTGGCTGACGAGCGTGAACGAGAGGATCCGTTTGAGCTCGGCCTGCGCCACCGCGCCGAGCACGCCGACGATCATGGTCGCCAGCGCGATGATGAGCAGCAGCGTGTCGATGCTGTTGTCGGCGAAGAGCTGGGTCTCGGTGCGGATCAGCGCGTAGACGCCGACCTTGGTGAGTAGGCCCGCGAAGACGGCGGTGACGGGCGCAGGCGCCGTCGGGTACGAGTCAGGCAGCCAGAACGACACCGGGAAGATGGCCGCCTTGATGCCGAACGCCACGACGAGCATGAGGTGCAGCACCAGCTGCGTCTCCTGCGGCAGCTCGGTCATCCGCTCGGCGATCTGCGCCATGTTCACCGTGCCGAGCGCGCCGTAGATCATCGCGATCGACGCGAGGAACAGGATCGACGACACGAGCGAGACGACGATGTACACGGCACCCGTGCGGATGCGCGACTCGGTGCTGCCCAGGGTGATGAGCACGTACGACGCGACGAGCAGGATCTCGAAGCCGACGTAGAGGTTGAACAGGTCGCCCGCGATGAAGGCGTTGAAGATGCCGGCGGCGAGGATCAGGTACGAGGGGTTGAAGATCGAGATCGGCGTCTCGTCCGTCCCGTCGGCGGCGCCCTGACCGATCGAGAAGAGGAGGACCGCGAGCAGCACGATGCTCGAGATGAGCACGAGCAGAGCGGCGAGCCGGTCGACGTACAGCACGATGCCGAACGGGACCGGCCAACCGCCCACCGAGACGGCGAGCGGGGTCCCCGCATCCACCACCACGAGCAGGACGGCGGCGATCACCGAGACGATGGCGAGCGTCGCGACCGTGACGAACACCTGCAGACGCGCGTTGCGGCCGAACACGAGCGTGACCGCGGCGCCCAGCAGCGGCAGGGCGACGAGCAGGGGGACGAGTGCGCTCATCGGCGGTCCTCCCCGTCTTCTCGGTGCTCGGGTGCGTTGTCGTCGGAAGCGGTGTCGGATGCCGTGTCGCGCGCCGCATCCGCGGCATCCGTCTCGTGGGCGTCGGACGCGTGGGTGTCGGCGTCGGTGCGGAAGTCCGACGAGCCGTCGGCGTCGTCGGGGGGCGCGGATTCATCGGTCATGACGGATGCCGCGGCATCCGCGTCATGCGCTGCGTCCGCGTCTGCGTCTGCGTCTGCGTCTGCGTCCTGAGCGTCGGCGCGGCCGTCGGCATCGCGGTCCTCCGGCGACCACGAGCTCGGCCGGTCGACCGGGGCGTCGTCGTGGATCGCCGCGTTGTCGCGCATGTGCAGCACGGTGATCGGCGAGGTCTGCACACCGACGAAGTCGGTGGTTGCGTCGTCGTCGTCGGTCTCGGACTCGTCGTCCATGAGGTCTTCGTCGGCGTCCGTGCGCTCGCGGAGCGCGATGTCGGCCTCGTCGTCCTCGACCGTGTCTGCCTGTCCGAGCTGCCACGAGCGGTAGATGAGGGCGAGAAGGAACGCCGAGACGGCGAACGTGATGACGATCGCGGTGAGGGTGAGCGCCTGCGGGAGCGGGTCGCTCACGTCGCCGTCGGCGTCGTAGAACGGCGCACGTCCGGGGACGCCCATGACGATCAGGAGCAGCAGGTTGGTGGCGTTGCCCAGCAGCAGAAAGCCGATGAGCACGCGGGTGAGGCTGCGCTCGAGCATCGCGTACACGCCGCACGCGAAGAGCACGGCCATGATGGCGATGAGGGTGACGGAGACGTCCATCAGATCGTCACCCCCCGCTCGCGCAGCTCCTGCGTCTGCCGGTCGACCTCGGCACCGAGGCTGCGCAGCACGTCGAGCACGAGTCCGATGACGACGAGGTACACGCCCACGTCGAAGATCGTCGACGTGACGAACTCCATGTGGCCGATGCCGGGGATCTCCCACTCCCAGAACGTGCTGGTGAGCGGCGCCTGGCCGAAGAAGAGGGGGACGACGGCCGCGCCGACCGCGAGGATGAGACCGGCGCCGAGCAGGCGCCCGGCATCCGTCGGGGCGGCCGCGCCGAGCTCCCAGCGCCCGCCGGCGATGTAGCGCATGACGAGGGCCATGCCGGCGACGAGGCCGCCGGCGAAGCCGCCGCCCGGCAGATTGTGCCCCGCGAACAGCAGGAAGATCGACACCACGATGATCGTGTGGAACAGGATGCGGACGACCACTTCGAGGAGGATCGACCTGTTCTCCGGCTTCATCTTCTGCCCGCCGACGAGCCAGGCCCGGGGGCTGCTCTCGTTCTCGGAGGTCTGGAAGCGGATGCCGTCGGTCGTCTCGACCAGCGGCCGGCTGAGCGTGCGGCGGCGCTTGGCCTTGGGGAGCGTCTTGGTCGAGGCGAGCATGTCGGCCCGGTGCGTGACGAACACGAGGGAGGCGACGCCGGTCGCGGCGAGCACGAGCACCGAGAGCTCGCCCATCGTGTCCCAGCCGCGGAGGTCGACGAGAGCGACGTTGACGACGTTCTTGCCGTGCCCGATCTCGTACGCGAGCTTCGGGAACATCTCGGAGATGGGCTCGGCGACCCGCGACTGCGTCGCCACGATCGCGACCCAGGCCATGGTGAGACCGGCGCCGATCGCGAGGAGCGCCCGCGGGATGCGACCGACCGAGGCGTTGTGCTCGCCGAGACGCGCGGGCAGCCGGCGCAGCACGAGAGCGAACGTCACGAGCGTGACGGTCTCGACGAGGATCTGCGTGAGCGCGAGGTCGGGGGCGCCGCTCGTCGCGAAGAGCACGACCATACCGAGCCCGGTGACCGACACGAGCACGACGCCCGTGTAGCGCTTGCGCGCCCGCACGGCGATCACACCGGCGACGGCCATGAGCGGGGCGACGACGATCTGCACGGGCGTGTGCCAGGCGGAGAGCTGGAACCGGTCGACGTCGCTCGCGAGCAGCGCGGTGATCTCGGCGGCCACGAACACCACGAAGATCGTGCCGACGTACACGGGCAGCGAACCGCGCTGGGTGAGGGTCGTGCTGAGCACGGACAGACGGTCGACGCCGCGCACCACGAGGTAGTACGCGTCGGCCGCGGTGAACGGCAGCAGACGGGACCTGCGATCCCAGCCGGAGCGCACCGTGAGGAGGAAGAGCGCCGCGCCGAGCAGCACCGTGAGGATCGAGATGCCGAGCGCCGGCTCCAGCCCGTGCCAGAGCGCGAGGTGCCCCGGCCCCTCGACCGCGTCGCCGGCGTGGTCGAGACCGGGGGTCGCGGTGAGCGCGTACCCCTGGAGGGCCTTGTCGAGCGCCGGGGCGCCGATGCCCGCGGCCAGGGTGACCCCGGCAAGGATGATCGGCGCCGACAGGAAACCGACCGGCGGGTCGGGCCAGGAGGTGTCGGGGATGCGGTCGCCCATCGCGTCGCGCTTGCTCCAGAACGCCCCCCATAGGAAGCGGATGCCGTATGCCGCCGTCAGCATGGAACCGAGGCTCACGCCGATGACGGCGACGAGACCCCAGGGGGACCCGCCGATCGCGTCGTCGAGCAGGGCCGTGAGCGTCGATTCCTTCGCGACGAATCCGATGGTCGGGGCGATGCCTGCCATCGAGGCGACCGAGATGAAGGCCGCGGTCGCCATGACCGGCGCCTGGCGGCCCACACCGCTGAGCTCGGTGATGTCACGGGTCGAGAGCTGCCGGTCGATGACGCCGACGATGAGGAACAGCGCCGACTTGAACAGCGCGTGACCGATGACCAGGGCGAGGCCCGCGAGTGCGCTGGCCTGCGTGCCGTAGCCCACGACGACGGCGAAGAAACCGAGCTGGCTCACGGTGCCGAAGGCGAGGATGCGCTTGAGGTCGGTCTCGCGCAGCGCCTGGAATCCCCCGAGCAGCATGGTGACGATGCCGAGGGAGATGATGATCGGTCGCCACGGACCGCTGAACGCGAAGATCGGCGCGAACCGCGCGATCAGGTAGATGCCGGCCTTCACCATGGCGGCCGCGTGCAGGTAGGCGCTCACGGGAGTCGGCGCCGCCATCGCACCGGGCAGCCAGAAGTGGAACGGGAAGATCGCCGACTTGCTGATCGCGCCGACGAGGAGCATCACGATCGCGGCATCCACCATCGGACCCGTCGGCGCGAGCTCGAGGATCTCGCGGATGCTGCCGGTGCCCGCGTCGACGACGAGGAGCACGACGCCGATGAACATCACGAGCCCGCCGAGCGTCGTGACGAGCAGCGCCTGCAGCGCTGCACGGCGGCTGGCCGCACGGCGGCGATAGTGGCCGATGAGCAGATACGACAGGATGCTCGTGACTTCCCAGAACATGACGAGCATCACGAGGTCGTCGGTGAGCACGAGGCCGTACATGGCGCCGGCGAAGGCGAGCAGCACCGCCGAGAACTGTCCGATGCCCGCGGAGTCGTCGTGGAAGTACCACCGGCAGTACAGGAGCACGAGGGCGCCGACGCCGGTGACGATGAGGGTCAGCACCCAGCCCAGCACGTCCATGTGCATGGAGAGGTCGAGCCCGAGCTGCGGGATCCACGGCACCGACACGAACGGTGCCGGACCGTCGAGCACCTGCGGGGTGAGCACGAGCGCATGGACGAATGCCGCTGCGGGAATGAGTGCGGCGACCGCGAAGGCCTGAGCCCCCAGCCAGCGCACCAGAACGGGCATCAGAAGCGACCCGAGGAGGAACACAGCGAGGAGCATCAGCATAAGCGGCTCCTCAAAGCTCGTCGGCCGAGATCGGCGCAGGCGGGCGGGTGTCGCTGACCAGTTTACCTGGCGTTAGGAACCCGTAAGGCCGCGAGCGTCGGATTGCCCCGTCTCGGCGTTCCGGGCGAGTGCGGGGCCGAGCCGCTCGTAGGACTGCGCGATGTGCGCGCGCATCGCCTCCGCCGCGGCATCCGGGTCCCGTCGACGCAGCGCGTCCAGGATGCTCTCGTGCTCCCTGACGGTGTCGTCCTCGAAGTCGTGGCGGAAGTCCAGCCGGTAGAGGTGCATGTGCGAGCGCAGTCTCACGATGGCCTCGGCCAGCAGCGGGCTGTCGGCGTTCTCGGCGATGAGGTGGTGGAAATGCAGGTCCTCGTCGATGAACCGGCGGTAGTTGCGGAACCGCTCGTCCTCGTCCGGGTCGGATGCCGCGCGCATCTGCGCCACCGATTCCGCCAGTTCGGCCTCGGTCTCGTCGTCGATCCGCCCGGAGGCGCGTCGCGCGGCCTCCGGCTCGAGGAGCTCGCGCATGTCGTAGAGGTCTCGCAGCCCTCGGGCGTCGAGCAACGGCGCGGCGACATAGCCCTTGAGGGCGCGCTTCGCGACGAGCCCCTCGGCTTCGAGACGGGTGAGGGCCTCTCGCACGGGGGTGGGCGACACGTCGAGGTCGCGGGCGACAGCGTCGATGTTGACGCGGGCACCGGGGTCGATGACGCGGTCCATGAGCAGCCCGAGCACGGCGTCGTAGACGTCGTCGACGAGGGCGCGCCGCGCGGGGAGCGGTCGCGGTCCGCGGGCCTCGTCGTCGCTGAACATGAGTCTCATCGTACGGGCTGCCCTTCGCGCTCAGACCGGGGGCGCGCGGATGCCGACACGGCGCCCGACGGGAGGGAGTGGCTGATCAGGCCGAGTTCCCGCAGCTCGTCCCAGAGCTCAGGGGCGACCGGTCGGCTCCGCAGACCGCTGTTGCGTGAGATCTGCGCGGCGCTCGCACCCCCGAGCACGACCGCCGCCACCGCCGGATGGGTGAGCGGGTACTGCACGGCGAGCTCGGGCAGGGTCCGTCCGTGGCGGGCGGCGACACGGGCGATGGCCCTGGCCCGCTCGACGACCTCCTCCCCCGCCGGTCCGTAGTCGAACATGGTGCCGGGAGCCGGGTCGTCGGTCGCGAGGATGCCGGAGTTGAACACCGCCGCGGCGAGCACGCTCACACCGCGCTCCTCGGCGGCGGGCAGCAGGTCGTCGGCGGCGGACTGGTCGAGCAGCGTCCAGCGTCCGGCGATCATCATCACGTCGGCATCCGTCTCGCGCACGAAGCGGGCGAGCATCGCGCTCTGGTTCATCCCCGCTCCGAACGAGGCGATCACCCCCTGATCGCGCAGCTCTGCGAGCGCCGGGAACGCGCCGTCGAGCGCTTCCCGCTCGAACTCGTCGGGGTCGTGGACGAGCACGATGTCGATGCGGTCGAGTCCGAGCCGCGTCAGCGAGTCCTCGATCGAGCGCAGCACGCCGTCCCGCGAGTAGTCGCGCACGCGCCGGTGGTCGGCCGGCACGTCGAAGAGGTTGTCCCGGTCGGTGCGGCCGGCGGCATCCTGCGGCACGAGGAGCCGTCCGACCTTCGTCGAGACGACGAACTCGTCTCGCGGCAGGGCCTGCAGGCCCTCGCCCAGCCGGCGCTCGGCGAGGCCGAGGCCGTAGTGCGGGGCGACGTCGAAGTACCGCACGCCGCCGGCCCACGCCGCGGGGACGATCTGCGGCCACTCGTCGTCGCCGAGCGCGCGGTAGAGATTGCCGAGCGCGGCGGCGCCGTAGGCGATCGGCGGGGCCGTGAGTCCGCCGCGACCGATGGCGACGCGTGGGCGGTCGACCATGCTCATGCGACGATCAGCCGGTCCACCGCGCGCTCGTCCCACGCGATGCCGAGGCCGGGCGCCGTGGGCGCCCAACCCCTGCCGTTCTCGATGCGCAGCTCGCCCGTCGTCACGGCGCGCAGCTGCGGGATGTGCTCGAGGTACAGCGCGTTGGGGATCGCGCAGACGAGCGAGACGTGCAGCTCCATGAGGAAGTGCGGCGCCACCTTCGCGTTGAACGACTCCGCGAGGTGCGCGATCTTGAGCCACGGGGTGATGCCGCCGACGCGCGCGACGTCCGCCTGCACGATCGACGCGCCCCCTCGCTGCAGGTGCTCGCGGAAGTGGCCGAGCGAGTACATGCTCTCGCCGACCGCGATCGGCACGGACGTCGAGCGGGCGAGCAGGCGGTGGCCCTCCACGTCTTCCGCGGGGAGCGGTTCTTCGAACCAGAACACGTCGACCTGCTCGAACAGGCGCGCACGACGCACGGCCTCCGACACCGAGAACGACTGGTTCGCGTCGACCATGATGTCGAGGTCGGGACCGACGGCATCCCGCACCGCGCGCAGGCGGTCGAGATCCTGGTGGCCGCGCGGCATGCCGACCTTGATCTTGACCCCGCCCATGCCGCGCTCCTTCGCCGCGACCGCGTGGTGGACGAGTTCGTCGGTGCGGTAGTGCAGCCAGCCGCCCTCCGTGTCGTACAGGGGCACCGATGGCGAGGCGCCGCCGGCCGCGACCCAGAGGGGCAGCCCTGCGCGCGTCGTCTTCGCATCCCACACCGCGGTGTCGATCGCGGCGAGCGCGAGCGCCGTGATCGGGCCGACCGTCGTGGCCCTCGTGATGCCGAACAGCGCCAGCCACACGGCCTCCGGGCGCTCGGCCTCGAGTCCGATCAGTGCGGGCAGTAGCGTCTCGCGCAGCAGACTCAGCACCGCGCCGCCGCCCGTGCCGATCGTGTAGCTGTAGCCGACGCCCTCCGTGCCGTCCGCCGTGCGCAGGCGCACGATGATCGTCTCCTGCTTCACGAAGGTCTGCAGCGCGTCGGTGCGCTCCGTCTCGACGGGGATGTCGCACAGCAGCGCCTCGGCGCGCACGATTCGGCTGCCCGCCGTGGCATCCGCTCGCACGTCCATGCGTGTGTCGTCCGTGGTGGTCATCAGCGTCCTCCGAGTCCGCCCAGGGTGACCCCCTTGATCAGCTGACGCTGCAGAAGCAGCACCAGGATCAGCGAGGGGATGACGGCCAGGGTCGACGCCGCCATGAGCAGAGCCCACTGCGTGCCGAACTGGCCGGTGAACATGCCCAGCCCCAGGGGGACCGTCGCCATGTCCTGCGTGTTGATGATGATGAGCGGCCACAGGTACGAGTTCCAGTAGCCGATGAATGAGAAGACCGCCAGCACGCTGAGGGGAGCCGTGAGCTGCGGCAGCAGGACGGACCACAGGGTGCGCAGCCGCGAGGCGCCGTCGATCAGCGCGGCCTCCTCGTACTCGAGCGGGATGGTGAGGAAGAACTGCCGCATCAGGAACGTGCCGAACGCCGTGAACGCGAACGGGATGATCAACGCCGCGTAGGTGTCGTTGAGCCCCCAGCCGTTGATCATGATGAACAGCGGGACGACCAGCACCTCCTGCGGCAGCACGAGCGTGAGCACGAACAGCAGGAACAGCTTGTCGCGGAAGCGGAAGCGGAGACGTGAGAACGCGTAGGCCGAGAGCACGGCGACCACGACCGACAGCGCGGCTCCGAGGATCGCGACGAACAGGCCGTTGAGGATGAAGCGGCCGAACGGCACCACGGTCCAGGCCTCGACGAAGTTGGCCCAGCGGATCTCGGATCCGAAGATCTGCGGCGTCTCGGTGAAGACCTCGTTCTCGGGTTTCAGCGCCGTGAGGAACATCCAGATGAACGGGAACGCGAAGATCAGCGCCACCACGGCGATCGCCGCGGTGTTCAGCCACTCCTTCAGGGTGGTCCTGCGCTGCTGCGCACGGCGCGGGAGCACGAGCAGGGCGGTGGCGGAGAGGTCGCGGTCACTCATAGTTCACCCACTTGCGCTGGCCGACGAACTGCAGAGCCGTGATGAGCATCACCACGACGAAGAGGATCCACGCGAGAGCGGATGCGTATCCGAGCCGATCGAAGACGAAGCCGTTGCGGTACAGGTACAGCACGAACGTGTTGGTGCTCTCGCCCGGACCTCCCTGTGTGAGGAACAGCGGCTGCACGAACACCTGGAAGGCGCCGATCATCGTCATCGTCGAGCAGAAGAACAGCGAGGGGGACAGCAGCGGGAGGATGATGAACCGCAGTCGCTGCCACGCGGTCGTGCCGTCGATGCGGGACGCCTCGAGGAGCTCCTTCGGGATGGCGCTGAGGCCCGCCGAGAGCACGATCACGTTGTAGCCGAACGACTGCCACACCGACATCGCGATGACCGACGGGAGCGCCCACGCCGAGTCGGAGAGCCAGTTGGGGCCGTCGATCCCGACCGTCGCGAGCATCGAGTTCACGAGCCCGTCTTGCGAGAGCAGCAGACGCCACACCAGCGCGTTCGCGACCATCGGGGTGATCACCGGCAGGAAGAAGACCACCCGCCACGCACCCGCCGCCTTCATGCGCGTGTTGAGCCAGAGCGAGATCGTGAGCGCGACGAACAGGTTGAGCGCCGTGTAGACCACCGCGAAGATCACGGTGTTGCCCAGCACGGTGTAGAACGTCGGGTCGCGGAACAGCTTCACGTAGTTCTCGACGCCGATGAAGTCGGGGCTCCCGAACAGCTTCCAGTCGAAGAGGCTGATGAACGCCGAGCCGAACAGCGGCGTGAGGATGAACAGGACGAACCCGATCATCCCCGGCGCGAGGAACGCGACGGCGACCCATGCCTGGCCGCGCCGACGCGGCATCCGCTGGGCCTTCGGGGTGGGGACGCCGATCGGCGCCCCCACCCCTCCGGGCATCGCGGAGGAGGCCGAGGCCTCCCTCCGCTCGCTCATGACGGCCATGCGCTCAGCCCGCCACCGAGTTCTGGATGGTGTCCATGATCTCCTCGGCCGTCAGCTCGCCGCGGTAGCCCTGCACGCCGTACTGCGTCATGAGGGTCTCCACCTGGTTCCAGGTGGGCGTCGTGCGCTGCGGCGTCGCGTCGGACAGCAGCGCCTCGACCACGTCGGCCGCGCCCTCGGTCTTGCCCTCGGCCCAGGCGGGCAGCGCCTCGATGCGGGCGGGGACGATTCCTCGCGCCTCGGCCTGCTTCTCCTGCACCGACAGCGAGGTGAGCGCCTCGATCGCGGCGAACGCCTCCTCCGGACGCTCGCAGTTCGCGGCGATGCCGAAGCCCGACCCTGCGGTCATCGCCGCGGCGCTCCCGCTCGTCGAGGGCACGATGGTCACACCCAGCGTGAAGTCGGCGGCGTCGGCGAAGCTGCCGTACATCCACGGACCCTCGATGAGCATGGGCACGGCTCCGGACGTGAACGCCTGCTGCGAGACCTCGGAGCCGTCGGCCGCCTCCGGGGCCTTCGCGACCTGGTCGACAGCGACGAGGTCGAAGAAGCTCTGGATCTGCTCGACGAACTCCGGATCGGTCAGGTCGAGCTCGCCGTCCTCGGTCACGGCCGGCACGCCGTCGGCGAGCGACCAGGCGTTCGGGATGAAGATCCCCGGTGCGATCGCCAGGCCCTTCCTGTCGCCGTCGGTGAGGGCCTTGGCGTCGGCGACGAACTGCTCTCGCGTGTACTCGGTGCCGGGGAGCTCCAGCCCCGCGGCCTGGAACGCCTCGACGTTGTAGAAGAGAACGATCGGCTCCGCGTCGTAGGGGATCGCCCGGATCGTGCCGTCGACGGTCATGCCCGCCAGCATCGACGCGTCGATCTCGTCGGTGTCGAACCCGGCCTCCTCGATGAGGTCGTCGAGCGGCATCAGCAGGTCGCCGAGCTCCTGAGCCCTGGCGGCCTGCGTCGTCAGCAGACAGGGCGGGTTGCCGCCGCTGAGTCGCGTCTTCACCTTGGTCCAGTAGTCCGAGAAGCTCGGGCCCTCGACCGAGATGTCGAGATCGGGGTCCTCGGCCTTCGCCCCCGAGATGAAGTCGGCCCACTGCGCCTGGTCGCCCTCGCTGGCGGCCCAGGTGTAGAGCACGAGCGGGCCGCCGGCGTCGCCGCCGCCTCCGCCCGAGCTGCTCGCGCACCCCGCGAGGGTGATCGCGGCGAGTCCGGCGACGCCGGAGACGATCAGGCGCCTGGCACGGCGCGAGGGGACTGCATTCATACTGTCTGCCTCCTTCATTGGATGCATCATCGATGCGTGGGTGAGGGGTACCGCTCGGATGCGTCCGGCCTCGATCGGGGTGGAGGGGATCCGGACGCGGTCACGTCTGTGGTCAGGTCGTGGAGAAGTCGATGGCGACGACGTCGATCAGCGCGCCGCTGGGCTCCGGGGCGACGATGCGCAGCTCGCCCAGGTCGTCTCCGGCGGTCGAGGCCTCATGCACCTCGAAGCTCGCGTCGTGCTGCAGATCGAGCCCGTCGGCCAGGCGGTGCACGCGGGTGATCCGCCGCACCGGGAGTCCGCGCACGATGATCTCCTCGACCGGCAGCGCCGTGAGGTGCAGATAGAGGCGCCCGTCGCGTGCGGTCGTCGGTCCGTGGAAGTCGATGCCCTCGGTGGGGTCGACACCGATCACGGACTCGGCGTGCGACGGCATCCAGTCGGCGAACTCCTGCAGCCGTTCCCGCTCGACCTCGGGGAGCGTGCCGTCGGGGCCTGGGCCGACGTTGAGCAGGAGGTTCCCGCCGCGCGCCACGACGTCGATGAGCGTCACGAGCAGCGAGCGCGCGGACTTCTCGTTGTCGGGTCCTCGCCGGTAGGCCCAGTGGTCGCCGATCGTGAGGCACAGCTCCCACGGTCCCGTCGGGGCGGTGAGGGGGAAGCCCTGCTCCGGGGTGCGGTAATCGCCCTGCCCTGGCAGCCGATCGTTGATCACGACATCCGGCTGCAGCTCCTTGATGAGGCGCCGCAGCGCAGGGGCCGTCCATTCGACGGCCGAGCGCTCCCAGTCGCCGTCGAACCAGAGCAGGTCGATCGTGCCGTAGTTGCTCAGCAGCTCGCGCAGCTGTGCGCGGACGTACGCCAGGTAGCGGTCCCATTCCTCGGGGCTCGACCGGCGGTGGCGGTCGGTCGCGTCCGGTGTGTCCGCGAACTCGGGGAGTCCGGCGGCCGGCCAGTGCTCGAGCTTGTACGGCAGGTCCTCGTCGCGGAAGGCCGGGTAATCGGGGTGGTTCCAGTCGGGGAGGCTGTAGTAGATCCCGACGCGGAGGCCCTCCCCGCGCACCGCGTCCACGAACTCGCGGGTGATGTCGCGGTGGAAGGGTCCGTGCTCGACGCCGAAGTCCGACTGCTCGGTGAAGAACATGTTGTAGCCCGCGTGGTGCCGGGCGGTGAAGACGACGTAGGTGGCGCCCGCCTCACGCGCCCGGCGGGCGAGGTCCGCGGCGTCCCACTCGGTCGGGTCGAACGTCGGCGCGGTCGCCTGATATTCGGCGACCGTGACGCGGTCCTCCACGGCATCCCGACCGGGGATGATGGAGCGTCCGACGAGCGGCCAGGAGATCTCGATGCCCTGCTGGGACGCCTGATCCCAGTGCACGAAGATCCCGAGGCCCGCTCCGCTGAACCACTCGCCGCCGGGGACGCGGTCGGTCGGTCGTCGGAAGACTGCTGCATCTGTCATGACTCTCCTCGTCGAGATCACAATTTCCTATAGGATACTTGATACGCAATATATCCCACAACGGAGTGAAGGAGAAGCGCCGATGGCCATGTTCGACGAGGACGCCGTCCGACCCGCCGAGTACCGCCGGTTCGAGCGACCACTGCCGGAGTGGTTTCGCGGTGCCGGCCTCGGCATCTTCGTGCACTGGGGGCCGTATTCGGTGCCGGCCTGGGCCGAGCCGACGGGCGAGCTCGGTGCCGTGTCCCGCGAGGAGTGGTACACCCACAACCCGTACGCGGAGTGGTACGCCAACACCATCCGCATCGAGGGATCGCCGGCGCGTGCGCATCACGAGGCCGCGCACGGAGGCGCCCCGTACGACGACTTCCTCGATCAGTGGCGCGCCGAGGACTTCGATCCGGACGAGGTGCTCGCCGTCGTCGCCGCGACCGGCGCGCGCTACTTCATCCCCACGACCAAGCACCACGACGGCGTCACACTGTGGGACGCACCGGGCACGGACGGCCGCAACACCGTGGCACGCGGACCCCGTCGCGACCTGATCGGCGCCTTCGCCGACGCCACTCGACGAGCCGGCCTGCGCTTCGGCGTCTACTACTCGGGCGGCCTCGACTGGCACTTCTCCGACCTGCCGCCCATCGACCACGACGGCGCCCCGGCCCCGGACGACCTCCCCTACGCGGAATACGCGCACGACCATCTCGTCGACCTGGTCGAGCGGTACCGTCCCGACATCCTGTGGGGCGACATCCGCTGGCCGGATGCCGGCATCGCCCCCGGCCCGAAGAGTCTCGCGCACGCGTTCGACATCTTCTACGACGCGGTGCCGGACGGGGTGGTCAACGACCGCTGGGGGGAGTCGCACTGGGACTTCCGCACGAGCGAGTACGTGCACGGCACGGCCGTCGAGGTGGGCGAGGCATGGGAGAACACCCGCGGCATCGGCCTCTCCTTCGGCCACAACCGCAACGAGACGTCCGAGCACCTGCTGTCGGCGGACGATGCCGTGCGGCTGCTCGTCGACGTCGTGTCGCGCGGTGGGAACCTGCTGCTGAACATCGGTCTCGACGCGGCGGGGCGCATCCCCGACCTCCAGCGACAGACTCTCGACGGCATCGCGGCCTGGACCGCGCGCCACGGCCACGCCGTCTTCGACGCCCGGCCGGTCGACCGGTTCGCCCCCTCCGACGGGCCCTGGCTGCGCTGGACCCGTTCGGGCGACGCCGTGCACGCCGTCGTCGACGCGCGGGGACCGATCCGCCTTCCCGACCCTGCCGGGCTGCTCGACGAGAAGACCGCGCAGATCACCGGCACGCCGGTCGCCGCGACCAGGGTCGGGGATGCCATCCTGGTCGAGACGACGGAGGCCGAGGGCCCCGTCGCGATCTCCTTCCGGGTCCGCACCTGACGAAAGGCCACCACAGCATGCGCATCGCCCTGCACTCCGAGATCCGCGACGGCGCGGTCGACGACTACCGCACGAACCACGAGCGGATCCCCGACGACCTCGCCGCGACGTTCGCGCGCATCGGCATCTACGACTGGACGATCTGGCGCTCCGGGCATCGCCTGTTCCACCTCGTCGAGTGCGACGACTGGGATGCCGCGGTCGCGGCTCTCGCCGAGGACCCCGCCGACCACGCCTGGCAGGCCGACATCGGCCGCTTCGTCGAGCTGTTCCGCGATGCCGACGGCGCCGAGGGCACCGCACCCCTCGAGCAGGTGTGGGACCTCGCGGCGCAGCGCGACGCCTGACCGGGCCGCCGCGACCCCCGCACGATCGCGTGGCAGAGTAGGCCCGTGACGCGGACGTGGGTGCGGGAGCTGACGGGATGGATGCTGGCCGTCGCCGTCGCGCTGGTCACCGCGGCCGTCGTGGCGTCGTCTCCCCGCGCCGAGCTGCTCTTCCGCGACGGCGATTCGCTCATCGTCGCCCTCCTGTCCCGGTCGGTCCTCAGCGGCGAGACGCTGGACTGGGCGATGTCGAGCGTGCTCTTCCTCCCCGAGACGGCCCTGTTCTCGGCTCTCCGCATGTTACTTCCGCTCCGGGTCGACGGCCTGTTCGCGGTGAGTGCGGTCCTCGGCATCCTCGCCCTCTACGGAGCGATCCGCCTCGTGGCCGGTCGCGCCGGCGAGGGCCGCGCGCCCGTGGGCTGGTCTGTCGTCGCGGTCACCGTGGTCGGTCTGCTGGCGACGACCGAGACGTCGGCGTCGCGTGATGCGCTCGAACTCGCGTCTCTGCAGCTCACGACCACGTACTACTCGGCCACCGTCGTCGCCGTGGTGCTGTCGATCGGCCTCACCCGCCGGGTGCTCGACGGCAGCGGGCGCGTCGTCCCGCTCGGAGTTTCGCTCGGCGCGGTCGCTGCCCTCTCGACCCTGACGAATCCGCTGTACGCCGCGTGGTTCACGGCGCCGTTCGCCCTGCTGTCGCTCATGTTCGTGGTGCGTCGTCGGGCGCTGCGCGTGCTCGCCGTGGGCCTCCTCTCCGCCGCGCTGGCCGGTACCGGGCTGGGGCTCCTCCTCCGTATTCCGTTCGCGGCATGGATCGCGAACACCGGCGCCGGGTACGCGCAGCCGTCGCTGTGGAGGGAGTCGATCGGGTACTACGCCGACCTCGCCGCGCAGCGTCTCGAGTCCCCGCTCGGCGTTCTCGCTCTGCTCGTCGGGGTCGCGCTGCTGGCGGTCGGCGTGCTCCGCAGCATCCGGGCCGACGGACCCTCCTCACGGATGGTCGCCCTCGCGTCGTGGGTCTTCCCGCTCGCCGTCGTCGTCGGCGCGATCGCTCTCGGTACTCACGCCGCCCGGTACCTCCAGCCGATCGTCTTCCTGCCGGCGCTCGCACTCGTGGCGTCTCCGCGCACCCTCCGGCTTCCGGCCACAGTGCGCCGAACGGTCGCCGTCGTCGCCGCGGTGGTCGCGCTCGTCCTCGGGGCCGTGAGCGTCCCGCGGCTGGCGATCGCCGCGTCCGAGGCGTCCGGCGACCCCGACCTGGCGTGCGTCACCGACTGGGTCGACGCATCGGGTCGCACGGGTGCCGGGCAGTTCTGGACCGCCCGGCTGCCGAAGCTGCACCTCGACGATCCGGCGCAGCTCGTGCAGGTCGACCATCGCCTGAACGGCTACGCCTGGCTCGTGAACCGCGAGGACTTCGGGGTGGGCGAGGTCACCTTCCTGCTCGAGGACGCGCAGTCGGTGCCGTGGGAGCTGCCGGTGTCGGCAGTGCCGGACGCGGTCGTGGACTGCGGTCGCTGGTCGATCCTCGACTTCGCCTCGACGCCTCTTCCGCTCGGACCCGCGCACTCCTGAGTCTCGCCAGAGAGGCCCGTCCAGGGCTCAGTGGCGCGGCGCGGCTGTCGTGGTCCCCGCCCGGAAGCGGCACGTCAGGTGCAGCGACACCCCTGGTTCACCCCGCAGCATGCGCGCGACCTGTTCGCCCGCGGCGCGGCCCTTCTCGACCGCGGGCTGCACGCTCGTCGTCAGCACGAGGTCGCCGAGACCGTCGGCGTCGATCCCGTCGAAGCCCGCGACCGACAGGTCCTCGGGCACCCGGAGCCCGAGCTCCGCCGCCGCGCGGATGACCCCGACGGCCAGCAGGTCGCTCTGCGCCAGGATCGCCGTCGGACGAGAGTCGGGGTCCTCCAACAGCATCCGCCCGACCAGCAGTCCCTCGTCGATGAGGCTGCCGGAGGCCGAGATCGCCGGGGCGTCGGGAAAGATCTCGCGCATACCGGCGAGGCGGTCGACCGTGACGTCGACGGTGGCTGCGTCGACGCGCTCCGCTGTGACGGTCCCGCGCACGCGGTCCTGGTCGAGCGGCAGGGTGACGAGGGCGACGTCGCGGTGTCCGAGCTCGGAGAGGTGCCGTGCGACATCGGCCGCGGCGGCCTGGTTGTCGAGGGTGATGCGCGGGATGCCGTCGCCCGCGTCTCCCTCGATCACGACGACCGGGAGACCTCGCCCGCGGACCACGTCGAGCGAGGCGCGAGTGCGGCCCGAGCATCCGATCAGCACGACGGCGTCGACCGGTGCGCTCGCGAGGGGCGACCCGTCGTCGCCCGGCTCGTCGCGCATGAGCAGGATGCCGGCGCTCAGCTCGGCGAGGCCGTCGGTGAGGCCGTCCATCATCGCCGTCGTCACGGGATCGAGGAACGCCGCGCGCAGGTGTCCTTCGAGCACGACCGCGACGATGCCGCTCCGTCCGCGACGCAGGGAGGCCGCTCGCGGGTCCGGCCCGGCGTAGCCGAGCTCCGCCGCCGCGGCGAGGACCCTCTCCCTGGTCGCCGGGGCGACGTTGGCCTTGCCGCTGAAGACGACGGATGCCGTGGAGGTCGCGACCCCCGCCTCGCGCGCGACATCGGCTATGGTCGCGCGACGCGGAGTTTCGGGACTCGTCATACTCCGAGGATAACCCGCCGCGGCTAGGCGGGATCGAATCGATTCGATAGGCTGTCTCCCATGCAGCACGTCCTCTCCCGCCCGCAGTACGTCCGGTGGCGGGCCGCGGTCTTCGCGATCTTCTTCATCAGCGGACTCTCGGTCGCCACCTGGGCCTCGCGGGTGCCCGACATCAAGATCGCGCTCGAGATCGACAAGGCCCAGGTGGGGATGCTGCTACTGGGCGCGGGCATCGCCTCGATCATCGGCATCTCATCGGGTCCCGCTGTCATGGCGCGCACCGGCGCGCGACACGGGATGCTGATCGCGATCGCCACGTTCGCCTCCGGTGTCGCGTTGATCGGCGTCGGCGCGAACGTGTTCGGCTCCTACCCGATCGTGCTCCTCGGTCTCGCGCTGTTCGGCCTCGGCAACGGCAGCATCGACGTGATGATGAACGTCGAGGCCACGGCGATCGAGCAGTACGCGAAGAAGACGATCCTCCCGCTGTTCCACGCCTTCTTCAGCTTCGGCACCGTGGTCGGCGCCGGGATGGGCGCCCTGGCGGCGCAGCTGCGCATCGATGTGTTCGGCCACACCGTCGCCACGGCGATCCTCATCGCGGCGATCGGCCTCACGAGCATCCTCAACGTCCCGGCCCGCGCCGAGGCGCTCGACCCCGCGGACGCGGCCGGCGAGAAGCCCCGCTGGCGCGAGCGGATGCACGTGGCCCTCGCCGCCTGGCGCGAACCGCGCACGTACGCGATCGGCGTCGTGATGCTGGGGATGTCGTTCGCGGAGGGCGGCGCGAACGACTGGCTCGCGCTCGGCGTCGCGGAGGACCACGGCGGCGGCACGGCGCTCGGCGCCGCGGCCCTCGCGACCTTCTCCGTCGCGATGACCGCCGTCCGGATCTTCGGCGGCCCGCTCGTCGACCGCTTCGGTCGCGTCATCGTGCTGCGCATCCTCGCGCTCACCGCCGCTTCCGGCATCCTGCTCTTCATCCTCGCGCCTTCGCTGCCGCTCGTGTTCCTCGGCGCCGCACTGTGGGGCGTGGGCGCCTCGCTCGGGTTCCCGCTGGGGATGTCGGCCGCGGCCGACGATCCGGCCAAGGCCGCGGCGCGCGTGAGCGCGGCGGCGACCATCGGCTACATCTCGTTCCTGGGCGGCCCTCCCGTGCTCGGATTCATCAGCGAGCACATCGGACTCCTCAACACGCTGTTCATCCTCGCCGGGCTCGCCGTGCTCTCCGGCCTCTTCTCGGGAGCCGCCCGCCCGCTGCGCGAGGACGAGAAGACGCCCGTCGCGACGCGCTGACATCGACCCCTCCCGATGCGGTTAGGCTCGTCGGGTGCGTCTCGTCATCGCCCGCTGCTCCGTCGACTACACCGGGCGGCTCAATGCCCACCTCCCTCTCGCCACGCGTCTGCTCGTGCACAAGGGAGACGGCAGTCTGCTCGTGCACTCGGACGGCGGCAGCTACAAGCCCCTGAACTGGATGAGCCCTCCCTGCTCGCTCTCCACCGAGGTGCCGGGCGAGGAGGAGGCGAGCGCCGGCGTCACCGAGGTCTGGCGGGTCACCCACAAGAAGACCGGCGACGCCCTGCGCGTGCAGATCTACGAGGTCATCCACGACTCGAACCACGATCTCGGCATCGACCCCGGCCTGCAGAAGGACGGCGTCGAGGCCGATCTGCAGCGTCTGCTGGCCGAGCAGGTGGATCGGATCGCCGACGGCGCGACGCTCGTGCGCCGCGAGTACCCCACCGCGATCGGCCCCGTCGACCTGCTGGTGCGGGATGCCGAGGGCGTGGCCATCGCGGTGGAGGTCAAGCGCCGCGGTGACATCGACGGCGTCGAGCAGCTCACGCGCTATCTCGACCTGCTCCGCCGCGACCCCCACCTGTCACCCGTGCAGGGAGTGTTCGCCGCACAGGAGATCAAGCCGCAGGCGCGAGTGCTCGCCGAAGACCGCGGCATCCGCTGCCTCGTCCTCGACTACGACGACATGAAGGGCATCGAGTCCGGCATCCCCCGGCTCTTCTGACGTCAGCGCGAGGTGACGATCCGCGGGCGGGGCCCTTCGAGTCGGGCGACGGCGACCTTCACCTCGGTGAGCTCATGCTCCGCACCGGTCATGCGGACCTCCAGGCCGCCCATCCGGTCCTCGAGCCGATCGAATCTCGCGTCCCACTTCGCGTCCGCCTCCGCGAACCGTGCGTCCCATTTCGCATCCAGCTCCGCGAATCGCGCGTCCCACTTCGCGTCCGCCTCCGCGAACCGCGCATCCCACTTCGCGTCCGCCTCCGCGAATCGAGCGTCCCATCGCGCATCCTGCGCGGTGAACCGGGCGTCCTGCGCGGTGAAGCGGGCATCCCATCGCGCGTCCTGCGCGGTGAGCCGGGCGTCCTGCGCGGTGAAGCGTGCATCCCATCGCGCATCCTGCGCCGCGAACCGCGCATCCATCCTGGTGAGGAACCACCCGCAGGCACTGACGAACGCGACGATCACCGACACCCCGCACGCGATGATCGCGATGACTTCCATCGACACGTACATTCCCCCAGTCTTCTCCGCGTCTGCGGCGATGTCCCGACGGTAGCCGCCTGAGATCCGGCATCCCGGCATCCGTGGATAACCCCAGCCGGGCGGATTCTGTGCAGGACGACTGCCCATAGGCTGGAAGCTATGCCTCTCTCCCCCTACTCCTGCGTGCTGTGGGACGTCGACGGCACGATCGTCGACGCCTCCGTCGGCATCCTCCGTCGACTGAACGTGGCGCTCACGCACTTCGGTCGACCCGCGCCCACGCGCGAGGAGCTGATCCACTGGATCGGCCCGCCCATGTTCGACTCGTTCCAAGCCCAGGCGGGGATGACGCCCGAGCAGGCGACCGAGGCCGTGTCCTTCTACCGCACGCTCGGCAAGGCCGACGGCTACACGACCGATATCGCCACCTACGCGGGTGTCCCGGAAATCCTCCGCGACGTGCATGCCGCCGGCATCCCGCAGGCGACCGCGAGTTCGAAACCCGAGATCCAGGTCGACGCCATCGTCGACTTCCTCGAACTGCGCCCGTACTTCCTGACGACGGTGGGCGCCACGCCCGACGAGGCGACCCTCGCGACCAAGACCGATATCGTGGCCGAAGCCCTGCGCCGATTGGCCGCGCGCGGCGTCGACATCTCACGGCCGGTGCTCATCGGCGACCGCCACCACGACGTCGACGGGGGCGCGGCGAACGACGTGCCCGTGATCTTCGTCGACTGGGGCTTCAGCGATTCCCACGAGGGCGACGACGCTGCGTTCCGCGTCTCCACGGCCGACGATCTGCGCGCTCTGCTGCTCGACTGAGGCCGTTCAGGACCGGTGAAAGCACAGAACTCCCCGCCGGATGCCGCGCTCGTTGCGGCACCCGGTCAGGGAGTTCTGTAGGTCGCCCGCCTCAGAGAGGACGGATGTTCTCGGCCTGCAGGCCCTTGGGGCCCTGCGCGACGTCGAACTCGACTCGCTGGTTTTCCTCCAGCGAGCGGTAGCCGGAAGACTGGATGGCGGAGTAGTGCGCGAAAACGTCAGCGCCGCCGTCGTCGGGGGAGATGAAGCCGAAGCCCTTCTCCGAGTTGAACCACTTGACCGTGCCCTGGGTGCTCATTTACTGCCTGTTCTGCTGGGAAAAGAAGCCGACGCAGGATGCACCGACGTGGTCCACGCTAGTGGAGCACCGCCAGAGCGGAAGTCCCGGTGTCAGCCCGTAACCCAAATGTTGCATGAGCGACCTCTCGCCGTCACAACACCGTGGCGGCCGTCGAGCGTCATCGGCCCGGAAAATGGTGTGGCCCTCACCGCGGGGGGAGCGATGAGGGCCGAAGACGACCGGAGGGTGCGTCAGATACAACCCTAACCCCTCCGAGGGGGTTTTGTCCCCCAAATGGGGGACAAAAGACGAAAATCGTGGAAAGCCACAACGATAGCGGCCCCCTCGAGCGGCCCATTGGGGACTGAGCGACTCGAGGGGGCCCAATCGCATGCACGGATCGCCTTTGCCTCTGGGGAAGGCAGCCCGTCATCTGGGGTAGACGGAGCGATCAATCCCCTGTGCATGCACCTTCACCATAAACGAGGAAACACGATCGCGCCATGGGGCTGCCGCCGTGTCGCGGGAGCGTTCCCGCGAGAGCCCCGACCGGCCCTTGGGTAGCCTGATCCGGTGACCATGCTGAACAAGGACATGACCCTTTGCATCTCGCTGTCGGCGCGGCCGAGCAACAACGGCACCCGCTTCCACAACTTCCTCTACGAGGAGCTCGGGCTCAACTGGATCTACAAGGCGTTCGCCCCGACCGACCTCGGCCAGGCGATCGCGGGGGTACGAGGTCTCGGCATCCGGGGCTGCGCGGTGTCGATGCCCTACAAGGAGGACGTGATCGCGCTCGTGGATCGCATGGACGCCTCCGCGTCGGCCATCGACTCGGTGAACACGATCGTCAACGACGACGGCGTACTGACGGCCCACAACACGGACTACAGCGCGATCGCGCAGCTCATCGAGCGCGGCGGCCTCGACCCTGCATCGTCGGTGCTGCTGCGCGGATCCGGAGGGATGGCGAAGGCCACCGCCGCCGCGTTCCGCGATGCCGGCTTCACCGAGGTGACCATCGCGGCTCGCAACGAGGAGCGGGGTCGCGGCCTCGCCGACCTCTACGGCTTCGCCTGGACCCCGGATGCCGCCGGCGTCACCGCCGACGTCATCGTGAACATCACCCCGATCGGCATGGCCGGCGGCGCCGACGCGCAGTCCCTGGCCTTCGACGCGGAGCAGATCGCCGCAGCATCCGTGGTGTTCGACGTCGTGGCCCTGCCCGCCGAGACGCCGCTGATCCGGGCGGCTCGCGAGGCGGGGAAGACCGTCATCACGGGCGCCGAGGTCGCGACGCTGCAGGCGCTCGAGCAGTTCGTGCTCTACACCGGCATCCGTCCGACGAGCGAGCAGGTACGCGCGGCCGAGGAGTTCATGCGCGCGCAGTGACGCGGGTCAGGCGACGACGGTTCGCAGCGTGCCCGTCGCCGCCGAGGCGGGGCGCCGCCGGGCGAGAACGCTCGCGACGACCATCACCACGAGAGCGGATGCCGTGATCGCGGCGCCGATCCAGATGGGCGAGGTGTAGCCGAGACCGGCGGAGATGCCGAGTCCGCCCGCCCAGGCTCCGAGCGCGTTGCCGATGTTGAACGCGCCGATGTTCGCACCCGAGGCGAGCGTCGGAGCGCCGCCCGCGTACTGCATGACGCGGCTCTGGAGTCCGGGCACCGTGCCGAAACCGAACGCGCCCATCACGACCAGCAGGCCGATCGTCGCGGGCTGCGACCACGCCAGCATCCCGAAGAGCACGAGGATCACGGCGAGCGCCGCGATGAACCAGAGCAGCGTGCGGTCGATCGCCCGGTCCGCGAGGCGGCCGCCCACCCAGTTCCCGACCACGAGCCCGGCCCCGAAAAGAACCAGCAGCCACGGCACGGCCGACGCCGCGAATCCCGTGACGCCGGTGAGCGTGTACGCGATGTAGGTGAAGGCGCCGAACATGCCGCCGAAGGCGAGGGCGGTCACGATGAGCGAGAGCCAGACCTGACCGGAGGCGAATGCGCTGAGCTCGTTCCGCAGGCTCACGGGTGCGTCCGAGGAGCGCGGCGCCGAGACGAGCAGAGCGATGCCGAGGAACGCGACGACGCCGATCGCGGAGATCACCCAGAACGTCGCGCGCCAGCCGAACTGCTGGCCGATGAACGTGCCGAACGGCACCCCGAGCACGTTGGCCGCGGTGAGGCCCGTGAACATGATCGCGATCGCACCGGCCTTCTTCGCCGGGGCGACGAGGCTCGACGCGACGACGGAGCCTATGCCGAAGAACGCACCGTGGCAGAGAGCGGCGACGATGCGGCCGATCATGGCCGTGGAGTAGTCGGGCGCGATCGCGGTCAGGGCGTTGCCCGCGATGAAGAGCACGACGAGTCCGAGCAGCACGGCCTTGCGCGGCAGGCGCGTCGTCGCGGCGGTGAGCCCGAGCGCCCCGACAACCACGCTCAACGCGTAGCCGGAGATGAGCCAGCCCGCCGTCGCCTCGGTGACGCCGAAGTCGGCGGCCACCTCCGGCAGCAGGCCCATGATGACGAACTCGGTGAGTCCGATTCCGAAGGCGCCGATGGCGAGGGCGATGAGTCCGAGTGGCATGGGTGTGCTCCGTGGTGCTCTGCTAAAGTAGTTGCAGACGCGGGATATTGCGTCCGACGTGCAATCATTGCACACGCAAGTAGTCGGCGCAAGCAACTATCTGCGTCAGCAACGACTCAGGAGGTCACCATGGGCATCTCGGACGACGCCGTCGAGATCCGCGCGCGCGGCTGGCGCACGCTCGCCGCACTCCACGGGCTGATCGACGCCGAGCTCGAACGGGCGCTCGGCGAGGCGGTCGGGCTCTCCGTCGTGGAGTACACGGTGCTCGACGCGCTCAGCCGCCAGGACGGCTGGCACATGCGGATGCAGCAGCTCGCCCGCGCGACGGCCCTGAGCCCCAGCGCCACGACACGCCTCGTCACGCGGCTCGAAGACCGCGGCCTGCTCACGCGCATCCTCTGCGCCGACGACCGCCGTGGCATCTACACCGAGCTCACATCGGCCGGACAGGAACTCTACGAGAAGGCGCATCCGATCCACGACGACGCCCTCGAACGCACTCTGGGCGACGCGGTGACGCAGCCAGAACTCGCCCCGGTCGTGCATGCGCTGCAGAGCACCGCGGTCGGCGTCTGAGGGGCAGCGGATGCAGACGATCGGCGTTCTCGGCGGCATGAGCTGGGAGTCCTCGCTGGAGTGGTACCGGCTCGCGAACGAGCGGGTGCGCGAGCGCCTGGGCGGCCATCACTCCGCGAGGATCGTGCTCGACTCGGTCGACTTCGCCGAGGTCGAGGCGATGCAGGCGCGAGGCGACTGGGACGCCGCGGGCGACCTCCTCGCCGACCGGGCTCGCGCCCTCGAGAGCGCCGGCGCAGAACTGCTCGTGCTCTGCACCAACACCATGCATCTCGTCGCGGAGCGGATCCAGGATGCCGTCGGCATCCCGTTCCTGCACATCGCCGACGTCGCGGCCGAGGCAGTGACCCGTGCGGGCCTGTCGACCGTGGGCCTGCTCGGAACGGCCTTCACGATGGAGCAGCCGTTCTATCGCGAGAGGGTCGCCGCGCACGGCATCCGCACCCTCGTTCCCGACGCCGACGACCGTCGCGCGGTGCACGCGATCATCTACGACGAGCTCGTGCACGGCGAGATCCGCGAGGAGTCGCGGCAGCGCTACCGCGAGGTCATCGACCGTCTCGTGGCGGAGGGCGCCCAGGGCATCATCCTCGGATGCACCGAGATCGAACTGCTCGTCTCGGCCGACGACTCCCCCGTGCCCGTGTTCCCCACCACCGCCCTGCACGTGGAGGTCGCGGTCGATCGGGCACTCGGCGCCGACTGACGGAGCCGTCAGCGATCTCCGCGGCGTCAGGCGGGCTGGCACGCCGTCAGGTCGTGCACCGAGATGCGGCGGTGGTAGATCTGCAGATCGGGCTGCGGCGCATACCCACCCGTCCGCCACGTCGACCGGTAGATCCCGGTCTGGAAGTACGGCGGGCGCTTCTGATGCGCGTTGTTGACGCCGTCGATGCGCAGCACCTCGCCTCCGGCGTACGACACGGTGACGCGGCCCGGCGTCGACGGCGTCGACCACACGATGTCGACACTCCAGTCGTTCCACACCCCGGCTCGGAACGGCACAGGCAGCGGGTGCTTCGTCTGGTCGATGCTCCCGTCCTCGGCCACACTATTGACGAGGATCTCCCACGCGGGCGACGGCGCCCCGCGGAGCGAGAGGACCAGCGGCGGCCTGCCCGGGCGGTCATCCCCCGTCGAAACACCGGGCCATTGGGCGAGGATCGTCTGATAACGATAGGGGACGTAGTCCTCGGGGACGAACGTGGAGAAGTCGTACCGGTAGCGCCCCCACGAGAAGGCGGCACGGCCGATCTCCGACCGGTAGGCGGACTGATCGGCCGGCACGGTGAAGCGCATGACCCGCTCCCCGGAGCCGGCCGGGTCGGGGACGATCGCGAAACGGCTCGACGGGAACAACCGCTGATCGCTCCACGCGTCACCGCTACGGACTCGGGGGAAAGCGCCGTCGACGTCAGACTCCGTCCAGGATCCCGCGCTCGGGGTCGCGAACCCGTCCTCGTGCACGAGCACTCCGCACGGCGGCGCCGCAGCACCCGGGGGTCGGACGAGCCCGGCGAACGGAAGGGCGAGGGCCGCGGCGCCGGCCACGCGCAGGAGGTCCCGCCGGCTCGCGGCGCAGTCGAAGAGGGGTCCGAAGGCAGTCACGCCACGAGTGTGGCATCCGTCGACTCGCGGTGTTCGTGGCCTGTGGACAACCCACGTGAACTTCTGCGGTTCAGGGTGACTTCTGCGGCCATCAGGCCGCGCAGAGGCCGCAGAACATGACCGAGGCCGCAGAAACGAACGCCGCCGAGCCGCGGTCAGGCGGGAGGGGCGGCCGTCGACGCGCGCACGATGAGCTGCGACGCGAGCGGGGCGAGGTCGCCGACCGGTCCGCCGGCGAGGATCTGCAGCAGCAGATCGACCGCGACGGTGCCGCTGCGATCGATCGGCATGCGCACCGTGGTGAGCGCGGGGGTCACGGCACCGGCGAGATCGATGTCGTCGATCCCGATGATGCTGACGTCGCTCGGGCATCGGCGGCCCAGTTCCAGCATCCCGGCTTCGAGTCCCAGCGCGACGAGGTCGTTGTAGGCCACGACGGCGGTGGCGCCGCTCGCCGCTGCGGGCGCGGCGGCCGCACGCCCGCCCTGGATCGACGCGGCCTGGTGGCTGAGCAGGGTGAGACGGATGCCGTGGCGCTCGCACGCGCGGGCGACGGTGTCTGCGCGGTGCACGTCGGCCCACGATCCGCGGGGCCCCGACGCATACGCGATGTGGGTGTGCCCGAGAGCCGCGAGGTGCTCGATCGCCTGCGCGGGCCCGTGCTCCGTGTCCATGACGATGCAGGGGGCGCCGTCGATCTGGCGGTTGACCACGACGTACGGGGTGTCGCCGACGAGGGCGAGGACCTCCTCGTCGGGCAGACGCGGCGAGCAGAGCAGCATCCCGTCGAGTTTGCGCGCCTGCTCGATCTGCTCGCGTTCGCGGCGCAGGTCCTCGTCGGCGTCGAAGACGACGATGCGATGGCGGCCATGCCAGGCCTGGCCCTGGATCGCCTTGAGCAGGGTGCCGTAGACGGGGTTCGCGACGTCGGGCAGGATCACGCCGAACGTGCGCGTGGCGGTGACCGCCGACTGCGGAGTGGCGTAGCCGAGCTCGGTGGCCGCTTCGAGCACGCGGCCGAGGGTTCCGGGGGCGAGTCTGTCCGGCTCTCCGAACGCGCGCGACGCCGTCGCGATGGACACGCCCGCGTGGCGTGCCACGTCCGTCAATGTCGCTGCCACGAGCACCCTCCGTCTTTCGTGCAATCCTACGATCCCACCCGCGCATGTAAACCTGCTTGACAAGTTTGTACAACTCATACACACTCGTTTACATGACGATCACCGCCGATCACCCTCAGTGGTGCGCGGCCCACAGCGAAGGAGCCACCGCGTGAGCACTCCCGCATCGGCCCTGAGCCGCACCGCTCGCATCTCGACCACCGCGCCGGCAGCCCCCGCCCGCGCCGGGATCCTGCACCTCGGACTCGGAAGCTTCCACCGCGCGCACCAGGCGGTCTACACCGCCGCGGCCCTGCAGGCTGAGGGCGGCGACTGGGGGATCGTGGGCGTCGCCTCGCGCTCCCGCACCATCGTCGACGCGCTGCACGCGCAGGACATGCTGTACTCCGTCGCGACCATCTCGCCCGACGCGACGTCGCTCTCGATCCCCGGCGCGCACACCGACGCGTTCGTCGGCGCCGAGCAGCCCGACCGCGTCGTCGCCCAGATCGCCGACCCCGGCATCCGCATCGTCACCCTCACGGTCACCGAGAACGGCTACAGCTACTCGGCCGCGACCCAGCGCCTCGACCTCGACGACGAGACCGTGCTGGCCGACCTCCGCGGCGGCGCTCCGCGGTCGACCATCGGACAGCTGGCGCGAGGCCTGCAGGCCAGGGCCGCCGCCGGCGGTGCACCGATCTCCATCCTGAGCTGCGACAACCTCGCGGCCAACGGCAAGCACACCGAGAAGCTCGTGCGCGAGTTCCTCCAGGAGCTCCCCGGCTCCGCGGGCGCGGAGGCGCTGACCTTCCTCGACCACGCCGTCACCTTCCCGTCGAGCATGGTCGACCGCATCGTCCCGGCGACCACCGGCGAACTGCGCACGCGCGTGAGCACGCTGCTCGGCGCGCGCGACGACATCCCGGTGCCGGCCGAGCCGTTCACGATGTGGGCGATCGAGGACTCCTTCGCCGGCGGCCGACCGGCATGGCAGGCCGGCGGCGCCGTCTTCACCGACGAGGTCGCCCGCTACGAGCAGATGAAGGTGCGCCTGCTCAACGGCACGCATTCGCTCATCGCCTACCTCGGCGCGCTGAGCGGCGTCGCCACGATCCCCGCCGCGATCGGCATCGACGGCATCGAGCACGCGGCGCGCGCCGTGCTCCGCGACGAGTATGAGCCGTCGATCGAGGTGCCGTCGGGCGTCGACATCCGCGCCTACGAGACCGAGCTCTTCGAGCGCTGGGCGAACACCGCGCTCGGCCACCGCACGAGCCAGGTCGGAACCGACGGATCGGTCAAGCTGCGCCAGCGCATCCCCGAGCCGGCACTCCTGTCGCTGTCGCGCGGCGAGATGCCGCACCTCATCGCACTCACCGTCGCCGGCTATCTGTCGTGCATCGCCCCGCTGCCCGGATTCGACCCGGGTCTGCACGCCGCCGCGATGACGGATGCCGCGCGCGAGCGCCTCGCCTCCCTCGCCGCCACCGCGCGGGACGGCCGCGAGCTCGCCCGCCGCGTGATCGCCGAGCTGCATCTGTTCGGCGCCGAGCTCGGAGAGCAGGATGCTTTCATCGAGCGCGTCGGCGACCTCACCGACACCATCCGGCGCCAGGGCGTCGACGCCGCCATCGCGGACGCCGTCGACGCCTCGCGCACCCCCACGAAGGAGATGCAGCCATGAAGGCTCTCGCCATCCACGGCAAGGAAGACATCCGCTGGGAGGACCGGGAGGCCCCGACCCCCGGCGACGGCGAGGTGCGCCTCCGCGTGAACTACGTCGGCATCTGCGGATCCGACCTGCACTACTACTTCCACGGCGCGAACGGCGAGTACACGATCCGCGAGCCCCTGACGCCCGGGCACGAGCTCTCCGGCGTCGTCGACCTCGACCCGTCCGGCCGTCTCGCCCCCGGCACCCCCGTGACCGTGCACCCCGCCCGGTACGGCGCCTCCGTCCCGGGGCTCGAGGACCGCCCGCACCTGCGCGCGGGAGGCGACTACCTGGGCAGCGCGGCAGCAGACCCGCACCGGCAGGGCGGGGCATCCGAGCTGCTGATCGTCGAGGACCACATGGTCCGCGTCCTCCCCCGGGGCCTGCCGTTGGAGCGCGCCGCCCTCGCGGAGCCGCTGGCCGTCGCGATCCACGCGGTGAGCCTCGCCGACGGCATCCGGGGCAAGCGCGTGCTCGTGATCGGTTCCGGA
Organism: Microbacterium sp. LWO14-1.2; assembly: GCF_038397715.1. Classification (NCBI taxonomy): domain Bacteria; kingdom Bacillati; phylum Actinomycetota; class Actinomycetes; order Micrococcales; family Microbacteriaceae; genus Microbacterium; species Microbacterium sp. LWO14-1.2. Next base: position 1,838,546 of record NZ_CP151633.1, read on the forward strand.
CCCATCGGCCTGCTCGTGGTCGCCGCCGCCGTGCACGCCGGCGCCTCGACCGTCGGCGCGAGCGACGTGCGCGAGGAGCCCCTCGCGCGAGCTCAGGCCCTCGGCGCCACCGAGGTCGCCCTCGTCGGCCGCGACACGATCGACGACGAGTCCTATGACGTCGTGTTCGAGTGCTCGGGCGTCGGCGTCGCTCTGACGCAGGCCGTGCGCGCGGCTCGCCGCGCCGGCACCGTCGTGCAGGTCGGCATGCTCGCGAACGCCGAGATCGGCGTGAACCTCGCGCCGATGCTCGCGAAGGAGCTCACGATCCGCGGCGCCTTCCGCTTCGCCACCGAGATCGACGACGCGGTCGCGATGCTCGCCGAATCGGACGCCCTCGACTCCGTCATCTCCCACGTCCTCCCGGCATCCGACGCCGTCCAGGCCTTCGAGCTCGCCCGCGACTCGTCGGCCTCGGCCAAGGTCCTGCTGGCCCTGTAGTCACCCCTCGCGCTGCCCGCGCACACCACCCGTTCCTGGTCCGAAGGAGTACCTCCCATGTCAGAACAGCAGACGACGGCGACAGCCGTCGACCCCGCCGAGAAGAGGTCCGTCAAGGACCTCGTGCGCGCCGCCATCTCCGGCTGGCTCGGCACGGCACTCGAGTTCATGGACTACCAGCTCTACTCGCTGGCAGCCGCGCTCGTCTTCGCCGACCTCTTCTTCTCCTCCGAGAACCCCGCCGTGGCCGTCGTCGCCGCGATGGCCACCTACGGCGTCGGCTACGTCGCCCGCCCGGTCGGCGCGTTCTTCTTCGCCCGCATGGGCGACAAGACCGGCCGCACGAGGGTCCTGTTCTACACGATCCTCCTGATGGGCCTCGCGACGACGCTGATCGGCGTGCTGCCGACCTACTCGCAGGTGGGCGTGCTCGCTCCGATCCTGCTCGTGGTGCTGCGCATCGCCCAGGGCTTCGGCGCCGGCGCGGAGATCTCCGGCGCGGGCGTCATGCTCGCGGAGTACGCGCCGGCCAAGCGCCGCGGCATCATCGCCTCGCTCGTCGCGCTGGGCACGAACTGCGGAACCCTGCTCGCCTCCGGCATCTGGGCGATCCTCCTCGTCGTGTACAGCGAGAACGAGGTCATCGAGTGGGCGTGGCGCATCCCGTTCCTCGCCAGCGCCGTCATCATGCTGTTCGCGATCTGGGTGCGCTTCAACCTCAAGGAGACCCCCGTCTTCGAGGAGCGCGACGACGTCATCGACGGCAAGGCCCTGTCGCGCGAGGAGACGATCCAGCTCGCCACCGAGACCAACGACATCCGCACGCTCGAGGCGATGCAGCGCAAGCCCATCAAGGCGTTCGTCATCGCGCTGCTGCTGCGCTTCGGTCAGGCCGGCAACTCGGGCATGATCCAGACGTACCTGATCAGCTACATCACCGTCGTGCTGCTGCTCGACAAGAGCATCGGCGTCAACGCGGTCATCGTGTCGTCGCTGGTGGCTTTCATCACGGTGCCCCTCTCGGGCTGGCTCGGCGACCGCTTCGGCCGCAAGCGCATGTACATGGTGTGGGCCGTCATCGCCCTGATCGTGATCGTGCCGACCATGCTCATGATCAGCAGCAAGGACACGCTGCAGGTGTTCGTCGGCTACGTCGTGCTCCACAACCTCGCGGTCATGAGCTTCGCCTCGCTCGAGAACCTCACGCTCCCCGAGATCTTCGGCGCCCGCAACCGGTACACGTACACGGCCATGGCCCGCGAGATCGCCGCGATCGTCGCGACCGGCGCCGGCCCCGTCATCGCCGCGGCCTGGGTGTCGGCCGTCACCGGCTCGTTCATCCCGATCATCATCATGCTCGCGTTCTTCACGCTCTGCGCGCTCGTGGCGTCGATCATCATGCCCGAGGTGGCCGGTCGCGACCTGACCGACCCGCGCGACGCGGTCTGACCGGACCCGATCATCACGACCGGGGCGCGGCCGACCCGAGCGGCCGCGCCCCACCACCCTTTTCGACACGCAGGAGAAGACCATGGCCATCGAGCTCGTCGACGTCATCATCACCAGCCCAGGGCGCAACTTCGTCACGCTCAAGATCACGACCTCCGACGGCGTCGTCGGCTGGGGCGACGCGACCCTCAACGGGCGTGAGCTCGCCGTGGCCTCCTACCTCTCCGACCACGTCGCGTCGACGCTCGTCGGCCGCGACGAGGACCGCATCGAGGACACCTGGCAGTACCTCTATCGCGGACCGTACTGGCGCCGGGGCCCCGTGACGATGGCCGCGATCGCCGCCGTCGACATGGCGCTGTGGGACATCAAGGCCAAGAAGGCCGGGATGCCGTTGTACCAGCTGCTCGGCGGTGCGAGCCGCGAGGGCGTCCGCGTCTACGCGCACGCCTCCGGCACCGACTACGAGGCGCTCAAGAACGCCGTCTCGGGGTACGAGGAGCTCGGCTACACCGCGGTCCGCGTGCAGACGGGCGTTCCCGGTCTCGGCCAGATCTACGGCGTCTCCAACGCCGGCCCCGGCGTGCGCTACGACTACGAGCCCGCCAAGCGCTCGGGCGACCGCCCCAGCGAGGAGACCTGGGACACGCGCAACTATCTCAACCACATGCCGGGCATCTTCTCGCGCATCCGCGAGGACTTCGGCTCCGACCTGCGCATCCTGCACGACGGCCACCACCGCATGTCGCCGATCGAGGCCGCGCGCTTCGCGAAGGACATCGAGCCGTACGACCTGTTCTGGCTCGAGGACTGCACGCCCGGTGAGGACCAGACGGCACTGCGCCTCGTGCGCCAGCACTCCACGACGCCGCTCGCGATCGGCGAGGTCTTCAACTCGGTCTTCGACTACCAGACCCTCATCACCGAGCGGCTCATCGACTACGTCCGCTCGGCGGTCACGCACACCGGCGGCATCACGGCCATGAAGAAGCTGCTCGACTTCGCCGCGATCTACGGCATCAAGTCCGGCATCCACGGTCCGACCGACATCTCGCCCGTCGGCATGGCGGCGGCTCTGCACCTCGATCTCGCGATCCACAACTTCGGCATCCAGGAGTACATGCCGCACAACGAGCAGACGCTCGAGGTCTTCCAGACGTCGTTCACGTTCGACAAGGGCTTCCTGCACCCCGGCGAGACGCCCGGCCTGGGCGTCGAGCTCGACGAGGACGCCGCAGCCGGCCACGAGTACGCCAAGGCCTACCTGCCCGTGAACCGCCTCCTCGACGGGACCGTGCACGACTGGTGAGCCTCCGCGCGCCGCACGTTCTGCGGCCATGAGCCACCTTGTGCGGCCACGGCATCCGCCCGAGGCCGCAGAAGGTGACGATGGCCGTAGAAGTGACGCGGCCGGAGCGGGCGGAGAAGACGGATGCCGCGGCTCAGCCGCCCGCGCGCTCCGCGCCGATGCCCCTCCGTCGCAGCACGTCGCGGAGGGGCTCGTCGACGTCCGGACCGTAGAGCTGCAGGGCGAGGTCGAGGTGCCGCCGCATGGCGTCGGCCGCGCCGTCGGCGTCGTGCGCGACGATGCGGGCGAGGATCTCGCCGTGCATCGGATCGCCGGCGGAGTGCACCTGCGGGTCGCTGTGGCTGCGGTACATGATGTCGGACACGAGCTCGCCGATGGCCGTGAACATGACCTCGAGCACCGGATTTCCGCTGGCGCGGGCGATCGCCCGGTGGAACGCGATGTCCGTCGCGACCCGCTGGTCGAGTCCGTCGGCGCGGAGGTGCGCGGCGAGCGCCTCGTCGAGAGCCGTGACATCCTCGGCGGTCGCCGAACGGGCTGCCGCTGAGGCGGCCGCGCACTCGAGCACCTTCCGCGCGTCGACGAGGTGCCGCGAGGTGACGCCCTCCTGCTGCGCGATCCGCACCATCGGCTGGGCGAGGTCGCTGGCCTCGGGCGGTCTGGCGAACGACCCCCGCCCCGGGATGATCTCGATGTAGCCGCGGTCCGCGAGGCCGCTGAGGGTCTCGCGGACGACCGTGCGCGAGACGCGGTACTCGATCCCGAGCTCCCGCTCCGACGGGAGCTTCTGCCCAGGGGCGATGCGGCCGCTGACCAGCTGCTGCTCCAGGGCTCCGAGCATCCCCGATTTCGTGCCGAAGGTGATCATGCTCGGGGTGAGCGCGGCGCCGATCTCGATCGACACCTGGCGCCTCGTGGGCCGCGAGCTCGGCATCCGCTCCTCCCTCTCGCACACCGTCGACGACGTCCGCACGGCGGTGGCCATGATCGAGTCGGGGACGGTCGTCGTGTCCGATCTGCTGACGCATACGGTCCCGCTCAGCGACGCCCGGCGTGCCTTTCGTCTGCTCGCCTCCCGCACCGAGGAGGTGCTGAAGTGCGTGATCGTGCCCGATCCACAGGTGACGGAGCAGCCGACCCCGGAAGGCGCGTAGCCTCGAAGCATGTCGAAAGCCGTTGTGACTCCCCCCGCGGCCCCCGACCTCTCGGTCACCGAGCCGAAGACACCCCTCTACGCGCGAGCGGCGGTGAACTCACGGCCGCTGGCCCTCGCGTACCGCCTCATCGCGCTCGTGGCGATCGGGACCGGGATCGCCCGCAACGCGGGCATCGTCGACGGCGCCCTCGACCCCACGACGTTCCTGTATTACACGATGGTCAGCAACCTCATCTGCGGGGGATGGATGCTGTTGGTCGTCGTCCGCACGATCGCCGACCTGCGCCGCGACGGCGCGCGAGGCACATCGACGCCCAGCGCCCGCTGGAGCGGTGCGGTCATGATGGCGATCACGGTCACGATGCTCATCTACCTGGTGGTGCTCGTGCCGACGCGGTTCGCCGCGGGGGATGCCGACATCTTCTCCCTCACCGACAACCTCATCCACATCGTCACCCCGGTGCTGCTGATCGTGGACTGGCTGCTGTTCGTGCCCAAGGGCGCGTTCCGCTGGATCGACCCCGTGCTCTGGGTCCTGATCCCCTACGCCTACCTCGCGTGGGCGTTCTGCTACGGAGCGCTCGGCGGCCAGTTCGTGCCCGGCCAGAGATACCCGTACCCGTTCATGGACGTCGACGCGCTCGGCATCCCCGGCGTCGCGCAGTGGATCATCGCGTTGTCGGTCGCCCTCGTCGCCGTGGGCTTCGTCTTCGTCGTGCTCGACCGCGCGCTCTCTGCTCTCGCCCGCCGCGCCGCGCCGCACCTCAGTTGATGATCTCGGCCCGCGGGTCGTTGAGCGAGCGGGCCCTTCCGCGGGTCGTTGAGCGAGCGGGCCCTTCCGCGGGTCGTTGAGCGAGCGGGCCCTTCCCGCGGGTCGTTGAGCGAGCGGAGCGAGACGAAACGCCGCGCCGCACCTCAGTTGATGATCTCGGCCCGCGGGTCGGAGTGCAGGGCGGACAGCTTCTCGCGCCAGTCGGCGAGCGCTTCCGGCGTGAGACGGGTCCAGTCGTGCACCTCGCGCACGACGCGCAGCGGATCGGCGCTGCGGTACGACCGGGTCGGGTTGCCGGGGAACTTCTTGTCGGTGACGTTCGGGTCGTTCTCGAACGCTCCGACGGGCTCGACCTCGTACACGCGCGGATCCCGATCGCCGGGCGCGAGTTCTGCCGCGAGGCCCGCGCCGTCGCGCAGCGCCGTGAAGTAGATGTGGTTCATCACGATCTCGGGCCGGTAGTTCGACCGGAACCCCGCAGTGAGGAGGTCGCCCGGGTTCAGGTCGGCCTTCGTGCCGTGGAAGAACGGACCGTCATCGAGTGCGTCTGTCACCCGCACAGCCTACGACTGCGCGGGTGACGACGAGAAGGCCCGAGACCTCACTCGCCGGAGCGGCGCGTGCCGATCCCCGGCTCGTCGTTGTGGATGGACTCGTCCTTGACCTCGCCCTTCGAGGCCGGGTCGACGCCGACCGCGCCGGCAGCGCCGGAGTCGGCGCCCGCACCGCCCGCCGGCACCTCGCCCACGGCATCCGGGTCGTCTCCGCCGCGATCGTCGAGCATCTCGGCGATGCGGTCCTTCGCGTCGAGTTCGGCCGCGGCATCCGGTGCGTCGGCGGCGCGGTCCGCGTCGCTCACTCGGCGACTCGCAGGTCGTCGGGGGCGTCGCCGCTGTGCTGCGAGCCCTCGTCCTCGGGGGCCAGGTCGCCCTGTCCGTCCTCGCCGATCTCGGCCTCGAGGGGCTCGTCGCCCTGGGTCTCGGGCTGTTCGGTGTCGGTCGGGAAGGTGCCGTCGGTCGGGTCCTCCGTGTGCGGCACGCCGGGCATCTCCGGCTCGAAGCTGTTGGCGAATGCGTCGATGTTCGTCATGGAGTCCTCCTGTGTGGGTGGCGGATGTCCATGGTCGCGCGGATCGTGGGCGAGCGCAGGGCGGTTGACAGCATCCGCCGGTTCCGCGATCATCCCCGCCTCGCCTCCGTCCGGACCCCGGCATAGGCTTCTCCCGACACGACGACGCACATGTCGCCGAGACGACCAAGGGAGAAGCGGATGCTCGAGGCGAAGGACAGTGTGAGGCTCGGCGGTTCCGGGTTGCGGATCTCCCCGGTGGTGCTCGGATGCATGAGCTTCGGTGTTCCGGACCGCGGGGCGCATCCCTGGTCGCTCGACGAGGAGGCGAGTCGTCCGCTGATCCGGCACGCGGTCGAGGCCGGGATCACGACGTTCGACACGGCCGACGTGTACTCCGACGGCACCAGCGAGGAGATCGTCGGACGGGCCCTCGCCGACTTCGCGCAGCGCGACGAGATCGAGATCGCGACGAAGGTGCACGGGCGCATGGGGGCGGGAGCGAACCAGGCGGGGCTCAGCCGCGGGCACATCCTGAGCGGGATCGACGCGAGCCTGCGCCGCCTCGGCACCGATTACGTCGACCTGTACCAGATCCACCGGTGGGACCCCGAGACGCCCATCGAGGAGACCATGGAGGCGCTGAACGACGTCGTCCGCGCGGGCAAGGCGCGGTACATCGGCGCGTCGTCGATGTGGACCTGGCAGTTCGCGACCGCCCAGCACGTCGCACTCCAGAACGGATGGACGCCGTTCGTGTCGATGCAGGACCAGTACAACCTGCTGCAGCGCGAGGAGGAGCGGGAGATGCACCCGTACTGCCTCGACTCCGGCGTCGGCGTGCTGCCCTGGTCGCCCCTCGCCCGCGGAAGACTGACCCGCGACTGGGACGACACGACCGCGCGGACCGAGTCGGATGCGTTCGGCTCGACGCTCTATCGCAGCGAGGAGCAGTCGAACCGCGCGATCGTCGAGGCCGTCGCGCGCGTCGCCGAGGCGCGCGGGGTCTCGCGCGCCCAGATCGCGCTCGCCTGGGTGGCGCAGCAGGATGCCGTGACCGCACCGATCGTCGGAGCCACGCGCGTGGGGCACATCGACGACGCGGTGGCTGCCGTCGGCATCCGTCTCGACGACTCCGAGGTCGAGGCGCTGCAGAGCGCCTACACGCCTCGCGCGCCCGAGGGGTTCTGAGCGCGGCTCCGCCCCGCCGTCAGGCGCGCTGCGCGTCCCCCAGCTCGCGTAGCGCGGCGGCGACGAGCGCGTGGTCGTCGGCCGACGGCAGACCCGATACGGTCGCCACGGCCACGACACCGACGCCGCGCACGCGCACCGGCACCGCGCCGCCAGCGACGGCGTACGTCGCGGCATCCAGCCAGCCCGGCTCCATCGGGTCGCGTCCGCCCGCTGCCACCCTCGCTTCGAGCAGCGCCGTGCTGGTCTCGAATCGCAGCGCGGTCGCCGCCTTCTTCGCGACCCACGAGTCATTGTCGGCCGTCGCGCCGGGGAGCGAGGCATGGAAGAGCACACCGGATGCCGTACGGATGTCGACGGCGATCGGCGCCGACTCCGCGAGTCCCCGCTCGGCGATCGCGCGACCGAGCGCCCACGCGTCGGCCCTGTCGAATCGGTCGAGGTCGAGCCCCGAATGCTCCTCTTCCAGGCGGGCGAGCCAGGCGTCATCGGTCATCGTCGTCGATCCTTCCGTTTTGGGAATGCTCCCCACAGTCTGCCGCCCCGGTGGCGGGCGTAGAGTCCGAGTGTGTCCGATCCTCGCCCCGCCCTGATCATGCCGCCGCTCATCGACGAGCGGACGCGGCTGCTGTTCGTCGGCATCAACCCCGGACTGCGTTCGGCCGAGGTCGCCGCACCCTTCGCGCACCGCAGCAACCGGTTCTGGAAGGCGCTGCATGCCGCCGGCATCCTCGACCGGGTCATCGACGCGTACGACGGAGTGACGCCGGCCGACCGCGAGCACATCCTCGCGCGCGGCGTCGGGGTCAGCACCCTCGTGCAACGGGCGACCCGCGCGGCCGACGAGCTCGCGCCGGAGGAGCTGGTCGCCGGGGTCGACGATCTGCGGCGACTCGTCGCCGAGCACGACCTCGCGGTGGTCGCGATGCTCGGCATCGGCGCCTACCGCACGGGCTTCGGACGTCGGAAGGCCCAGCAGGGCGTGCAGGAGGAGACTCTGGGCGGCGCCGAACTGCGGGTGCTGCCGAACCCGAGCGGGCTGAACGCCGGATCGACGCTCGCCGACCTCGCGACGGCGTTCCGCGACGCCGCCGTCGCCGCCGGGATCGCCGTCCGACAGGAGGACACGCGATGACCGACACGGATGCCGAGCTGCGCGCCCTGCAGTCGCGGGCGTACGGGCGCGATGCGGACATCACCCGCGACCCCGAGGCGATGCGGCGCCTCGCCGACCTCGAAGCACCGCCGCCGGTCGAGCCGCCGGCAGCCGTCGCTCCTCCGTCGGGGACGACCGAGGCACCGGAGAGGCATCCGTCGGCGCCGGCCGAGCACTCGACCGCACCCCGCGACCCGTCCGACTCCGTCCCGCGCCTCGGCCTCTTCGACCCGCGCCCGAGAACGGCGTGGATCGCCGCCGCGTGCGCGGTGGTCGCGGTCGTCGCCGCCGTCTCGGCATCCGTCGCGACCGTCGTCACCGCGACCGCGCGGCCGATCGAGCCGGGGATCGTCGACACCATCCCCGTCGACCCGGGCGGCGAGTGGTGGGACGCCCTCGGCGAGCAGACCAACGGATCCGTCGTCTTCGACGACTACTACGGCGTCACCTTCGTACGGAACGAGGGGTGGACCGAGATCGATGATCAGCGCTGCCTTCTCGCGATCTCGACCAAGGTCCTCGGCTCGTCCGACTCGGTGTCGACGGGGCTCGGCATGGGTTGCTCGGCCGGCGGGTTCCCGGCATCCGTGCAGTTCACGGTCGCCACCGGATCGCCCGATGCCCTCCGCGACCGGTTCTCCGACGGCACGTCGCTGAAGTTCACCCTCCGCGGCGATACCGTCGAGGTGCGGGCCGATCGCTAGCCCCTGACGGATGACTACGCCCTCGGCGTGCAGATGTCAACGTCCGAGCCCCCAGGCCGACGGGACTTCTAGGCTGGAGTCATGACTGTTCCCACCATCGCCCTGAACTCCGGCCACTCCATCCCCCAGCTGGGTTTCGGCGTCTTCCTCGTGCCTGCGGATGAGGCGGAGAAGGCCGTCTCCGAGGCCCTCGAGGTCGGATACCGCCACATCGACACCGCTGCGATCTACAAGAACGAGGAGGGCGTCGGCGCCGCCATCGCGAAGAGCGGCATCCCCCGCGACGAGCTGTTCATCACCACGAAGCTCTGGAACGACCGTCAGTCCGGCGAGCAGCCGCACGACGCGATCCGCGAGAGCCTCGACAAGCTCGGCCTCGACTACGTCGACCTGTACCTGACGCACTGGCCCACGCCCGAGAAGAACACCTACGTCAACGCGTGGACCAAGCTCATCGAGATCCGCGACGCAGGCCTCTCGCGTTCGATCGGCGTCTCGAACCACCTGCCCGAGCACCTCGACCGCCTGGTCGCCGAGACCGGCGTCGTGCCCGCCATCGACCAGATCGAGCTGCACCCCGCCTACCAGCAGCGCGACGTGCTCGCCTGGGCCGAGAAGAACGGCACGAAGATCGAGTCGTGGGGTCCGCTCGGCCAGGGCAAGTACCCGCTGTTCGAGAACCCCGCCGTCGCCGAGGCCGCCGAGGCGCACGGTGTCACGCCCGCCCAGGCCGTGATCCGCTGGCACCTGCAGAAGGGCTTCATCGTCTTCCCGAAGTCCAGCCGCAAGGAGCGCATGGAGCAGAACTTCGACGTGTTCGGCTTCGAGCTGACGGATGCCGAGATCGCCGCGATCGACGGTCTCGACCCGCTCGACGGCTCCGGCCGGGTCGGCTCGCACCCGCTCGAGTTCAACTGATCGAGCGCACAGGCCGCTGACGGAGAGGGGCGGATGCCGGGCACTCACCCGGCATCCGCCCCTCTTGTCGCTGACCGACGCTCAGCCGCTCGAGACGCTCAGCCGCTCAGCCGCTCAGCCGCTCAGCCGCTCAGCGACCCGAGGCTTCCGAACACGAGCCGCGGGCTCCCGTCCGTGTGCAGCACGGTGAACAGGGTGCGCGTGCAGGCGCGGCACCGCACGATCGCGACGCGGGCGTCGATCTCGACGACGGCTTCGGCCAGGCACGCCTCGCTGCCGCATCCGTCGCACGTGCCGTGGAGGGCCGTGACGTCGATGCCGAGGATGTCGAGCACCTGACCGGCGATCGCATTGCCGTCGACCGTGGTCGCGGGGTGGTCTGCACTCATCAGCTGCCTCCGAATCTCTCGGTGCGCACACGCTCGGGGTCGTGGCCGAGCTGCACGAGGATGCGCGACACGTGCTCGACGAATCCGGTCGGCCCGCAGACGAAGACGAGAGGACGGCGATCCGCCGGCCAGACGGCCGCGGCGACGGCATCCGCGTCGAGCCTGCCTGCCCTGCCGTTCCATCCGGGAGGAGCCGACCGCGTGTACGCCCAGCGCACGTCGACCGCCGCGCGCTCGCTCCCCGCGGCCCCATTCCCCTCGGCGTCGTTCCGCAGTTCGTCGCCGAACATCGCGTCCGCCGCGCTGCGCACCGAATACAGCAGGCGCATCGACGACCCGACGCCCGCGGCCTCCGCCGCTCGCACCATCGCGACGAGCGGGACGATCCCCGATCCGCCGGCGATCAGTTGCACCGGACCCTCCTGATCCGGCCGCCACACGAAGAAGCGGCCCAGCGGACCCTTGACCTCGAGCTCATCGCCGACCATCACGTCGCGGACGAGGTACGGCGACACCTCCCCGGCGGGGATCTCATCGACCCCGAGCTCGACGACCGTCGAGTCACCCGAGGACGCGAGCGAGTAGGAGCGCACTGCCTGATACCCGTCCTCCGCGGTCAGCCGCACGTCGACGTGCTGGCCCGGATCGTTGCCCGGCCAGTCGGACACATCGAGCAGGATGCTGCGCGACGACGCCGTCTGCTCGGTGACACCGACCACGCGCGCGGGGCGCCATCCGGCGACGATCACCAATAGCGTTCCTCGGTCCAGGGGTCGCCGTGCATGTTGTAGCCGTTCTGCTCCCAGAATCCGGGCGCGTCCTCCTCCATGAGCGTGAGTCCTCTGACCCATTTGGCGCTCTTCCAGAAGTAGAGGTGCGGCACGATGAGCCTCGCCGGTCCGCCGTGCTCGGGGTCGAGCGGCTCCCCCTCGAACTCGGACGCGACCCACGCCTGCCCGCCGAGCAGATCGTCGAGGGGGATGTTCGTGGTGTACCCGCCGTAGGAGTGGGCCATCGCGAAGGACGCGCTCGTGTCGATGCCGGCGAGGAGGGTGTCGAGAGAGACGCCGCGCCAGTGGGTGCCGAGCTTCGACCAGCGGGTGACGCAGTGGATGTCGGTGTGGATGTCGTCGATGGGCAGCGCGTGGAGCTCATCCCAGGTCCACGAGGTCAGCGCACCGCTCTCGTCGCGGATGCCGAAGCTCCACTCGGACGTGTCGATCCGCGGCGTGGGGCCGGCGGAGAGCACGGGGAAGTCCTCGGTGAGGTACTGCCCCGGTGGGAGGTTCGGCTCGCTCTCGCGCCGCCGCCCGCCGAAACCCCGCGAGATCACAGCCATCTGTCCTCTTTCCCGTGCCTGACCGGCTCGACGCCGTCGGCGGGACACGATGCGAGCCCGGGTGCGTGCGCGAGCGACTTCGCTATGGCGTCAGCTTGGCCCGATACACCGGTTGTGCGCAAGCAGCAGGTGCAGAGTCGGTCGACGGCTGCTGCGAGGTCAGCCGTGCGTCCAGACCACGCGGAGCACGTTCACCACGTCCGCGCTGTCGATGCCTGCGGCTCTCGCGTCGTCGACGAGTTCGCGGATGCGGCGGAGCACCGACGCGGGCAGCACGGCCGCCTCCGGCGCGACGCGTGTGCCGGCACCCGTGCGGCTGACGACCAGGCCGTCCTGCTCGAGCATCTTGTAGGCCTTCGCGACGGTGCCGGTGGCGACGCCGAGGTCGCTCGCGGTCTGCCGCACCGTCGGGAGGCGCTCGTCGGCGCCGACCTGGCCGGACACGATGAGTCCGCGCAGCTGCCGGTAGATGTCGGCGGCGGGGCCAGTATCGGTCGCGGTCAGCGAGAGATCGGTCGTCATCGGATGCGCTCCGACTCGCGCGGGGTGGTCGACGCGATCGCAGGGTACGGGCTCCGGATCACGACGAGGAGGAGGAGCGTGAACGCGCAGATCTCGAGGACCGGCGCACCCCAGGCCGCGAGGGTGGCGAACTCGCTGTGCTGCCACGCGACCTCATACGGTCGCCCGTCGTTGACGCCCATGATCTCCAGGCTCGACACCTGCGCCGAGCGCGCGATCAGCCGCCAGGCATCGGCGGTGGTGAGCAGGACGACAGCGGTGAGGATGCCGAGCGCACCCGCCGCGACTCCCCTGCGGAGGTCGCGTTCGGCGGCGACGACACCGGGACCGAGGAACGGGAGCGCGGCCGCCGCGTGCAGCACCGACCACACGACCAGCAGGACGAGGCCGAGCATCACGAGAACGGGCGCACCGTACGCCCAGCCGTAGAAGGAGACACGGAGGGGATCGACGCCGGCGACGTTGGGGACGGGGATCTCGACGATGGTGGATCGCCCCTCGGCATCGAGCGACGCCACAGCCCCGCCGATCAGCGTCGTCGCGATCAGGAGGATCGCGGCGAGCGCGACCCCGACGAGGGCGGAGCGATCGGCGAAAGTCGCCCAGGTGCGCCGCCGGCCGAGCACGGGCTCTCCTGATGGATCGTCACCCCGGCGGAGGGCGACGACGAGAAGCACGGCGAAGCCGACGGCCGCCACGATCAGGGGGAGCGTGAACCTCAGCCACGGCACCGCGCTCGATTCCATCGGAACGAACACCCGGAAGAGGTAGGCGCCAACGAAGGCGACCCCGACCGCCACGGCGAGGATGCCGAGCACGATGCGCTGCGGCCGGTAGCGGTCCCGCAGCCTGTCGTCGACCGCCGCAGCGGCGCCCGGTGCGGCGTCCGCCTCCACGCGTGCGCGCCACGCCGCGACGACCAGCGCGAGGAACACGGCACCGGCGAGCGATGTCACGGGAACGGCGAAGAGGAAGGCTGCGATGTCGCCGACGGTCCAGGCTGTCGTGATCGGGTGCATGTGCGCTCCTTCGTTTGTGTCATGAAGCTAGCACAATTTGTTCTGAACAGGCGATACAAGTCACCGCGAGACGCCATCCGCGAGGGATCTCCGGACTCGACCTCACCCCGTGAGCGGGCCGCCGACGCGCCAGTAGCCGAGGAACGCGACCTGCTCCTTCGGCACCCCGACGCCGGAAGTGAGGAAGCGGCGGATCCGCGTGGTCGTGCCCGTCTCCCCCGCGATCCAGGCGTAGAACCGCGGGTCGTCCCTCACATCCGATCCGTGCTGGGCGGCCCAGGCGGCGACGGCCCGCTCGGCTCCGGTCGGCTGCGCGCCGCCTCGCTCGACGATGTGGATGCCGACGCCGTCGCGCAGGGAGGCCGACACCGTGTCGTCGGCGGGGTCGTCGCATTCGAGCACGACATCGACGCGGGTGCCGTCGGGCAGAGTGCCCAGGATGTTGCGCACAGCCGGGTACGCCGTCTCGTCGGCCACGAGCAGGAACCGCGTGGCATCGCCCGGCACCCAGTGCAGCCCGTACCCCGTCCAGCCCATCCGCTGATCCGGGCCGGTGATGACGGCCGGGTCGCCCGGCTGGGCTGCCGCGGCCCACGCCGAGGCCGGGCCCGCCGGGTCGTGGAGATAGAAGTCCACGTCGAGCTCGCGCTCCGCCGATCGGATGCCGGCGGGCGTGTAGGTACGGAGGACGTTGCGCTGATCCTCGGGGAGAGCCTTCCAGCGGGCGTACCAGTCGGACGGGTGCGGTGTCGGCTCGTCGAGCAGGCCGAACTCGGCGAGGGATCCGTCGGCGAAGGGCAGCACGAGCTTGATGCGTTGATCGGTCCCCCACTCCGCGAAGTGGGCGAGGTCGTCGCCCGTGAACGTCAGGCGGACGAACCGAGGGCTCAGCACCCGGCGGGCCGCGACGGTCACCCGGAAGGCGCTGTACGCCCAGGGACGGTCGGGGGTCATGGTGTCTCCGTTCGTGAGGTGCCGCGCAGCGGCACGACGAGAGGGCCGCCCGTGACGGGATCGTCGATCACGACGTTCGCCAGCCCGAACACCTCGTGCACCCGCTCGCTGGTGATGACATCTGCGGGGGCGCCCTCGGCGACGATCCGCCCGTCGCGCATCGCGATGATGTGCGTGGCGTAGCGGGCGGCGTGGTTGAGATCGTGCAGCACGGCGACGATCGTGCGGCCTCGACGGTTCAGGTCGGCGAAGAGCTCCATGAGGTCGACCTGATGCGCGACGTCGAGATACGTCGTCGGCTCGTCCAGGAGGAGCAGGTCGGTCCCCTGCGCGAGGGCCATCGACACCCACACCCGCTGGCGCTGACCACCGGACAGCTCGTCGACGGTCCGCTCGCGGAGGTCCGTCGAACCCGTCCATTCGAGCGCCTCGTGCACGGCATCCTCGTCGCTCTCCGACCACTGACGGAACATGCTCTGGTGCGGGTAACGCCCGCGCGCCACGAGGTCGGCGACCGTGATGCCGTCCGGGGCCGTCGCGCTCTGAGGCAGCAGTCCGATGCGGCGCGCCACCTCCTTGGCCGGGTAGCCGGCGATGTCCGCTCCGTCGAGGATCACCGTGCCGCCCGACGGGCGGAGCAGCCGGGACAGCCCTCGCAGGAGCGTCGACTTGCCGCAGGCGTTCGCGCCGATGATCACGGTGAACGACCCGGGCGGGATCTCGGTCGTCAGATCGTGCACGATCTCGGCCCGGTCGTAGGAGAGGGTGATGTGCTCGGCGCGCAGCCGCGCGGAGTCGGGAGCGAGGTCAGGCACGGCGACGGATCTCCAGAACGATCATGAGGACGAGGTAGGCGCCGCCCACCGAGACGGTGACGACGCCGACGGGAAGCACGACGGGGAGCAGGTGCTGCGCGACGATGTCCGACGCCAGCAGGAGGACGGCCCCGACCAGAGCCGACAGCCCCGGCGACAGGTACGGCGTGCGGGCGAGCAGGCGAGCCACCTGCGGCGCCGCGAGCGCGACGAACGCCACCGGACCGGCGACCGTGGTCGCCGCGGCGACGAGCACCACACCGATGAGGAGCGCCGCGCTTCGGACCAGCGCGGGGCGCGAGCCGGTCGCGGCGGCGACGTCGTCGCCGAGATCGAGCTGACGGAGCCGCGGTCCCAGCCCGGCGGAGGCGAGCACGAACGGCGCCGCGCAGACGAGGGCGGTGACGAGCGTCTCGGAGGTCACACCGTTCAACGACCCGGCTCCCCAGGCCGACGCGAACATCGCCGTCTCCAGCTCGATCTGCAGCAGCATCCAGGTGTTGAGGGATGCGAGCATCGCCGAGACCCCGATGCCGACGAGGATGAGCCGGAACCCCTGCACCCCGCCGCGCGCCGCGAAGAGCCAGATCACGGCCGCGGCAGAGAGGCCGCCGATCAGCGCGCCGAGGGTGCGAGCGGACGGACTCGGCGAGACGAGAACCAGGGCGACCAGCATGCCCGTGAAGGCGCCGTTCGAGAGCCCGAGGATGTCGGGGCTGGCGAGCGGGTTGCGCGTGACGCTCTGGAACAGCGATCCGGCGATCGCGAGGAGAGCGCCGACCGAGACTGCGGCGAGCGCACGCGGCAGCCGCCATTCGAGCACGACCGTGCGATCGAGGGGGTCGCCGCCGCCGAGCAGCACGGCGACCACGGCATCCGGGCTCAGGGGGAACGCGCCCATCCCGAGCGAGAGGACCAGCAACATGACCAGGGCGATGACGCACGCCGCCGCGACCACGAGGCTGCGCACACGCAGCGGCAGGCGGACCGGGCCGACGCGCAGCAGCAGCCGCCGGGGTCGGGTCGGGCGGAGCGGCAGAGGGGCGGAGCTCACAGCGCACGCGTCTTCCGTCGTCGCGCGAGGGCGATGAGGACGGGGGCTCCCACGAGGGCTGTGACGATGCCGACGGGCACCTCGGCGGGCGCGATGATGACGCGGCCGAGAACGTCCGAGAGCAGCACGATGACGGGCGCGAGCGCGGCGGAGAGGGGGATGATGACGCGCTGGTCGACGCCGAAGACCCCGCGGATGACGTGCGGCACCATCAGGCCGACGAACGAGATCGGACCGGCGAGGGCGGTGGCCCCTCCGGCGAGGAGGGTGACGGCCACGATCACGCCGACGCGGATGCCGGTGACGTTCGCCCCGTGGCTGCGGGCGATGTCCTCACCCAGACTCACGGAGTTCAAGCCCGGCGCGAGGATCAGCGCGACGAGGAGCCCCGCGGCGAGGAACACCAGCACCGGCCCAGTCTCGGTGACGCTGCGGCCGAGGAGCGATCCGGCGTTCCAGCTGCGCATCGAGTCGAAGGCGTCGGGGTCGCTCAGGGTGAGGCCGGTCGTGATCCCGGAGAGCACGGCGCCGAGCGCGACCCCCGCGAGTGTCAGACGGATCGGGTCGGCGGCCCCGCGCCCGGATGAGCCGACGAGGTACACGGCGACCGTCACGACGAGAGCGCCGAGGAACGCCAGCCAGATGAACTCGGATGCCGCGCGCAGCCCGAGGAGCGAGACGCCGAGCGCCACCGCGAGCGCCGCGCCCGCGTTGACGCCGAGGATCCCGGGGTCGGCGAGCGGGTTGCGGGTGAAGGCCTGCACGAGCGCGCCGGCAACGCCGAGGGCCGCCCCCGCGGCGATGCCGACGAGCGTGCGAGGGATGCGCAGTTCGAGCAGGACGTACCGGCTCTCGGGGGTGCCCTCCCCCGCCAGCGTGCTCCACAGGTGGGAGAGCGGTAGAGGATTCGCTCCGACCGCGAGGGAGAGCACCACCGCCAGGACGAGCGCGGCGCCGAGCAGGAGGAGTCCGACGAGCGGCAGTGCCCGACGGCGCCGTCGGGGCGGGGCCGCTCGTGACCCCGCCCTCGTGGATGCTGTCACCGCTTCGCTTCGAGGTGCTTCTCGATGTCGTCGAGCACGGCGTGCGCGCCCTTCGGCCCCACGCCGGCCACCCAGTAGCTCGTGTCGACGAGGGTGACGGACGGGAACGCCGAGGCGTTCTGGGTCACTGCTGCCGGGATGGTGCTCTGGTCATCGACGTCTGCGGTGGTGACGAACACCTCGTCGGCGGTCGCGTCGAGGATGTTCTCCGGCGAGATGTCGGCCTGCAGTCCGTCGGCCCAGTCCTGTTCCGGGATCGTGTAGCCCACGCACTCGAGCAGGCTGCCCGCGAACGAGATCGGGCCGTAGAGGCTCAGCGTCGTCTCGTCGCGCGGACGGATCAGCTGCACGGTCTGACCGTCGACGTCGTACTGGTCGCTGAGGTCTGCGCAGCGCTGGTCGACGTCGGCCAGCAGATCGGCGACCTCGTCCTCTTTGTTCAGGGCCTCGCCGATCAGCAGCGCGTTGTCACGCCAGGGGTCGGTCTGCGTCTCGATGAAGACGGTGGGGGCGATGGCCGAGAGCTGCTCGTAGAGCGCGGAGTGGCGCGCTTCCGTTCCGAGGATCAGGTCGGGCTTCAGCGCGGCGATGGCCTCGAGGTCGGGCTCGGGCACCGTGCCGACGGCTTCGACCCCGTCGACGCCCAGGTACGACGGGGTGGAGGCCACGTTGGATGCCACGGCGGCGCCGACCGGTGTAATTCCCACAGCCACGGCGGTGTCGAGCTCCAGCGGTTCGAGGGTCACCACGCGCTCCACCTCAGTCGGCACCTCGGTCGTGCCCCGCGCGTGTGTCACCTCGTGGACGTCACCGGCATCATCCGTGGCGGGCGATTCCGCGCCGGCCGCACATCCCCCGAGGAGGAGGATCGCGGAGGTGGTGAGGGCGAGCAGCGGGAGCGCGGAACGTCGAACGCGTGAGGGCACGGCGGAGGCCTTTCTCTTCTGGGGTTAGGTAATGCTAACCAAAGAGAACACCCCGAAGTCAAAGCGAGTGGCTACGGCCGCTCTCCGACGGCGTCGCTGCGCGTCGCGTCCAATGCGACGCGCAGCCGGTCCCGTGCCCGAGACAGACGTGACCGGGCCGTGGATGCGTTGACTCCGATGATCGTGGCCGCCTCGTCGGAGGAAAAGCCCTCCCAATAGGTGAGCCGTACGAGTTCTGCGTCGCCGACAGAGAGAGCTCGCAGCGCGAGCTGCACCTCGAGCGCTGTGTCGTCCCACTCCGGCGCCGCCCAGGTGCGCGCGTCCTGCACCAGGCGATCGACCGCGGCCGAACGACGCGACAGTGAACGCCGAGTGCCACGGAGGACGTTGTGCGCCGCCGCGAAGAGCCACATCCTGCCCTCGGTGGGGTCGCCGGGAACTCGGCGACGGAGCTTCCACGTGAGGAACAGCAGTTCGCCGACGGCCTCGGCAGCGTCGGCGTTGTTGAGGAGCCGACGCTGGAAGTACGACATGACGTCGTCGATGTTGGCCCGCACGAGCGCGTCGATCCGCGCCCGTAGATCATCGGGGCCGCTCATTGGCATCCCTGGGCCTGGCTGAACAGGCTGACGTATCCGTCGTCGCCGTCCGGCGAGAATCCTCGGGCCTCCAGCTCGGCGAAGAGCAGGCCCGCAACCGTCTGATGCATCGCCGACTGCACGATGTCCTCGTCGGTGTAGTGGAAGACCCCGGGCGTGCCGTCGTCATACGGCTGATCGTTCTCTGCCTCGAGTTCAGCTCTCGCCGCCGACGTGTCGAGGGACTCGAGGTCCAGTCCTGACACGAACCGTCGCGCCTGCAGCACCACCTCCGCGTCGGCGGCTGCGCCGTCCGGCTTCACGACGAGGCCCGCGAAGCAGGTCTGGCCGTTCGGCCCGGGGATCACGTACACGGCATCGGCCGTCCAGCCCCACGGCGTCTGCGTGCCGTTTCCCGCTACCGCGACGGTCCCGCCGCCGATGAGCGCCAAGGAGACGGTCGCGCCGGCCACCCACACCCGCGACCGGCGACGGCGCCGCCGACGTGCGTCATCGAGCACCAGCATCCCGCGCTCGGCCAGTGCGACACCCGTCGAGACGCGCGGGGCGGCCGAGCGGAGTCGTGCGTCGAGGTCGACCTCGTTCATGGGAGAGTCCCTTCTGAGAGAAGCATCACCCAGTACATGGCCGCTCGGGCGAGATCTGTCCATCGCATCTGCCTGATTCGCGGGGTCGACGGCTCTCTGGCCTGCCGCGAGAGAATTAGGACCTCTCCTCCGAGGAACACCCCAGCTGGGTCCGCAACATTGCGGAAGAGATGTGTCAGGAACTCGCTGCACGCGCAAAGAGGTGGGCGCTGGCGTCGCGCTTTCGCGCGGATACTGAGATCGCAGGGGCCGCCGGCGGAGCAGATGCCGTGGCCCGGCCCTCTCACACCCCGAGCCCGGGAGGCATCATGAAGCGCACGATCACCGGCGTCATCGCACTCGCCTTGGCCCTCACCCTCACGCCGGCCGCCGCGAACGCTGACGCAGACGACCTGCACCCCGATGTCGAGTACGCTCTGGAGGCGGTGCCGGGTGGTATCGCCGTCAGCGACACGGCGGCGGTGTGGCCTGCGCTCGGAATGATCCTGGAAGCTCAGTCGCCGTTGCAGCGGGCGGTCGGCAGCTGCGCCACCGGCACGTACTGCGCATATGCGCTGCCTGGCCTTCGCGGAACGAAGCTGACCTTTACCGTCTGCACCAACGTGAGCACCGCCGCTCTTCAGACGGTGGGTTCGATTGCGAACGGCCGACTCTCGGGTAGCGTGCGCGCTCGCAACAGCTCGGGTACGACTCTTGCCACTGCCGGACCGAACGGCTCGGCCAACGTCTCGGTCGGCACCACCAACCTCCTCTGCACGCTGTGATGCCGGGGTAGCCTGAGAGGACGAGCAAGGTGAGTGAGGCGTCGGTGATGATGGGGGCAGGCCTCTTCGACAACTTCCGTGTCGTCCTCGCCGGCTCCGAGAGCCTCTCGGCGATGCCCCCGTCGCGTTCCACCGCTTCCGCTCGCTCCGCAGAGCCCGACAAGGCCGTGGTCTTCAGGGAACTCTTCGACGCACACTGGCAGCTCATCCATCACCATGTGTCCTGCTTCCTCGAGAACCGGGAGGAGGTCGATGAGATCACCGCCGAGGTCTTCGTCGTGGCGTGGCGGAAGCTGCGCCCGCAGAAGCCCATGGGCCTGCGCTGGTTCATCCGCACTGCCGACAACAAGGTTCGCGACGTCGACCGTCGCGCTCGGTCGCGCGGGCGGGCGCTGGACGCGCTGAGCCGTGGGCTCCAGCATGCGAGTGAGCCGATCCATCCGTTGGAGGCGCTCGCTCTGCGTGAAGCGATGAAGTCCCTGAATGCCCGGGAACGCCAGGTCGTCGTCCTCACGTACTGGGACGGCCTCAACGCCGGGGAGGTCTCGGAGGTCCTGCGCTGCAGCACGGCGGCGGTGTGGACAACGCTGACCCGAGCGCGAACGAAACTGCGCACGCAGCTGGAAGCGAAGGAGGCCGGCGATGAACGTCTCCGATGATGAGCTCGACCGGTTGTTCCGAGCGGCGAATCCTGCGACGACCGAGCGCTTCGCCGCCCTCACGGCGCGCGAGATAGCCGTTCGCGAAGGCATCATCCGGGGTGCCTTCGAAACCTCCCGCACACGTCGGCGCCGCTCGGGCTGGGCGTGGGGCGGTCTGACAGCGGCTGTCGCATCCATCGCCGTCGTCGCCGTCATCGCGGTGAACGTCCTCGGACCGACTCAGTCGGCAGTCGCGCTGACTCCCGCACCGCTGCAGTACGCGAACGCTCAGCCATTGAGCGCTGTGGTCTCCGATGCGCAGCAGAGGCTCGATATGCCAGACGACGTCGTTCAGCAGTCGCGAGTGAGAACGGTCGGCTGGGGCTGGGATATCGACATCGCCGAAGAACACGTCGAGGTCGTCCCCCAGGAGGCGACCTTCGAATGGTCGCCGGAGACAGGATCGGTGAGCACTGTCGTCGCCGCAGCGTCCTACTGGGCTGACGGTGAGCGGCCGAAGGGCATCACTCCCAGCCCATATGAGCCCGGCGACGTCATCAGCGAGGTTGTGACAAGTGCCGAGGATCTCGATATCCCGACGGGCGTCGTGACCCTGAAGGGGTCGAGTCGCGAGGAGCTGTTCTCGGCGCTCGCTGATCTCGGAGCGACGCCCGAGTCGTCGTCCGGAGAACTCCTGCTCGCCATCGGTCAACTTCTGAGCTACTGGACGCTGACCGACGAGCAGCACGCGACGCTGATGCGCATGCTCGTCGATGCCGGCGGCGTGACCGTTCTCGGCGAGACGAAGGACAGACTGGGCCGCGAAGTGATCGGTCTTCGTGTCACCGATGACGACAGCAACTACCGCAACACTCTCCTCGTTTCCGAAGACACGGGCCGAATCGTCGGGATGGAGAACGAATTGACGACGCCGATGGAATTCATCCCGGCAGGTGTCGTCGGATACACCCTGTGGGACGTCGAGTAGGGACCGTCCCCGCGGCACTCATCCGCACTCGACCACAGCCCCACGGTCGATGAATGCGGAAAGCCCGGTCAGATCTGCAATCCGACCGGGCTTTTCCCAACTGTGGTGTGTTTCGCTTACGACCGATAGCCGCTTTACTCCGCGGTTCGCGAGGCCGACTTAGAAGCAGGTTTTCTCCCAGCCTTCTCCGACTTTTCCCTCCGCAGCTACGCGACTTCTCTTCCACCCCGCGGATGCCGCGTGATTCCGAGGGGTCGAACGTGTGCGCGAAGGAATCGGCGGCGAAGTCGGTCAGCTGTAGTTGGTCGCGAGCCCATGAGCCCCCCTATCACGCCAGCGACCACCACGATGACGTACGTGGACGTGCTGCGTACGCTGAATTCCTTTAGCGGTGTGTCGTGTCATTCCCGCGTTGCGCAAACACGGCGAAAAGAGTCGCTGGCAGACCGCCGACCAGGTAAAGCGCGATTATCAGGAAGCTCCAGATTGGCTCAACGCCTGCAAGACTAACAACGATACCGAGGCCCAGAGCACCGAAAATGAGACAGAGGATCGAGATTCTCGCCTGGACGGTGTTCTTGACTCGCCATTTCTCGTTCATCCGTAAACCCCCTTAATGGAGTTGCCAATCGCTACCCCTATACCGAATGCCCCACCGGCGGCGCCGCTGATTGCCGCCCCAGCCCCGGCCCCAGCTACGCATGCGGGGCCACTACCAATCAGGCCCACGACACAGCCTACGGTTGCCCCTACCGCTCCTGCGCCTCCGGCGAAAGTGCCAACGGTGCCAGCGGCCGCCTCGAGGTCATAAAGACCCAAGGGGTCAAAATTGTTGATCGGGTCGGAGCCAGCGTAGGCGTAGCGGTTGGCGTTGACCGGGTCGAGGGGGACATCGAGGGTGTCTTGTTGGGTCCAGCGTCCGAGGGTGGTGTTGTACCAACGGTTGCCGTAGTGAACCCAACCGGTGGCTCGGTCTTGGATGCCGCCCTTGAACGGGAATGGGTTCTCTTTAACACCGTTCCCGCCGGTGCAGCCGGGGTTGAGCACCGCGGTGCTGAAGGGGTCAAACGTGTATGCGTAGGCCACCGCGGCGTAGTCGGTGAGCATCGCCACGGGTGAGCCGAACCCGACGTACACGTGAAGCGTTCCGTGATGCGAAGGCGTCTCGCAAGTTCGTCGTAGGCGGCGAGTCAGCGAGGCGTCAATAACGCGACTCCCCCGACGATGACGATGATCGCGCCAACGAACATCAGCCAACCCGTCACCGCGCTCCGCCGAGTGCCCCTCTGGGGAAAGCGAGGTTCTTCACCCAGACGGATGCGAAGATCGTCCGCCTCTCTCTCGAGGTCTTTCCCGTGACCAACGAGATCGGGATTCCCGATGGAGCTTCCCCCCATCGTCTTACCCAACAGATCGGCGTGCTCGGCCTCGACCTCGCGAAGGCGTCTCCGCAAGGCTGCTTCCTCGTCGCCCTCTGGCACCCGCGTCATTCGCTGCGCCTCCTGCTCAACTGAACTCCAAAGTAAATGATGCCCAGCACTCCGGGAAGAAGCACTCCGATACCCAAAGGCAGAGCCCCGTCTGACCGCAGAGACAGGACGAATACAACGACGCCACCTGCGGCGAGTATCAGCGAGATTACTAAACCCCACACATTCCTTGTACGCACACGGACCCCTAACAGCTTTGAACTGCCGAAGTTATGCCTCGGGTTGTCTCGTAGGCGCCGCCGATTATCTCGACGGCGGCTATGCCGCCGGCAACCAACGAGAGGCCCCCTGTGGGCGAGGCGGTCCCCAAAGTGACGACTCCGCTGACCAGGCTAGTCACTCCGAGTGCGGCGTCGAGGACCGCTGCCCCGCATGCTTCAGTTACGGCCCCCGTCGGATCAACGTTGTTCACCGGGTCTGCGCCCGCATACGCATATCGGAACAACCCCTACGCTCCTTCTTGGCCCAGGGGCCCATCGAGTCTGCGAAGACGAGGTTGGGCAGAGGACATGCCGCTCCACAAGACGCCCACGCCGGCGAATATGAGAAGGACGCCGAGCCCGCCGATCCAGACATCCATCAACAACCCATTCCTTCCAACGCCCAGGACGCAGTGTCGAATTAACTTATCGCGGCGGGCTCTTGCTAATCAGTGAAATCAAACTCCATACGAACATGACGCAAGCCACAACGAGTCCAGCAATAGGGATCCAGACTGGCGCAAAACCGGCGATGAGCATGGCGACGCATAAGCCCGCTGTTAGTAGGGCAGCCCCAAGGATCGTGCCCCAATAGCGCGTGGAACCTGCCATCAGAACGACCCCTCGGTGAGCCCGTTAATCACGAACTGGGCGACCGCGAGAGCCCCGAGCACAGGAGCTGTAACCACACCAAAAACGATGGCCCACATTGCTAACGACCGTCGCGGCGTGACATCACGCTACCGACTACCACGGCCGTAATTCCTCCCACCATGATCACCGCACCCGCGATCCCACCCCATGTATTCTCGAATCCCTCAGCGGCGAAGAGCCCGCAAATTAGGATCCCGATGGCTACGACTACTGACCCGCCGATAATCAGATACCACCGGAGCATCTTCCTGAGTTTTTCTGCGTTCATCATGTCGTCCCCTGTCCAGAATGCCTGACCAACTGCATCGTCCACGAAGCCGGTGACGACACCCGTGATGAAGCCTGTCAAGCCCCCGATGACACATCCAGGGCCGCTAAACGCACCCGCCCCAACCACCCCTCCGATGCCGCATTCGACGAGCCCCTCGGCGATTCCCGTCGCGCCCGCTACAACCGCGCTCTGACCCCAATTCCAGCTGTCATCATAGAGCCGTCCCGTTGGATCGACGTTGTTGACCGGGTCAGCTCCCGCGTAGGCGTAGCGGTTGGCGTTGACCGGGTCGAGGGGGACATCGAGGGTGTCTTGTTGGGTCCAGCGTCCGAGGGTGGTGTTGTACCAACGGTTGCCGTAGTGAACCCAACCGGTGGCTCGGTCTTGGATGCCGCCCTTGAACAGGAACGGGCTCTCCTTCACGCCGTTCCCGCCAGTGCCGCCGGGGTTGAGCACCGCGGTGCCGAATGGGTCGAAGGTGTAGGCGTAGGCGACGGCGGAGTAGTCGGTGAGCATCGCCACCGGTGTTCCGAGCCCGTCGTAGACGTAGAGTGTTTCGACGCCGGCGGAGCTGCGGAGCATAAGCGGCTCACCGGTGACGGGATCGTTTCCGATGTAAGCGACGCTGTTGCCCGCGCCGACCTGTTCGACGACGGGAAGCCCGACCTGGTTGGCACGGCCGTGAACGACCGACATCAACGCTCTCGTCCCTCCACATGAACCAGCCGAGGACGCCCTCGCCTTCGCGGGCAAGGCTGCGATCTCGATGGTGCCGCTCATCGGGTCCGTTGCTGCCGAAGCAATCGCGCACGCGATGGACGCACGGCAGATGCAACGCCAGCATGACTTCAATGTTGCAGTCGCTCAGGCCCTCGCAAGGGTTGACGACGGCACACTGAAACTCGACGACATCGTCAGGTCAGACGACTTCATCGCCGGAGTCACTCGTGCCCAAAGGATCGCAGCAGAGACGGCAAGCGAGCGGAAGAGAGTTCGCCTCGCCAACGCCGTTGCGAACGAGGGCAGTTGGGCACCCTTCTCCCGGTCAGAGAGAGAACAGTTCTCACGACTTGTGGGCGAGTTCGGTGAGCTTCACATTTGGCTGCTCCACTACTTCGAGACTACGACAATGAGCCCGGACGGCATCTTCTCGCCGAGGACAAGCACCAAAGGCACGAGGTTCCTCGCGTTCTTGAACGAGCCAAACCACATCAGCGTCGACCCACTGGTGCTGTAGACCGAGGGCTCGGGATGAGCCGCAGTCGTGGAGAAAACGGAAGAGCCGGTCAGAAACATTGTCTGACCGGGTCTTTCAATTTACGAACAGATTGCCCTAAATAAACGAACAGGGCCCACTGTGCGCGAGGGGGGACTTGAACCCCCACGTCCATACGGACACTGGCACCTGAAGCCAGCGCGTCTACCATTCCGCCACTCGCGCGAGTCGTCTCGTTCCGAAGAACTCAACTTCGCAAGGCTATCACGCGCTCCACCCCCTCACGAAACCGGCCGCGGCACGGTTCACCCCGCCGCTCGCAGCCCGCCGTCCTCCGAGAAATCGGGTGCCGAAGACCCGCGGAACGGCGTACATCCAGGTCACCTGGCTACGATGTCCCTACCGGTCGGCATGCCAGAGGAGCCCAGTGGGACTACTTGACAGCTTTGAGAAGGGTCTCGAGCGCGCTGTGAACAGCGCCTTCGCGAAGACCTTCCGCAGCGGCATCCAGCCCGTGGAGATCGCTTCGGCGCTTCGGCGCGAGGCGGATACCAAGGCGGCTGTGGTCAGTCGTGACCGCATCCTCACGCCCAACAGCTACGTGGTGCGGCTGAGCGCCGACGACGCCGAGCGGATGCAGGGACTCGGCGGTGCGCTCACCGACGAGCTGCACGCGCTTCTGACG
This sequence comes from Microbacterium sp. LWO14-1.2, assembly GCF_038397715.1. NCBI lineage: Bacteria > Bacillati > Actinomycetota > Actinomycetes > Micrococcales > Microbacteriaceae > Microbacterium > Microbacterium sp. LWO14-1.2. The sequence goes on from NZ_CP151633.1 coordinate 1,864,905, forward strand.
AAGCACGCGAAGTCGCAGGGCTACAGCTTCGCCGGCCCTCTCTCGATCACGCTCGAATCCGACGACATCCCCACCGGAACCGTGCGCGTCAGCTCGGGCACCGTCGAGGGCCGCGTGAACTGGCAGGCAGTGATCGATGTCGACGGGCGTCGCCACTCGCTCACCCGCGCCCGAACGGTGATCGGCCGGGGCTCTGACGCCGACATCACGATCGCGGATGCCGGATCGAGCCGCAAGCACGTCGAGGTGCTGTGGGACGGCGAGCGCGCCATGATGCGCGACCTGGGATCCACGAACGGCACGAAGGTCAACGGCACGAAGGTCCGGGAGGCAGCTCTGCCCACCGACACGACCCTGACGATCGGCCGCACCGACCTCGTCTTCCGCATCGTGCCGGTCGCGGCACCGTCGCGTCCTGCCCGCCCGCGCGACGACGACGCGACCCGCGCGTTCGGAGCGATCTGATGACCACCCCCAGCGAGCTCGTCCTCCTTCTCATGCGCATCGGCTTCCTGGTGCTGCTGTGGTTCTTCGTGTTCGGAGTGGTCTATTCGCTGCGCGCCGACCTGTTCGGCATGAAGGTGCGCAAGCTCCCCGCAGACGGCGATGCCGCCGCGGCATCCCCGTCCACTCCCCCGGCACCGGCCAAGCGCCCCTCGTCGGCGAAGGCGAACACCGGACCGGCGACCGTCGCGACGGCCAAGCGCCTCGTGATCACATCCGGTCCGAAGGCGGGCCTCGAACTGGCGCTGGGCACCGACACTCTCACGATCGGCCGCTCCAGCGAGTGCGCGCTCGTGATCCGCGACGACTACACGTCCAGCCACCACGCACGACTGCTGCTGCGCGGCGACGCCTGGGCCATCCAGGACCTCGAATCCACGAACGGCACGTTCGTCGCCGGCAACCGTGTGACGGGCGGCCCCGTCGCCCTCGGCCTCGGCGTTCCCATCAAGGTGGGCGCCACGACCTTCGAGCTGCGAGCCTGACCCCGGCATGGTCTTCGAAGGCTCGAGCGCCGCGATCTCCCATACGGGCAAGGTCCGCTCCAACAACCAGGACTCCGGGTATTCCGGGGCGAACCTGTTCGTCGTCGCCGACGGCATGGGCGGTCACGCGGGCGGCGACGTCGCGTCGAGCATCGCCATCCAGCGGATGCAGCCGCTCGACCAGCCGTACTCCTCGACCGAAGACGCCCAGGCGTCGCTGCAGGCGGCCGCGACGACCGCTGCCGGAGATCTGATCCGCGCCGCCAAGGATCGCCCGGAGCTCGCAGGACTCGGCACGACCCTCAGCGCGATCATCATGGTCGACGACTACGCGGTCATCGGCCACATCGGCGACTCGCGCATCTACCTCTACCGCGACGACGCTCTGACGCAGATCACGGCCGACCACACCTTCGTACAGCGGCTCGTCGACTCGGGGCGCATCACACCGGAGGAGGCCCGCTACCACCCGCGGCGTTCGGTGCTGATGCGGGTGCTCAGCGACATGGACTCCGATCCCGAGCTCGACATGTTCGTGATGCACACGCAGCCGGGTGATCGCTGGCTGCTGTGCTCCGACGGGCTCTCGGGCGTCGTCGACGAGGCCCACATCCTCAAGGCGATGCGCCTCGGTCTCCCTTCCGGCCGCACCGCCGACAACCTGCTCAAGCAGGCTCTCGACGGCGGCGCGCCCGACAACGTCACGATCGTGCTGGTCGAGGTCGGCGGTGCGCACGCGATGCACTCGGGCACGGCGACGATCGTCGGCTCGGCCTCGAACCCCGCGAACATCACCGTGCCGCCGGTGCGCGCGCCGCGCAGCAGCTGGCTGCACCCGGTGCGCCAGGCCGCGAACGATCCCAGCCACTTCGAGCCTTCGTCGGAGTACCTCGAGGAGCTCATCGAAGAGGACCGCCGCCGCGCCAAGCGCCGCCGACTCGGCTGGATCGCCGGGATGCTGGTGGTCCTCGGCATGCTCGCATTCGCCGCCTTCGCGGCCTACAGCTGGACGCAGACGCGCTACTTCGTCGGCGCCGACGAGGACAGCGTCGTGATCTACCAGGGCGTGCAGCAGAACATCGGGCCGATCACGCTGTCGACCCCGCTGCAGGACACCGACATCCTCCTCGCCGATCTGCCGCCGTACCAGCGCGATTCCGTCGAGCGCACGATCACAGCGCGGTCGCTGTCGGATGCCGAGGCCATCGTCGCCCGGCTGCAGGCAGGCGCCGACCGCGTGACCGGCGAGACGCCGCTGCCGACCCCGGTGCCCACGCCGACCACGACGGAGGGCGAGGGATGAGCACCGACGTCCAGGCCGACACCACCGTCATCAAGGCGCTCCGCCGACTGCGGATGCCGCAGACGCAGCGCAACCGCGAGTTCTGGCTGCTGCTCTTCGCGGTCGTCATCAGCGGCGCGTCGCTCACCCTCGTGCAGCTGGGCGCACTCGGACTGATCGACCCCATGATCCTGGCCATCGGCGGCGGCCTCGCCGTGCTGGCCTTCGCCGTGCACTTCGTGCTGCGCGCCGTGGCGTCAGACGCCGATCCGTTCGTGCTGCCGATCGCGACGCTGCTCACGGGTCTGGGCATCGCGATGATCTACCGCATCGATATCGCGAAGGCCCTCACCGGGTGGAACGCCTACTCCACCAAGCAGCTCGCGTGGACGGCGATCTCGCTCGCCGGAGCGATCACGGTCGTGATCATGCTGCGCAACTACCGGGTGCTGTTCCGGTACACGTACATCTTCGGCCTCACCGGCATCCTGCTGCTCCTGCTGCCGTTCGTGCCCGGCCTGCGCATCCCCGACGCGAACGCCCAGGTGTGGGTGTCGCTCGGCGGCATGTTCGCGTTCCAGCCGGGCGAGCTCGCCAAGATCAGCCTCGCGATCTTCTTCGCCGGCTACCTGGTGCGCACGCGTGAGAGTCTCACCTCGGTCGGCACCAAGGTGCTCGGCATCACATGGCCGCGCATGCGCGAGCTCGGCCCCGTGCTGGTGGTGTGGGCGATCTCGCTCGGCATCATCGTGATCCAGCGCGACCTCGGCACCGGAACCCTGATCTTCGGCATGTTCGTCGCGATGCTGTACGTGGCGACGGGCAAGACGAGCTGGGTCCTGATCGGCCTCGCCCTCGTCGCGGCGGGCGTCGCCGTGGCGACGCAGATCCTCAGCTACGTGCAGGGGCGTTTCACGAACTGGCTGTTCCTGTTCGACCCCGACAAGGTCGACCCTGACGGTGCGGGATTCCAGCCGATGCAGGGCCTCTTCGGGCTCGCGCACGGCGGCCTCCTCGGCACCGGCTGGGGTCAGGGCCGCCCCGAGGTCACTCCCCTCGCCCACAGCGACTACATCATCACGAGCCTCGGCGAGGAGATCGGGCTGATCGGCCTCTTCGCGATCCTGTGCCTCTACATGGTGTTCATCAGCCGCGGCATCCGCATCGGCCTCGCCGGACAGGACGACTTCGGCAAGCTGCTCGCCACCGGCCTCGCGTTCACGATCGCGCTGCAGGTGTTCATCATGGTCGGCGGCGTGACCCGCGTCATCCCTCTGACCGGTCTGACGACGCCGTTCCTCGCGGCCGGTGGATCGTCGCTCGTCGCGAACTGGCTCATCGTCGCGATCCTGCTGCGCATCTCCGACGGCGTGCGCAGCCAACCGAGGACGGTGATCGGCTGACATGACCAAGGAGCTCCGTCGCCTCAGCATCGTGATGCTGTTCATGTTCCTGTCGCTCTTCGCCGCCACCAGCTGGATCCAGGTCGTCGAGGCCGACGCCCTGGGGCAGAACAGCAACAACCGCCGCACCCTGCTCGACAGCTACGAGATCCAGCGCGGGTCGATCATCGTCGACGGCGTCGCGATCGCGACCTCCGTGCCGTCCGACGACAAGTACCAGTTCCAGCGGGTCTACACCGACGGCGCGATGTGGGAGCCGGTGACCGGCTACTTCAACCCGGCGCTGCAGTCGGCGACCGGCATCGAGCGCGCGCTGAACGCCGACCTCTCCGGCACCGGATCGAGCGCGTTCTTCTCCGAGATCGAGCGCATCCTCTCCGGACAGCCGCAGGCCGGCTTCAGCGCCCAGCTCACGCTCGACGCGGCCGCGCAGCAGGCCGCCTACGATGCACTGCAGGGGCTCGAGGGCGCCGTGATCGCGATCGAGCCGAGCACCGGTCGCATCCTTGCCATGGTCTCGACGCCGGGCTTCGACACGAACGCCCTCGCGACGCACGACGCGGATGCCGCCAACGCGACGTACGACCAGCTCGACGCCGACCCGACGAAGCCGCTCTCGAACCGCGCGATCGCCGGCGACCTGAACCCGCCAGGGTCGACGTTCAAGCTCGTCGTCGCAGCCGCCGCCTACGCCTCCGGCGAGTACACGCCGGACTCCGCACTGCCGAACCCCGCCCGCTATCAGCTCCCCGGCTCGACGAACACCGTCGCGAACGCCTGGGGCGGCACCTGCGGCGACGGCGAGACCGTCACGATCTCCGAGGCCATCCGTCTCAGCTGCAACATCCCGATGGCGGAGCTCGCCGTGCAGCTCGGCGACGACCGGATCCGCGAGATGGCGGAGAAGTTCGGCTTCAACCAGAGCTTCTCGACCCCGCTCGAGTCGACGGCGTCCAGCTATCCGCGGGCCCTCGACGACGCGCAGACCGCGCTCACCGGGTTCGGGCAGGGCAAGGTCATCGCGACCCCCCTGCAGATGGCCATGGTCGCCGCCGGGATCGCGAACGACGGCGTCGTCATGAACCCGCGCCTGATCGACTCGGTGATCGGCAACGACCTCTCGGTCGTGCGGTCCTACGACGACACCGAGTTCGGCCGTGCGCTGGAGGCGGACGTGGCCGATCAGGTGACGGCATCCATGGTCGCCAGCGTCTCAAACGGCGCAGCGCAGGGTGCAAGAATAGACGGGGTCGACGTGGCCGGTAAGACCGGCACGACCGAGAACGGGAACGACAGGCCGTACACGCTGTGGTTCACCGGTTTCGCGCCGGCGGACGACCCGACGGTCGCAGTAACGGTCCTCGTCGAAGACGGCGGCGGACAGGGGCAGTCAGGATCCGGCGACACCATCGCCGCCCCGATTGCAAAGAAGGTCATAGAGGCGGTGCTGGGCAGATGAGACCGACGCAGGGTGTGTCGTTCGGTGGTCGCTACGAGCTGCAGTCGCGAATCGCGATCGGCGGCATGGGCGAGGTGTGGGAGGCGACGGATCACGTCATCGGACGCACTGTCGCGATCAAGATCCTCAAGGACGAGTACATGGGGGACCCCGGGTTCCTCGAGCGGTTCCGCGCCGAGGCGCGCCACGCCGCGCTCGTCAACCACGAGGGCATCGCCAGCGTGTTCGACTACGGCGAGGAGAACGGCAGCGCCTACCTCGTCATGGAGCTCGTGCCCGGCGAGGCCCTGTCGACGATCCTCGAGCGCGACGGCTCGCTGAGCGCCGACAAGACGCTCGACATCGTCGCGCAGACGGCATCCGCTCTCCAGGCCGCACACGCGGCCGGTCTCGTGCACCGCGACATCAAGCCGGGCAACCTGCTGATCACGCCCGACGGACGCGTCAAGATCACCGACTTCGGCATCGCGCGCATCGCCGACCAGGTGCCGCTCACCGCGACCGGCCAGGTCATGGGCACCGTGCAGTACCTGTCGCCGGAGCAGGCGTCGGGTCACCCGGCCTCCCCCGCGACCGACATCTACTCGCTCGGCATCGTCGCCTACGAGTCCCTCGCGGGCAAGCGTCCGTTCACGGGCGAATCGCAGGTCGCGATCGCGATGGCGCAGATCAACGAGCAGCCCCCGCCGCTGCCGCCCACCGTGCCGATCCCGGTGCAGAACCTCGTCATGGCGATGATCGCGAAGAAGCCGGCCGACCGTCCGTCGTCCGCCGCGACCGTCGCCCGCGCCGCCCAGGCCCTGCGCCGCGGCGACCTGAACTCCGCGGCGATCGCCGTGCCCGCGATCGCCACCGGCGGAGTCGCGGGAGACGACGCGACCCGGCTGCTCACGGCATCCGGCGACGACGGCGCCACGCGCGTCCTCCCCACCACCGCTCAGGTCCCGACCGAGGCAGCGGCCGAGGAGGAGGCGGAGAAGAAGAAGCGCAGCCGGTGGACGTGGCCCCTGGTCGCGCTCATCGCGCTGCTCGTCATCGTTCTCGGCGGCACCATCTTGGCGCTCATGAACCAGGGCGACGGGGATGCCGATCCCACGCCGTCCCCGTCGATCTCGTCCGCACCTCCGGAGACGCCGACGCCCACGCCGACGCCCACCGAGACGCCGATCAACGTCGACTCCCTCGGGCTCGTCGGCCTGTCGTGCCAGGACGCGCTGAACAGGGCCACGGAGGCGGGACTCCTCCCCCAGTGCCGCGTCGGCAACACCCCGGCCCCGTCCGACGACCTGGTCGACGTCGTCGAGACCGTCGACCCGCGCGGAACCCTCGAGAAGGGCGACGCGATCACCCTCGTCACCTACGCCCCGCGCGTGGAGATCGGCGCACCGGGTTCGGCACCCAGCCTCTCGGGCACCCCGCAGGCGGGCAAGCAGATCGCCCTCAACTGGACCGCGTTCTCGTGCCCCTCGGGCGCCGGCACGGTCAGCTCGTACGAGGTCACGATCACGAACGCCACGTTCAGCGACGGCAAGACCACCCGCGCCTTCGGCCCGGGCGAGCTGAGCACCCAGATCACTCCGGCCAACGACCCCGCTCTGCAGGTCACAGCCACGTACCGCGCGTTCTGCGGCGACCGTCCCTCGGGCAACTCGCCGCAGCTCACCGCTCAGATCACTCCGGCCGACGGCGCCGGCGGCGAGGACACAGGGGATTAGGGGTTTCCACGCCGTAGGCTGAGCACTTCATCAGGTCGTATCAGGGGGTCAGTACGTGTCGACAGAGCCACGCGTTCTCGCGGGTCGCTACCGCGTCGACGAGCTCATCGGGCATGGCGGAATGGCCAAGGTCTACCGCGGGTACGATCTGACGCTCGGTCGCGCGATCGCTATCAAGATCCTCGACCCCGATCTGGCTCGCGACACCGCGTTCCGCACGCGCTTCCGCCTGGAGGCGCAGTCCGCGTCGCGCATGTCGCACCCGTCGATCGTGCGGGTGTACGACGCCGGCGACCCGTCCAGCAGCACCGGCGACGGATCCGGTGAGCCGCCGTACATCATCATGGAGCTCATCAGCGGCACGCTGCTGAAGGACATCATCGCCCGCGGGCCCGTACCCGTGGAAGACGCGGTGCGGTACGTCGACGGCATCCTCGAAGCTCTCGACTACTCGCACCGGGCCGGTGTCGTGCACCGCGACATCAAGCCGGGCAACGTCATGGTCACCGACAAGGGCCAGGTCAAGGTGATGGACTTCGGCATCGCCCGCGCGGTGTCCGACTCCTCGTCCACGGTCGCCGAGACGACGCAGATCATCGGAACGGCCGCGTACTTCTCCCCCGAGCAGGCGAAGGGCGAGCCGGTCGACGCGCGCGCCGACCTCTACTCGACCGGTGTGGTCCTGTACGAGCTGCTCACCGGGCGTCAGCCTTTCCGCGGCGAGTCCCCGGTCGCTGTCGCCTATCAGCACGTCAGCGAGACTCCGGTGCCGCCGACCGAGGTCAACGAAGACGCTCCGGCCTCGCTCGACCCCATCGTGCTCCGCGCGCTCGCCAAGGATCCGTACCAGCGCTACCCGGATGCCGCGCACTTCCGCGCCGCACTCGACGCGGCCGTCTCGGGTCAGGCGCCCAGCCGCAAGGAGATCGGCGCGCTCACCAGCGAACTGTACGGACCGAGTCCGCGCCAGGCGCAGGAGACGGCCCGGTCGCTGCGGCAGCTGAGCACCGACACCACCATGGCCCGCACGCAGTCCGGTCCCCCGGTCGCGTGGATCTGGGCGGGTGTCGCTCTCCTCGCCGTGCTGCTGGCATCGGTGCTGTTCTGGGTGTGGACCATCAGTATGCGCCCCGACGACATCCCGTCGAGCTCCCGCACGGTGCCCGACCTCGTGAACGTGTCGTCGGAGCGCGCGCAGGAGGATCTGAACGAACTCGACCTCACCGCGAAGCTCGTGCTCGAACCGAGCAACGACATCGCCGAGGGCAACGTCACCCGCACGGATCCCGAGGGCGGGACGACGGTGAGCGAGGGCGACTCGATCACCGTGTACGTCTCATCCGGCAAGGAGACGGTCGTCGTGCCGACGCTCGAGGGCCTGTCTCTCGCCGCGGCGAGGGACGCACTGGCTCAGGCCGGGCTGGAGCTCGGCACCGTGATCCAGCGGAACGACAAGGGCCTCGCGGCAGACACCGTCATGGAGGCGAGCGAGGCTGCCGACACCGAGGTCGCCCCGAAGACCGTCGTCAACCTCGTGGTCGCCAGCGGACGCGTGACACTGACCGACGTCTCGGGATGGACGATGGATGCCGCGACCGCCGAGCTCGAACGGATCGGCCTCACCGCCAGCCCCGTCGAGCTCACGGACTGCCCGCCGACGAACCCGCCCACGGTCGCCTCGATGTCGGTCGCACCGGGCGACGTGCCCGTCGGGTCCACCGTCGAGCTCCGCTACTGCGCCGCCGCCGCGGACGGCTGACCGCCACCCGCCTCCCCCGGGTCGTCGACTCAGGGGCTCAGCGACCCTCCCCCGGGTCGTCGACCTTGAGGCGCAGCGACCCTCCCCCGGGTCGTCGACCTTGAGGCGCAGCGACCCTCCCCCGGGTCGTTGAGCGAGGGAGCGAAGCGACCGAGACGAAACGCGCTACGCCCGCACGAGCGGATGCAGTCGTTCGGCGCGGGCCACGGCATCCGCATCGCCGCACTGTGCGAGCCAGTTCGCGAGCAGGCGATAGCCGCCCTCGGTGAGCACGCTCTCGGGGTGGAACTGCACTCCCACCACGGGCAGGGTCTTGTGGGCGACGGCCATGACGGTGCCGGTGTCGGTGCGCGCGGTGACGACGAGCGACTCCGGCAGCGATGCCTCGTCGAGCGCGAGCGAGTGATAGCGCCCGACGGCGAACGGGGAGGGGATGCCGTCGAACAGCGCCGACCCGTCGTGCCCGACCTGCGAGACCATGCCGTGCATGAGCTCGGGCGCTTCGGTCACCGGGGCGCCGAGGGCCTCCCCGATCGCCTGATGGCCGAGGCAGACGCCGAGCAGCGGCAGACGGATGGCCATGGCGATCCGAGCGGCGTCGAGGCTGGCCCCGGCATCCGCGGGCGTCCCCGGTCCGGGTGACAGCATGAGGCCATCGAAGCGGGGCAGCAACTGTTCGAGGTCGGCGGCGTCGACGGCATCCGCCTCGACCATCTCGACCTCGGCGCCGAGCTCGCGCAGGTATCCGACGAGGGTGTGCACGAAGCTGTCGTGATTGTCCACGACCAGCACCCGGGTCATTCGAGGTCGACCTCGCCGGGCGCGATGATGGGGCTGATCCAGGGGAACACGAACCAGAACAGGGCGTAGAGCACGGCCGTGATGAGCACGAGCAGGATGAACAGCTTGACCCACCACGGGCCGGGCAGCAGGCGCCAGAGTGCGGCGTACATGATTCCTCTCGGTCCCTTCGGTCAGATCGACGGCGCGGCCGGAGGCGGGGGCGGGTCGGTCAGCGCCTTCGGGGGTCCTTCGGCGCGGGGCTGGAAGCTCTCGAAGACGCCGTAGGCGACGATGCGCTCGGCGAGCGAGTAGAGCGGCGAGCAGGCGGTGAGCGTGATGTACTGCTCGCCGGTCTGGGCACCGGGGATCTGCGGGACGTCGAGCAGCACGTCGGTCTGCGTCGGCTTCACGTACTCGAGCGTGCGGAAGCGATAGGTGAACCAGCCGTCGATCGTCTCGACGACGATCGCGTCGCCGATCTGCAGCTTGTCGAGCTGGTTGAACGGCTTGCCCCAGGTCGTGCGGTGCCCGGCCATCGCGAAGTTGCCGACCTCGCCGGGCATCTTCGAGTTCGTGTAGACGCCGATCCCGAGCTTGTCGAGCGTGCGGGCGCGGCTGGTGCCCCCGAAGATGCCCACGTTGTACTCGGATCCGAAGCGCGGGATGTGCATCTGGCCCAGCTGCTCGGTGTCGGCGGGACGCGCGGGGATCACGGGCTGGTACGCCGTGGTGCCGTCCGGCCGCTCGAACGTCTCGGGCAGTGCGGGGGGCGGGGCCTCAGCCCACTCGCGCGACACCGCCGCGCCCTCGTCGTTCTTCTGCGCGCTGATGATGATGTCGCCGATCCACATCTGCCACGCGACGAACAGCAGCACGAGCACGCCGGCGGTGAGCAGCAGCTCCCCCAGCACGCTCGTGAAGGTGGCGCGCGATCGAGGGCGACGGCTACGGCCACGTCGCTCCCCCGAGACGACGGATGCGGTCATGGCGAGATCCTATCCTTCCGGCCTGTGCACGGGGCCGGAAGCCTGCTTTCTCGCGGGAACAAAGGCGACCTGGGTACAATGTCGGCATGGCCCGAGACCCGAAGACCGAAGAGCCCGACGCACCCCGCGCCGAGGGCGAGTCCGCCCCCAACGCCGTGTGGTTCAAGCCGGTGATGATCGGCTTCATGCTGCTCGGTCTCGCCTGGATCCTCGTGTTCTACATCTCCGGGATGCAGTTCCCGATCCCCGGCCTCGACAACTGGAACCTCGCGATCGGTCTCGGCATCGCTCTGATCGGCTTCCTGATGACCACCCGCTGGCGCTAGATCGCCCCGCTCACGCACGAAGGCCCCTCGCATCGCGAGGGGCCTTCGTCGTCCTCCGGACTCGCGCGGACCGGCCGTGGACGTTCCTCTCCACACGTCTCCACAGTGTCTCCACAAGGTCACCACAGAGTTATCCACAGGGTTGTTCACACCTGGGGATGAATTACACCCGTGTTATTCACACCTGTTAACGAACCTGTAAACAACCGCTGATCAGGAGTAGATCGACGTGATGAGCAGGGGAGGGATGAACGCGACGATCACGAGGAGGGCGACCGCCACGGCCGCGATGAGCACGATCTGCCACACCCGCTGATCGCGGCGGCGCGTACGGGTGAGGATGAACGCGACCAGCGCGCCGACGAGCGCCCCGCCGAGGTGCGCCTGCCAGGCGATGCCGCCGATGAAGAACCCGACGACGAAGTTGATGCCGAGGATCACGAGGATGCCGGTGACGTTGGCACCGATGTGACGGCCGACGATCAGCAGGGCGGCCATGAGGCCGAAGACCGCGCCGGAGGCGCCCACGGTGAACACTCCCGGGGCGAGCAGCGCGACGGCGACGGAGCCGCCGAGCCCGCTGATGAGGTACAGCGCGAGGAAGCGCACCCGGCCGAGCATCGGCTCGAGACTCTGACCGAGCATCCACAGCGCCAGCATGTTCAGAGCGAGGTGGATGAATCCGCCGTGGGCGAAGACTGCGGTGAGCAGACGCCACGGCTCGAACGGGAAGATGGAGAACTGCGGGTAGAGGAAGAAGGCGTTGAATCGCAGCGCGTCGGTCAGGACCTCGCCGATCCCCGGGGCCAGCTGCAAGAGGCCGATGATCGTCGTGATCAGCATCAGGGCGTAGGTCACGACGGGATTGCCGCTGCGCACGGCGGCCATGGTCGACGAGCGCCCGCCCCAGCGGCGTTCGGCCCGCTTCTGGGCGGGGGTGCGGTTCTTGCGCTCCTCCTTCATGCACTCCGGGCAGATGACGCCGACCGCGGCCGGGGTCTGGCATTCGCCGCAGATGGTGCGGAGGCACCGCTGGCAGAGCACGAAGCTCTGCCGATCCGGATGCCGGTAGCAGAAGTTGTCGCGGTTGTCCGCGAACTCAGGCGTGGTCATCCGGATCGGCCAGCCTCGGTGTCAGGCCGCGACGATGTCGATCGACTGCAGCACGACCGGCTCGATCGGACGGTCGCCCGCAGCGGTCGGCACGGCGCCGATCGCGGCGACGACGGCCTTCGAGGCGTCATCGGCGACCTCGCCGAAGATCGTGTGCTTGCCCTGGAGCCACGGGGTGGGGTCGGTGGTGATGAAGAACTGCGAGCCGTTGGTGCCCTCGACCTCGCCGGTGATGGCGTTGCGGCGCAGGCCGGCGTTGGCCATGGCGAGGATGTAGGGCTCGTTGAAGTTCAGGTCGCCGTGGATCTCGTCGTTGAAGGTGTATCCGGGGCCGCCGACGCCCTGACCGAGCGGGTCGCCGCCCTGGATCATGAAGTTCGGGATGATGCGGTGGAAGATGACGTCCTTGTAGAGAGGACCCTCGCCCGGTTTGCCGGTGGCGGGGTCGGTCCACGACTGGGTGCCGTCGGCGAGGCCGATGAAGTTCTTGACCGTCTTCGGGGCGTGGTCGCCGAAGAGGTTGATGACGATGTCACCGTGGTTGGTGTGCAGGGTTGCGACGTGAGAAGCGTGAGGCATGCTGTCATTCTCGCAGAGCTTCCCGTGTGCGAGCCTCGATCTAGCGCTGATCGTCGCTTGACGCAAGGCCTCGGTGATTCCCTCGCCCCTTCCAGGGTGGCGTGGCAAGATGGGGAACCCGTACTCCAAGCGACAGGAGAGCATCGTGAGCATCAGCCGCAAGCGGAAGAAGGAACTGCGCCGTCTCCAGAAGGAGGCCAACCAGCTCTGGGAGAACCAGCAGGTCCTCGTCGGCCACGCTGCCGATGTGGCGCGCGAGGCGGGGCGCCAGCTCGGCAACTTCGGGCGCGAGCAGGTCGGTCCGGCCGTGCAGCACACCTATGACCGCCGCGTGGCGCCGGTCGTCGACCAGGGCGTGCGCTTCGGCAAGCACGTCGTCGACGACAAGGTCGTTCCGATCGTCGGCGGTGTCGTCGGCAGTGCGCTGACCGCCTGGGATGTCGCGAACGCCAAGCGTCACGGCATCGAGAAGAAGATCGAGAAGAAGGTGCGCAAGGCCACCAAGCCGCAGAAGAAGGGCCCGGGTCTCGGCTCGGTCATCGCCCTGGTTCTCGGCGCGGCCGCTGCGGTCGGCGTCCTGTACGCCGCCTGGCAGGCCCTTCGCGCAGACGACGAGCTCTGGGTCGCCGACGACCCGCTGTCCGCCCCCGAGGCGTGACCGACTTCGAGTCCCCGGCCGCCGAGCCGGCGGACGTGCACGCCCGCGTGCGTGAGGCCGCCGCTGCTCGCGATCTCGACATCGAGATCCGCGAGCGGCCGGCGGCCCGCAGTCTCTTCGAGGCGGCCGAGCTCCTCGGCATCCCTCCGGAGGGCATCGTGAAGACCCTCGTGGTCAAGCGGTCCGACGACACGTACCTGTTCGCGCTGGTTCCGGGAGGGCGCTCCATCTCGTGGGCCAAGCTGCGCGCCGTCGTCGGGGTGAACAAGCTCCGACTCCCGGAGGCCGAGCTCGCTCTCGCCGCCACGGGCTACGAACGTGGAACGATCGTGCCGATCGGGAGCACCACAGACTGGCCCGTGTACGCCGACGAGACGATCGTCGGTCAGCGCATCGCGATGGGCGCGGGCACGCACGGCTACAGCCTCTTCGTCGACGCCGACGAGCTCATCTCCGCATACGGCGCGACGGTCGCCGACATCTCGGTCCCCGAGGAACCCCGCGGCTGAGAGCCCTCCGCGTCAGAGGAGACCGGCCATGCGCAGCGAGATGTCGACGAGCTTGACCCGCTGCAGCTCACTGATCGCCTTCACGGGGAACCACTCCGCCATGTCGGTCGAGCCGTCGGTCTCGTACTGGAGGCGCCCGCCCGACACCGTCGCACGGTACACGATGCGCAGGGTGTGCAGCGGCTGATCCGATTTCTGGACGCGCTGCGAGGCGGGGATGACGCGCGAGTGGATGCCGAGCAGCTCGCCCACCTTGACGGTGTAGCCGGTCTCCTCGCGCAGCTCGCGGCGCACGGCCGCCTCGGGAGCCTCGCCCGGCTCGAGACCGCCGCCGGGCATGGTCCACGCGACGCGGCGCCCTTCGATCCAGCGCGCCAGCAGCACCCGCCCGTCGTCATCGGTGACGACTGCGTATGCCGCGACACGCATGTCCATGCGTCCCACCCTAACCGCAGGGGAATGCGACACGGCGGGTTATGTCGACCCTGATCGATCACGAATCGAGAAGCGACGTCCATCGACCCCTCCGTAGGGTGAACTCATCACGACCGACCTGAGGAGAGGAGCCGACGATGGCGGAGAAGGACACGGGTTTCAGCGCGGAGGAGCGCGAGGCGATGAAGGCGGCTGCGTCCGACAAGCGCACGGCGCGATCGCGGGCGAAGAAGTCGCCGGAGGAGGTCAGGGCAGAGGGCGAGGCCGATCTCAAGGCGGCGATCGAGAAGCTCAGCGACGACGATCGGGGGATCGCCGAGGGACTGCACGCACTCGTGTCGGAGGCGGCACCGGAACTGGTCCCGCGCACGTACTACGGCATGCCGGCGTGGGCGAAGGACGGCAAGGTGCTGTGCTTCTTCCAGCCCGCGAGCAAGTTCAAGACGAGGTACGGCACGTTCGGCTTCGAGCACCCGGCCCACCTCGACGACGGCACGCTCTGGCCCACGGCCTACGCCGTGCTCGACCTCGACGCGGCCAATCGCGAGTTCCTCGCGGAGCGCGTGCGCACGGCGGTGAGCTGACGCGACGGCGCTGCTGCGGCGACACGGGATTGTATATTGCCAGATTCTTGGATGCCGTCCAGGAAGTCGGTATCTCTGAGGGGTGAAAACTCTCTCCAGAATCGGAATCGCATCCTTCGCGGTCGCCGCAGTGGCCGCCTCCGGCCTGCTCGTGGCGCCCGCCCCGTCCGCCTCGGCGCACGGCTACGTCGGCGGCAGCACGTCATCGCTGATCTCGCGTGCGGCGTGGTCGGCGAACACCGACCGCGGCAGCGTCGCGTACGAGCCGCAGAGCCTCGAGGCCCCGAAGGGCTTCCCTGCCGGCGGTCCGGCCGACGGCCAGCTCGCCTCGGCGGGCGGCCTGTTCGGCGGCACGCTCGATCAGCAGTCCGCCACACGCTGGGCCAAGAACGTCGTGCAGGCGGGACCCGTGCAGGTCTCATGGACGCTCACGGCAGCCCACCGCACCGCGCAGTGGCGCTACTTCATCACCAAGCAGGGCTGGGACCCCAACGCACCGCTGGATCGCGGCGACCTCGAGCCGCTCGCAACGTTCGACGGTCGCGGCGAGATCCCCAGCGTGCCGACCACCCACACGCTCAGCATCCCGTCGGACCACACCGGCTATCACGTGATCTACGCGGTGTGGGACATCGCCGACACGACAAACGCCTTCTACAACGCGATCGACATCGACGTGCGCACCGGGGGAGCTGTCACCACTCCGCCGACCACCACCCCGCCCGTGACGACGCCGCCGGTGACGACGCCGCCGGTGACGGAGCCCACGACTCCGGCTACGCCCGCAGCGCCCGCCGGCGTGCACTCGATGGGCCGCACCGCGTCGAGCGTCGACCTCATGTGGCGGAGCGCTGCGGGCGCGACGTCGTACCGCGTCGAGCGGTCGGTCGACGGCGTCACCTTCGCCGCGGTCGGCACGTCGACGAAGGCGCGCTACCTCGACACCGGCCTCGCCGCGTCGACGACCTACCAGTACCGGATCGTGGCCGTGTCGGCGGCGGGTGAAGCGGCGAGCTCGATCTTCACCGTGACGACGAACCCGGCCGCGGTGCAGCCGACCACCCCGACCACGCCGACCACTCCGAGCACGCCCACCACCCCGACCACGCCCACCGGTGAGGTCGCAGCGTGGAACCCGACCGGTTCGTACACCCGCGGCGACCTGCGCCAGCACAACGGCGTGACCTACCGCGCCGTGCAGACGCACCGCGCGTGGGGCGACCCGTCGTGGATCACGGCCCTGTCGCTGTGGCAGCCCGTGGCGCACAGCCACTGACCCGCACCGTCGATCCGTTCCGACGTCGCCCTCCCGGTGCTCCGGGAGGGCGACGTCCGTTCCGCGGCGAATCGCCGCGCAGTAGCGTGGATGCCGTGAGCACAACGCCCTTCCCCGCATCCGTGTACGCCGCCCGCCTCGACCGGGCATCCGCCCTCGCCGCGGACGCCGGCCTCGACGCGATCATCGTCGGCCCCGGTCCCGACCTGCAGTACCTCGTGGGCGTGGAGGGCGACACGATCGAGCGTCTGACCGCCCTCGTGCTCGGACCGGGCATCGCGCCGACCGTCGTCGTTCCGCGCATGGAGCTCGCGAAGGTGCGCAGCACCGCCGTCGGCGAACTCGGCCTCGCCGTCTCCGACTGGGTCGACGGAGACGACGCGCATGCGCTGGTCTCCGACATCATCACCGCGGCCACCCGCGTCGGCGTCTCGGACGCACTGCCTGCCCTGCACGTCATCCCGCTCGCGGATCGGCTCGGTCTGCGCCTGGAGCTCGCCACGCCCGTGCTGCGTGAAGGACGCATGATCAAGGATGCCGACGAGATCGCCGAGCTGCACCGCGCCGGCCGCGCGATCGACGCCGTGCACCGCCGGGTTCCCGAGTGGCTGCGCGCCGGACGCACCGAGCGCGAGGTCGCGGCGGACATCGCCGAGGCGATCGTCGCGGAGGGGCACCGCACGGTCGAGTTCGTGATCGTCGGATCGGGCCCGAACGGCGCCGACCCGCACCACGAGGTCTCTGACCGCGTGATCGAGGACGGCGACGTCGTCGTGGTCGACATCGGGGGAGCGGTGCCGAGCGGCTACAACTCCGACAGCACCCGCACCTATGTCGTCGGCACGCCCGAGCCCGCGGCGGCCGAGCGCATCGCGGTGCTCGTGCGGGCGCAGCAGGCCGCCGTCGACGCCGTGCGGCCGGGAGTCACGGCCGAGCAGGTGGATGCCGCGGCGAGGACCGTGCTGACCGAAGCCGGTCTCGGCGACGCGTTCCTGCACCGCACCGGGCACGGCATCGGCGTCTCGGTGCATGAGGAACCGTACATCGCGCCGGGCAACGACCTGGTGCTGCGCGAGGGCATGGCGTTCAGCATCGAGCCGGGGATCTACTTCGCGGGGGAGTGGGGTTCGCGCATCGAGGACATCGTCGTGGTGACGGCCGACGGATGCGAGCGACTCAACGTCGCCCCCCACGGCCTCACGGCCGTCTGACGGGGGCGACGCCGGGGCATCCGCCGTCGTCACCGCATCCGTTCGGGGGATCTCCGGGTCGGGAGGAGGAATCGCTGCGATTCCTCCTCCCGAGCCCGAGGTCTCCCGCCGAGTCGGGTGCGGGGGTCAGCCCTCCGAGCGGCGGCGCCGGACGAACAGCACGCCGCCCGTGGCGAGCAGGCCGAGCATCAGCACGATCAGCGCGATCGGCACCGCCCCACCCGTGCCCGCGAGGCCGTCACCCGTCGACGCAGCGGCCGTGACCGTGAGCGCACCCTGCGCGCTGAGTCCGGATGCTGCGCCCTGGGCGACCAGCGTGTGCTGTCCGACCGGGGTGTTCGCCGGGATCGTCACCGTCGTGCGGAACGCGCCCGAGCCGTCGGCCGTGACCTCGGCGAGGCGCACCGGCTCCGAGAAGAGCGTGATCGTGATGAGCTCGCCGGCGCCGAAGCCGCGCCCGACGAGCTCGACCGTGCCGCCCTGCGCCACGCGCACCTGGCCGATCACGAGCTCGGCCTGCAGCACCGGGGCGCTGCGGACGTCGATCGTCAGCGGGGCCGAGGTCGACGGGCGGAAGGCGGTCTCGTCCGACGGGACGAAACGGGCCGTGTAGGTGTGCTGCCCGGAGGTCGCGATCGTGACGTCGGCCGTCGCGACTCCCGCGGAGACCCCGGCCGATCCGACCACGACGTCGCCCTCGAGGAACTCGACCTGACCGGCCGCACCGGCGGGCTTCACCGTGGCGATCAGCGGCACCGATTCTCCGGCGACGGGGTCGTCGGATCCGGCCTTCAGGGTGACCGAGGTGTTCTTCGGAGCCCTCGGATCGCCGACGACGAGGAGCGATGCCCGCGCCTCGACCTTCGAGACGTCGCCGAGCGCGACCACCGGGTGGTCGCCGTCGACGGCTCCGCTCGGCACCGTGATCGACCCGCTGATCGACCCGTTCTGCTCGGCCTGCACGACGACCGGCTGCTCGTCGTCGATGCGGAGCGCGACGCTCTCACCCGGCGCGAAGCCGGTTCCGGTGATCGTGACCGTGTCTCCGGGCGCCGCCTGCTGCGGTGCCTGGATCCGGGGCTCGTACACGGGCACCGGATCCGCCACGACGATGGTCAGCTGCGTCGACGCCGACTTCACGCCGTCGTCGGCGGTCACCGTCACGGTGTAGCTGCCGGCCTTCGCGTAGGTGTGCGTGCCCTGCACCGCACCGTCGGTCACGTCGACCGCCGAGACGGGGGAGCCGTCACCCCAGTTGATCACCGTCGACGTCTCGCCGAGACCGCCGGTGACGGTCGCCACGGTGGCGTCGAACTCGACGCCCGTGACCTGCTCGTCGACCGTGCCGGCCGCGACCGACAGCTCGGCGGCGGCGCCGCGGTCACCGTCTGACGCGACCGCGAACACGTGCACGCGTCCGTCGTTCAGCGAACCGGATTCCTTCGGCATCGTCAGCGACTCGACCACCTTCGGCGCACCGTTCCCGTCGACCGCGAGGGCGATCGGGGCGGTGGCGTAGATCGCCGTGTTCTTCACGCTCGACTCCGCTCCGGTTCCCGAGAGGCGACCCTCGGAGATCGTGAGCACGGTGTTGCCCTTGTAGGGGTTGCCCGACGCGCCGACCCAGTCGCCGAAGCTGATCGTGACGGTCTGGGTGCTGCCGTCGGTGAAGTGCAGCACGGCATCCGAGTCGCGGTTGCTCTCGGTGGCGGTGCCGACGAACGCGATCTGCGTGGCACCGGTGCCCAGCGACAGCTTCACCGTCTGACCCTCGCCCGTGATGTTGTCCGGCGCACCGGCCGGGACGGCGGGCAGGTCGTACGTCAGCGTCGTGCCCGGCACGGTCAGGGTCTGGCCCTGCACGAAGCCGTCGGCGTTGAGCTTGTCGCGGAAGTAGCCGTGGCCCTGCGAGTCGCAGTTGGCGGCGGTGACCCCGAGGTCGCCGATGCAGACGTTGTTGAAGCCTCCGATGAGGGTCTCGTCGCGGAACACCTCGATCGACGCGGTGGCCTGGGCTGCCGCGCCCGACGAGTCGCGCACGGTGATGACGGGCGAGTACGTGCCCGGTGCCGTGAACGTGTGCGGCGCGCTGACCTTCCAGCCGCCGAGCTCGTCGCGGGTGAGGGTCACGTCGTCGACCGCCTCGCCGTCGCCGTAGTCCACGGTGACGTCGTAGCCCGACGCGTCGGTCTCGGTGCCGACGATCGTGGCGAGCGACCCCGAGAACGCGGTGCCGACGGCGACGCGCTGCGGAGCGCCCGCGGCGATCGACAAGCCGTCGGCCGCGGATGCCGAGGCGAACAGCTCGACCTCCGAGAGAGCCAGCGTCGATCCGCCGCCCTTCAGGGCGAGCTTGACGCTCGTGTATCCCCCGGCGGTCTGCGTCGTGAACGGTCGGGTCTGCGAGTCCCACGTGAAGGTCTGGCCCTCACGGCTGTCGAGCTCGGTCCACGTCGTGCCGTCGAGCGAACCGGAGAGCGTCCAGCTCGCGGGAGCGGCCGCTTTCGACGCGCTGGTCAGCGTGTACTGGCCGATCGAGACGGGACCCGACTGGGACGTCCACACCAGCTCGGCCGAGTCGCCCTGGAAGGTGACGGTCGAGTTCATGTTGTCGTCGACGAGCGAGCCGACGGGTGTGCCGTCCGCCGCGGCGAGCGAACCGCGTCCTGGCTTGGTCGCGTCGACGAGCGTGGTGGGCACCTCGAGCTTCTCGGTGAGGTCCTTGGCACCCCAGGCCTGCGGGGTCGTGCTCATCGTGAAGTCGAGGCGGCCTCCTGCGCGCAGCAGGTCGCCGTCGAACGTCGTCTCGGTGATCGGCTGCCCGTTGAGGCTCACGCCGCCCACGTAGTCCGCGCCGGCCGATGCGCCCGGCGCGTTCACGACGAGGTCGGTGCCGCCGATCGACAGCGTCGCGCTGTCGAAGAGCGGCGTGCCGATCGTGTAGTCGCCGGAGCCCACCTCGAGCGGGTAGAAGCCGAGGGCCGAGAAGACGTACCAGGCCGAGAACTCGCCGTTGTCCTCATCGCCCGGGTAGCCCTGGCCGATGTCGGAGCCGACGAAGAGGCGGTCCTGGATGTCGCGGATCAGCTCCTGCGCTCCCGACGGGTCGCCGGCCTCGGCGAGCACGTACGGGATGTGGTGCGCGATCTGGTTCGACATGCCCAGCATCCCGAGCCGGACGTCGCGTGCTTCGCGCGCCTCGTGGATGCCGGAGTAGTCGGCCTTCTCGCGGACCGTCAGGAAGTCGTGCATGACGTCGAGCAGACCCTGACGGCCGCCGTAGAGCGCGGCGAGTCCGTCCACGTCGTGCGGGGCATGGAAGCCGAACGTCCACGCGCTGGCCTCGGTGAACGCACCGCCCCAGGCCTTCTTGTCGAACTCGGCACCCGAGGTCCACGAGCCGTCGGCGTTCCGCGAGGTGAACGTGCCGGCCTCCGGGTTGAACATCTCGACGTAGTGCTCGGCGCGCGCCTCGAAGTAGGTGGCCTCCTCCTTCAGCTGCTCGACGCGGTCGGCCGGGGTCGCCGGGTCCTCCGACAGCTTCTTCGCCATCTCGGCGATGCCGAAGTCGTTGATGTACCCCTCGAGCCCCCACGATGCGCTCTCGTGCGTCGTCGCCTCGGTGTAGCCGAGGAAGATCGACTGAGCGAGGCCCTTCCGTCCGACGGCGTTGGATGCCGGCAGCACGGTGGCGTTCTTCACGGCGGCGTCGTAGGCCTCGAGAGCGGTGTCGGTGTCGAGGGCCCCCGCGAGGTACGCATCGGCGAACGCGACGTCGGAGCTCGTGCCGGTCATGAGGTCGGCGTAGCCGGGGGACGACCACCGGGCGACCCATCCGCCGTCGCGGTACTGCTGCACGAAGCCGTCGACGAGCTCTTCGGTCACGTCGGGGTAGAGCAGCGAGTAGAGCGGCCAGGCGGTGCGGTACGTGTCCCAGAAGCCGTTGTTGACGTAGATCTTGCCGTCGACGATCTTCGCGTTCGTGCGAGTGTCGCTCGCGCTGCCGCTCGTCGCGGACACCGGGCTGGCGTACTGGTAGACGGGGTCGGCCTTCGACCCGGTGTTCTCGAACTGCGAGTTCGGGTAGAGGTTCAGGCGGTACAGGCTCGAGTACAGGGTCACGAGCTGGGTGTCGGTCGCGCCCTTGACGTCGTGGATCACGCCGAGCCGGTCGTTCCAGGCGTCGCGCACGGCGGCGTGCGCCTGCTCGAACGAGACGCCCTGCAGCTCGAACTCGTGGTTCTTCTTCGCCTGGTCCTGCGAGATGAACGACGACGACAGCCGCAGCTCGACGGTCTTGTCGCCGCTCGTGTCGAAGGAGGCGTAGCGGGCCGTGCCGTTGCGGTCGCCCTGAGTGGTCGCTCCGGCGTTCAGCGGCGCCTTGTCGAACGTGCCGTACACGAACATGCGCGTGCGTCCCGGCCAGCCGGATCCGCCGTCGACCCAGCCGGAGACGGTGTCGCCGTTGATCTGGAGCTTCGAGGAGTTCACAAGCTGGTCGATGAGCACGGAGCTCGTGTCGCCGGTGAACTCGAAGCGGTAGATCGCGCCGTGGTCGGTGGCGGTCACGGACGTCTGGATGCCGTTGTCGAACTCGACGCTGTAGATGTCGGGCCGCGCGGTCTCGTTCTCGTGGTGGAACGCGAGCTTGCGGTCGTTGAGCGACGAGGTGGGGTTGCCGTTCGCGGCGGGGAGCACGGCGATCTGGTTGCGGTCACCCATCCAGATGCTCGGCTGGTGCGAGAAGCCGATGCCGTTGAGGGCCGGGAGGTTCTGCGCGTTGTTGGCCCGCTGGTACTGGTAGATCGTGCCGACGTTGTCGGCGTTGGTCATCGGGGTGATGAAGTTGAAGCCGTTCGGCCACGCGGTCGCCGGCAGGTTGTTGCCGCGCGAGAAGCCTCCGGTCGAGTTCGTACCCCGGCGAGTGTCGACGTACGAGACGAGTCCGTCCGTCGTGTCCAGCTGCTCTGCTGCGCCGATGCTCACGTCGTCGAGCCAGCCGCTGAAGGCGGTCGCGCCGGTGGGCACCTCCACGCCCTTCACGTCGGTGCCGGGGTGGTCGTAGCGGAAGAGGATGTCGTCGATCGTGCGGCCGGCGAACGCGCCGAGGTCGATCGTGACCTTGTTCCACTGGTTCGGCCAGAGCACGTTCGCCTGGCCCTGGGCGCGCGCGTTCGCGCCGTAGCCGTAGGAGTCGGTGGCATCGCCGGCGGACAGCGTCGATCCGTCGTCGAACGTCAGGTCGACCGCCACGAAGGTCGCGGCGTAGGTCTGCTCGCCGTCGAGCACGGGGAAGACGAGGTACGACAGCTCGCTGTCTTCGGCGACGTCGATCGCGACGTCGTCGTAGAGCACGCTGGTCGAGGAAGCCGGCCCCGCGTCGAGGTGGCGGCCGACGTACTGCAGCGCCTTCGTGCCGGAGAAGCCGACGCCGGTCTTCGCGGTGTCGGAGCTCGTCGGGCCGTTGCCGACCTGCAGCATGAGGTCGCCGGGGGCGGGGGTCGCGCCGTCGACGGCGATCGGCTCCCACCCGGCGAGCTGCACGATGTTGGCGCTGGGGGTGCGCGTGGCGAGCACGTCGAGGCGGTAGTAGAGGTATTCGGCGCTGGGGGCGGCGAGCTCGAACGTGCGGGTCTCGCCGCGTCCGGAGAAGAGCTCGCCGGTCCGCTGGTCGACCGTGACCCAGTCGGTGCCGTTGGTGGAGCCCTGCACGCGGAAGTCCTTGGGGTCGCGCTCCTGCGCGTCGTTGCCCGAGGTGAGGGTGTACCGCACCATGGGCTGCGGGGTGCCGAGCTGGTACTGCACCCAGCCCGTGTTGGCGAAGGCGAGCCACTTCGACGAGGCGTTGCCGTCTGCGACGAACGCGGCGGCCTCGTTGGGGGCGTTCTGGGCGGATGCCGTGACCGCTGTCACGTCGCCGAGCACGCTGCCGGGGGCGAAGCGGCTGCCGGTGACGTTGACGGGCTGACCGGTGCCGGTGAGCACGGGGGCCGCGTCGCCGGACTCGAAGGACGAGGCGAAGGTCGTCTCTCCGGCCGCCGAGGCCGCCGTCGGCGTCATCATGCCGAGCCCGACGGCGACGGCGACTCCGGCCGCTGCCCAGGATCGTCTGGCGGATCGGTGGTTCCTCGGGCTGGGGACCCTCATGGTTGCTCCTCTAACTCCACTACGGTGTGTCGCTGATGGGGTCCTCACCGACTCCGACGCCGGGATGACCGATATATGACATCGCTGTCATACGCTGGACGCTATCACAGCGATCGCGACCGGCGAAAGAGCTCGGTTCCGATCGGCAGCCGCCATAATGAGCTATCCGCGTTCGCGGGCGACAAGGGGATGCATGACTCGCACAGAGACCGGCGCGACACCGCGCCCGACGCTGGCCCAGGTCGCCGAACGCGCGGGGGTCAGCCTCAAGACAGCATCGCGGGCGCTCGGCGGGGAGTCGTACGTGAGCGAGAAGACGCTCGCGAGCGTCCTGTCGGCCGCCGCGGAGCTCGACTACCAGCGCAACGCAGCGGCGAGCCTCCTCGCGAGCGGACGCCTCGCGGCATCCATCGGCCTCATCACCGGCGACTTCACGAACCCGTTCTACTCCGCGCTCGCACAGGCCGTCGAAGACGAGATCCGCCCCCGCGGCATGCACCTCTCCGTCGCGAACTCGCGCGAGTCGGCCGAGCAGGAGCAGCGCGTCGCCCGCGACCTCGCCGACCGGCAGACCACGGCCGTGATCACCGTCTCGGCCATGACCGATCACAGCGACTACGCGCAGCTGCAAGCCCGCGGCATCCCCGTCGTCTTCGTCGACCGCCCGGCCGAGAACCTCGCCGCCGACTCGGTCGTCTTCGACAACCGCGAGGGAGGGCGGCTGGCGGCCCAGCACCTCCTGGATGCCGGACACCGCCGCATCGCCTTCATCGGCGACTACGCCTGGCTGCCCACGTATCGCGAACGCCTCGCGGGCATGGGCGACGTGCTCGACCCCGCCGACGCCGATTGGCGCCGGCTCCTCCGCACCGACGCGCACGACGCGGCATCCTCCCGCGCGTGCATGCGCGAGCTGCTCGCCCTCGACGAGCCGCCCACCGCCGTCGTGGCCGGCAACAACCGCATCCTGCTCGGTGTCATGGAAGCCGTCGCCGGGCATCCCGACCGGCCGGCCGTCATCGGCTTCGACGAGCCGGAGTGGGCGCGCGTGCTCGGGGTGAGCGTCGTCTCGGGAGACATCGAGGCGCTGGGGCGCCAGGCCGCCCGGCTCGCGGTCGCCCGTCTCAGCGACCGCACGCGCCCCTACGAGAGCGTCACCGTCCCGATGCGACTCGTCGCCCGGGCGTCGACCGGTTCCTGACCGCCACACCGGACGGGATGCCGTCGGCGTCAAGACCCTGTCGCCGAGCTCTTCTTCGCGCGAGACTGCCGT